>NZ_CP077086.1:0-1052500 GCF_014268695.2 Pseudomonas ogarae
ATGTCCCGACTCAATCCCCGGCAGCAAGAAGCCGTGAACTATGTCGGCGGCCCTCTTTTGGTGCTCGCCGGTGCAGGCTCCGGCAAGACCAGCGTAATCACCCGCAAGATCGCGCACCTGGTCCAGAATTGTGGCATCCGCGCCCAGTACATCGTCGCCATGACCTTCACCAACAAGGCCGCCCGGGAAATGAAGGAGCGGGTCGGCGGCCTGCTGCGCGCCGGCGAAGGCCGCGGCCTGACGGTCTGCACCTTCCACAACCTGGGCTTGAACATCATCCGCAAGGAACACGCGCGGCTGGGCTACAAACCCGGCTTCTCGATTTTCGACGAGACCGACGTCAAGGCCCTGATGACCGACATCATGCAGAAGGAATACTCAGGCGACGACGGCGTGGATGAGATCAAGAACATGATCGGCGCCTGGAAAAACGACCTGATCCTGCCGCCCGAGGCCCTGGAAAACGCCCGCAACCCCAAGGAGCAGACCGCCGCCATCGTCTACACCCACTACCAGCGCACGCTCAAGGCGTTCAACGCGGTGGACTTCGACGACCTGATCCTGTTGCCGGTCAAGCTGTTCCAGGACCACGCCGACATTCTCGAGAAATGGCAGAACAAGGTCCGCTACCTGCTCGTGGACGAATACCAGGACACCAACGCCAGCCAGTATTTGCTGGTGAAGCTGCTGATCGGTACGCGCAACCAGTTCACCGTGGTAGGCGACGACGATCAGTCGATCTATGCCTGGCGCGGCGCGCGGCCGGAAAACCTGATGTTGCTCAAGGAAGACTACCCGTCGCTCAAAGTGGTGATGCTGGAGCAGAACTACCGCTCCACCAGCCGCATCCTGCGCTGTGCCAACGTGTTGATTTCCAACAACCCCCACGAGTTCGAAAAGCAACTGTGGAGCGAGATGGGCCACGGCGACGAGATCCGCGTGATCCGTTGCCGCAACGAAGACGCCGAAGCCGAGCGCGTGGCCATGGAAATCCTCAGCCTGCACCTGCGCACCGACCGGCCGTACAGCGATTTTGCGATCCTGTACCGCGGCAACTACCAGGCCAAGCTGATCGAGCTGAAACTGCAGCATCACCAGATCCCTTATCGCCTGTCGGGGGGCAACAGCTTTTTCGGACGCCAGGAAGTGAAGGACCTGATGGCCTACTTCCGCCTGATCGTGAACCCGGACGACGACAACGCCTTCCTGCGGGTGATCAACGTGCCGCGCCGGGAAATCGGTTCGACCACCCTGGAAAAACTCGGCAACTACGCCACCGAACGCAAGATCTCGATGTACGCCGCCACCGATGAAATCGGCCTGGGCGAACATCTGGACAGCCGCTTCACCGACCGCCTGGCACGCTTCAAGCGCTTCATGGACAAGGTTCGCGAACAGTGCGCCGGGGAAGATCCGATTTCAGCACTGCGCAGCATGGTGATGGACATCGACTACGAGAACTGGCTGCGCACCAACAGCTCCAGCGACAAGGCTGCCGACTACCGCATGAGCAACGTCTGGTTCCTGATCGAGGCGTTGAAGAACACCCTGGAAAAAGACGAAGACGGCGACATGACGGTCGAGGACGCCATCGGCAAACTCGTGCTGCGCGACATGCTCGAGCGCCAGCAGGAAGAGGAAGACGGCGCCGAAGGTGTGCAGATGATGACGCTGCACGCCTCCAAGGGCCTGGAATTCCCCTACGTGTTCATCATGGGCATGGAAGAAGAAATCCTGCCGCACCGCTCCAGCATCGAGGCCGACACCATCGAGGAAGAACGGCGCCTGGCCTACGTCGGGATTACCCGGGCCCGTCAGACGCTGGCCTTCACCTTCGCCGCCAAGCGCAAGCAATACGGCGAAGTGATCGACTGCGCCCCCAGCCGCTTTCTCGATGAACTGCCGCCGGACGATCTGGCCTGGGAAGGCAACGACGACACGCCGACGGAAGTCAAAGTCGTTCGCGGCAACAGCGCCCTGGCGGATATACGCGCGATGTTAAAGCGCTAGAATCGACTACTTTTTTACCGACTTCAGGCGCTGACGCGTCACCAGAGGAGGCTTCATGGAAGCCCTGCACCAGAAAATTCGTGAACAAGGCATCGTGCTGTCCGACCAGGTCCTGAAGGTTGATGCATTTCTCAACCACCAGATCGACCCGCAATTGATGAAGCTGATCGGCGACGAATTCGCCGCGCTGTTCAAGGACTCGGGCATCACCAAGATCGTCACCATCGAAGCCTCAGGGATTGCCCCGGCGATCATGACCGGGCTGAACCTGGGCGTACCGGTGATCTTCGCCCGCAAGCAACAGTCCCTGACCCTGACGGAAAACCTGCTGTCGGCCACCGTGTATTCGTTCACCAAGAAAACCGAAAGCACCGTCGCCATCAGCCCGCGTCACCTGACCAGCAGCGACCGAGTGCTGATCATCGATGACTTCCTGGCCAACGGCAAAGCCTCCCAGGCGCTAATCTCCATCATCAAGCAGGCCGGCGCCACCGTCGCCGGGCTGGGGATCGTGATCGAGAAGTCATTCCAGGGCGGCCGTGCGGAACTGGATGCCCAGGGCTATCGCGTCGAGTCGTTGGCCCGGGTGCAATCCCTGGCTGGCGGGGTCGTGACCTTCATCGACTGACCCTGTGCCTACTGTGGGAGCGAGCTTGCTCGCGATAGCGGTCTGTCAGAGACATTTGGTGGAACAGATACACCGCTATCGCGAGCAAGCTCGCTCCCACAGGGGAAGGTGCACGCCTTTATGGCGCAGTCGCCTTAAGCCCCGCCAGCAACAACCGCTGAAACAACTCCTCCTTCAGCCCTTCAGGGCTGGCCAACTGCATCCGTTCCAGATGCCCGGCAAACTCCCAGGCCTGCGGCGCATCGAGCGCGGCTTTGCCCAGCTCCAGGATCTCGGTGAGCTTGAACTTGCTCTTGAGCCAGTTCAGCGCCCGCAACAGATCCCGCTCGACCTCATCGAAATCACACCCCAGGGGGTATTCGGGAAACAGGTTCGGATGGCGTGCCTGGATCGCCTGCAAGCGTTCCGATGTGTTGTCGGCGAAGCGCGGGTCGAGGCGGAAATCCTTCGGCAACTTGCCGGCACTTTGCGCCTGCTCGATCAACCCGGGCTGGAAGCGTGAATCGCTGATATTCAGCAACGCCTCGATCACCACAGCGTCGGTCTTGCCTCGCAGGTCGGCGATGCCGTACTCGGTCACCACGATGTCGCGCAGGTGCCGGGGAATCGTGCAATGACCGTATTCCCAGACGATGTTCGAGCTGATCTCGCCCCCGGCCTCACGCCAACTGCGCAGCAGCAGGATCGAGCGTCCGCCCTCCAGTGCATGCGCCTGGGCAACGAAGTTGTACTGCCCGCCCACACCGCTGAGCACCCGCCCGTCTGCCAACTGATCGGCCACCCCAGCCCCCATCAGGGTCATGGTGAAGACCGTGTTGATGAAACGGGCGTCGAGGCGCTGCAGGCGCTTGAGCTGTTCCTGGCCGTACAGCTCGTTGATGTAACTGATGCGCGTCATGTTGAATTCGAGCAGACGGCTTGGCGGCAACTCGCGCAGGCGTTCATAAAAACTGCGCGGCCCGAGGAAAAATCCGCCGTGTATGCAGATGCCGTCAGGTTGCGCGGCCTCGTCGAGGGTGCCGGCGTTGGCCCGTTCCTGGGTCGGAACGTCGGGGTAGACCTTGCGCCGGACAATTCCAGCCTCGGCCAGCACCAACAAACCGTTGACGAACATTTCACTGCAACCGTACAGCCCTTTGGCAAAGGGCTCGACTCCGCCCTCGCGCTCGATCAGTTGCGCCCACTGGCTAAGGTTCAGGTCCGCCAGCAACGCCTGGTAACCGGCATTATCGGCCTGGCGCGCCAACAGCGCTGCCGTCAAGGCATCGCCCATGGCGCCGATGCCGATCTGCAGCGTCCCGCCGTCGCGCACCAGGGTACTGGCGTGCAGACCGATCAGATGATCCTGGAAACCCACCGGCATGTTCGGCGTGGAAAACAACGTGTGGCTGTCCTTCTCGTCGATCAACAGGTCGAAAGCGTCGATACCGACTTCCGCGTCGCCCGGCATGTACGGCAAATCGTTGTGCACCTGGCCGACCAGAAGGATGGTCTCTCCGGCCGCGCGCCGCTTGGCGATCATCGGCAGCAGGTCGAGGGTGATATCCGGGTTGCAGCTCAGGCTCAGGCGATCCGGGTGCTGGGGCTCGCTCGCCACCAACTGCGCCACCAGGTTCAAGCCGGCAGCGTTGATGTCCCGGGCCGCGTGGCTGTAGTTGCTGCTGACGTAGTTCTGCTGGGCCGACGCGCTGTGTAGCAGACTGCCGGGCTGCATGAAAAACTGCTCGACCCGTATGTTGGCCGGCAGGCTGTCGTGATGCAGATCGGCCAGGTAATCCAGCTCGGGGTAATCACCGAAGACCCGTTCGATAAAGGGTTCGAGGAAGCGCTTCTGCAGACCGTCGCCCAGGTTTGGCCGGCCCAGGCTCAAGGCCGTGTAGATCGTCAGCTGTCGCTCGGGCAGTTGTGCGATGCGCCGGTACAGCGCGTTGGCGAACAGGTTGGGTTTGCCCAACCCCAGGGGCATGCCGAGATGAATATGCGCGGGCAGACGCTCGAGCACGTCATCCACCGCCTGTTCGATTGAACACAACTGCACCATCGGACCCTCCTGGACATTCCATGAATGTGGGTTGGACCGAGCTTGCCGGGTCTTGGTTGCGATGAACAGCCCTGGAAAAAACCCAGGCACAAAAAAGCCGCTCGTAAGCGGCTTTTTTGCGCAAGATATCGGCGTATTACAGGCCGGACATCTCTTTGATGGCGCCCTTGAGGTCGTCATCCGAGCAATCGGCGCAGGTGCCTTTTGGCGGCATGGCATTGATGCCAGAGATCGCTTTGGCAAGCAGCCCATCAAGGCCGCCTTCTTTCTTGGAACGTTCACCCCACGCTGCTGCGTCGCCGATCTTCGGAGCATTCAGCAGGCCGGTGCCATGGCAAGCGTTGCAGTGTTTTGCAATCACGTCTTTCGGCGTCTTGGCAGCCCCGCCGCCAGCCGAGGCCACGACTTCCATACCCTTGCATTCCTTGCCCTGGACGCAGACCTGGCCGACGGGTTCAAGGCGCTTGGCGATTTCGTCGTTGGGCGCAGCTTGAGCGCTCGCAGCCCATAGGGCCAATACGGTTGCTGGTGCAGCCAGCATTTTCATAATTAGGTTCACGCGTACACCCTCAATGGTGGCTAGTCACGCCTGCGGCCACGGTTTGCAGGCGGGCGCAAGTATAGCGGTAAGCCCGTCACACTGAAACAACCCCAAAGTCGCAAGGGTCTTGTTTGCGATGACGGTGCCTTCCCTGGGCGCCTTGGCCGTATAGGGCCGGCGCCGCTTTTTCTAGAAATTGGCCGGTGTGGCTGCGCTGATCAGTCGCGCCGGCACGTCGAACGGATTACGGAAACGGTGGGGCTTGGTGCTTTCGAAATAGTAGCTGTCGCCGGCTTCGAGCACGAAGGTTTCGACACCCACCACCAGTTCCAGCCGCCCTTCCACCAGGATCCCGGTTTCCTCGCCCTCATGGGTGAGCATCTCTTCACCGGTGTCGGCACCGGGCGGATAGATTTCGTTGAGGAAGGCGATCGCCCGGCTCGGGTGTGCCCTGCCCACCAGCTTCATGGTCACGGCGCCGTCGGAGATGTCGATCAGTTCGTTGGCTTTATAGACGATCTGGGTCGGTTTCTCCTGAAGGATTTCTTCGGAGAAAAACTCGACCATGGACATGGGAATCCCGCCAAGGACCTTACGCAGCGAGCTGATCGAGGGGCTGACGCTGTTCTTCTCGATCATCGAAATAGTGCTGTTGGTGACGCCCGCGCGCTTGGCGAGTTCACGCTGGGAAAGGCCTTTGAGTTTACGAATGGATTGCAGTCGTTCACCGACGTCCAATGCTGGAGCCTCCAGGGAATCAGGTTGTGAGGAAAGTGAGCGTTATCATGGCGACAGCGTTCAGTATTTACAACACTTTGACTCGAATCCTGTGCGGTGAAGCGACTTTCGGTAGCTGGCGCCGCGCGTCAATGCCCGGAATAGAGCCGTGGCACCCGTCGCAGATTGCAGAAAATCTGATAGGGGATCGTGTCGGCGGCCTTGGCGACATCGCTGGCCAGGATGTTCTTGCCCCACAACTCCACGGTCGAGCCGATCCCGGCCTGAGGGATATCGGTCAAGTCGACACAGAGCATGTCCATCGACACCCGTCCGACCAGTTGGCTGCGCTGCCCATCCACCAGCACCGGCGTACCGGTGGGCGCCTGGCGTGGGTAGCCGTCGGCATACCCCATGGCGACCACGCCGACCCGGGTCGGTTGCGTGGTCACAAAACGGGCACCGTAGCCCACCGGTTCGCCAGCGGGCAATTCGCGCACGCAGATGATCTTCGACTCCAGGGTCATCACCGGTTGCAGGCGCGAGGCGACGGCGTTGGGTTCGTCAAAGGGCGTAGCCCCGTAGAGCATGATGCCCGGGCGCACCCAGTCGCTGGGTATCTGCGGCCAGCCCAGCACAGCCGGTGAGTTGCGCAGGCTGATCTGCGCCACCAGGCCCTGGCGGGCCTTGTCGAATATCGCCAGTTGCTCAGTGCTGCTGGGATCGTGCAGTTCATCGGCACGGGCGAAGTGGCTCATCAAGACGATCTTCGCCACCTTGCCGCTGGCGAGCAGGCGACGGTAGGCCGCCTGGTAATCCGTCGGATGCAGGCCGACCCGGTGCATGCCGGAATCGAGCTTGAGCCAGACCGTGATCGGCTGGCTCAGCGCGGCTTGTTCAATCGCTTCGAGCTGCCACAACGAATGCACCACGCACCAGAAATCGTGCTCGACAATCAACGGCAGCTCGCTGGCCTCGAAAAAACCCTCCAGCAGCAGGACCGGCCCACGGATCCCAGCGGCCCGCAGTTCCAGGGCTTCTTCGATGCAGGCGACGGCGAACCCGTCCGCCGTGTCCTGCAGCGCCTCGGCGCAACGCACCGCGCCATGCCCGTAGGCGTCGGCCTTGATCACCGCAAGGGCCTTGGCCCCCGTGACTTCGCGGGCCAATTGGTAGTTGTGACGCAGGGCTTGGAGATCGATCAGGGCACGGGCAGGACGCATGGCGGCAGGCTTCTAGGCGGTCATGAATAAAAAACCGGTGCTGGCTGACAGCATGAACCACCAACAGCACCGGGAGAGGGATCGTTTGGGCCGGTATTTAAGGCAACGCGGCCACGACGGACAGCTCCACCAGTATCTCCGGCTCGCACAACTTGGCTTCCACCGTGGCACGGGCCGGGGCGACGCCCTTGGGCAACCATTTGTCCCAGACTGCGTTCATGCCTTCGAAGTGGGCCTCGATGTCTTTCAGGTAAATCGTCACCGACAGCAAACGATTCTTGTCGGTCCCGGCCAGGTCCAGCAAGCGCTCGATATTGGCCAGGCTTTCGCGGGTCTGCTGTTCGATACCGGCGTTCATGTCGTCGCCGACCTGCCCGGCCAGGTAAACGGTGCCGTTGTGCACGACAACCTGGCTCATGCGGTCATTGGTGAGCTGGCGCTGGATTGACATGTTTTGCAGACTCCTGGTGTTTGCTGCCATAACGGGAAATATCGAGGCCTTCGGCGCTGATCTGCGGCTTTTTCTTCGCCATCAGGTCGGCCAACAGGCGACCGGAACCACACGCCATGGTCCATCCGAGGGTGCCATGGCCGGTGTTCAGGAACAGATTCTTGAAGGGTGTAGCCCCCACGATTGGCGTGCCATCCGGGGTGGTCGGGCGCAAGCCGGTCCAGAAACTGGCCTGGGCCAGGTCGCCGCCCTGAGGATAAAGGTCGTTGACGATCATCTCCAGGGTTTCGCGCCGGCGCGGGTTTAGGGACAGGTCAAAACCGGCGATTTCCGCCATGCCGCCCACCCGAATGCGGTTGTCGAACCGGGTGATCGCGACCTTGTAGGTTTCGTCGAGAATGGTCGAAGTCGGCGCCATCGCCGGGTTGGTGATCGGTACGGTCAGGGAGTAGCCCTTGAGCGGATACACCGGTGCACGGATCCCGAGAGGCTTGAGCAGTTGTGGCGAATAGCTGCCCAGGGCGAGGACGTAGCGGTCGGCGGTTTCCAGCTTGCCGTCGATCCAGACGCCGTTGATGCGATCACCGGCGAAGTCCAGGCGCTGGATATCCTGGCCGAAGCGGAATTGCACACCGAGCTTCTCGGCCATTTCCGCCAGGCGCGTGGTAAACATCTGACAGTCGCCGGTCTGGTCGTTGGGCAGGCGCAGGGCGCCGGCCAGGATGTCGGTGACATTCGCCAGGGCCGGTTCAACCCGGGCAATGCCCTCGCGGTCGAGTACTTCGAACGGCACACCCGACTCTTTCAGCACGGCGATGTCTTTTGCCGCGCCATCGAGCTGGGCCTGGGTGCGGAACAGCTGGGTGGTCCCCAGGCTACGGCCCTCGTAGGCTATGCCGGTTTCGGCGCGCAGCTCGTCGAGGCAGTCACGGCTGTACTCGGACAGGCGCACCATGCGCTCCTTGTTGATGGCATAGCGGCTGGCGGTGCAGTTGCGCAGCATCTGTGCCATCCACAGGTATTGGTCAATGTCGGCAGTGGCCTTGATCGCCAGCGGCGCGTGGCGCTGCAGCAGCCACTTGATGGCCTTGAGCGGTACGCCCGGTGCGGCCCACGGTGAGGCATAACCCGGCGACACCTGGCCGGCGTTGGCGAAACTGGTTTCCATGGCCGGCGCCGGCTGACGGTCGACCACCACCACTTCAAACCCGGCACGGGCCAGATAATAAGCACTGACGGTACCGATGACGCCGCTACCCAAGACCAGAACGCGCATGTTGATGCCCTCATCGCGGATAACCGCTGACGTTTGTTGTACATAGCTTTGATGGTCGCAGTGTAAAAAAGATTAGCCAGTGCTTTTCACTATATAAACGCCTATATTTGGCGAGAATTCTCGGCAAAAACCCTTTTCACGGAGGCGCATCACCTGTGCGTACCAACACCCAGACCAAACGTGAGCTGGACAAGATCGACCGCAATATCCTGCGCATTCTCCAGGCGGACGGGCGCATCTCCTTCACCGAGCTGGGGGAAAAGGTCGGCCTCTCCACCACGCCCTGCACCGAGCGGGTACGGCGCCTGGAGCGCGAGGGCATCATCATGGGCTACAACGCCCGGCTCAATCCGCAGCACTTGAAGGGTAGCCTGCTGGTGTTTGTCGAGATCAGCCTCGACTACAAATCCGGCGACACGTTCGAAGAGTTCCGACGCGCCGTGCTGAAACTGCCTCACGTGCTGGAATGTCACCTGGTGTCAGGGGACTTCGACTACCTGGTGAAAGCACGGATTTCGGAGATGGCTTCGTACCGCAAGCTGCTGGGGGACATCCTGCTCAAGCTGCCCCATGTGCGCGAATCCAAGAGCTACATCGTGATGGAAGAGGTGAAGGAGAGCTTGAACCTGCCGATTCCGGATTGATGACGGTCTCCAAGGCAAGGGGCGTCTGGACGGCCGCTTTCGCGAGCAGGCTCGCTCCCACATCGTGCGGTGGTGAATACCTTCTTGTGGGCAACGGAGATCCATTGTGGGAGCGAGCCTGCTCGCGAAAGCTGCGACTCGGTATTTCAGACCGCTAGACCAACACCTGCCGAGTGCTGGCCATGTATTCATGAATCTGCTTCTCGACCCGCGGATGAATCAGTTCCACCGGTCGCCGGCCATTGGGACACGGCAAGGTCGCCGTGGTGCCGAACAGCCGGCAGATCAGCGGGCGCTCGTCGTAGACGGTGCAACCGTTGGGCCCCAGGTGCACGCAGTCGAGCGCTTCCATGGCCGCGTCCTGTTCGGCGCGGGTCTTGCGGGGCAAGCGGGCCATTTCCTCGGGCGAGGTAGTCACCGGACCACAGCAGTCATGGCAGCCCGGTACGCACTCGAACGAGGGAATCTGCTGGCGTAGCGTACGGATTTTTTGACTGTTGCAGCTCATCGAGGCGGTTACCGAAGGAGACGGTCCAGGATTCTGCCTTAAAAGCCGCGCACCAGACAGCGCCAGCCGACCGGTGTTGCCCAGTAAGGAATCGCCAGCTTATGCTCCGTAAAATTTCTCAAACACAAAAATCAGGATTACGCACATGAACGCCCGTGTTCAGCAACCTGTCCCGAGCCACGCGCACGCCGCCTCTTATTACGCCGCCAGCAGCCTGCCGCAACCGGACCATCCGCTGCTGCAGGGTGAATTGCTGGCGGATGTCTGCGTCGTCGGTGGCGGGCTTTCCGGGTTGAACACGGCGATCGAACTGGCCGAGCGCGGCATGAGCGTGGTGCTGCTGGAAGCGCACCGGATCGGCTGGGGCGCCAGCGGGCGCAACGGCGGCCAATTGATTCGTGGCGTAGGCCATGGCCTCGATCAGTTTGCGCCGATCATCGGTGCCGAGGGCGTGCGCCAGATGAAGCTCATGGGCCTTGAGGCCGTGGAAATCGTCCGACAGCGCGTCGAGCGTTTCCAGATCCCGTGCGACCTCACCTGGGGTTACTGCGACCTCGCCAACAAGCCCAGCGACCTGGAAGGCTTCGCCGAAGACGCCGAAGAACTGCGCAGCCTGGGTTATCGCCACCCGACCCGACTGCTGCAAGCCAACGAGATGCACAGCGTCGTGGGTTCGGATCGCTACGTTGGTGGGCTGATCGACATGGGCTCGGGGCATCTGCATCCGCTGAACCTGGCCCTGGGCGAAGCCGCCGCCGCGCAGCAACTGGGGGTCAGGCTGTTCGAGCAATCGGCGGTCACACGTATCGACTACGGCCCTGAAGTGAAGGTGCACACCCAACAGGGCTCAGTCCGCGCCAAGACGCTGGTGCTGGGCTGCAACGCTTACCTCAATGGACTCAATCCGCAACTGGGCGGCAAAGTGCTGCCGGCCGGCAGCTACATCATCGCCACCGAACCCTTGAGCCAGGCCCAGGCAAAGGCGCTGTTGCCGCAGAACATGGCGGTCTGCGATCAACGCGTGGCGCTGGATTACTACCGGCTTTCAGCGGATCGACGCTTGCTGTTTGGTGGGGCCTGTCACTATTCCGGCCGCGACCCACAGGACATCGGCGCGTACATGCGGCCGAAGATGCTCAAGGTCTTCCCGCAACTGGCAGATGTGAAAATCGATTATCAATGGGGCGGGATGATTGGCATCGGTGCCAACCGTTTGCCGCAGATCGGCCGGCTCAAGGACCAGCCCAATGTGTATTACGCCCAGGCCTATTCCGGCCATGGGCTGAATGCCACGCACCTGGCCGGCAAATTGTTGGCCGAAGCGATCAGCGGGCAACACAGCAGCGGCTTCGATCTGTTCGCCCAGGTCCCGCACATGACCTTCCCTGGCGGCAAGCACCTGCGCTCGCCGCTGTTGGCGCTGGGGATGTTGTGGCATCGGTTGAAAGAGTTGGTTTAACTCAAAAACCGTGGCGAGGGAGCTTGCTCCCTCGCCACAGGTTCCTTATCGCTTCAAAGCCGCCAGAACGGCTTGAGCCCCTCCTCCCGCGCCTGCTCCCGAGTCAGCCCGATATCACGCAACTGTTCGGGTGTAAGTTCCAGCAAGGCTTGGCGTGTATGCAGACGAAACCAGAACAGGGCCCAACGGCTCAGGCCGGATGGCGGATTGCGCAACATCGCGCTGCGCAGCCCCTTCTCCTGCCCTGCCGCCAGTTCCTGACTGTGTAACGTCAGCCGCACATCGCTCAAGCCGTTCATTTTGATCGCTCCTGTTTACTTGGGTAGCCAGAGGTTTCATGATGCGCGGACGGTCAAAAGCAATACAGATTCAACTCATTATTTTTATGAGCATACAGATTCGGTATTTCCAGCACTGAATTGTCATTTTCCACCCCAACTGTATCGGTTGCAGTGGTCCATCTCATCGGGAGCGCACCATGACCCTCTACGTGAACCTCGCCGAATTGCTCGGTACCCGCATCGAACAGGGCTTCTACCGCCCCGGCGACCGGCTGCCATCAGTGCGGGCATTGAGCACGGAACATGGGGTCAGCTTGAGTACGGTGCAGCAGGCCTATCGCGTGCTGGAAGACAGTGGGCTGGCGATGCCGAGACCCAAGTCCGGCTATTTCGTCCCCGTGGGCCGCGAACTGCCGGACCTGCCGGTGGTAGGCCGTCCGGCCCAGCGCCCAGTGGATATTTCCCAGTGGGACCAGGTGCTGGAGCTGATCCGCGCCGTACCGCGCCCGGACGTGGTGCAACTGGGACGCGGCATGCCGGATATCCATTCGCCGACCATGAAACCGCTGCTGCGCAGCCTGGCGCAGATCAGCCGCCGACAAGACATGCCCGGCCTGTATTACGACAACATCTACGGCAATCTCGCGTTGCGCGAACAGATTGCCCGACTGTCGCTGGACTCCGGCTGCCAGCTGGGGCCCAACGACTTGATCGTCACCACTGGCTGCCATGAGGCCCTGTCGGTCAGCATCCGCGCCACCTGCGAACAAGGCGATATCGTCGCGGTGGACTCACCCAGTTTTCACGGGGCCATGCAAACCCTCAAGGGCCTGGGCATGAAGGCGTTGGAAATCCCCACCGACCCGCTCACCGGCATCAGCCTGGATGCGCTGGAACTGGCGCTGGAGCAATGGCCGATCAAGGCCATACAGTTGACCCCCAGCTGCAATAACCCGCTGGGCTACATCATGCCCGACGCCAATAAACGCGCGCTGCTGACCCTGGCACAGCGCTTCGACGTGGCGATCATCGAAGATGATGTGTATGGCGAGTTGGCCTACACGTACCCTCGCCCACGTACCATCAAGTCCTTCGATGAAGACGGCCGCGTCCTGCTCTGCAGTTCTTTCTCCAAGACCCTGGCGCCAGGCCTGCGCATTGGCTGGGTCGCGCCAGGCCGATATCTGGAGCGGGTACTGCACATGAAATACATCAGCACCGGCTCCACCGCACCACAACCGCAGATCGCCATTGCCGAATTTCTCAAGGGTGGGCATTTCGAACCCCATTTGCGTCGGATGCGTACGCAATACCAGCGTAATCGCGACGTGATGATCGACTGGGTCAGCCGTTATTTTCCACCGGGTACCCGGGCCAGCCGCCCGCGGGGCAGCTTCATGCTGTGGGTCGAATTGCCAGACGGCTTCGACACGCTGAAGCTCAATCGGGTCCTGCTCGACCAAAGCGTGCAGGTCGCCGTCGGCAGCATCTTTTCGGCATCGGGCAAGTACCGCAACTGCTTGCGTATGAACTACGCTGCCAAGCCAACGGCCCAGATCGAAGAGGCCGTACGCAAGGTCGGAACCGCCGCTATCGCGTTGTTGAACGAAACCCAACGCGACATCGTCTGAACTTTACCCAGGGAAGCAGCACCCGACAGCCGATCAACGTGAACAAGCGGAACGATCCTACGTGAGATCCAGCCCGATCCTGCCTGCGCTGCTGTTAGTCGTCTCGCTGCTGAGCGGCTGCGCCAGTCTTGATGTCACCCGCGAGCCCTCCCAGGCCCTGCCGGCCGCCGAATCCTCGTTCGGCCGCTCGGTCCAGGCCCAGGCTGCCACCCATGAAGGGCGCTCGGGCTTTCGGCTGCTGTCGGACAGCACCGACGCGTTCATCGCCCGGGCCGAGTTGATTCGCCACGCCCAAGGCAGCCTGGACTTGCAGTACTACATCGTCCATGACGGCATCAGTACGCGGATGCTGGTGGATGAACTGCTCAAGGCCGCCGACCGGGGCGTGCGCGTGCGCATCCTGCTGGACGACACCACCAGCGATGGCCTTGATCAGATCATCGCGACCCTCGCCGCTCATCCGCAGATCCAGATCCGCCTGTTCAACCCACTGCACCTGGGACGCGCCACCGGCGTGACCCGTGGCCTCGGGCGCCTGCTCAACCTGTCGTTGCAGCATCGGCGGATGCACAACAAGCTGTGGCTGGCGGACAACAGCATGGCCATCGTCGGCGGCCGCAACCTGGGCGATGAGTATTTCGACGCCGAACCCAACCTGAACTTCACCGACATCGACCTGCTCAGCGTCGGCCCAGTGGCCGAACAATTGGGGCACAGCTTTGACCAGTACTGGAACAGCGCCCTGAGCAAACCCATCGAACAGTTCCTGTCCCATCGCCCCACGCCCAAGGACCTGGCCAACAGCCGCCTGCGCCTGCAAGAGTCCCTGGAGCAGACCCACAAGGAAAATCACGCGCTCTACCAGCAGTTGACCGCCTACAAGACCCAGCCACGCCTGGACACTTGGCGCGACCAGTTGATCTGGGCCTGGAACAAGGCCCTGTGGGACGCCCCCAGCAAAGTGCTGGCCAAGGACGAGCCCGACCCACAGCTGTTGCTGACCACGCAACTGGCCCCCGAACTGACGGGCGTCAGCAAAGAATTGATCATGATTTCCGCCTACTTCGTCCCCGGTCAGCCAGGCTTGGTGTACCTGACCAGTCGCGCCGATGCCGGCGTATCGGTGAGCCTGCTGACCAACTCCCTGGAAGCCACCGATGTGCCCGCCGTCCACGGCGGCTATGCGCCGTACCGCAAGGCCCTGCTGCAACACGGCGTGCGCCTGTTCGAGCTGCGACGACAACCGGGCGACAGCGGCGGCAGCCCTCACCTGTTCTACAGCAAATCCTACGGCGAATCGGACTCCAGCCTGCACAGCAAGGCGATCATCTTCGACCAGCAGAAATCATTTATCGGCTCGTTCAATTTCGACCCACGCTCGGTGCTGTGGAACACCGAAGTCGGCGTGCTGGTGGACAGCCCTGAACTCTCCGGCCAAGTCCGTGAACTGGCCTTGCAGGGCATGGCGCCGGCCCTGAGCTATCAGGCCAGGCTGAAAGATGGAACGCTTGTATGGACCACCGAAGACAACGGCCAGACGCACGACCTGGACCGCGAACCGGGCAGTTGGTGGCGCCGGTTCAATGCCTGGTTCAGCATGATGATCGGGTTGGAGCGGATGCTGTAATCCAGCGGGTCTTAAGCGGGTTGGGTGGTCCCGAATGCCCCTTGGCGCAACAGCAGGATCACCAGGCCAAACGCCCCTGCCGCCATGAACAAAGGCAGCGCATGCCCGCTGATCCACTGGCTGCCCGCTCCCGCCGCCAGTGGGCCGACCAGGCAACCAAGGCCCCACAGTTGCGCGACATGGGCGTTGGCCCGCACCAGCGCATCGTCGCGGTAACGCTCGCCGATCAGGATCAACGACAAGGTGAACAAACCACCAGCACTGGCACCGAACAGCACCCACAGCGGCCAGATCAACAGGGTATCGATCAACAGCGGAACCGCCAGGCTCGATAACGTCAGCGCCACCGCACAGCCCGTCAACAGCGCCCGGCGAGAAACGCGATCGGCCAGGGCACCGATGGGCAACTGCAACAGGGCATCACCGACCACCACGGTGCTGACCATCGCCAGCGCGATGTCGGCGGTGAAGCCCTGGCGCAGGCAATACACCGGCAGCAACGTGAGGATCATGGCCTCGAACGCGGCAAACAACGAGACCGCCCAGGCAATCGCCGGCAAGCCTCGGCAGAACGTCCACAAATCGCTGAACGTGACGCTGCCGGCCTCGCTGCTCGGCGCACCGCTACGGCCCAGTAACAGCAAGGGCGCGGCCAACAGCAGACCGACGCCCACCCAGAACCCGTAGTCATGATCGGTCCCCAGCGCGCCCAGCAGCAACGGGCCGGACAACTGGCTCAGGGCGTAGCTGCTGCCGTACAGCGCCACCAGTCGCCCACGCCATTTTTCAATGACCAGTTGATTGATCCAGCTTTCACCGAGAATGAACACCAGGGTCAGGACCACGCCAATCACCAGGCGCAGCAGCAACCAGACCGGATAGCTGGGCAGCAGCGCCAGCAGGCCGATGGACACCGCGCCGCCCCACAGGCACAGGCGCATCAACGCCGCCGTGCCAAACCGCGCCGCCAACCGGCTCGACACCTTGGCCCCGAGCAACACCCCCACGGCCGGCATGGCGGCCATCACACCAATGGCGAACGAGCCATAGCCCCAGCCCTCCAGGCGCAGCGACACCAGCGGCATGCTCACGCCCAAGGCCAGGCCGACGCTCAGGACAGACGCCAACACGGCGAAATAGGTCGCCCAACGCATTCCCACGCTCCTGTGGAGGGTTATCAATCTCAGCCATCCCCCAAAACACTGTGGGAGCGAGCTTGCTCGCGATAGCGGCGCAACATTCAACAAAGTCGTCGACTGTCATACCGCTATCGCGAGCAGGCTCGCTCCCACAGGGGATTTGTATCGACCGCCAATCTTCCGCTCATCTTGGACCAATGTGGGAGCGGGCTTGCTCGCGAAAGCGGAATGTCAGTCAACTTAGCCGTTGAATGTTAACCGCATTCGCGAGCAAGCCCGCCCCCACAAAAGGGATCACAGCTTGATCCAGGTCGACTTCAGCTCGGTGTATTTGTCGAACGCATGCAGCGACTTGTCGCGGCCGTTGCCCGACTGCTTGAAGCCACCGAACGGCGCGGTCATGTCGCCGCCGTCGTACTGGTTGACCCATACGCTGCCGGCACGCAGGGCCTTGGCGGTCAGGTGGGCCTTGGAGATGTCCTTGGTCCATACCGCTGCGGCCAGGCCGTACGGCGTATCGTTGGCGATCTCGATGGCCTGCTCGGCAGTGTCGAAGGCGATGACCGACAACACCGGGCCGAAAATCTCTTCCTGGGCGATTTTCATGGCGTTGCTCACACCATCGAAAATCGTCGGTTCGACATACGTACCGCCGGTTTCCTCAAGGATGCGTTTGCCACCGGCGACCAGCTTGGCTCCGTCGCTGTGCCCCGCCTCGATGTAGGACAGCACGGTGTTCATCTGCTGGGTATCGACCAGGGCACCGACATTGGTGGCCGGGTCCAGGGGGTTGCCAGGCTTCCAGCCCTTGAGGGCTTCGATCACCAGTGGCAGGAATGTGTCCTTGATGGAGCGTTCCACCAACAGCCGCGAGCCGGCGGTGCAGACTTCGCCCTGGTTGAAGGCGATGGCGCTGGCGGCGGATTCGGCGGCAGCTTGCAGGTCCGGGGCATCGGCGAACACGATGTTCGGGCTCTTGCCGCCGGCTTCCAGCCAGATGCGCTTCATGTTCGATTCGCCGGAGTAAATCATCAGTTGCTTGGCGATCTTGGTAGAGCCGGTGAACACCAGCGTATCGACGTCCATATGCAGGGCCAAAGCCTTGCCAACGGTGTGGCCGTAGCCTGGCAGCACGTTCAGCACGCCCTTCGGAATGCCGGCCTCGATCGCCAGTGCGGCGATGCGGATAGCGGTCAACGGGGATTTTTCCGACGGCTTGAGCACCACCGAGTTACCGGTGGACAGCGCCGGGCCGAGTTTCCAGCAGGCCATCATCAATGGGAAGTTCCACGGCACGATAGCGCCCACGACCCCCACCGGCTCACGGGTTACCAGGCCCAACTGATCGTGCGGCGTGGCCGCCACTTCGTCGTAGAGCTTGTCGATGGCTTCGCCGCTCCAGCTCAAGGCTTGGGCCGCGCCGGGAACGTCGATGTTCAGGGAATCACTGATTGGCTTGCCCATGTCCAGGGTTTCGAGCAGGGCCAGCTCTTCGGCATGCTGCTTGAGCAGGCCGGCGAAACGAATCATGGTGGCCTTGCGCTTGCTCGGTGCCAGGCGCGACCAGACGCCGGAATTGAACGTGGCACGGGCGTTTTCGACCGCACGCTGGGCGTCGGCGACGTCACAGCTGGCGATCTTGCCCAACAGACGGCCATCGACCGGGCTGAGGCAATCGAAGGTTTCGCCGGACACCGCATCGGTGTACTCGCCGTTGATGAAGGCGCGGCCTTCGATCTTCAGGTCGCGGGCGCGTTGTTCCCAATCGGCACGAGTCAGGGTGGTCATGCGTGTGTCCTCCTCTTATTGAGTACGAACGCCGCGCGGTGCGCAGCGCTTCAAAAGAATTCTGCCCGGGCCAGCCTGCTTTCGGCGCTATTTTCGGCATAGGGCACCCGCCACCCTAAACCAGCGGCTGGTCATGTTTCAATATATTTGACACAACGCTGGCAAACAGCCTTGCGATGTTCGTTTTAATAAACATAGACTCGAGGCCTTCCAAGCGATCACTGGGGATCACCCGCATGAGCATTCAGGACATCGTCGATTTCAGCCAGGCCAATACCACCGCCGAACGTTATCGCCCGGACCCGGCCAAGGTGTTCAAGGGCGACCCCGAACAAACAGTGTTCAACCACTACAGCAGCCCCTGCGGGCAAATGAACGCTGGCGTGTGGGAAGGCGCCGTCGGCCAGTGGACGGTCAATTACACCGAGCATGAATACTGCGAGATCGTCCAGGGTGTTTCCGTGCTGCGGGACAACGATGGCAATGCCAAGACCCTGCGGGCCGGCGACCGTTTCGTGATTCCTGCGGGGTTCAAGGGTACTTGGGAAGTGCTGGAGCCGTGCCGCAAGATCTATGTGGTGTTCGAACAGAAGGCCTGAAGATTTGTGTCGCTGGATCTGGCCTCATCGCGAGCAGGCTCGCTCCCACAGGGATCTCAGGCGTCATAGGGTCCAGTGTGGGAGCGAGCTTGCTCGCGATGAGGCCCTCACGGACAACAAAAAAGGCCCGTATCTCGCGATACGGGCCTTTTTCGTAAGAAGGGAAAAATCAATTACTTGATTTTGCCTTCCTTGTAGATCACGTGCTTGCGAACAACCGGATCATATTTCTTGATCTCGATTTTGTCCGGGGTAGTACGCTTGTTCTTGTCGGTAGTGTAGAAGTGACCAGTACCGGCGCTCGAGATCAAACGAATCAATTCACGCATGATTAGCTCCCTTAAACCTTGCCATCGCGACGAAGTTCGGCCAGCACGACACTGATGCCACGCTTGTCGATGATGCGCATGCCCTTGGCAGATACGCGCAGACGCACAAAACGTTTCTCTTCTTCAACCCAGAAGCGGTGATGCTGCAGGTTCGGCAGGAAACGACGACGGGTTTTGTTGTTTGCGTGGGAAATGTTATTCCCAGTCACCGGACCCTTACCGGTAACTTGACAGACTCTCGACATGCCTCAGCCCTCTAAAACCACATGCCCAACCCGGCATGGGTTGGCCGCTTAATCTCTCAGTCATTTGGCGCCAGGCGCCGCGTTTCTTTAAGGGTCTTACCGGCTACACCTACAGTGAAGGAACCGGGCCCCTAGAAAAGAGCGCTGCTTTATACCAGAAAGACCACAGTGCAACAACAGCCGATGTGATTTGTCTTCGCAGGATATCCTCGCCCAACCGCCCCGAACGGCGGGGGCAGAGGCTGGCGCAGCCCCTTACCGCTCGTCGCTGCACGCAGGTTTTTTTCACTTGCGCCGGTTTTTGGCCATCGATACGTCGCCGCAGAGTGCCGGAAAATGCAAAAAGGGGATAGTCATTTAGCAGCGAGCCCACTAGGGTAGGCCTTTTCCAGACTGCACTCGCAGATGGGCCTTCGACTTGCACAGGAAACCGACCATGCGCCTCGCTGCCCTACCATTGTTGCTCGCCCCTCTGCTGATCACCCCGCAGGCTTTGGCCGCCGCCCTGAGCGTCTGTACCGAAGCCAGCCCGGAAGGGTTCGATGTCGTCCAGTACAACTCCCTGACGACCACCAACGCCTCCGCCGACGTGCTGATGAACCGCCTGGTGGACTTCGATACCGCCAGCGGCAAAGTGGTCCCCAGCCTGGCCGAGCGCTGGGAAGTCTCCACCGATGGCCTGACCTACGTGTTCAAGCTGCGGCCACAGGTCAAGTTTCACCACACCGACTACTTCACCCCGCGCCGCGACCTGACCGCCGAGGACGTGAAGTTCAGCTTCGAGCGCATGCTCGACCCGGCAAACCCCTGGCACAAGGTGGCGCAAAGTGGCTTCCCCCACGCCCAGTCCATGCAATTGCCGGCGCTGATCAAGAAAATCGACGCGCTCGATCCGCTGACCGTGCGCTTCACTCTCGATCACGCCGACTCGACCTTCCTGGCGACGTTGAGCATGGGCTTTGCCTCCATTTATTCGGCCGAATACGCCGATCAACTGATGCAGGCCGGCACGCCGGAAAAACTCAACAGCCAACCGGTCGGCACCGGCCCGTTCATTTTCAGCCGATTCCAGAAGGATGCCTCGATTCGCTACAAGGCCAACGACGCCTACTTCGGCGGCAAGCCAAAAGTGGATCCGCTGGTCTTCGCAATCACGCCGGACGCCAACGTACGACTTCAGAAACTGCGCCGCAACGAATGCCAGATCGCCCTGTCGCCCAAGCCGCTGGACGTACAAGCCGCCAAGCAAGAACCCACGCTGAAGGTCGAGCAGACCGACGCCTTCATGACCGCGTTCGTGGCGATCAACAGCCAGCATCCGCCGCTGGACAAGCCTGAGGTGCGCCAAGCCATCAACCTGGCCTTCGACAAGCCCAGCTACCTCAAGACCGTCTTCGAAGACACCGCCGAAGCCGCCAACGGCCCTTATCCACCGAACACCTGGAGCTATGCCAAGCACTTGCCGGGCTACGCCCATGACCCGGCCAAGGCCCGTGACCTGCTGGCCAAGGCCGGCTTGAAGGAAGGCTTCAAGACCACCATCTGGACTCGCCCCTCCGGCAGCCTGCTCAATCCCAACCCGAGCCTTGGCGCGCAGCTGCTGCAATCGGACCTGGCGGAAATCGGCATCCAGGCGGAAATCCGCGTGATCGAATGGGGCGAACTGATCCGGCGCGCCAAGGCCGGCGAACATGACCTGCTGTTCATGGGGTGGGCCGGCGACAACGGCGACCCGGACAACTTCCTCACGCCACAATTTTCCTGCGCGGCGGTCAAGTCCGGCACCAACTTCGCCCGATACTGCAACCCCGACCTGGACAAACTGATCAGCGCCGGCAAAACCACCGGCGAACAAGGCGTGCGTGCCAAGCTCTACGAGCAGGCCCAGGCCCAGATCCAGCAACAGGCCTTGTGGCTGCCCCTGGCGCACCCGACCGCCTTCGCGCTCACCCGCAAGGATGTGCAGGGTTATGCGGTGAGCCCGTTTGGGCGCCAGGATTACTCCAAGGTCAACCTCAAATAACCCCTGCCCCACAGCGCCCCTCCTGTGGGAGCCTGTGGAGCCTGTGGAGCTGTGGAGCTGTGGAGCTGTGGAGTCTGTGGGAGCAAAGCTTGCTCGCGATAGCGGTTTTACAGCCAACAGAAGTGTTGTATGTGACGACGGCATCGCGAGCAAGCTTTGCTCCCACAAGGGATTACTCAAGCCTGATCGTGCCTACATCCACCCACATTCCGCCATCGACAACGGCTCCCCATCGCCAACGATGAAATGGTCGAGCACCCGCACATCGATCAGCTCCAGCGCCTCCTGAAGGCGCTCAGTGAGCACCCTGTCGGCCTGGCTGGGCTCGGTGTTGCCGGAGGGGTGGTTGTGGCACAGGATCAGCGCAGCGGCGTTGTGGGCCAGGGCGCGCTTGACGACCTGCCGGGGATGGACGCTGGCGCTGTCGATAGAGCCTCGAAACAGCGCCTCGAAGGTCAGCACCTGGTGCTTGGAATTGAGAAACAGGCAACCGAACACCTCGTGGGGTTCGTGGCGCAGCATCGATTTCAGGTACTCACGCACCGCGAACGGGCTTTCCAGCGACGTTTTTTCCCGTGCCCGCTCAGCCAAATGCCGACGGCTCATTTCCTGAACCGCTTGCAACTGCGCAAACTTCGCCGGCCCGAGCCCCATATGATTACTGAATGTGATCTGATCGGCTTCAAGCAGCGCGCGCAGGCTGCCAAATTGAATCAATAGTTGTCGCGCCAGATCCACCGCGCTTTTGCCCGACACGCCGGTTCGTAAAAAAATCGCCAGCAGCTCGGCGTCCGAAAGACTCCCAGCCCCCAGCGCCAATAACCTCTCCCGCGGCCGCTCGGCGGCGGGCCAATCGCGAATACTCATGGCATCTCCCTGATTGTGGGCGCCGCTGTTCCGTAGCGGTCGCTGTGATATCGTAGCCCATCTTTTTTGCAGGCGATTTGCACCCTGGCAGGCTGCTGCCAAGGGGTTCGCCCTGCACTGACCACTGAAATCGAAAGGCAGGCCTATGCAGCGGCTGTATCGGAAACGCATCGTTCTGGGCGTCGGCGGCGGCATTGCCGCCTACAAGAGCGCCGAGCTGGTTCGCAGGCTTATCGACCAGGGCGCGGAAG
This sequence comes from Pseudomonas ogarae, assembly GCF_014268695.2. Lineage (NCBI taxonomy): Bacteria > Pseudomonadati > Pseudomonadota > Gammaproteobacteria > Pseudomonadales > Pseudomonadaceae > Pseudomonas > Pseudomonas ogarae. The sequence continues at coordinate 22,279 of NZ_CP077086.1, forward strand.
TTCGGGTCGTCATGACCCGCGGTGGCAGCGAGTTCATTACTCCGCTGACCATGCAGGCCCTGTCCGGGCACCCGGTCCATCTGGATTTGCTCGACCCGGCGGCCGAAGCCGCCATGGGTCATATCGAACTGGCCAAGTGGGCCGACCTGGTGCTGATCGCCCCGGCCACGGCCGACCTGATCGCCCGCCTGGCCCAAGGCATCGCCGACGACCTGCTGACCACCCTGGTGCTCGCCACCGACGCAGTGGTCGCCGTGGCGCCGGCCATGAACCAGGCCATGTGGCGCGACCCGGCCACCCAGGCCAACCTGCAATTGCTGGAAAGCCGCGCCCTGAAAGTCTTCGGCCCGGCCTCTGGCAGCCAGGCCTGCGGTGATGTCGGCATGGGCCGCATGCTCGAAGCCACCGACCTGGCCCAGTGCGCCGCCGACTGCTTCCAGCGCCAGGCCCTGACCGGCAAGCACGTGCTGATCACCGCCGGACCGACCCAGGAAAACATCGACCCGGTGCGCTACATCACCAACCACAGCTCCGGAAAAATGGGCTTCGCCCTGGCCGAAGCTGCCGTGGAAGCCGGCGCCCGGGTGACGCTGATCACCGGTCCCGTGCACTTGCCGACCCCGGACCGGGTCACGCGCATCGACGTGGTCAGTGCCCGGGACATGCTCGCGGCCTGCGAAGCGGCCATCCCCTGCGACCTGTTCATCGCCTCGGCGGCGGTGGCGGACTACCGCCCCGAAGTCGTTGCCCCGCAAAAATTGAAGAAAGACCCTGCAAGCGGCGACGGCCTGCTACTGCAAATGGTGCGTAACCCGGACATCCTGGCCAGCATCGCCACCCGCCCCGACCGCCCGTTCAGTGTCGGCTTTGCCGCCGAGACCGAACACTTGCTCGATTACGCCGCACGCAAGCTCAAGGACAAGAACCTCGACTTGATCGTCGCCAACGACGTGGCCAACCCGAGCATCGGCTTCAACAGCGAAGAAAACGCCTGCAGCGTGATCGACCGCCAGTTGCACGCCACACTTTTCGCCCAGACCAGCAAGAGCAAGATTGCCCGCCAGCTGATCACTTTTATCGCCGAACGTCTGAACCAGGTTTAATGTCATGCACGCTCTACAAGCCAAGATCCTCGACCCACGCATCGGCAACGAGTTCCCGCTGCCACAATACGCCACACCGGGCTCCGCCGGCCTCGACCTGCGGGCGATGCTCAAGCAGGACACGATCCTGGAACCGGGCCAGACCCTGCTGATTCCTACCGGCCTGTCGGTGTACATCGGCGATCCGGGCCTGGCCGCGCTGATCCTGCCGCGCTCGGGCCTGGGCCACAAGCACGGCATCGTGCTGGGCAACCTGGTGGGTCTGATCGACTCCGACTACCAGGGCGAACTGATGGTATCGTGCTGGAACCGCGGCCAAACGGCCTTCAACATTGCCGTGGGCGAACGCATCGCGCAGTTGGTGCTGGTGCCGGTGGTCCAGGCCCACTTCGAACTGGTCGAAGAGTTCGCCGAAAGCCAGCGCGGCGCGGGTGGTTTCGGGCATTCCGGCAGCCATTGACCGGTGGTTACAGGCCGGGCGTCCTGCCCGGCCCGTTTGTGAAGCCTGTGTTTCAGGACAAAAAATGCGCAATGGCTTTCTGCTAGGTTTCCCACCCGGAATCAATGTATTAGGCGAGCGAGGCCGGGGTAACGCTGTCTCATGGCACTTTCCCACCACGAACTCTCTGTCAAAAACGCCGTCATACCCTTCAGCTTGAGCCTGCCGATGCTAACCGTCGGCCTGTCCAGTCACTTTCCTGATAGAGCGCCCCGCCCATGAACACCCCAGCCGCAATCGCCCCGATCTTCCCTGAAAGCATCTTCCGCGCCTACGACATCCGTGGCGTGGTACCGGAAACCCTCACCGCCGAAACGGCCTACTGGATCGGCCGCGCCATTGGCTCCCAGAGCCTGGCCCAGGGCGAACCGAACGTGTGCGTCGGCCGTGATGGCCGTTTGTCGGGCCCCGAGCTGGTCGAACAACTGATCAAAGGCGTTGCCGACAGTGGCTGCCACGTCAGCGACGTGGGCCTGGTGCCGACCCCGGCGCTGTACTACGCCGCCAACGTGTTGGCCGGCAAGTCCGGGGTGATGCTCACCGGCAGCCACAACCCGTCGAACTACAACGGCTTCAAGATCGTCATCGCCGGCGACACCCTCGCCAACGAGCAGATCCAGGCCCTGCATACCCGCCTCAAGACCAACGACCTGAGCAGCGGCCAGGGCAGCGTCACCAAGGTCGATATCCTTCCTCGCTACAACGACGAGATCGTCAAGGACGTGAAACTCGCCCGGCGCCTGAAAGTGGTGGTCGATTGCGGCAACGGCGCGGCCGGCGTGATCGCCCCGCAACTGATCGAAGCCCTGAACTGCGAGGTCATCCCGCTGTTCTGCGACGTGGACGGCAACTTCCCCAACCACCACCCGGACCCGGGCAAGCTGGAAAACCTCGAAGACCTGATCGCCAAGGTCAAGGAAACCAACGCCGACCTGGGCCTGGCCTTCGACGGCGACGGCGACCGCGTGGGCGTGGTGACCAATACCGGTAGCGTGGTGTTCCCGGACCGCCTGCTGATGCTGTTTGCCAAGGACGTGCTGGCGCGCAACCCGGATGCCGAGATCATTTTCGACGTCAAATGCACCCGTCGCCTGGTGCCGCTGATCAAGGAATATGGCGGTCGTCCACTGATGTGGAAAACGGGTCATTCGTTGATCAAGAAAAAAATGAAACAGAGCGGCGCCCTGCTGGCCGGCGAAATGAGCGGCCACATCTTCTTCAAGGAACGCTGGTTCGGTTTTGACGACGGCATCTACAGCGCCGCGCGCCTGCTGGAAATCCTCAGCAAGGAGAAATCCACGGCCGAAGAGCTGTTCGCAACCTTCCCGAACGATATTTCTACGCCAGAAATCAATATCCATGTGACCGAAGAGAGCAAATTCAGCATCATTGATGCACTGCACGACGCTCAATGGGGCGAAGGCGCCGAACTGACCACCATCGATGGTGTGCGGGTCGACTATCCCCACGGCTGGGGCCTGGTTCGCGCATCCAACACCACACCGGTGCTGGTACTGCGTTTCGAGGCCGACAACGAGGCTGAACTGCAGCGCATCAAGGATGTGTTCCACACCCAACTCAAACGTGTTGCACCTGATCTCCAACTACCGTTTTGATTTTTTGAAGCACTACCGGAGCCCTGAATGACCCTCGAACGCGAAGCCGCCGCCAACACCGCCAAGGTCCTGTCCGAAGCGTTGCCTTATATCCGACGCTACGTCGGCAAGACCCTGGTGATCAAATACGGCGGCAACGCGATGGAAAGCGAGGAGCTCAAGACTGGCTTCGCCCGCGACATCGTGCTGATGAAGGCCGTGGGCATCAACCCGGTGGTCGTACACGGTGGCGGCCCGCAAATCGGTGACCTGCTCAAGCGCCTGTCGATCGAAAGCCACTTCATCGATGGCATGCGCGTGACCGACGCGCAGACCATGGATGTGGTGGAGATGGTCCTGGGCGGCCAGGTCAACAAGGACATCGTCAACCTGATCAACCGTCATGGCGGCAGCGCCATCGGCCTGACAGGCAAGGACGCCGAGCTGATCCGGGCGAAGAAACTCACCGTCACCCGCCAGACACCGGAGATGACCCAGCCGGAAATCATCGACATCGGTCATGTGGGCGAAGTGGTCGGCATCAACACCGACCTGCTGAACCTGCTGGTCAAGGGCGACTTCATCCCGGTCATCGCGCCCATCGGCGTGGGCGCCAACGGTGAGTCGTACAACATCAACGCCGACCTGGTGGCGGGCAAGGTTGCCGAAGCACTGAAAGCCGAAAAGCTGATGCTGCTGACCAACATCGCCGGCCTGATGGACAAGTCGGGCAAAGTCCTGACCGGACTGTCGACCCAGCAGGTCGATGACCTGATCGCCGACGGCACCATCTACGGCGGCATGCTGCCGAAGATTCGTTGCGCGCTGGAAGCGGTACAGGGCGGCGTCGGCAGCTCGCTGATCATCGACGGCCGGGTACCGAATGCGATCCTGCTGGAGATCTTCACCGACACCGGCGTGGGTACCTTGATCAGCAATCGCAAGCGTCCTTAAGCGATACCGGTAAAAAAAGACCCCGCTCAACCTGGTTGAGCGGGGTCTTTTTTTACACCTCTTTTCCAGATGATGCTTTTGTGGCGAGGGAGCTTGCTCCTGCTCGGTCGCGCAGCGACCGCAAAAATGTTGGGGCCGCTGCGCAGCCCAGCGGGAGCAAGCTCCCTCGCCACAAGATCAAAATCAGCGGGCTTCTTAGACGCCGAACTGCGCCCGATAAGCCTCAACCGCCGGCAAATGCTGCTTGAGCTGCGGATCGTCGGCCAAAAACTCCAGCACCTGGTTCAGCGAAACAATGCTGATCACCGGAATGCCGAAATCGCGCTCCACTTCCTGGATCGCCGACAGTTCACCGTTGCCGCGCTCCTGGCGGTTCAGGGCGATCAGCACGCCAGCGGCCTTGGCGCCTTCCTGGGAACCGATGATCTGCATCACTTCGCGAATGGCAGTACCGGCAGTGATGACGTCGTCGATGATCAACACGTCGCCGGTCAGCGGTGCACCCACCAGGCTGCCGCCTTCGCCGTGGGCCTTGGCTTCCTTGCGGTTGAAGCACCAAGGCAAGTCGCGGCCGTGGTGTTCGGCCAGGGCGACGGCAGTGGTGGCGGCCAGCGGGATGCCTTTGTAGGCCGGGCCGAACAGCACATCGAACGGGATACCGCTCTCTACGATGGCCGCCGCATAGAAACGACCCAGTTGCGCCAGGGCGGAACCGGTGTTGAACAGGCCGGCATTGAAGAAGTACGGGCTGGTGCGCCCGGACTTGAGGGTGAACTCACCGAAGCGCAAAACGCCGCGATCGATGGCAAAGCGAATGAAATCGCGCTGATACGCCTGCATGAAAAAAAGCCTCAAATACCGCGGATTTAGCTAAATAGGTACACGGCGTGTATCATACACGCACGTGATTTTTGGGGCCATTTATGCGGATCATCAGTGTGAACGTCAATGGTATTCAGGCTGCAGTGGAGCGAGGTTTGCTCAGTTGGCTGCAAGCACAGAATGCCGACGTCATCTGCCTGCAGGACACCCGCGCCTCCGCCTTTGAACTGGACGATGCAGCCTTCCAACTGGATGGTTACTTCCTTTATGCCTGCGATGCCGAAGTCCCCGCCCAGGGTGGCGTGGCTTTGTACTCGCGGCTGCAACCGAAGGCTGTCATCAACGGTCTCGGTTTCGAGACGGCGGACCGCTACGGGCGCTACCTGCAAGCCGATTTCGACAAGGTCAGCATCGCGACCTTACTGCTCCCTTCGGGGCAGAACGGCGATGAAGATTTGAATCAGAAATTCAAGTTGATGGACGACTTCGCCCGCTACCTGGATAAACAGCGGCGCAAACGTCGCGAGTACATCTATTGTGGCTCGCTGTACGTGGCGCAACAGAAGCTGGATATCAAGAACTGGCGCGACAGCCAGCAATCTCCTGGTTTCCTGGCGCCGGAGCGGGCCTGGATGGACGAGATCATTGGCAACATGGGTTATGTCGACGCCCTGCGCGAAGTCAGCCGGGAAGGCGACCAGTACAGCTGGTGGCCGGACAACGAACAGGCCGAGATGCTCAACCTTGGCTGGCGCTTCGACTACCAGTTGCTGACACCTGGGCTGCGCCGCTTCGTACGCAGCGCCCGCCTGCCACGCCAGCCACGGTTCTCGCAGCATGCGCCGCTGATCGTGGATTACGACTGGACGCTGACCATCTAAGCGTACCGGCGACATCCCCCAGGTCGACCGACCAAAGAAAATGCCCGTATCGCAAGATACGGGCATTTTTTATGGCGAACGCTCCGCGCGGAAGCTCAAGCCGCGGCAAAAAACGGCAGGGCAAGGTACAACTTGATGACGATGACGTTAATGATATCGATGAAGAACGCCCCCACCATCGGCACCACCAGAAACGCTATCTGTGAAGGCCCATAGCGCTGCGTCACTGCCTGCATGTTGGCGATGGCCGTCGGCGTGGCGCCCAACCCAAAACCGCAATGCCCTGCCGCCAAGACGGCTGCATCGTAATGACTGCCCATGATTCTGAACGTCACGAAAATCGCAAACAACGCCATGACCAATGTCTGGGCCGCCAGGATAATGAAGATCGGCAAGGCCAGTGACGCCAGGTCCCACAATTTGAGTGACATCAAGGCGATCGCCAGGAACAGTGACAGGCTCACATTGCCGAGCACGGAGACTTCTCGTTCGAAGACCTGATACAAGCCAAGCGCCGAAAGCCCGTTGCGCAGGACCACCCCCACGAACAAGACGCAAACGAACGTCGGCAACTCGAAGGCGCTGTCGTGGAGCTGCCCATTCAAGAGCGTGCCGGCCAACAGGCTGACCGCAATCAGCGCCAGCGTCTCGATAAACGAAAACGGCGTAATCGAGCGCTCTTTGTTCGGCTGCTCGAACCCCTTGGGCACACGGGGCTTTTCTGCCTCAAGGCAGCCGGGGGCCTGGACACGCTTGATGAGCAAGCGAGCAACCGGCCCACCGATCAAGCCACCCAACACCAAGCCAAACGTCGCAGAAGCCATCGCAAGCTCGGAGGCGGAAGCCAGACCGTACTTCTCACTGAATACCGTCCCCCATGCTGCGCCTGTGCCGTGACCGCCTGCCAAGGTGATCGAGCCGGTCAGCAACCCCATCAACGGATCGAGCCCCAGCGCTTTTGCGAGCCCGATGCCCATGGCATTCTGGACCACCAGCAGGCCGACAACCGCCAGCAGGAAAACCCCAACTACGCGCCCGCCTTTCTTCAGGCTGGCGAAGTCTGCGCTCAGGCCAATCGTGGCAAAAAATGCCAGCATCAACGGTGTTTGCAGCGAAGTATCAAATCGAACTTCAACTTCAACCCCCCGCAAAGCCAGGAGCGCCAAGGCAACTACCAGTCCGCCCGCTACAGGTTCAGGGATATTGTAGGCGCGCAGGAAACCAACACGCGTAACAAGTCCGCGCCCCAATAAAAGCACTAGAGAGTGCGGCGACAAGTGTTCCATAGAAATCGAGCTGAAACATGAGAGTTTATTCTTTGAACATATATTCAGGGGCGAACTTTTTACCTGGACACGCCTCTTGAACAGGTTGATTGGCTCAACACTGATTGGCTTTGAATTCAAGGACCTTCAATGGTCTGAATATATCGAAATATTTCTGAAGGAATATAACTTGGCGCAACTCTATCAATCGAAGCGTCTTATTGCCAAGCATAGAGGCCGCACTGAAACTGTGCAGTTGTGACTAGAAGTGTAATAGCGGAATATGCGCACACTAACTCGCCACGCAATGGAAGACTGCACATAAAGAGAAACATTTATAACTTCAAAAAAGACAATGCCCCGATAAGCCGGGGCATTGTCCTTGAATCGCAGCGGTGATCGTTATTTGACCAGGCGCCAGGTAAACGGATACCGATACGGCTGCCCTTCATTGGCCTTCACACCACCAATGATCGTCAACACCAGCGCACCGATGGCCACCAGGCCAAACAGGAAGAAGCCGATCACCACGACCATCAGCAGCAAGCTGATCGCCGAGGCAATCGCCACGGTGATCTGGAAGTTCAGCGCTTCCTTGCCCTGGGCATCAATGAACGGGTCGGATTCACGCTTGAGCTGCCAGAGCACCAGCGGCCCGATCAGCGTGCCGAACGGAATCCAGATCCCCAACAAGGCGGACAGGTGACAAAACATTGCCCATTGACGCGCCTCTTTGCTCGGCTGGGGCAGCAGGATTTGCTCATCACTCATGACGCTCTCCTTGTCTTGAAGCGGAAATCGATCAGTCAGCCAAGGCGGCCTTTTGCAGTTCGAAGATCTCGTTCATGCCTTTCTTCGCCAACTCCAGCATAGCGTTCAATTCTTCCGGCTGGAACGGCGCGCCCTCGGCAGTGCCCTGGACTTCGATGAAACCGCCGGCACTGGTCATGACCACGTTCAGGTCAGTCTCGGCGGCGGAGTCTTCCAGGTAATCCAGGTCCAGCACCGGTTCGCCCTGGTACATGCCCACGGACACAGCGGCGATCATTTGCTTGAGCGGGTCGCCGCCCTTGAGGCCGCCGCGCTTCTTGATCACTTTCAAGGCATCGACCAGGGCGACCATGGCCCCGGTAATGGACGCAGTACGCGTGCCGCCATCGGCCTGGATCACGTCGCAATCGACATACAGCGTCACGTCGCCCAACTTGGACATGTCCAGAGCAGCACGCAGTGAACGGCCGATCAGGCGTTGGATTTCCAGGGTACGGCCGCCCTGCTTGCCACGGCTGGCCTCACGCTGGTTCCGCTCACCGGTGGCGCGCGGCAGCATGCCGTATTCAGCCGTCAACCAGCCCTGGCCCTGACCCTTGAGGAACCGTGGCACGCCGTTTTCGACACTGACGGTGCAGATGACCTTGGTATCACCGAATTCGACCAGTACAGATCCCTCGGCGTGTTTGGTGTAGTTGCGGGTAATGCGGATCGAGCGAAGCTGATCGGCAGCGCGACCACTTGGACGTTTCATAGGGAATACCTGTACAGGGGACGGAAAACTGCCGAGCATTATAGAGCCGTGAACCGTCATAGGGCAGTTAAACGTCGCTCGACTCTAAAAAGCCGACGCGAGCGAAGCCACGCAAAGGCCTGCCCGACGGGCTGCCACGCTTTGTCGCAAGCGCGGTTGGGGCATACGCCTCACTGCGCTACAATCCTGCGCCTTTGCTGCCCTTGGGCTTTTAATTTACAGATCCCAGGCCCACGACTACCGTCGTGCCGGCCTGCATTGCGAGGAACCTCCATGGTGCACAGCATGACCGCCTTCGCCCGCGTCGAAAAAGCCGGGGCCCAAGGCACGCTGAGCTGGGAACTGCGCTCGGTCAATAGCCGCTACCTGGAGCCGCATCTGCGCCTGCCCGAGTCCTTCCGCGACCTCGAAGGCGGTGTGCGCGAAGCGCTGCGCCAGGGCCTGTCCCGGGGCAAGCTGGAATGCACCCTGCGCTTCACCGAAGAAAGCACCGGCAAAGCCTTGCAAGTGGACCGCGAGCGCGCCGCACAATTGGTCGCCGCCGCCGAAACCGTCGCCAGCCTGATCAAGCACCCTGCCGCCCTGAATCCACTGGAAGTCCTGGCCTGGCCCGGCGTGCTGGTGGGTGACGCGAACGACCCGCAGGCGCTGAACACCGAGGCGATGGCGCTGTTCAATGAAGGCCTCAAGGAACTCAAGGCCGGCCGCGAGCGCGAAGGCGCGGAGCTGGCCCGGCTGATCAACGAGCGCCTGACCTCCATTGAAGAAGACGTCAGCACCCTGCGCGAACTGGTCCCGCAGATGCTCGCCACCCAGCGCCAGAAAGTCCTCGACCGCTTCACCGACATGAAGGCCGAGCTGGACCCGCAACGCCTGGAACAGGAAATGGTCATGCTCGCGCAAAAGAGCGACGTGGCCGAAGAACTGGATCGCCTGAGCACCCACATCATCGAAGTTCGCCGGGTGCTCAAGTCCGGCGGTGCGGCCGGTCGCCGCCTCGACTTCCTGATGCAGGAGCTCAACCGCGAAGCCAATACACTGGGCTCCAAAGCCTTCGACCCGCGCAGCACCCAGGCGGCGGTCAACCTCAAGGTGTTGATCGAACAAATGCGCGAACAAGTGCAGAACATTGAGTAAGGCTAACGACATGACCCACAGCACCGGCACCCTCTACATCATTTCCGCGCCCTCGGGCGCCGGCAAGACCAGCCTGGTCAAGGCCCTGATCGATGCCGAACCGCAGATCCGCGTCTCGGTCTCGCACACCACCCGCGCCATGCGTCCGGGCGAAGTGAATGGCGTGAACTATCACTTCGTCGACCGCGAAGAGTTCGTGAAGATGGCCGAACACGGCGACTTCCTGGAGCGCGCCGAAGTCTTCGGCAACCTTTATGGCACTTCGCAAAGCTACTTGCAGCAAACCCTGGACGAAGGTCACGACCTGATCCTGGAAATCGACTGGCAAGGCGCCGAGCAGGTGCGCAAGCTGATGCCCCAGGCCCGTTCGATCTTCATCCTGCCGCCGAGCCAGCAGGCCCTGCGCCAGCGCCTGACCAACCGTGGCCAGGACAGCGACGACATCATCGAAGGCCGGATGCGCGAAGCGGTCAGCGAGATGAGTCACTACGTCGACTATGATTACCTGATCATCAACGACGATTTCGCCCACGCGCTGGACGACCTGAAGGCGATTTTCCGCGCCAGCCAGCTGCAGCAGAAACGCCAGCAGCAACGTTTCGGCAAATTATTGGCCGAATTGTTGGGCTGAACAGCCCTTCCCAAAACCGCTGCGACGGCTTTACATTGGTAGTCGCAGCGCGCCGAGGGGTTTGGTTAAAAAATCAGCGCTTCCCTAAACGCTGGTGTTTTTTTAAACTGTCGAGTCCGCTCGCCCAACCGGGCAGCGCGCATATTGCATTCGCTCCGAGGAATACCATGGCCCGCGTAACCGTTGAAGACTGCCTAGAACACGTGGAAAACCGCTTTGAGCTGGTCATGCTCTCTACCAAGCGTGCCCGTCAACTGGCCACCGGTGGCAAAGAGCCGTTGGTCCAGTGGGAAAACGACAAGCCTACCGTAGTAGCGCTGCGTGAAATCGCCGAAGGCCTGATGAGCTACGAGTTCATCGCCAACGCTGAAATCGTCGAAGACGAACCGCTGTTCGCAGCGTTCGAGGACGAGTCCAACGAGGCGGTCTAAGCCTATGCCTGGTCGACGTAGCACGGCGCGGGGTCACAGCAAACGGCAGGAGTCATCATCATGCCGAGCATAGACGCCCTCGCCGATCGCTTATCGGCCTACCTCGGCACGGACCAGGTCAATCTGGTCCGCCGAGCCTATTTCTACGCCGAACAAGCCCACGACGGCCAGCGCCGCCGCAGCGGCGAGGCCTACGTCACGCATCCCCTTGCGGTGGCGAATATTCTTGCCGACATGCACATGGACCATCAGAGCCTGATGGCGGCGATGCTGCATGACGTGATCGAAGACACCGGCATTGCCAAGGAAGCGCTGCAAGCGCAGTTCGGCGAAACCGTGGCCGAACTGGTCGACGGGGTCAGCAAGCTGACCCAGATGAACTTCGAGACCAAGGCCGAGGCCCAGGCCGAAAACTTCCAGAAAATGGCCATGGCCATGGCCCGCGATATTCGCGTGATCCTGGTCAAGCTCGCCGACCGCCTGCACAACATGCGCACCCTGGAAGTGCTGTCTGGCGAAAAACGCCGGCGCATCGCCAAGGAAACCCTGGAAATCTACGCCCCCATCGCCAATCGCCTGGGCATGCATGCGATCCGCATCGAGTTCGAAGACCTCGGCTTCAAGGCCATGCACCCGATGCGTTCGGCGCGGATCAACCAGGCCGTCAAGCGCGCCCGGGGCAACCGCAAGGAAATCGTCAACAAGATCGAAGAGTCCCTGAGCCACTGCCTGGCCATCGACGGCATCGAAGGCGAAGTCAGCGGGCGGCAGAAACACCTCTACGGCATCTACAAGAAAATGCGCGGCAAGCGTCGGGCCTTCAACGAGATCATGGACGTCTACGCGTTCCGGATCATCGTCGACAAGGTCGATACCTGCTACCGCGTGTTGGGCGCTGTACATAATTTGTACAAACCGTTGCCGGGGCGCTTCAAGGATTACATCGCGATCCCCAAGGCCAACGGCTATCAGTCGCTGCACACCACGCTGTTCGGCATGCACGGCGTGCCGATCGAGATTCAGATCCGCACCCGCGAAATGGAAGAGATGGCCAACAACGGCATCGCCGCCCATTGGCTGTACAAATCCAGCGGTGACGAACAGCCCAAGAGCACCCACGCCCGCGCCCGGCAATGGGTCAAGGGTGTGCTGGAAATGCAGCAGCGTGCCGGCAACTCCCTGGAATTCATCGAGAGCGTGAAGATCGACCTCTTCCCGGACGAGGTCTACGTCTTCACGCCCAAGGGCCGGATCATGGAGCTGCCCAAAGGCTCCACGGCCGTGGACTTTGCCTATGCGGTGCACACCGACGTCGGCAACAGTTGCATCGCCTGCCGGATCAACCGCCGCCTGGCACCGTTGTCCGAACCGCTGCAAAGCGGTTCCACGGTGGAGATCGTCAGCGCCCCCGGCGCACGACCCAACCCGGCGTGGCTCAACTTCGTGGTCACCGGCAAGGCCCGCACCCATATCCGTCACGCCCTGAAGCTGCAACGCCGCTCCGAATCCATCAGCCTCGGCGAACGCCTGCTGAACAAGGTGCTGAACGGTTTCGACAGCTCGCTGGACAAGATCCCGGTCGAGCGCGTGCAACTGATGCTCCACGAATACCGTCTCGAATTGATCGAAGACCTGCTCGAAGACATCGGCCTGGGCAATCGCATGGCCTACGTCGTCGCCCGCCGCCTGCTCGGCGAAGGCGAACAGTTGCCAAGCCCCGAAGGCCCGCTGGCGATTCGTGGCACCGAAGGCCTGGTGCTCAGCTATGCCAAGTGTTGCACGCCGATCCCGGGCGATCCGATTGTCGGCCACCTGTCCGCCGGCAAAGGGATGGTGGTGCACCTGGACAACTGCCGCAACATCAGCGAAATCCGTCATAACCCGGAAAAATGCATCCAGCTCTCCTGGGCCAAGGATGTCACCGGCGAATTCAACGTCGAGCTGCGGGTCGAGCTGGAACACCAGCGCGGCCTGATCGCCCTGCTGGCCAGCAGCGTCAATGCCGCCGACGGCAATATCGAAAAAATCAGCATGGACGAACGCGATGGCCGCATCAGCGTCGTTCAATTGGTGGTCAGCGTGCACGACCGCGTGCACCTGGCCCGCGTGATCAAGAAACTGCGCGCCCTGACCGGGGTTATCCGCATCACCCGGATGCGCGCGTAGCCCATTCGTTATCAGGAGTCATTCATGACCAAGACCGTTATCACCAGCGACAAGGCCCCGGCCGCCATCGGTACTTATTCCCAGGCGATCAAGGCCGGCAACACCGTGTACATGTCGGGCCAGATCCCACTGGACCCGAAAACCATGGAGCTGGTGGAAGGCTTCGAAGCCCAGACCGTACAGGTGTTCGAAAACCTCAAGGCCGTGGCCGAGGCTGCCGGTGGTTCGTTCAAGGACATCGTCAAGCTGAACATCTTCCTCACCGACCTGAGCCACTTCGCCAAGGTCAACGAGGTGATGGGCAAGTACTTCGACCAGCCTTACCCTGCCCGCGCCGCCATCGGCGTGGCGGCCCTGCCCAAGGGCGCTCAGGTTGAGATGGATGCCATCCTGGTCATCGAGTAATAAGGCCGGCGCAGCCTCTCCCGCTGCGCCGTTTTCGTCTTGAAAGGATTCCACCATGCGCAAAGCGCTTGCTCTCTCGTTGGCAGCCCTGCTTCTGGGCGGCTGTGCCAGCGACCCTGCCGACCGTGACATCAGCGGCACCTGGATCAACCAGGCAGCCATCGACGCTGCCGCCCAGGGCGGCCCGCTTCGCGAAGCGTTGCAGGGCTATGGCCCGAACCTGGAATGGGACGTCAACACCCGGGCCGGTCAGGCGCGCTACACCAACGGCTTTGAAAACGTCGAAGGCAAATTGCTGGGCGAAGAAGACGGCGCCTGGAAAGTCGATTTCTACGGCAGTTCCGCCAGCGAACTCAAGCGTGACGGCGACCAGTTGAGCCAGGCCGCCACCGAGAACGAACCGCAGCAGGTGTTCGACCGCGCTCAAGTGCAGGTACCGGAAGGCGCGCCCATCGGCGCCAGTTTCGAGCGTGCGCTGTATGCCGCCTACCTGGGCGGCACCTGGAACATCGCCAGCGGCCCCGGCCAGGGCGCCACCGTGCAATTCCAGCCCGACGGCCAGGTCAGCGGCCTGCCGGGTGCCGATCGCTACGCCCTGTGCCTGGCCGGCGATTGCGCCTCCATGAGCGGTGGCAACGACAACATCTGGCTGCAGCAGAACGGCCAGGGCAACACCTGGATCTTTGCCCGCGACGGCAAGAAGCTGGAGATCTTCCAGACCGTCAACGCCGCGCTGGCCGATGAAATGCCTTCGTTCACGCCGGGCACTCGGCAGTGGTTGCTGGAAAAGCAGTAAGAGATAGGGCGCGTTGAAATAACTGTACGAGCGCCCCCTCCCGGCAAAGGTTCACGCGCGAGACGCAACAGGCTTTTTTCTACCCAGGCGGATCAGCTCATTGGAGAAACACAGCCCAATGATGATCAGTAGTGCGCCCGGGTACAGGCTTTCGCGCGGCACTTCATTGAGCACAACAAATGCCAGCAGTGCGGCGAACAGCGGCTCGGTCAGCTCCAAGGCTTGTACCTGGGATGGCTTGAGGTACTCGATTGCCTTGGTGGTGCAGAAAAAGCCGAGGATGGTCGGCAGCGCGGCCAGCGCCAGCAGTGCGGCAATCGCCCAGGGCGACAGCTCACCGATCACGAAGCCGTCGACCGAAGCCGGCATCAGCAAGTACAGGCTGCCGAAGAACAGCAACTGACGAGTGAAGTGCAGCCCACCGGACACGCCCATCCGTTTCATGGCTACCGAAAACGCCCCATAGCCGCAGCCCGCCATGGACGCGAGCGCAACGCCTTGGAGCGTGAAGCCCTGCTGCAGATCGGCGCCAAAGATCACTGCGATTCCGGCGATCGCCAAGGCGGCACCCACAGTGGCGTTCGCGGTGATCGCATCCTTGAGGATGATGCGTCCAAGCACAATCGAGGAAATGGAAGCACTGGCCATCAGCATCACGACTACCCCCGCCGCAGCGTAATGCCGATAGGCAGCCGTTTCGAAGTGGAACAGCACAAAGATACCGAGAAACGCGCAGATCGCTGCCTGGGTCCATTTGGCTGTCGTCGCCGGACGCTTGATAAACAGCAGCAGGGCCGAGAGCAGCAGACAACCCAGGACGGTCTTTATGACGGCGACACTGCTGGCGGTGAAACCATTGCTCATGAGCACTTTGCTGAGCACGCCTATCGTGGCGTTAAGTGCGGCGGCGGAGAGTGCAAAGATAACGCCTTTGCTGAAACTGGCTTGCATTGATGACGGTCCTTGTCGCTGTTAGGTCGTTCGATAGGATATTGGCCCACATCGACGACGCAAAAGATGACTGAAGCGGTTGCGGGTGGCCTGCAGATCACTCTTGGCTTCGGCAAGCAACGGATAATGCTCGGCGAGCTCGATGAACCAAGTCAAGACCTGGAAGATACTCAGGATGGTAGGAGCCCATAGAGGACTAGCCCTTGGCGCCGAACCACATCATCGAGCACGCGCCGAGCGGGCCCGCGTCAGCAGCGCCCTTCCAGAATTGCCGCATACCCATCGCGAAAACTCGGATACCGCGGCGTCCAGCCCAAAGCCTTCGCCCGGGCATTGCGGCAGCGTTTGCTGCCGGCACGACGCACGCTGGCGTCTTCAGACCACTCGGTAACGCCCATGTATTCCCGCAGCCAACCCACCACTTCGGCCAGCGGCGCAGGCGCATCATCGACGCCGATGTAGCAATCGTCCAACTCCTTGCCCTGGCGATCAGCTTCCAGCAGGAACGCCAGCAAGCCGGCGGCATCGTCGGCGTGGATGCGATTGGCGTACAGCGGCGGGTCGATCACGACGCGATAGCCTTGGCGCACCTGGCTCAGCAACCACTCCCGACCCGGCCCATAGATGCCGGTCAGGCGCACACGGCTGGCCGGGATGCCACTGTCCAAGGCCACTTGCTCGGCTTCGAGCATCAACCGCCCGGAATAGCCGCCGGCCACGGTTGGCGAGGCTTCATCCACCCACTCGCCCTGCTGCTGCCCATAAACGCTGCTGCTGGACACAAAAAGAAGACGCTTGGGCCGCTGGCCATGCTGCTTCAACCAGCTCAACACATGCTGCAACCCTTCGACATAAGCCGTGCGATAACCCGCTTCGTCATGGTCGGTGGCCGCGGCGCTGTACACCAGGTAATCCAGTGACCCGGTGGGCCAGTCGGCGGGACATTGCTCGCTGAACAAATCCCCCGCCACCCCGATGACGCCCGCTGGCAGCTTCGAAACCGTGCGCCGCAGGCCATGGACTTGCCAATGTTCGGCCACTAACTGGCGGGCCAGGCGGCCGCCGATATCACCGCAGCCGGCGATCAAAACAGAAGGCGCGGACATCAAGAACTCCTCTGGCAAAGCCGCAGACTAGCCTTCGCAGGGGACGAGCGGCTAGCCATGCGAGAAAAAAAGTTACTGTATTACTTTTGTTAACAAGAATTAATTGCAATAATGCCCGTCACTTTTGTTCTCGGCCTCACGAGGCCTGGAAGAACATCAACCTTCTTTTTCCTCTCAGGTCCGGCCAGCATGAAACGTTCTCTAGCCCCCGCTTCGCCAACCAATCGACCTCGTGCCTGGAGCACGGTAGCCGCCCTGCTGTTCAGCCTGCTGCTGGCACCTGTCGCCGCGTTCGCCGATGCGCAGGCACCCGCCACAACGCCGGCCACCGCACCGGCTGCTGCCCAGGCACCGGCCGACCCGGCTGCTCCCGTTGCCACGCCTGTCGCCACCGACCCGGCCCAAGCCGTCGAAGCCGACGCACCTGAAGTGCTCGAAGCCGACAACTCCCTGGGCATGGCCCACGACCTGTCGCCATGGGGCATGTACAAGAACGCCGACATCATCGTGAAAATCGTGATGATCGGCCTGGCCATCGCCTCGATCATCACCTGGACCATCTGGATTGCCAAAGGCTTCGAGCTGCTGGGTGCCAAGCGTCGCTTGCGCGGTGAAATCGCCGCCCTGAAAAAAGCCACCACCCTCAAGGAAGCCAGCGCCACTGCCGCGAAGGCAGGCACTCTTGCCAACCTGCTGGTGCATGACGCACTCGAAGAGATGCGCCTGTCGGCCAACAGCCGCGAGAAAGAAGGCATCAAGGAACGCGTGAGCTTTCGCCTCGAGCGCCTGGTCGCCGCCTGCGGTCGCAACATGAGCAGCGGCACCGGCGTGCTCGCCACCATCGGCTCTACCGCGCCATTTGTCGGCCTGTTCGGCACCGTGTGGGGCATCATGAACAGCTTCATCGGCATCGCCAAGACCCAGACCACCAACCTCGCCGTCGTTGCGCCCGGCATCGCCGAAGCCCTGCTGGCAACGGCCTTGGGTCTGGTCGCAGCGATCCCGGCCGTGGTGATCTACAACGTCTTCGCCCGCTCCATTGCCGGCTACAAGGCCCAGGTCTCCGACGCTTCGGCCGAAGTCCTGCTGCTGGTCAGCCGCGACCTCGACCACCTGCCACCCGAGCGTGGCTCGCAACCGCACATGGTGAAAGTGGGGTAATCGGCCATGGGCCTGCATTTGAAAGAAGGCGCAGACGACGATCTGGCCGAGAACCACGAAATCAACGTCACGCCGTTCATCGACGTGATGCTGGTGCTGTTGATCATCTTCATGGTGGCCGCCCCGCTCGCCACCGTGGACATCAAGGTTGACCTGCCGGCGTCGACGGCCAAGCCTTCGCCACGGCCGGAGAAACCGGTGTTCCTCAGCGTCAAGGCCGACCAGCGGCTGTTCCTGGGAGAAGACGAGGTCAAGGCCGAAACTCTCGGCGCGACCCTCGACGCCAAGACCCAGGGCAAGAAAGACACGACGATCTTCTTCCAGGCCGACAAAGGCGTGGACTACGGCGACCTGATGAGCGTGATGGACGCGCTGCGGGGCGCCGGTTACCTGAAAGTCGGTTTGGTCGGACTCGAGACGGCGCCCAAGAAATGATCACGACGCGCCAAAAGCTGACGCGTTACAGCGGTAGCCTGGCCGTGGTGCTGGGCGTGCATGCGCTGGCCATCGCCGTAGCGCTGAACTGGACATCACGCGCGCCCATCGAATTGCCTCCCCAGGCAATGATGGTCGAGCTGGCGCCGGTACCCGCCCCGCCGCCACCGGCACCGCCAAAAGTCGTCACACCGCCGCAACCTCCCGAGCCGGTCGAAGAATTGCCGCTGCCCAAGCTTGCCGAAGCGCCGAAGCCGGAGATTTCCGTGCCCAAGCCGGTCAAGCCCAAGCCAAAGCCGCAACCGCCCAAACCCAAACCGGTGGAGAAAAAGCCCGAGCCACCGAAGGAACAGCCGTCGGAGCAGAAGCCCAGCGACACCCCGCCAACCCAGTCAGTCGCCGAGAAGTCCGCGCAACCGGCTCCTGGCCCGTCGCCTGCGCAATCGGCGGCCAAGGCCAATTGGCAGGGCACGCTGCTGGCGCACCTGGGCAAGTACAAGAAGTACCCGCCCAGGGCCCAGCAGATGAACAAGGAAGGCACCAACCGCCTGCGCTTCGTGGTGGATGCCGAAGGCAACGTGTTGTCATTCGAACTGGTGGGCAGCTCCGGCACGGAGTTGCTGGACAAGGCCACCCTGGAAATGATCCGCCGCGCCCAACCGCTGCCCAAGCCGCCGACGGAGCTGCTGACCAACGGCACCATCGAACTGACGGCACCGTTTGTGTACTCCATCGACAAGCGCCGGCGTTGACCTTGCAAGCCCCTGTAACAGGGGGCTTTCTTATTTCTGGTAGCAAGCAAAGGCCCCTCTAGAGCAAGGACAACTGTGAGAGCAAAGCTTGCTCGCGATACAGGCACCTCGGTTCCAGCGAGTATCGCGTTGACCTCATCGCGGGCAAGCCTTGCTCCCACAGATCATGCATGCACATTGGACAGTGTCACACCGCACCCCCACTCTGATAACGTGCGTCTATCGATTGCAGCCGGTATGCTTGGCTCGCAACTTCACGGACGCTCGCCATGACCCTCACAGAATTACGCTACATCGTGACCCTCGCCCAAGAGCAGCATTTCGGCCATGCGGCCGAGCGTTGCCACGTCAGCCAGCCGACGCTGTCGGTGGGTGTGAAAAAGCTTGAAGACGAACTCGGTGTGCTGATTTTCGAGCGCAGCAAAAGCGCCGTGCGCCTGACCCCCGTGGGCGAAGGCATCGTGGCCCAGGCACAAAAGGTCCTGGAGCAGGCCCAGGGCATTCGCGAACTGGCCCAGGCCGGCAAGAACCAACTGACCGCCCCGCTGAAAGTCGGCGCGATCTACACCGTCGGCCCGTACCTGTTCCCGCACCTGATTCCGCAACTGCACCGGGTCGCCCCGCAGATGCCGTTGTACATCGAAGAAAACTTCACCCATGTGCTGCGCGACAAGCTGCGCAACGGCGAGCTGGACGCGATCATCATCGCCCTGCCGTTCAACGAAGCCGACGTCCTGACCCTGCCGCTCTACGACGAACCGTTCTACGTCCTGATGCCCGCCCAGCACCCCTGGACCCAGAAAAAAACCATCGACGCCGCCCTGCTCAACGACAAGAGCCTGCTGTTGCTCGGCGAAGGCCACTGCTTCCGCGACCAGGTGCTCGAAGCCTGCCCGACCCTGACCAAGGGCAGCGAAGGCGCCAAGCACACCACGGTGGAGTCCAGCTCCCTGGAAACCATCCGCCACATGGTCGCGTCGGGCCTGGGCATTTCGATCCTGCCGCTGTCGGCGGTGGACAGCCATCATTACGCCCCGGGCGTGATCGAAGTCCGTCCGCTGACGCCGCCCGTGCCGTTCCGCACCGTCGCCATCGCCTGGCGCGCCAGTTTCCCGCGGCCCAAGGCCATCGAGATCCTCGCCGACTCGATCCGCCTGTGCTCCGTGGCCAAGCCGCCCGCTGGCAAGTAAGCCACGGCCATGACGGAGCTGTCGAAAGTGCCGGTCACGGCACTCAAGGGTGTCGGTGAAGCCATGGCCGAGAAACTGGCCAAGGTCGGCCTGGAAAATCTCCAGGATGTGCTGTTTCACTTGCCGCTGCGTTACCAGGACCGCACCCGCGTGGTGCCCATCGGCCATTTGCGCCCGGGGCAGGATGCGGTGATCGAAGGCACCGTCAGCGGCGCCGACGTGGTCATGGGCCGCCGTCGCAGCCTTGTGGTGCGCCTGCAGGACGGCACCGGCGGGCTCAGTCTGCGCTTCTATCATTTCAGCAATGCGCAAAAGGAAGGCCTCAAGCGCGGCACCCGCGTACGCTGCTACGGCGAGGCGCGGCCAGGGGCGTCGGGGCTGGAGATCTATCATCCGGAATATCGCAGCATCACCGGTGACGAACCGCCGCCCGTGGATGAAACCCTGACCCCGGTCTATCCGCTCACCGAAGGCCTGACCCAACAACGCCTGCGCCAGCTCTGCCAGCAAACCCTGACCCTGCTCGGCCCCAGCAGCCTGCCCGACTGGCTGCCCACGGAACTGGCCCGGGATTACCACCTGGCGCCCCTGGCCGATGCGATCCGCTACCTGCACCATCCGCCCGCCGATGCCGACGTGGACGAACTCGCCCTCGGCCATCACTGGGCCCAGCATCGCCTGGCGTTCGAAGAACTGCTGACCCATCAACTGTCCCAGCAACGCCTGCGCGAAAGCCTGCGCTCCCTGCGTGCCCCGGCCATGCCCAAGGCCAGGGATCTGCCGGCCCGCTACCTGGCCAACCTCGGTTTCGCCCCCACCGGCGCCCAGCAACGGGTCGGCAACGAAATCGCCTACGACCTGAGCCAGCCCGAGCCGATGCTGCGGCTGATCCAGGGCGATGTCGGCGCCGGCAAGACCGTGGTCGCCGCCCTGGCGGCGCTGCAGGCATTGGAGGCCGGTTATCAGGTGGCGCTGATGGCGCCCACCGAGATCCTGGCCGAACAACATTTCATCACCTTCCAGCGCTGGCTCGAACCGCTGGGCATCGAAGTCGCCTGGCTGGCCGGCAAGCTCAAGGGCAAGAACCGCGTCACCGCCCTGGCACAGATCGCCGAAGGCGCGCCCATGGTGGTCGGCACCCATGCGCTGTTCCAGGACGAAGTGCAGTTCAAGAACCTGGCCCTGGTGATCATCGACGAACAACACCGCTTCGGCGTGCAACAGCGCCTGGCCCTGCGGCAGAAAGGCGTGGGTGGGCGGATGTGCCCTCATCAGCTGATCATGACCGCCACGCCGATCCCGCGAACCCTGGCGATGAGCGCCTACGCCGACCTCGACACCTCGATCCTCGACGAACTGCCCCCCGGCCGCACACCGGTCAATACCGTGCTGGTCACCGACACCCGACGAGTGGAGGTGATCGAGCGCGTGCGCGGCGCCTGTGCCGAAGGGCGGCAGGCTTATTGGGTGTGCACCTTGATCGAAGAGTCGGAGGAACTGACCTGCCAGGCGGCCGAAACCACCTTTGAGGACCTCACCGCCGCCCTCGGCGAGTTGAAGGTCGGACTGATCCACGGCCGCATGAAACCCGCCGAAAAAGCCGCCGTCATGGCTGAATTCAAGGCCGGCGCCCTGCAGCTATTGGTCGCGACCACGGTGATCGAGGTGGGCGTCGACGTGCCCAATGCCAGCCTGATGATCATCGAGAACCCCGAGCGCCTGGGCCTGGCGCAGTTGCACCAGCTGCGCGGCCGGGTGGGCCGGGGCAGCGCCGCCAGCCATTGCGTCTTGCTGTACCACCCGCCGCTGTCGCAGATCGGCCGCCAGCGGCTGGGGATCATGCGCGAAACCAACGACGGGTTCGTCATCGCCGAAAAAGACCTCGAATTGCGCGGCCCCGGCGAAATGCTCGGCACGCGCCAGACCGGTCTGCTTCAATTCAAGGTAGCCGACCTGATGCGCGACGCCGACCTGCTCCCCGCCGTACGCGATGCCGCCCAGGCGCTGCTGGAACGCTGGCCCGACCACGTCAGCCCGCTGTTGGATCGCTGGCTGCGTCATGGGCAGCAATACGGCCAAGTGTGAGCACGCGCTCAGTTTTCAAGACGCGCGTACCGGACAAGCTGGTTATACTGACCAACTTGTAGGAAAACGGATACAGACCATGACAGAAGCTGCCCTCGTCCCCGAATCCCCGCACGCTCCGTCTGTTATTCGGCTGTTGCTCGAGAAATTGGGCATCGGCTTTGACGAAGTGCTCGAACGCCCCGGCCTGAACCCAGCCCGCAAAGTGCAGGCAGTGTTGCTGCACGATGCCGTTGGCGCGCTCATGGTGCTGTTTCCGCAAAGCCAGCTACTGGACCTCAACCGCCTGGCCGAACTCACTGGTCGCAAACTCACGGCAGTGCCGACCGAACGCCTGGAGCGCATGCTCGGCAAACACAGCCTGAGCCTGCTGCCCGGCCTGCCGGCGCTGACCAGCTCGCCGTGCCTGTACGAAGAAAGCCTGCTGCGCGAACCGAAGTTGCTGATCAATTCCGGCGAACCGGGGCTGTTGCTGGAAGTCACCAGCGAAGCGTTCAAGACCATGCTCACCAAGGCCAGCGCCGCGACGTTCGGTGAACCCGTGAGCAACATCACCCCCAACCTGGACCGCCCGCACGACGACCGCGCGGAAATCACCCAGGCTGTGCAGGCGTTCACCGCCCGGCGTATCCAGCAACGACTGGAAGAAACCATCGAGATCCCGCCGCTGGCCGAAACCGCGCAGAAAATCATCAAGCTGCGGGTCGACCCGGACGCGACCATCGATGACATCACCGGTGTGGTGGAAACCGACCCGGCCCTGGCCGCGCAAGTGGTGAGCTGGGCGGCATCGCCCTACTACGCATCACCCGGCAAGATTCGTTCGGTGGAAGATGCCATCGTGCGGGTCCTGGGCTTCGACCTGGTGATCAACCTGGCGCTGGGCCTGGCCTTGGGCAAGACCCTGAGCCTACCCAAGGACCACCCGCAACACACCACGCCGTACTGGCACCAGTCGATCTACACCGCCGCCGTCATCGAAGGCCTGACCCGCGCCATGCCGCGCGCCCAGCGTCCCGAAGGCGGCCTGACCTACCTGTCCGGTCTGCTGCACAACTTCGGTTACCTGCTACTGGCCCACGTGTTCCCGCCGCACTTCTCGCTGATCTGCCGGCACCTGGAGGTCAACCCGCACCTGTGCCACAGCTACGTGGAACAGCACCTGCTGGGCATCAGTCGCGAGCAGATCGGCGCCTGGCTGATGCGCTACTGGGACATGCCCGACGAACTGGCCACCGCCCTGCGCTTCCAGCACGACCCGCACTACGACGGCGAATATGCCGAATATCCGAACCTGGTGTGCCTGGCGGTGCGCCTGCTGCGCTCGCGCAGCATCGGCTCCGGCCCGGATGAAGAGATCCCGGACGCGCTGCTTGAACGCGTGGGCTTGACCCGGGAAAAGGCCAACGATGTAGTCAGCAAAGTGCTGGACGCGGAAGTGTTGCTGCGGGAGCTGGCTTCGCAGTTTGGCCATTGATTGCCGGGTGGCTGATGCGCTCATTGATGGCTGACGGCCTGATGAGCTTTTGTGGCGAGGGAGCTTGCTCCCGTTCGGCTGCGCAGCAGACGCAAAACCTGCCGACGCGATCCGCCTGGAGGACCGCCTCAATCCATGTGGGGCCGCTTCGCAGCCCAGCGGGAGCAAGCTCCCTCGCCACAGGATTTCCCGACTAGACCTTCTTGGCCTTCTTCGGCTTCAAGTACTTGGTCAGCCCCTGGAACCAGATCACCAGCGCCGGGTTGCCCTTGATCTGGATCGACTTGTCCTGAATCCCCGTCATGAACGCCAGCTGCTTGTTCTTCGCCTGCATCGTGGCGAAGCCATAGGCGGCGTCCTTGAAGGCAATGGCGAACGCAGGCTCCGAGTAAGTGCCGGACTGGCTAGTGATGCGCTGGTTTTTCACGGTGAAATGCCGGGCGACCTTGCCGTCCAGGGTTTGCAGCTGGAACACCAGCTCCTTATCGCCCAACTGCTGCTGGAACGCCGGATTGGTCCGGCTGGCCTTGCCCATCAACAACCCCAGCATCCACAGCAGAAAACGAAATTTCATGGGCACAACCTCGTGAGAAAAGATCAATGGCTGGCAGTTTAGCGATTCTTCGGCTTAACGCCATCATCGAATCGCTTTAGCGGAAGATCAGCTAGTTTTCGCGAAAGATGACTGCCAAGTCACAAAAACAGAAATCAAAAGATCGCAGCCTTCGGCAGCTCCTACGTCGATTTCTGTAGGAGCTGCCGAAGGCTGCGATCTTTTGATCTTTTTACTCTCCTGTTCCTCGGACATTTCCTTCAAAACGCCGGGCTGTTCATGAACTAGGCGCGGTGGGCGTGGGCCGCTAACCTCTGTTCGTCACCAAAAAACGGTGACACGGACGTGCAAGTCCGACCTGGAGCACAATTGGTTATAGCTATTGGACGAGCATTTTTTTATGCTCGCGCCCCGTTATGGCAACTGTGCGTGGGAGACCTTCGGGTCTGCCGGATACTCCGGGCCGGTCTTGCACACTTACGCACAGTTGCCACCCTTTTCGAATGCAAGCGAGAGGATGTCAGCCCCAATACCGGAAAAATAATATGTTCAAGGTCACTCCCAATCCGCCGCAAAACGGCCACAAATCCCGCGTCCAAGCGCAGGAAGAAAAAAAGCTCGATGACGCCGCCACCCGCGCCCTCGACTACTACCTCAACCCAAAGCCCGCCTCACCGCCAGAACCCGACAGCACCAAGCTGTTCATCGTCGCCCCCCACATCGACACCGAAACCCTGCTGGCCAACGCCTCCGAAGACCTGCTCTCCATCAGCACCATCGCCGCCGACCTGGCTGACGACGTGGATGACTCACGCCGCTGTGTCGCCCTGGCTATCAGCCGTATGGCCGATGGGGTGCAGTTGTTGGTTGAGCGGGCGTTGGATCATCTAGAAACCAAGGAGGCGGTGGCGCCCGGCGCCAAGGTGTAGAGCTTTGCATTGATGCAGGCTGAACCGGCGCCATCGCGAGCAAGCTTTGCTCCCACAGATCCTGCTCAAACAGAGCTGAGGGTGTACGACCGGGAGAACCAGGTCGGCTGTTAGGCCGCCTCGCGAGCAAGCTTTGCTCCCACAGGTCCTGCTCAAACAGATCTGAGAGGTGTACGACCGCAAGAGCCAGGCCGGCTACTAGGCCGCCTCGCGGTGGACGTTGATCTCCGCGCCCCGTTAACCACGCTGGCCGAACGCAGGCATTGTGGAGTGGGCATCCCGGCATGGATGCCGGGATAGCCGCGCTGGGCCATGGATGGCCCTTCGCGGCGGGCCCACGGAGCAATGTCGGAGTGAGGGCATGCCGAGCCTAAGCGAGGCACCAAGTGGTGGGGCAAAAGCGTTTTGGTTACTTTTGCGCTCTTCAAAAGTGACCCGCCGTCAGGGCGGAACCCTAAGCCGCCGTTACCGCAACAACGGATATGTACCCAGAAACAACTGTGGGAGCGAACTCACTCGCGAAGGCGGTGTATCAGTCGACATTAATGCCAACTGAACCAGCGCTATCGCGAGCAAGCTCGCTCCCACAGGGTTTTGGCTGCTGATCAATGATCAGCCGCCATCACTCAATCAAACATTCGGGCAAGGCACCGGTGCCCAGTCGCCCAGGTCCGGGTTTTTGCACATGCTGTTGACCTGAGTGGTACCCGCACTGGCGACCTGCTTGCTTTGATCCTGTTTGGCCTTGGCGTCCTGCAAGGTTTTCTCAGTGGCGACCGCTTCTTTAGGCACGGTTGGCAGTTCTTTCTTCTTCGCCGGCGTCACTTTTTTCTTGGTCTTGGTGCTGGTCTGCGCCACAACCTGCGTGGTATCGGCAGTGGCCACAGTCACCACGTCAGTACGCTGCACACCCACTTGCTGCAGGTCTTTCTCGTAAGCCTGGGTGTAGTTGTTCAGGTCTTCGGACGCTTTGCCGTTGACCGCGACGATCAGGTCGTTCGACTCTTTCAGGCCGGCGACGATTTCTGCCAGGCGCTTGCGGCCTTCAGTGTCATTGACGGTCTTGGCCTTGCGGTCGGCAACCAGTTTGCTGAACGCGCTCTGGTAGCACTGCTGCGAAGCCTTGGCGTAGGCAGTGCTGCGGTCGATGTCCGACGCGCTTTTGCTGACGTCGGCAGCGTAGGAGGCGATGCGCATGTTGTCATCGGCGATCTGCTTCTGGCGCTCGGTGTAGTAACCGGCTGCACCACCGGCCAGGGCGCCGCCTGCGGCACCGATGGCGGCGTTGCGGCCACGGTCTTCCTTATCGGCGGTCAGGACGCCCAGCAGTGCACCACCGACTGCGCCGACGGCAGCGCCGGTGACCACGGACTTGGTCATGTTGCCTTCGGTGGAGCGCAGGTGCTGCACCGGCTCGTAGCAGTTCGGGTAGTACTCGACCTTGGTGCTCGAGGCGACCTTGGAAGTCGGCGACGTGGCGCAGCCGGTCAGTACGGTGCTGAAGCCGACAGCGACCATCAGCAAGTGACGCTTGGAAACCGAAGCCAAAGGTTTACGGGAGAAAAGCATAGTTGTGTTCTCTTTTAAGTGTTGACCAGCTCAGCGCGGCGCTATCGCCGCCTGAGTCCCTTCCAAGCTCGCTGACAACGAACACTCAAGACCGCTGAGCGTTCGATGCGAGCAATTCCTTCAATATCGCCGCCGGGTCGGCTCGTTTTTGCTGACGATAATCCCCGACATGACGAACGAATAACGTTGCACGCGCCACCAGGCTCTTGCCCAGTACCGGCTTGCGCTCCAACTCTTCCTTGATGCGTTGAAACTGCGCCTGGATCACGGCATCGGTGTAGCGCGTGCCGGTCGCCAGGTTGTCGATGTAGATCGCCACCGCGCCATCCAGCGCGCTGCGGCCGTTGTCGATGGCCGTAGCGAACAACGTGGCGCTGGCCTCGTCCTTGGCATCCAGGGCGGCTTGCCGGCTGTTCTGCAGATTGGTCAGGCGAATGTTGTAGTTGTTGACCGTCTCGGCCACCAGGGCCGACGACTGAATCAGGTTGCCCGCCGCTTCCTCGCGCTGCTGGGCGATGAGCGAGACGTTGCGCTTGAGCTCTTCGTTGACCAGGCCCAGTTCGGCTTGCAGGCGCGGGTCGGCGCTGGCGGCGATGATGCTGTCCAGGCGCTTGGTCGGGTCGTCGGCATCATCGATGGCATCGGTCAGCGACGCGAGCCGACCTTCTTTCTGCCATTGGGCAAACAACTCCTTGTAGCGCGAACGCGGCGCCGACAAGGCACCGACGGCCACACGAAAACCGGTGGTCTCGTTGCTTTGCTCGGTGCCGTCGGCGGCGAACAGCGGGTATTCGCGGCGCATGCCGGTGAACAGCGTGCCCTCGCCTTCCAGGTAGTTGCCACCCTTGACCACGAAGCCGCCATAGGCGCCCTGGCGGCGACCAGCGTGCACCAACTGGAAGGATTCCTGGACCATCTCGGCGGCGTTGCCCACCACGTCGAACAGGCCGATAGGGTTCGGCAGCTTGGTGCCGATGGGCATCAACCGCGCCGCCTGGCCAGTGCCACCGGCGACCTGGTTGAACACCGCCCAATCGGCCAGCGGCCCGTCGCTTTCACTGCCTTCCAGGCGCCGCGGAAACAGGCGCCCTTCCAGGTCCTGGCGGCTGACGGCTTGCCCACCACGAGCGGCGAATTCCCACTCGACTTCCGTCGGCAAACGCACAAAACCCAGCCCGCCGTCTTCGGCGGAAGTACCGCGACCGCTCACCGGCAGCAGGTCCTTGTGGTATTTCATCAGCCAAGCGCTGTACACCGCCGAGAAGCGCTCGGCCTCGAACTTCGACAGTTTCACCTTGGGCAACCGCCCCGCCACGCCTTGGGGCAAATCGGCTTGCAAGGTTTCGCAGGCCGGCGCCGCTTCGCCGCTGGCCAGCGATTGCGCCTGGGCCATGACCTGGGCGTATTGCCGGGCCGTGACCTCGTACTTGCCGATGAAGTACAGCATCGGCTTGAGCGGCGTCTTGGCGTCGGTCTTGGGCATCAACGGCGTGATGGTCTTGTTCCAGTCCTTGGGCAGATCCTTGAGGGTGAACTGGCCGTTGATGAAGTCGCGCCGGTAGCCGGAAATGAACGACTGTTGATAGCCCGCCTCGCCTTCGCTGAACGGGTAACCGAGGCTGATCTCGCGGTCGTCCAGGGTGCCCTGGGCGAGGATGTAGACGTAGCGGAAGACCATCTGGCCTTCGCACGGCAGCGGCAGGCTGACGTCGTCCGGCAGTGGCTTGGGGTTGTCCAGCTTGTCCGTGCTCTCATCAGCCCAGACCAAACCGGCGAGGCTCAGCGCCACGGCGGCGCCCAATAACTTATACATCGCGAATTCCTTCACACGCCTGAATGCGCGCCACCCGCCAGCCACCACAAGCCGCCGCGACGGCACTGACGCCGAGCACGGCCACCAGGGCCAAGGTGTAGTGACGCACCAACAGATGACTGGCGTATTCACCGGGCATCTGCGCAAATAAATAATTCAGGCCCGACTGCGCCAGGCCATACAGGCCAGCACTGAGCAGGGCCGCAAGTGTGGCGCTGTAGAGCGCCTGCAACACCACGAACAACAACAGCGCCGCGGTGGAAACCCCCAGCAGGCGCAACACCGACAGCTCCCGGCGCTTACGTTCGACCGCCGCCAGGGCGCCAGCAAAAATCGCCGCGAACGCGCCGGCCAAGGCCAACCCGGCGATGATCCAGAATACGATCGACAGATTGCGGCTCAGCGATTGCACTTGTGCGATGGTCTGGGCCTGGGTCGATACCAACAGGTTTTGCCCTGCGAAATACTGCCGCAGCGGCTCGACATCGCCGAGGCTGCGGGCGTACAAACGAAACGCCGGGTAGACCCGTTGCCCAGCCACGCCCACCACATCCCCCGGCCAGCCGAACGCGGGCACAGCACGGCCGTCGCGGTAATCCTCCGCCGCCTCCAGCAACGCCAGCGGCGCAAACAAGCCGTCCCGGGCGAAGGCTTCCAATGGCAGCACGTGCAGCACCTGCACGCGGGTGCGCTGCGCCTCGCTGCGACCGGCCACCTGCCGGCCGAAACTGGCCTGCAACCAATCGCCGGCCTTGGCGCCGAGCTTTTCAGCGGCGGTCTGGCTGAGCACCACTTGATCCAGGCCTTGCGGCACCGGCAAGTGATCGAACAAGGGATCGCTGGCTGCGGTGGGAATCATCTCGACCGTGACGAGCGACGCATCGCCGCTCAAATCTGCCGTGGCGGCGATCTGCCGGGTGCGCGGCAAGGCAAAGGCCACGTCGCCGCGCTGGCTCAATTGTTCGACGAACTCGGCACTGAAGCGACCGCCGCCCAAGGGAATGATTTCCCGGGTGGCCGGGTCGTTCTGCAAGCGTTCGGTGAGGCTGCTGACCAAGCCGAACTTCAGGCCGAACAGCACCAGCAACGGCGCCACCACGGCCACCAAAGCCAACACCGAGCAGGCCGACAGCCAGGCATCGTTGCGGTAATCCTGCCAGGCCAGGGAAGCCACCAGCGCGCCGCGCATCAGCAAGCCTCCCCGAGGGTGGCGGTGACACCGCCGTCGACGTCGCGACGGCAACTGATGCGCCGCACCTGCAAACCGCTGGCACGGGCCAACGCCTCGTCATGGGTGGCGATCACGCAGCAGACGCCGTGCTCGCGCGCCTGGGCCACCAGCAACTGCATGACGCGCTCGGCGTTCAGCGGGTCGAGGGCGGCGGTCGGTTCATCGGCCAGCAGCAGGCGCGGCCCATGGGCCAACGCCCGGGCACAGCTGACCCGCTGACGTTGGCCGACAGACAAGTCCGCCGGTTTTTTGTCCAGTTGATCGGCAATGTCCAACTGCCCAGCCAGGCGCGTCACGCTTGCGTCATCCTTCAAGCCCAGCAATTTGCGCGACAACGCGATGTTGCCGCGCACGTCCAGGAAGCCCAACAGGCCGCCGGTTTGCAGAACATAACCCAGGTAACGGCTGCGCAGCTCGGCCAAGGTGCCCTGTTGCGACGCACGCCACAATTTGGCGATGTCCAGCGGCGTATCGGCAGGCGCGAAGTCGAACTGCCCGACCTGATCCGGTGCCAATACCAGCGCCAGCAAGTCCAGCAAGGTGCTCTTGCCACAGCCGCTGGGGCCGACCACCGCCAGTTGTTCACCGCCGCGCAAGTGCAGTCGTGGAATCACCAGGCTGTAGCGCTGGCTGCCGGTGCCCCGGCTTTTATGCACGGCGTTCAGGGTCAGCATCACGGCAGCGTCGACAACGGAACGCGGTACAAGGCGTCACCCGGCTCGGCATCGCCGAAGCGCACCCAGTTGGCGAGGTCGTTGTGGAAGGTTTCGTAGAGGCGGATTTTCGAATCCAGCTCGTCGATGAAGTCTTCCTGCTCGGCCACGCTCAAGGACAGCCACAGGTCCTGGGTCATGTTCAGCGACTTGCTGCGGTACGGCAGCCCTTCGAGGTACTCGCCGAGAATCCCGCCGTCGGCCAGGTTGCCGCCCTTGCGCAGGGCCGACGGGTCGCGGCTCATGTAGGCACTGGCGCTGGCGATTTCCTGGAAGAAATCCTTGGGCGAACTCTGGGTCTTGCGGGCCGCGTCGACGATCAGCTTGAGCGACTGCTGCAGGTCATTGAGTTGCAGCTTGGTCAGCATCACGCAGACCTGGAACGCCGGCAGTGCCGGGTTGGTCAGGTCGCGGTCGGCGGTCCAGGCGCTGACCAGTTGCGGCGCCTGGCTGGCGGATTTACGCCCCAAAAAGTCCATGTGCATCGCGTAGCCAACCGCGGCCGATTTGTCGGCCAGGCTCGGCGCGGCACTGAGCAGTGGCACGCTTTGCGCCTTGTTGCTGCGCACCTGATGCACCAGGTCGGCAAACACCGAACCGATCTCGTCGACGCGCTCGCCGAACTTGCGCACATCGGCGCCCGGCACCGGAATGTACAGGTCGCCGATCTGCGGGTTGGCGTCGGCGGTCAGGGTGCGGTACTGGCTTTGGGCACCGCCGTGGGTTTTCTTGCCGGCGTCGCTGAGCAGGTGCAGGGCGTAGATCTTGATCTGCTTGCCCAGCGCCGCCTGGCGCACTTCGGCCTCGTTCATTTGCGTGGCGGCAAATGGATCGTTCTTGCGCAGGGCCCCGGCGTCGGTGACCAACAGGATCAAACGCCCACCGTAACCGGACCAGTCCATGCCTTCGACGGCTTCCATGACCCCGGCAAACGCATCTTCGTTGAACGAATGGCTCGACACCGTCGATGCCTTGACCTGCCGCGCCAGCTCCATGAAGCGTTGTGGGTCGCGGCCCTGCTCCAGGGTGATCAAGGTCTTGGCGACGTATTCCAGGCCCGGGGTTTTCTTGATGCTGCTGCGGAAACCCACCATGCCGAAGCTGACACTGTCCAACTCGCCACGCTCGGCGATGCGGGTTTGCAGTTCGTGGACCACGTCGCGGACCTGGTCGATGTAGGGTTGCATCGATACGGTGGTGTCCACCACCAGCACCACGGCCGTGCGGAACGCGTCGGCATTGGCGGTGGTGATCGGCGTGTTGC
Source organism: Pseudomonas ogarae (assembly GCF_014268695.2). NCBI lineage: Bacteria > Pseudomonadati > Pseudomonadota > Gammaproteobacteria > Pseudomonadales > Pseudomonadaceae > Pseudomonas > Pseudomonas ogarae. The sequence goes on from NZ_CP077086.1 coordinate 53,718, forward strand.
TCGCAGCCTTGGGGGTGTTGCCAGGGTCGATCGACGCGACATTCAGCAACTGCACCGGCTGGCCGTTTTCATCCAGGCTTTCGCGGGAATCGAAAATCGGCAACAGGTAGAACTGGCTCTGCGGCACCGCGCTCGCGGCCGGCTCCAGGGCCAGCACTTGCTGGTCCTCCTGCGGGCTCTGCTGGGCCTTGAGCAACACGTTCCTGGCCGCCGAAGGGTTAGCCAAGAGCTTTTCCACTTCGCCGGCCTGACGCAGGAACATCACCGGCGCACGGCCGGAACGTTCGGTGAACTTGAGCACCAGGCTTTGCTTCCAGTCGCTGACCTGGGCGGCGGGCAACCAGCCGTCGCTGCGCCCGTCGGTGGCTGCGCCGACCCGCACCCACGAACCGCCGTCGATGTCCTTGCGCTGATACACGTACAGCACGGAAAACGCCGGCAGCGCCTTGCCCGGTGCGGCGCCCGGCGCATCGGCGAGCTTCGCCCCCGGTTTGCTGAGCACGCGCTGGAACAAGGTTTTCTTGCCGGCCATCAACAGCGGACGCTGGCCGCCATCGGCCTCGGTCGCCACCGGTGGCTGAGCCGGCGGGGCAACGGGTGGTTTGACTGCTGGCACTTCCGGGGCCTTCGGCGGCGACACTTCAGGAGGCTTGACCGAGGTGGTCGTGGCCACTGGCGTCTTCACGTCTTTGCCGTCATCACCGGACAACCACCAATAACCCACGCCACCCAACGCCAGCGCCACGGCGACCGCAACGGCAGCCAGGGCGAACACCGGCCCCTTGCGTTGCTCCGACACCGAGGATTGAACCGTCGGTTTTATCGGCGGAGGAACTGGCTTGGACTGTGGTTTTGCCTGCGATTGTGGCGGCGGTGGTGAGTAAGCCGGGCCGCTGGGAATGTCGATGGACATGGGCGTCAAACCCGCCAAGTCATCCACATTCGGCGTCTCCGGCAGTTGCAACGACAACGGCCGGATCAGCGTCGCTTCCGCCGACTCGTCTGGCAGGTTATCCAACGCCCGCAGCAACGCCGCCGCATCCGGGAAACGCTCCGCCGGATCCTTCGCCAGCAGCTTGCGCAACACGTCCTGGTAACGGCCGTGGTGCACCGGCAGTTCCGGCAACGGTTCGGTCAGGTGCGCCAGGGCCGTGGAGAGTGCGTCGTTGCCGGTATACGGCAGTTTGCCAACAAGGATTTCGTAGAGCACCACGCCCAGGGCATACAGGTCGGCGCGGCCGTCGATGTCTTGCCCACGGGCCTGTTCCGGGCTCATGTAGCTGGGCGTGCCGACCGCGAAGCCGGCCTGGGTGAACTGGGTCCGGTCGTCCAGGGACTTGGCGATGCCGAAGTCCGAAAGCACCGCCGTGCCATCGGCGCGGAACAGGATGTTGGCCGGCTTGACGTCACGGTGGACCAGGCCCAGCCCGTGGGCATAACCCAAGGCCGAGGCGATCTGGCGGATGTAGGTCAGGCCCTGCTCCGGCGTCAGGCCCGCGGCGATGCGTTCCTTGAGCGTGCCGTTGGGCAGGTACTCCATCGCCATGTAGTACAGCTCACCGACGTTGCCGATGTCATGGATGGTGACGGTGTGCGGGTGCGACAGGCGCGCCAGGGTCTTGCCTTCGCGCAGGAAACGCTCGCAGAAGGTCGGGTCGGCCGCCAGGGCGGCGGCCATCACTTTCAACGCCACTTTGCGTTCCAGCGAACGCTGGGTCGCCAGGTACACGCTGGCCATCGCGCCTTCACCGATCGGCCCTTCGATGTCGTAGCCGGGGATGACAATGTTCAGGGTCAAGCTCATGACGGCACCTTCACGACCACCACGGTGATGTTGTCCGGCGCGCCGCGCATCAGGCCCAGGGACACCAGGCTGCTGGCGATTTCGCCGGGCTCGTCGTGGCTCAATACCTCGCGGATTTCATCGTCCTCGACGGTCTTGGTCAGCCCGTCGCTGCACAACAGGTAACTGTCGCCGGGCACCAGCAGCAGCTCGGTCAGCGCCAGGTTCAGTTGCGCCTCGACGCCAATGGCCCGGGTGACGATGTTGGCCCGTGGATGCACCCGCGCCTCGGCTTCGCTGAGCAGGCCGCTGTCCTGCAGATCCTGGACGTAGCTGTGGTCGCGGGAGATGCCTTCGAGCACGCCGTCGCGCAGGCGATACAAACGGCTGTCACCGGCCCACAGGCACATGCCGCGCAGGTCGCGGGCGGCCAACACCACCACGGTGCTGCCCATCATCGTCACGCCACGGTTGGCGGTTTCTTCACGCACGGCGGCGTTGACCCGCAGCAGGTCGCTTTGCAGCGCCGCGACGTATTCGTCCAGCGAACGCCCGACGGCAATGCTGCGCAGGCTGTCGACGATCAGGCTGCTGACGTAGTCGCCCGCCGCATGCCCGCCCATGCCGTCGGCCACGACCCACAGGCCGTTTTCCGGCAGGTCCAGGCAGGCGTCTTCGTTGACCTGGCGGACCATCCCGACATGGCTCTTGCTTGCAGACTTGATTGCTTTTCCGGCACTTGGACGCATCTACACAACACCTTCTTGGCCGAGCAAAAATTGCGCAAAATCAGCTGCCGCCGGCAGTCCCTGGCAGCGCATCAAACCCGGGGCAATGCGTTCCGATCCCTGGCCCCACCACAGGCTCGCGCCTTCGCAGGCCGCCTCGGCGAGGGCGCTCATGCGCCGCTGCGGGTCGGTGGCATCGAAGCGATGCAGGCTGGCGAAGCGGCTGCTCGGCGTGCGCGGCAGGTACATCGGGCTGCCCAGGGTCTCCAGCTGTTCGTTGAACGCCTCGAAACTGGCCTCGACACTCAACGTGCTCAGCAACAGGTTCTCGACTCGCTCAAACCACTCGTCCGCCCCGCCCACCACCGACGCCGGGTCCGCGTCGGGCTCCAGCAGCATCGCGACGGTCAGCGGAAAATAACGACCGACCCGGTCGATGCTCGGCATCACCACGCCGACCGCGGCGTCCGGGCCACACACTCCCGGCGCGACCATGAAGCGCCACAGCGGGCTGACCAGATAGGCATCCAGCCAGCGCTCGCCAAGGCTGCTCTGGCTGGCGAGCAAACCCGCCGCCAGCCACGAATCCCACGGGCCGATAAAACTCTGGGGCAAGCCACGGCTGACGAAATCGCCGCGGCTGGCCAACTTTCCATAGAAGCCCGGTGTACTCATAGCCGCTCCGGCAGGCTGAAGCCGCTGAGCACCCGGCTCTTGAATGGGTTGAAGGCGCTGTTGGCCCGCAGCTCATAAGAGGCGCTGGCGCCATCGACCCGCAGCCGCAGGTTGAAGCGGTCCGGCGAGTTGCCGGCGGTCAGGTCCGATTGCTCCAGCAGCCGGAACCAGGCCCACGGCCCATCCAGGGTGATGCCGGAGCGACCGCTGGACGACGGTGGCATGATCGAGATCCGCACCACGCCGATGCTGCCCGGGTTCGGCCACTGCATGGCGGTCGGGCGGCTTGGGCCGTGGTCGTAGCTCAGTTGCTGGCCGTCGAGGTCGAGCAGGAACTGGGTGATGGTCGAGTCCATCGCCACCGGCTTGAGCTCGAAACGGACCATCGGCTGCGTGCCGCCGGAACGGAAGAACGCATCGCGGATGGTCGCCGCGCGCTGGAAGGTCTGCAGCACGCCAGGGGCGATGCCGAGCTTCTGCGCCGCGCCCGGCTGCCAGCGCCAGGTCGGGGTCGAGGTGTCGACGTAGGGTTGCAGGTACTTGCGGAAGTAGTTGTCCATCACCCCGCCGACGCCGAAGAACTGGCCGAAGTCATCCAGGGTCGCGTCCCGCGCACTGCCTGGCGACATCGGATAGCGCCCGGCCAGGGACTGGCGATAGATGTTCACCACTTCGCTGGTCCAGGCGGCGTTCAGTTGGTTGCGCACCCCGCCCATCATGCTGTTGGTGGTGGAGTTGACCACCGACTTGACCAGGCCCTGCACCAGCGGCGGCTGGCGTTCGGCATTAAGGCTGACGCGCGTAGCGGCGGCTGCTGCCTGGTTCTTGGCTTCGCCGAGCAAGGCGTCGCCACTGGCACCGACCATGGCGCTGACCTGCACGTACAGGGCGTTCATGTCCGCCAGCAGACCGTCGATGACCGCCGGCTCGCCTTCGCTTTTGCTGACGATGCTGTTGAGCTCGGCGAAGTGCGCGGTGATCGGGTCATCGCTTTGCGCCGGTGCGTTTTGCGTCGCCTGCTCCTGGCCGAGCAAGCTGCCCAGGCGTTCCTTGAGCTTGTCCACACCGCCTTCTACCGGCGTACCTTGGGCGGCCAGCAGGCGTTCATCCTGTTGCAGGTCGGTTTCCTTCGCCACCGCCACCAGCAGTTTTTTCAACGGCGAGGTCGGGCCGGAAATCACCCGCAGCACATCGGCGGCCTGGGCCACGCTGGTGATCGGCACAAAGTCGATGTCGGCCAGCAAGGCGTCCCATTGGCGCAGGTAGTCCTGGAAGTACAGGCGACGCACATCGGCGGCCAGGCTGGCGACGTTCTGCTGATCGGCCTCTTCGTGGCCCAGCACCCATTGCTCTTCGGCCAGAGTGCCGGTCTGGCTCAGGCTGGTGAGCAGGAAGCCCTGGCGATAGCCCTTGACGGTGAAGAACCCGCTCAGCGGCTCGCCCAATGGCTTGCCGCTCTTGCGGCTGAACACCAGCGCCGCATCACGCCCGGCGGCTTCGTTGATGCGGAAGTCCGGGATACCTTCGGGCAGTTTCTGGCGCTTGATGCGGTCATAGACCCGCTGGGCCACCGGCAATTGCTGCAACTGGCGGCGCAGGTCTTCGACCAGGCGTGGGTCGAGGCGCGCGAGGGGCGGACGCCGCTCGAACAGCGCCTGCAAATGCGCGGTCAGGGCCTGGCGCTGCTCGGCCGGCAAATCCCGCGGCAGGCTGCGATCCCAATCCAGGGCGATCCAGGCCTTGATGAAGTCGGCATCGTAATGCTCGGTGTCGGCGAGCATCAGGTAGGCCTTCAAGCCTTCGTAGAGGAAATCCGAATTGCCGCCGCTGTGCAGTTGCTCTTCGATGCGCGTCAGCAAGCGTGGCGCGAACACCGCGATCAGCAGCTTGCGATAGACACTGCCAGACTCGGCTTCGAGCATGTCGCCCTGGTACAGGCCCAGGCCTTCGGCCCAGCTCGGTGCGTCGTCAGCCAGGTGCTTCACGGCGTTGAGCAACGGCAACACGGCGAGGACGTCGCGTTGCGCCGGGCTGAGGTTCTGCACGGTTTGCCCCAATGGCGCGACCTTCTGGTCGACCTGGGCAATGTAGGCCTGGTTGGCGCGGTAGCTGACCCACCACAACGTGCTGACAACCAACACCAGCACCACGGTGGAGGCCAGAACGCCGCGGGCGATCCACTTGCGCCGTCGCTCGACTTTCGGATCAACACCCACCAGCCCGCGCTCGGCGAAGGCCACGGCGGTGAAGAGTTTTTCGATGAAGTAGCTGCGCCCGGTGCCGGTCTGGCGCGCCAGGTGCTGACGGTCCAGGTTCATGCTCTGGGCCATGGAGCCGATCAGGCGATCGATCGGGCTGCCTTCCTGGGTGCCACTGGTGAAATACACGCCGCGCAGCAACACACGCTCTTCGAAGGCGTTGGGTTTGAACACGCCTTCGAGGAAGCTTTGCAGGCAATCTTTCAAGGCGCCGAACTGCTGCGGGAAACCGTAGATCAGATCGCGCCGCGCCGGGTCGCGCTCTTGTTGCAGGCGTTCCACCAAGCGGTCGTTGAGGCGCTGCTCAAGGCCGGTGAACTCACTTTGCAGGTGCGCCAGCGGGCTGTCGCTGCTCTTGCCATCGTCCAGGGCGAAGGTCATGCCCCAGACCTGGGCGCGCTCTTCCTTGCTCAGGGTATCGAAATACTCCATGAATCCGGGCACGAGGTCGAGCTTGGTCAGCATCAGGTAGATCGGGAAGCGCACGCCCAGTTGGGTGTACAGCTCCTGGATCCGCAGCCGGATTGCGGCGGCATGGGCGGCGCGCTCGGCGTCGCTGCCCAGCAGCAGGTCGGACAGGCTGATGGCGATGAACGCGCCATCAATCGGGCGCCGGGCCCGTTGTTTTTTCAACAGGCCAAGGAAGCCCAGCCAGGCGGCCTTGTCGATGGTCGCGTCGCTGTCCTGGGTGGTGTAGCGGCCGGCGGTGTCGAGCAGGACCGCCTGGTCGGTGAACCACCAATCGCAATTGCGTGTACCGCCGACACCGCGCACGGCCCCGGCGCCCAGTTGCGCGGCCAGTGGGAAATGCAGCCCGGAGTTGACCAGCGCGGTGGTCTTGCCCGAACCCGGCGGGCCGATGATCACGTACCACGGCAGCTCGTAGAGATTACGGCGCTCGTCACCGCCCAGCTTGGCTTTCTTGAGCAGGGCCAAGGCTTCGTCCATGCGCTGGCGCAGGGTTTCGAGCTCTTCGGCGGTGGCGATGCTGGTCGGGTCCGGTGGGGTTTGCGCGGCCAGGCTGCGCATCACTTCGGCGGCCTGACGGCGCGCCTGGATGATGCGCAGCACCCGGTAGGCGATCCATACCGCGAACACCAGGATGATCAAGGCCCAGCGGCGGCCTTCGGGCACCAGCCAATCGAGCAGCGGGCCCACGAACCAGATGATCAGGCTCAGGGCGATCAGCCCCAGCAATGGGATGACCCAGCGGGTCATAAAACTGAAAAACGCCTTCACTCGACCCCCTCCGCCAATACTGTGATTTCAACCCGTCGGTTGCGCGCACGCCCCTCTGTGGTGGCGTTGGATGCCAACGGCTCGGTGTCGCTGCGGCCTTCGGCGCTGAAGCGCTCGGGCTGGCCAGTCTTGGCCGAGAGAATTTGCAGCACCGATTGCGCCCGCGCTTCGGACAACGCCCAGTTGGACGGGAACCGGAGGGTGGCGATCGGGCGATTGTCGCTGTGCCCGGTGACCAGGACCTGGCCCTTGACCTTGCGCACCGCATCGGCGATGCGCAGCATCAGCGGCTGGAAATCGTCCTTGATGCTGGCGCTGCCCGAGGCGAACAGTTCATCGCCGCGGATGGTCACCACCGAGCGGTCGACGGCGTCTTCCACGGCAATGCGGTTGGCGCGGATTTCATCGGCGAGGAAGCCGGCCAGGCGTGGGCGCTCGATCACTTTGGGCTGCACCACAGGACGGTCGATGGTCTGCACCGGGATTTCACCAAGGAAATGAATGTTCTTGAACACCGGCTCGGCATCGGAGGCCAGTTTCATGCGCAGGCCGAACAGCAGCGCCAGCAACAGGGCTGCACCGATGGCCACGGCGATCCACGGCGGCATGAATTGCGCCAGTCGATCACGGGCCACAGTGACACCGCGCCAGTGCGGCGACAGCTCGCGCTCGTAATCGCCACGGGCACTGCGGATGACGGCGGCGGTGCGCTCACGCAACGCTTCCAGTTGGCTGCGACCGTCGTTCATCACCCGGTAGCGCCCTTCGAAACCCAGGCACATGCACAGGTACAAAAGCTCCAGCAGATACAGGCGCTCGCGCGGGCTTTGCAGGCAATGCTCCAGCAGCTGGAACACCTTCTCGCCGCCCCAGGCTTCGTTGTGCACGGTGATCAACAGGCTTTGCTTGCCCCAATCGCTGGTGCCGCCCCACGGGGTGCTCAACACCGCTTCGTCCAGCGCGGTGCACAAGGCGTAGCGGGCCAGCAATACATCGTTGCGCACCACGCCGGCGGCCTCGGCGCGCTCTTCGAACTGGCGCAGGTAGGCCAGCAGTTGTGCGCGCAGACTGGCCGGCGCCGGGTGGGCAATGGTGTTGCGCAGGCGCGTCAGCAGGGCCAGCAGTGGGCCGGCGGCGCTTTCCAGCGGGTTGAGGCCCTCGGCCTTGCCGGTCAGCACCGGCGCGGCCGGCATCGACAGCGGTGCAGGCGCAGGCGTCGGCTGTGGCCGGCCAGCGTCCGGGCGGAAGGGATCTCCACCACGGCCACCGGGCGTCGGCATGAACTGGGTACGATCGTCGTTACTCATCGCGGTTTATCCTCGGATCGCCCAGAAGGCCAGGTTCAGCCCTGGGAACTGGCCGGCGATGTGGAACGCAAACCCGCCGGAGTTGCTCAACTGTTGCCAGTGATCGCTGCCCCGGTCGAGTTCGTAGTAAGTGGAGCCGGCGTGGTACGGCAGCTGCCGCGGCGCCACTGGCAACGGCAGCAGGCCGATGCCCGGCAGTTGCAGGTTGACCAGGTCGCGGATGTGCTCCACCGAACCGACCTTGCTCTGCTGGCCGAAGCGGCCGCGCAGGGTCTCGGCCGGCACGTCGGCGCGCACCACCAGGATGAAACTGGCACTGTCGAGCAGGGTCTTGTCGGCCAGCATCGCCACGTGGATGCCGTAGGCTTTCTCGACAATCGGAATCGGTGTCGCCTTGCTGTCGATCAGCATCGACAAGGCTTCGCGCAGGGCCTGCATCACAGGCGTGTAGCTGAGCGTCAGGTCATCGTGCTGGTAAGGCGGGTATTGCTGCGGTCGTCGCCCGGACGCGGTGAACGTGGAGAACTCCCCGGCCAGGCTCACCAGCTCGCTGTAGAAACGCTCGGGATGCAGCGGGCTCAACTGGCTCAGGTGCTGGATCAGCGGCTGGGCGCGGTTGACCAGTTGCAACAGCATGAAATCGGCAATTTCCGAGGCGCCACCGGCGCCGGACGCCACCACCCGCCCGGCCAGGGCTTCGCCGCGTTGATGCAGCAGGCCCAGCAGTTCACTGCGGAACGCCGCCAGCGGTTTGGAGGCGATCACATCCAGCAGCGGCGGGATGTAGGCGTCGTCGAGCACCAATGCACGGTCGGCGCGTTTTTCCTTGATGCGCACCACGCCGATGGCGGCGTAGTCGCCGATGCCATCCTGCTCGGTCAGCAACCGCAGCGCCCGCGAGCCGAGGGCCACCGGTGCGCGATTCTCGAACGGTGCGTTGTCGTCGCGCACTTCGCACACTTGGCTCACATAACGCGCAGCGCCGAGGTCTTCACCTTCGTCCACGGTGTCCCGGGCGCCGGCGCGCTTGAGCGGCAGGGCCAGGTACACCAGGCCATCGCGCAGGTTGTCGTCGACGTTCAATGGGATCGGCGCCAGGTCGTCCTGGGGAATGTTGAAGGGCGTACCGTCCGGCAGCAGGCCGCGCGCCGAGATGATTGCCAGCTTGCCCTGGGCCAGCAGGCCCTGGTCGATCAGCAATTCGGAAAAACCCCAGGCGCCGGCCGACAACGGGCGGCTGCGTGCGTCGATGAGGTTTTCCAGGTAACGGTCATGCTGTTGGAAGTGCTGCGTTCCAATGAACATGCCTTCCGACCAGACCACGCGATTGTTCCAAGACATGGGGGCTCCGATTGCCTATTGGGCAGGGCTGGATGGGGGGACGACGACGGCGCTGCGCACGGCGCGCACATCGAGGCTGATCTGGTATTCGGTGTATTCGCGCGCCGGGACATTCATCACCGTGCGCCACAGCGACTGGTCCAGTTCGCGATAGCCCACGAGTATTCCGATGTGCCGCGTGGCCGGGTCGAGGTCGCGTTGCAGGCTCAGTTGCTGGCCGGGCTGGATCAGCACTTCGTCCTGGTCGATGAGGTCGGCGCCCAGCGTGGCCTGGGCCCGTTCGGCCAGGGCGAAATAATCGGAACGGCCAAAGGTGGCGGCATTTTTCAGTTCGAAAATGCGCACCCTGACCGGGGCCGGCTGGCCGGTGGCGCCGGGGTTGAGGCCGGCAATGGCGTGAAAGTGCAGCTCGATGGCGGCGGTGTCGGCCTCAGCTTCTTCGGGCTGGGGGTTGGCCGCATCCTTGGCGCACGCCGTCAGCAGAAGCACGGTAGCGACTGCGAGTAAAAACCTGGGAATCATCCTGCGTCCTCAATGACGTTTGAGCTATCCGTTGTGTGCCGATCAATCTTGTTATGGGACGGCGCCGCTCAGCGGCGTCGCTGTCGCGTACTGTGTTCTTCGTAGGCGCGGCTGAACTCGCGACCGAACAGGTCCTGGAAATCCTCCTGGGCTTCCCGGGAAATGTTGCTGTAGAGCTCGGTGAACTGCTGCCAGTACTGGGCCTGTCGCGAGCCACTGAAAATACCCGAGAGCCCACCGGGCTTGGCCATGCGTTCTTCCAGTTGCGCCGGCTCGAAGCGCCCCAGCAAGTGCTTGATGGCCGCTTCCACACCGGCCATCACCGCCAGTTGGTGGGCCCGCAAGTCATCGAAACTGTCACGCACCGCCGCGTCCGGGGCCATGAACGCCTGGTTGCCGTGGCGCAACAGCAACAGCAAGGCTTCATCCACATTGGGGGCAAATTTCAGCGGGTTGTTTTCCACCGGCTGGATCATCGTCTGCTGGATACGGAACTCACCCTTGAGGCTGCTGCGGGCGCGCAAGACATCGATCAGGCCTTCGACCATCAACCGATAACTGCGCCCGATGCTTTCCATCTGTGCTTCGGCGTTGGCCTTGTCCAGGCGCAACTGGTCCAGCCCGGCACCGCGCAGGAACGCTTGCAGCAAGTCGGGTTGATTGGCCTCGACCGGGACGACTGGAGCAACTGGAGCAACTGGAGCAACTGGAGCTGCGACCGGGGGCTCGACGCGGGTGACCGACGCTTCAGGCACGGCTGCCGGCGGCGGTGCAATGATTTCAGCAAAGATGTCGGCGAGCGGAGCCTGCGGGGCAGGCGTCGCGACCGGCTCAACCACTGGCGGTAGCGGCACAGGCGGCGGGGCCACGGGCAGCGGGGCAACCGCCACTGGTGCGGGTTTGTCGCTGAACGGGTCCCAGTCGTCCGGAATCACCGAGGCAGACGGCGGCATCACCGGCTCCACCACGGGCGGCGGGCTCGGCCGGGGAATCGGTGTCGGCGGGCGGAAATCGTGTTGCTCGGCCGGCACATGGTCGGGCTGGGTGGCGGGCGGGACACTGCTCGGGCTCAAGAAATCGAACAGGTCCGGCAGGGTGTCCATGGCCGACCCACCCTGGAAATGCGCAGGCGACGTCATTTGAATCGGCGATGGCGCATGCATCGGCGACGGTGTATGCACCGCTGCACCCTGGCGCCCCATCAAGGCCTCGAAACTGCTGGGCGATTCGGCAAACGGGTTGCTGTCGGTGACCGGCAGGCTGAAATCGACGCGCGCCTGGATTTCATAATCACCGATGCGGATCACTTCGCCATCTTGCAGGGGTTCGCTGTTGCCCTTGCGCAGGCGAACACCGGCCTTGACCAATTCCACACCATTAGTGCTGTTATCGGTTAAGTAATAACGCCCTTCTTTGTATTGGATAACGCAATGTTTGCCGGAAACCAGACGCTCAGGGTCCGGCAATACCCAGTCATTATCGGAATTACGGCCAATTGCCATCACCCCCTGATCCATGGACTTTTCAGAACACTGGCCTGGGGTAATCTTGTGATAACTAGTGATAGTCAAACACAGCGGCATCTTGCCTCCTTGCTAATACATCGCGCGCGGGCGGGTGAAGTGAGGATTGATGCCCTGACTACCCACCAACAACCTTGCCAACCACCGCGAAACGGCTTTTTGCCAGCATGATTGCTGATCATAACCGGCTTGCGTGACAAAAACCCCACGTCAGTTGCCGCTTCGACCGATGGGTCGAGCAGGCTGTTAAGCGCATCACAACTGTTACAGAGGGGCTACACTGGTGAAATAGCTTACCTTGACAAGCGATAAGTACTACACCAAAAATGCACAACTTCTTGAATATAGATGATGGCACTTTAAAATCACTTAAGGTTTAAAAGGCCATTACCGTCAAGGAACATGTGAGTTTCATCCGAAACTTGCGTGTGAACTGCCCGACTTCTTCAGCGGGTGATAGGGAGATCGATCCAAGTGGATGTGCCTTTGTTGCTCGCCGCCGTTTCCGCGACTTCGCCGTGCGGTGAAGATTTGGAATATGACGCGGATTTCTTGCGCCTGGAACGCGACTCCCGGGGTCAGCCCGAGCGCAGCATGGGCGATTCGATCCTGCCTGCCGAGCCTCCTGAATGGCGCAGCATCCAGCAGCAGAGCCTGGACTTGCTGCAACGCAGCAAAGACCTGCGCATCACCCATTTCCTGTTGCAAAGCTCCCTGGCCCTCGAAGGCCTGCCGGGCATGGCCCGTGTGCTGACGCTGATCAGCGAACTGCTCAAGCAATACTGGGCCGAGCTGCATCCGCGCCTGGACGCCGATGACGACAACGACCCCACCGTACGCATCAATGCCCTCGCCGGCCTGACGTCCGATATCACCATTCGCCTGCTGCGCGAGAGCATCCTGGCCCGTTCGCGGACCTTCGGTGCCGTCAGCCTGCGCGCCGCCGCCAACGCCAGCGGCCTGCAAAGTTTCCCGGATGAAAACCTCGGCGCCGAACAGCTCGCCGGGGCCCTGCTCGACAGCGACCCCGAGCAGTTGGAAATCACCCGCGCCGCCCTGCTCGAAGCCCGCAGCGCCGCCGAAGCCATCGAACAACAGGTCAGCGACCAGGTCGGTTCCGCCCAGGGCGTGGACCTTGGCCCTCTGAAGCAACCGCTGAAGATGGCCCTGCAGATTCTCGGCCAGTTCGCCCCGCAGAGCGGCGACAGCGCCTTGTCCGATCCGGTCAGCGACGACAGCGCCGCGCCAACTGAATATGCCAGCGCGCCAAGTACACCGCGCAACACCAGCACGAGCACCGTCAGCGGCGAAATCAACAACCGCGACGACGTGCTGCGCAGCCTGGACCGGATTCTCGCTTACTACACCCGTCATGAGCCCTCCAGCCCGCTGCCGGTGCTGTTGAACCGGGCCAAGAATCTGGTGCACGCCGACTTCGCGGCCATCGTGCGCAACCTGATTCCCGACGGCATGAGTCAATTTGAAAACCTGCGCGGCCCAGACAGCGAATAAAAAGCGAACGGATCACGCAGTCACGTCACCGGTACCCCCGATGACGCCAACACCGTCGCTCAAGCGACCAGGAGCAGCAACGTGGCGAAGCAAAGTTCTCAGAAATTCATCGCGCGCAACCGCGCGCCTCGAGTGCAGATCGAGTACGACGTCGAGCTCTACGGCGCCGAGAAAAAGGTCCAGTTGCCCTTCGTCATGGGCGTGATGGCCGACCTCGCCGGCAAGCCCGCCGAGCCTCTGGCAGCGGTGGCTGATCGCAAGTTCCTCGAGATCGACGTCGATAACTTCGACTCGCGCCTCAAGGCCATGCAGCCGCGCGTGGCGTTCCATGTGCCTAACGAATTGACCGGCGAAGGCAACCTGAGCCTGGACCTGACGTTCGAAAGCATGGACGACTTCAGCCCGGCGGCCGTGGCCCGCAAGGTCGACTCGCTGAACAAGCTGCTCGAAGCGCGCACCCAGTTGGCCAACCTGCTGACCTACATGGACGGCAAGACCGGTGCCGAAGAAATCATCATGAAGGCGATCAAGGACCCAGCGCTGTTGCAGGCCCTGGCGAGCGCGCCGAAGCCAGCACAGGACCAATGATCATGACTGACAATACAGCTCGCGAAGGCGTGCAAAACCTGGGCGCAACCGAAGAAACCAGCGAGTTCGCGTCCCTGCTGCTGCAAGAATTCAAACCCAAGACCGAGCGCGCCCGCGAAGCCGTCGAAACGGCCGTGCGCACCCTGGCCGAGCAGGCCCTGGCGCAGACCGACCTGGTGTCCAACGACGCCATCAAGTCGATCGAATCGATCATCGCCGCCATCGACGCCAAGCTCACCGCCCAGGTCAACCAGGTTATCCACCACCCCGACTTCCAGCAACTGGAAAGCGCCTGGCGTGGCCTGCACTACCTGGTCAACAACACCGAGTCCGATGAGCAGCTCAAGATCCGCGTGCTCAACATCTCCAAGACCGACCTGCACAAGACCCTCAAGAAATTCAAGGGCACCGCGTGGGACCAGAGCCCGATCTTCAAGAAGATGTACGAAGAAGAATACGGCCAGTTCGGCGGCGAGCCTTACGGCTGCCTGGTAGGCGACTACTACTTCGACCAGTCGCCACCGGATGTCGAGCTGCTGGGCGAACTGTCGAAAGTCTGCGCGGCCATGCACTCCCCGTTCATCGCTGCGGCATCGCCGACCGTGATGGGCATGGGCTCGTGGCAGGAACTGTCGAACCCGCGCGACCTGACCAAGATCTTCACCACCCCGGAATACGCCGGCTGGCGTTCGTTGCGTGAATCGGAAGACTCGCGCTACATCGGCCTGACCATGCCACGCTTCCTGGCGCGCCTGCCGTACGGCGCCAAGACCGACCCGGTGGAAGCCTTCGCCTTCGAAGAAAACACCGACGGCGCCGACAGCTCCAAGTACACCTGGGCCAACGCCGCTTACGCGATGGCGGTGAACATCAACCGTTCGTTCAAACACTTCGGCTGGTGCTCGCGCATCCGTGGCGTGGAGTCCGGCGGTGAAGTGGAAAACCTGCCAGCCCACACCTTCCCGACCGACGACGGTGGCGTGGACATGAAGTGCCCGACCGAAATCGCCATCTCGGACCGCCGTGAAGCGGAACTGGCGAAGAACGGTTTCATGCCGCTGCTGCACAAGAAAAACACCGACTTCGCCGCGTTCATCGGCGCCCAGTCGTTGCAGAAACCGGCCGAATACGACGACCCGGACGCCACCGCCAACGCCAACCTGGCCGCGCGCCTGCCGTACCTGTTCGCCACTTGCCGTTTCGCCCATTACCTCAAGTGCATCGTGCGCGACAAGATCGGTTCCTTCAAAGAGAAGGACGAGATGCAGCGCTGGTTGCAGGACTGGATCCTCAACTACGTCGACGGTGACCCGGCGCACTCCACCGAGACCACCAAGGCCCAGCACCCGCTGGCTGCAGCCGAAGTAATCGTTGAAGAAGTCGAAGGCAACCCGGGGTACTACAACTCCAAGTTCTACCTGCGCCCGCACTACCAGCTCGAAGGGCTGACCGTGTCGCTGCGCCTGGTATCGAAACTGCCGTCGGCCAAGGGCGCGTAAAAAGATTTACTGAACGGTGCAAGGCCAATGTGGGAGCGAGCTTGCTCGCGATGGCGGTGGATCAGTTGTCATGCGTATGTCTGACACTGCGCTATCGCGAGCAAGCTCGCTCCCACAGGCGATCTTCAGTGGGTTGGAGATCATCGGGTCCGTTCGGCACACGTAATTTCGCAAGGTCAGCGTCAACCAAACAATGTGGTAGAGACCACACAGGGAGAAAACATGGCTGTTGATATTTTCATCAAGATTGGCGACATCAAGGGCGAGTCCATGGACAAGGCCCACAAGGACGAGATCGATGTCCTGAACTGGAGCTGGGGCATGTCCCAGTCCGGCAACATGCACGTGGGCAGCGGCGGTGGTGCGGGCAAGGTCAACGTCCAGGACCTGTCCCTGACCAAGTACGTCGACAAGGCGTCGCCGAACCTGATGATGCACTGCGCCAGCGGCAAGCACATCGACAAGGTCAAGCTGACCGTGCGCAAGGCCGGCGGTGAAAGCCAGGTCGAGTACATGATCATCAACCTGGAAGAAGTGCTGGTTACGTCCCTGAGCACCGGCGGCTCGGGCGGCGATGATCGCCTGACCGAAAACGTCACCCTGAACTTCGCCAAGGTGCTGGTGGACTACCAGCCACAGAAAGCCGACGGCACCAAGGAAGGCGGTCCGGTCAAGTTCGGCTGGAACATCCGTCAGAACGTCAAGGTGTAATCGAACACGCCCCCGGTGCCAGGCGCCGGGGGTGTTTGGTGCTTGCTCGAATCCAATTCTTTCCCACGTGGTATCTGAGTCATGGCCAAGCCTTCGTTTGTCAATTTGTGGAACAGCTATCCGCCCTACCCCTCCGCCAGCCCGGCTTGCGACGGTCCCTATATCAACCAGTGCGCCATTCGTATGAGCATCGCCTTGTGCGGGGAAAAGACCTTTCCGGTCAACACTTCGACTTATACGCTGGATCCCAAATGCGCCCATGGACATGCCCGCGGCGCGGAGTCATTGGCCAACTGGCTATGGAAGAAGAACCGCCTCGGCCCGCCGAAGGTCTACACCACCAGCGTGGCAGACCGCACAACACTGATGGGCAAGACCGGAATCATCTTCTTCAAGGACTGCTACCAACAGAATAGCGACACTGCCGGCCGACCTACTGGCGATCACATCGACCTGTGGAACCGTGGCCTGACCAAGAGCGGTGATCTGTTCTCAAGATCCAAGGCCATCTGGTTCTGGGAGCTTTCGTGATGCGCAGCCCTTGGTTTCTTTCGGCGCTGGCGGCAAGCCTCGTCAGTCTAAGCGCGTGCGCCGGGCAGGAAACAGTCGCTCCAGCAGCCCCAACCCAAGCAGTTTTCGTCGGACATCCGGTGAGCCTGATCGACGTTCAAGGTCGCTGTACGCTCGTAAAACCTGACCAGAGCCACCTGGCGCTCGATATGGAGTGGCCTTGCCAGTTCAGCCTGGGTCCGGACAAGCAACTGCGTGTGGAGACTTTCAACCAAGTGCCGATCTTCTTGGTCGAACGCAGCGAACACATGCCCGCTCCCAGCCGCGATTGCTTGACCAAAATTCAAGCAGTACGCCTGGTCAAGGAAACATTCGAGGTCTCGGATGTGAGTCAGTTCGCCTCCTGCGGCCCTGGCCAATGGGATCAAAAAATGTATACGGCGCTCTTTCGGTGGTAACCGAAATCGCCACCCGCGATCGCCTGCAACCGTCCCTGCTGGACCGGTTGACCGACGACGATCCGACCAACCCCAAGGAAAGCGCCGACAAGCGCGTGCTCTCCCTGACCCAATTGAAAGCCTCGGTGCTGCGTGACCTGGCGTGGCTGCTCAACACCACGTCATTGCTCAGCGCCGATGCCACGCTGCATACCCCGGCGGGCACGTCGGTGGTGAATTTCGGCCTGCCGGCACTGGCCGGCAACAGCGCGTCGAACGTCGATGTCTCGGCCCTGGAAACCTTGATCCACCAGGCCATTGCCACCTTCGAACCGCGGATCCTGCGTCACACCCTGCGGGTGCGGGCCCGGGCCACGGCCGAGATGAACCACAACGCGTTGAGTTTCGAGATCGAAGGCGATCTCTGGGCCCAGCCGGTGCCGCTGCGCCTGATGCTGCAAACCGACCTGGACCTGGAAACCGGCCATGTGCGCGTGGTCAACGCCGACCAGCGGAGACGCTCATGAACCCACGCCTGCTGGAGCTGTACAACCAGGAACTGCACCACGTGCGCGAAAGCGCGGCGGAGTTCGCCAAGGAATACCCGAAGATCGCCAGTCGGCTGACGTTGTCCGGCATGGACTGCGCCGACCCGTATGTCGAGCGCCTGCTAGAAGGCTTCGCCTACCTGACGGCGCGGGTGCAGCTCAAGCTCGACGCCGAGTACCCGACCTTCACCCACAACCTGCTGGAAATCGCCTACCCGCATTACCTGGCGCCGACGCCGTCGATGACCGTGGTGCAATTGCAGGCCGACCCGGACGAAGGCTCGCTGAGCAGTGGTTTCCCGCTGCCGCGCGATACGGTCCTGCGTGCCGCCCTGGGGCGTGAAACCCAGACCTGCTGCGAGTACCGCACCGCCCACGCGGTGACGTTGTGGCCGTTGCAGGTCAGCCAGGCCGAATACTTCGGCAACCCGTCCGCCGTGCTCGGGCGCCTGGCCGCCAGCGAACCGAAAGCCAAGGCCGGCCTGCGCATCACACTGCGCACCGGCGCCGAGCTGCCGTTCAACAGCCTGGCCCTGGACAACCTGCCGCTGTACTTGAGCGGTGCCGACGAACAGCCTTTCCGCCTCTACGAACAACTGCTGGGCAATGCCTGCGCAGTGTTCGCCCGCAAGCCCGGCGGCGACTGGGTGGAGCGGCTGCCCCAGGATGCGTTGCGCTCGCGCGGCTTCGACGATGCCGACGCCGCGCTGCCGGTGGTGCCGCGGGCCTTCCAGGGCTATCGCCTGTTGCAGGAATACTTCGCCCTGCCCCACCGTTTCCTGTTTGTCGACTTCACCCAGTTGAGCCGCGCGGTCAAGCGTTGCGACGGCCAGGAGCTGGAGCTGATCGTGCTGTTCGACCGTCACGACCCAAGCCTGGAAGGCAGCGTCGGCGCTTCGCAGTTCCTGCCGTTCTGCACCCCGGCCATCAACCTGTTTCCCAAGCGCCTGGACCGCATTCACTTGTCGGATCGGGTCAACGAACACCACGTGATCGCCGACCGTACCCGGCCGATGGATTTCGAAGTGCATTCGCTGAACGGCCTCACCGGCCACGGCACCGGGCCCGAGCAGCCGTTCCTGCCGTTCTACGCCGTGCGCGATCCGTCCCGTTACGGCCGCGACCAGGCCTATTACACCGTGCGCCGCGAACCGCGCGTGCTGTCCAGCGATCAACGACGCAACGGCCCGCGCTCGACCTACATCGGCAGCGAAACCTTCGTCAGCCTGGTGGACAGCCAGCAAGCGCCCTATCGCCACGACCTGCGCCAACTGGGTGTGACGGCGTTGTGCACCAACCGCGACCTGCCGCTGTTCATGAGCGTGGGCAACGGCAAGACCGACTTCACCCTCGCCGACAGTGCTCCGGTGGGCGCCGTGCGCTGCGTGGCCGGGCCCAGTCGCCCACGGGCCAGCCACGCCCACGACGCCAAGGCCTGGCGGCTGATCAGCCAGTTGTCACTGAACTACTTGTCGTTGAGCGAACAAGGCCAAGGCGCGGCCGCCCTGCGTGAACTGCTGCGCCTGTACGGCGACAGCAACGACGCGGCGCTGCAATTGCAGATCGAAGGCCTGCGCGAAGTCAGCAGCAAGGCCTGCACCCGGCGCCTGCCGATGCCCGGCCCGATCGTGTTTGGTCGAGGCCTGGAAATCACCCTGGAATTCGATGAAAACGCGTTTCGCGGCACCGGGGTGTTCCTGCTCGGCGCGGTGTTCGAGCGCTTCCTGGCACGCTATGTGTCGATCAACAGTTTTACCGAGACGGTGATCCGTACCACCGAACGCGGCGAGATCATGCGATGGAAAGCCAAGCCCGGACGTCGTCCGACCCTGTGAGTACCCTGGAGGCGATGCACCAGGAGCCCTGGGAATATGACTTCTTCCAGGCGCTGCGACGCATCGAGTGCGAATCCCCCGAGCTGCCGCGCCTGGGCCATTCCCTGCGCCTGGCCGATGACCCGTTGCGCCTCGGACAACGGGCCGAATGCACCTTCGCCCCGGCCACCCTCGCCTCGGTGCAACCGGGCAGCGACGGTGCGCCGGCACGCCTGGAGCAATTTTTCTTCGGTCTCGGCGGCCCCAACGGCCCGATGCCGCTGCACATCACCGAATACGTGCGCGAACGCCAGCGCAACAACGCCGACAGCACCAGCAAGCGCTTCCTCGATGTGTTCCATCATCGCCTGCTCAGCCTGTTTTATCGGGCCTGGGCCGAAGCGCGGCCGACGGTCAGCCATGATCGCCCGGACGATGACTATTGGTCGGCGCGCCTGGCCGCCCTCAGCGGTCGGGGGATGCCGAGCCTGCTCAACCAGGGGTTGATCCCCGACACGGCGAAGCTGCACTACAGCGGCCACCTGGCGGCGCAAACCCGCTACCCGGACGGTTTGAAGGCGATCCTCAGCGAGTACTTCGGCCTGCCGGTGGAGATCGAAGAATACGTCGGCCAATGGCTGGAACTGCCCGAACGCAGCCGCGTCGGGGTCAGCGCTCATCAATTGGGCGTGGACTTCTGCCTGGGCCGCTTCGTGTGGGATCGCCAGCACAAATTCCGCATTCGCCTGGGGCCACTCAAGCTCGTTGACTACATGGGCATGCTGCCCGGCAGCCAACCGTTCAACGAGCTGGTGGCCTGGGTCGCCGAATACTTGGGCCATGAACTGGACTGGGACCTGAACCTGGTCCTGGAGCAACCCGAAGTTCCGGCACTGCAACTCAATGGGCGTTTCCGCCTGGGTTTCAACACCTGGCTGGGCCGTCCCGAAACAGATGCCAACGATTTAATACTGGCCCGGCATTACGCCGAACAGGCCAACACCTCACAGACCTCAAGGAGCCATGAGCATGGGTGAAATCAGTCGCGCCGCGTTGTTCGGCAAACTCAACAGCGTGGCCTACAAAGCCATTGAAGCCGCCACCGTGTTCTGCAAATTGCGCGGTAACCCTTATGTGGAACTGGCCCACTGGTTTCACCAGTTGCTGCAACTGCAGGACTCGGACCTGCACCGCATCATTCGCCAGTTCAACATCGAGCCGGCGCGCCTGGCCCGCGACCTGACCGAAGCCCTGGACCGCCTGCCACGGGGTTCGACGTCGATCACCGACCTGTCGTCCCACGTGGAAGAAGCCGTGGAACGCGGCTGGGTCTACGGCAGCCTGATGTTCGGCGAAAGCCAGGTGCGCACCGGTTACCTGGTGCTGGGCATTCTCAAGACCCCGAGCCTGCGCCACGCGCTGCTGGGCCTGTCGTCGGAGTTCGACAAGGTCAAGGTCGAAGCCCTGAGCGAACGGTTTGACGAATACGTCGGCGACTCGCCGGAAAACGCCCTGACTGCCAGCGACGGCTTCAATGCCGGTGCCGTGCCGGGCGAAGCCAGCGGCGCCATGGCCCCTAGCGCCATGGGCAAACAGGAAGCCCTCAAGCGCTTTACCGTCGACCTTACCGAGCAGGCCCGCAGCGGCAAGCTCGACCCAATCGTCGGCCGTGACGAAGAGATCCGCCAACTGGTGGACATCCTCATGCGCCGCCGGCAGAACAACCCGATCCTTACCGGTGAAGCCGGCGTGGGCAAGACCGCGGTGGTCGAAGGCTTTGCCCTGCGCATCGTCGCCGGCGACGTGCCGCCGGCCCTCAAGGACGTGGAACTGCGCAGCCTTGACGTTGGCCTGTTGCAGGCCGGCGCGAGCATGAAAGGCGAGTTCGAACAGCGCCTGCGCCAGGTCATCGAAGACGTCCAGGCCTCGCCCAAGCCGATCATCCTGTTCATCGACGAAGCCCACACCCTGGTGGGTGCCGGCGGCGCCGCCGGCACGGGCGACGCGGCCAACCTGCTCAAGCCGGCGTTGGCCCGCGGCACCTTGCGCACCGTGGCCGCCACGACCTGGGCCGAGTACAAGAAGCACATCGAAAAAGACCCGGCCCTGACCCGCCGTTTCCAAGTGGTGCAAGTGGCCGAGCCGTCGGAAGACAAGGCCCTGCTGATGATGCGCGGCGTGGCCTCGACCATGGAAAAACACCACCAGGTGCAGATCCTCGACGAAGCCCTGGAAGCCTCGGTCAAGCTGTCCCACCGCTACATTCCCGCGCGCCAGCTGCCGGACAAGTCCGTGAGCCTGCTGGACACCGCCTGCGCCCGCGTCGCCATCAGCCTGCACGCCGTACCGGCCGAAGTGGACGACAGCCGTCGGCGCATCGAAGCGCTGGAAACCGAGCTGCAAATCATCGCCCGTGAACACGCGATTGGCGTGGTCATCGGCAGCCGCCAGACCCAGAGCGAAAACCTGCTGAGCGCCGAGCGCGAACGCCTGGCCGAGCTGGAAGGCCGTTGGGCCGAAGAGAAAACCCTGGTGGACGAACTGCTCGCCACCCGTGCCACCTTGCGCGAACGCGTTGGCGTGGTGGACAGCGAAGACAACAGCGAAGCTTCTGACAACGAAAGCCACCAACTGCGTGAAAAACTGGTGGACCTGCAACAGCGCCTGACCGCGCTGCAAGGCGAAACCCCGCTGATCCTGCCGACCGTGGATTACCAGGCCGTGGCCTCGGTGGTCGCCGACTGGACCGGTATCCCGGTGGGCCGCATGGCCCGCAACGAACTGGAAACCGTGCTCAACCTAGACCAGCACCTGAAGAAACGCATCATCGGCCAGGACCATGCCTTGCAGATGATCGCCAAGCGCATCCAGACCTCCCGCGCCGGCCTCGACAACCCGAGCAAGCCGATTGGTGTGTTCATGCTCGCCGGCACTTCCGGCGTGGGCAAGACCGAAACCGCCCTGGCCCTGGCCGAAGCCATGTACGGCGGCGAACAGAACGTTATCACCATCAACATGAGCGAGTTCCAGGAAGCCCACACCGTGTCGACCCTCAAGGGCGCGCCACCGGGCTACATCGGCTATGGCGAAGGCGGCGTGCTGACCGAGGCCGTGCGGCGCAAACCGTACAGCGTGGTGTTGCTGGACGAGGTGGAAAAGGCCCACCCGGACGTGCATGAGATCTTCTTCCAGGTGTTCGACAAAGGCGTGATGGAGGACGGCGAAGGCCGGGTGATCGACTTCAAGAACACCTTGATCCTGCTGACCACCAACGCCGGCACCGAGCTGATCGCCCAGGTCTGCAAAGACCCGCAGAACGTGCCCGAGCCGGAAGAAATCGCCAAGGCCCTGCGCCAACCGTTGCTGGAGATTTTTCCGCCGGCCTTGCTCGGCCGCCTGGTGACGATCCCGTACTACCCGCTCAGCGACGAGATGCTCAAGGCCATCACCCGCCTGCAACTCAACCGCATCAAGAAGCGCGTGGAGAGCACCCACAAAGTCGCCTTCGACTACGACGACGCAGTGATCGACCTGATCGTCTCGCGTTGCACCGAAACCGAAAGCGGCGGGCGCATGATCGACACCATCCTGACCAACAGCCTGCTGCCGGACATGAGCCGCGAGTTCCTGACCCGCATGCTCGAAGGCAAGGCTTTGGCCGGGGTGCGGATCAGCGCCGTGGATAACGAATTGCAGTACGATTTCAGCGACGCGGCCTGACCCGAAGGAGCACCGCATAACCCTGTGGGAGCGAGCTTGCTCGCGAATGCAATCTGTCAGTGCCATTGATGTTGCCTGACACACCGCCTTCGCGAGCAAGCTCGCTCCCACAGTGGTATTCGGTTCCGCCAGTTACTACAACCTGCACGAGACCCTCGATGTTATTCAACCAAGCCACCCGCCTGGCCAAGATCACCAGCCCCCTGGGACCTGAGGTACTGCTGCTCAAGGACATGGGCGGCGGCGAAGAACTGGGGCGGCTGTTCAACTATGAGTTGCAGCTGCACTCGCTGGATAACGCCATCGACCTCAATCAGGTGCTCGGCAAGCCCATGTGCGTGAGCCTGCAACTCGATGGCGGTGGCGAGCGTTATTTCCATGGCATCGTGGCCCGTTTCAGCCAGAACGTCGACCAGGGCCAGTTCGCCAGTTACCAGGCCACCCTGCGCCCGTGGTTTTGGCTGCTGACCCGTACCTCCGATTGCCGGATTTTCCAGAACCTCACCATCCCGCAGATCATCAAGCAGGTGTTCCGCGACTTGGGCTTTTCCGATTTCGAAGACGCCCTGAGCCGGCCTTATCGCGAGTGGGAATACTGCGTGCAGTATCGCGAGACCAGCTTCGATTTCGTCAGCCGCTTGATGGAACAAGAAGGCATCTACTACTTCTTCCGCCATGAGCAGGGCCGGCATGTGCTGGTGCTGGCCGATGCCTATGGCGCCCACACCACGGCCCCCGGCTACGGTTCGGTGCCGTACTACCCGAAGAATGAGCAGCAGCGCGAGCGCGACCACATCCACGACTGGCACCTGGCCCAGGAAGTCCAGCCGGGTTCGCTTGAGCTCAACGACTACGATTTCCAGCGCCCCAGCGCACGCATCGACGTGCGCTCGGCCATGCCACGCCCGCACACGGCCGGCGACTATCCCCTGTACGACTACCCTGGCACCTACGTGCAGAGCCAGGACGGCGAACACTACGCCCGCACCCGCATCGAAGCCTTGCAGACCCAGCACGAACAGGTCGAGCTGGCCGGTAACGCTCGGGGCCTGGGCTCGGGGCATCTGTTCAGCCTCACCGGCTTCACCCGCCAGGACCAGAACCGCGAATACCTGATCGTCGGCGCCCGCTACTACATTTCCCAGGAAAGCGGCGAAACCGGCGGTGGGGCGCCTTCGGCGCAGTTCGAAAGCAGCCTGACCTGTATCGACGCCCAGCAAAGCTATCGACCACTGCCCATCACCCATCGCCCTATCGTCAAGGGCCCGCAGACTGCCTTAGTGGTGGGTCCCAAGGGCGAGGAAATCTGGACTGATCAGTTCGGCCGGGTGAAGGTGCACTTCTATTGGGATCGGCACGACCAGTCCAACGAAAACAGCTCGTGCTGGATTCGCGTGTCGCAGGCATGGGCCGGGAAAAACTGGGGCTCGATGCAGATCCCGCGCATTGGCCAGGAAGTGATCGTCAGTTTCCTCGAAGGCGACCCGGATCGGCCGATCATCACCGGCCGCGTCTACAACGCCGAACAGACCGTGCCCTATGACTTGCCCGCCAATGCCACCCAGAGCGGGATGAAAAGCCGTTCGAGCAAGGGCGGCACGCCGGCGAATTTCAACGAAATCCGCATGGAAGACAAGAAAGGCGCCGAGCAGCTGTACATCCATGCCGAACGTAACCAGGACATCGTGGTCGAGGTGGATGAAAGCCACTCGGTGGGCCATGACCGCAACAAGAGCATCGGCCACAACGAGACGGTGACCATCGGCAACAACCGCCTGCGCATCGTCAAGCAGGAGGACATCCTCTCCGTCGGCCAGCGCAAGACCGACAGCATCAGCCAGAGCTACGTGATTGAAGTGGGCGAAAACCTGCGCCTGGTGTGCGGCGAAAGCATCCTGGAGCTCAACGCCAGCGGCCAGATCAACCTGACCGGCGTACAGATCAGCTTCTACGCCAGCGGCGATGCCGAGTTCAACACCGGCGGCGTGCTGCACCTGAACAACGGCGGCGGCCCGGGTGCCACGCCGGACGGCCAGGGCGTCAAGGGCAGCATCGATGCCAACATCCAAGCCGCGTTCCCTGCACCCAAGGGCTAACCTCGAGATTTTTGCGCCATGACTTACCGCCTCAATGAATTCCAGTTCCAGCTGCCGCCCAGCGAATTGCTGGACGCGACAATCAACATCCTCAAGTTCCCCGAACTGGGCACGTCCTTGATCGTCAGCCGCAGTTTGCTGGCCGAGGGCGAGACCCTGCAAAGCAACCTCGACGACCAGCTCAAGCGCCTGGAAAAACAGGTCCAGGACCTGCGCTGCCAACCGGGCGCCACCGTGCGCGTAGGCGCCAACCAGGAAGTCGAAGCCATCGAACTGCGCAGCCAGTTCAACAAGGGCAATGAAAAGGTCTTCCAGTTCCAACTGGCCCTGGTGCTGCCCGGCACCCGCAAAATGCTTGCTCTGAGCTACGTGAAAGCCGAGAAACTGGGCGATGCCGAAGCGGCGCATTGGGCAACGATCAAGGGTTCGCTGCTGTTCGACGTTCTGGCTTGATGAGCACCTTGCATGTCTGACGCACTCTGGGCCGCTCGGCTAGGCGACGCGCTGAACCACACCTCGATGATGGCCGATATCCTCGGCGGCGTCCTGGAAGTGGCCGCGAACATTGCGATCACCGCGGTAGCGACGGCTGCCGTGGTCGCGGCCACGGGCATTACCGTTGCCACCGGCGGCTTGGGTTGCTTCCTGCTCGGCGCGGTGGTGGGCGCCGTGGTCGGCCTCGCCATGAGCAAGACCGGGGCCGACAAGGGGCTAAGCGACATATGCGAGGGCATCGGCAACGCCCTCTTCCCGCCCACGGTGCAGGCCAACATCCTCACCGGCTCCACCGACACCTTGACCAACAACATCCCTGCCGCCCGCGCCGCCGGGGCGATCGAGTCCCATGTCGCGCCGGCCGGCACCGAACTTGAAGCACCCGAAGCCGAACCCAGCTACCTGGACATGGCCGAGAATTTCTTCTCGCAGATGTGGCGTCCCACGGTCGCCGTGCCCGCGCCCGGTGCCGTGCCCAAGCCGCTGGACATGATCACCTGCATGAAACACCCGCCGATGCCGCCGCAGTTCCTGGCCGAAGGCTCGGACAAAGTCACCATCAACGGTCAGCCCGCCGTGCGCAGCGGCGACCGCAGCACCTGCGATGCGACCGTGGTATCAGCCGGGCTGATTTCCCCTGACGTGACCATTGGTGGCGGTTCGGTAGTGGTGCGCGAGATCCGCAGCGGCAAGACCCCGGGCGTCGGGCTGGCGGTCACGGCGCTGCTGATGCTCAAGGGCGGCAAGGGTAAATTCCTCAGTAACCTGCCGTGCATGTTGGTCGGCGGTGCGGCGTCGATGGCGGTCAGTAGCGCGATGGGCGCCGCAGCCAACGCCGCGATGGGCTCCTCGAACCCCGTGCACGCCGCCACCGGGGCCAAAGTGCTGGGCGATGTCGAGGAGATGGACTTCGTCCTGCCCGGCATCTTGCCGATCGACTGGCAACGCTTCTACAACAGCCGCGACGAACGCCGCGACGGGCTGTTCGGTGCCGGTTGGAGCGTGCCCTACGAGGTACGCGTCGAAATCCTGCCCCATCCAGACGGCGGCGAAACCCTGGTCTATAGCGACGAACAGGGCCGACGCATCGACATGGGCTCCATCCCGTTGGGCGGTGCCGTGTTCAGTGCCGGTGAAGGCCTCAGCGTGCGACGGCATGCCAACGGCGAGCTGCTGATAGAGAGCGCGGACGGGCTGTACCGCTTGTTCGAACCCACGCCAGCCAATGCAGCGCTGCTGCGCCTGGACCAACTGGGTGACCGCAACCACAACCGTATCCACCTGGAATACGACGATAACGGACGCCTGGCGCAACTGCGTGACACCTTCGACCTGACCCGCATCGCACTGGCGTATGACGAGCGCTGGCCACAACGAGTCAGCCGGATCGACCGCCTCTATGCCGATCAACGTCGGGAAGTGCTGATGCACTATGGCTACGACGGCCAGGGCGATCTGGCACAGGTCAGTCAGTCCAACGACCAGGTGAAACGTCGCTACACCTACGACGCCGGGCGGCGAATGGTGGAACACCAACTGCCTACCGGGCTTCGCTGTTTCTATGAATGGGCGTTGGTTGAAAACCTGGAATGGCGCGTGGTTCGCCACTGGACCGACGCGGGCGACGCCTACACCTTCGATTATGACCTGGCCGCCGGGACCACGCGCATCACCGACGGTTTGCAGCGCATCAGCACCCGTCGCTGGGATACCCGCTATCGGATCACCGAAACCACCGACGCGTTGGATCGCACCTGGACCTTCCAGTGGAACGACGAAAGCCAGTTGCTGGGGGCGACCGATCCCAACGGCGGACAACATCAGTTCAGCTATGACGAAGCGGGCAACCTCTGCGAAACCCGCGACCCGCTGGGGCGCAGCGAGTCAACCCTGTGGCTCGAACACTGGGCCCTGCCCCTGGCTGAAACCGATGCCGCGGGAAATACCTGGCAGTACCACTATGACGCGCGGGGCAACCGCATTCGCGAAACCGACCCGCTGGGCCACGTCACCCGCTATCGCCACGACGCCCACGGCCAAGTGGTGGAGGTCATCGACGCCACCGGCAAAAGCAAGACCATGCGCTGGACGGCGCTTGGGCAACTCAGCGAACACACCGATTGTTCCGGTTACACCACACGGTTGAGCTATTGCGAGCGCGGGCTGTTGCTCAGCAGCACCGACGCACTGGGAGAGCGGACGCTTTTCAGCTACGACGACCAGGGTCGGCTGCTGAGCAAGCAACTGCCGGACGGGCGCACCGAGCACTATCAGCGTGACGCAAGCGGACAGTTGATCGGCTATAGCGACCCGGCTGGACACACGACAAATTTCCAACACACCCTAAGCGGTCAACTGCGGGTGCGCACCGACGCCCATGGCCGCCGGGTGGAGCTGAGCTACGACAACTACGGACGCCTCCTGGCCCTGACCAACGAAAACGGTGAGCGCTACCGGTTTGCCTGGGACGCCGCCGACCGCTTGACCGCCCAACACAGCCTGGACGGCAGCCTCAAGCGCTACGCCTACGACCCGCTGGACAACGTCACCCGCATGGAAGCGCTCGCGGTGCCCGGCAGCACCGACCTGGACCTCTCGCCCCAAGCCCCCATCATTCATGAGCTGGAGCGCGATGCGATGGGGCGACTGGTGGCGAAAGTCACCGCAGACGGACGCACCGAGTACCGCTATGACGCGCTCGACCAGGTCAACGCGATCACCTTCACCAGCCAGACCGGTGAAGTACAAAGCCTGGGCTTGCGTTACGACGCCCTGGGGCAATTGATTACCGAGCAAGGCTGGGCGGGGAACCTCGAACATCGCTATGACGAACTGGGCAACCTGACCCAGACGCTGCTTCCCGACGGTCGTTGGCTGAACCGCCTGCACTATGGCAGCGGTCACCTGCACCAGATCAACCTCGACGGCCAGGTCATCAGCGATTTCGAACGCGACCGCCTGCACCGCGAAGTGCTGCGCACCCAGGGGCGCCAGAGCACCCGCAGCGAATACGACCGCAGTGGCCGCCTGCGGGCCCGTCAGCGGCGGCAACAGGGTCAGTCCACGCTGCTGCCGCCCGTGGCGCAATCGCTGTTTGGTTATGACGCCAGCGATCAGCGGGTGGAGCGCTTCGACAGCCAGCCCGAAGCGTCCCATCGCCAATTGCTGCACTATGACGCCACCGGCCGCATTCTCGCCAGCCAGGACAACCTTCAAGGCCAGCGTGAAAGCTTCGCCTATGACCCGGCCGCCAACCTGCTGGACGGTCTGGGCACAGGCCAGGTCGCGCATAACCGCTTGTTGACCTACCAGGACAAGCGCTACCGCTATGACGGTTTCGGTCGCATGGTGGAAAAACGCAGCGCCCGACGTGGCGTCCAGCGTTTTCGCTACGATGCTGAACAACGCCTGGTGGAAGTGCGCAACGATAACGGCTCGGTCGTAAAAATGACCTATGACCCGTTGGGTCGACGCATCGAAAAAGCCGAGTACGACCGCCACGCCACGCTGCTCAACCGCACCCGTTTCACCTGGGATGCGCTGCAACTTTTGCAGGAACACCGCGACAGCCAGACCAGCCTCTACATCTACGCCGACGACAGCCACGAACCCCTGGCGAGGGTCGACGGCCTGGGCGAGCAACAGAAGGTCCGTTATTACCACAACGACCTCAACGGCCTGCCCGAACAGCTCTCGGAAGCCGACGGCCACACACTCTGGCGAGCCCGTTACCAAGTGTGGGGCAACACCGCCGAAGAGTTGCGCGAACCGTATTACATCGAAGAGCAGAACCTGCGCTTCCAAGGTCAATACCTGGACCGCGAAACCGGGCTGCACTACAACACCCTGCGTTTCTACGACCCGGACATCGGCCGCTTCACCACACCGGACCCCATCGGCTTAGCTGGAGGGCTGAACCTCTACCAGTACGCGCCGAACCCGGTGAGTTGGATCGACCCCTTCGGGCTGATGAAATGCTCGACGCCGCCCAAGGGTCGCAAGGTCAACCGAACGGTGTATCGCTTTGAAGAGCCGGGGCGGATCAGCACGACTTGGACGGCGCACAAGTGGAACGTCGCCTCCAGGCACCGTTACACCGCCCCCGGCCTGGGCGGTGTCTATGGCGCCAACTCACGCAAGACCGCCATGGGCGAAGTCAATCACTGGGGCGTGGACCTGTCCACACGGGTGCTGGTCAGCAAGAAAGTGCAGCTCAACAACGTCCTGGACCTGACCCGGGCCGATGTGCGCAAACAATTGGGGGTCTCCCTCAAGAGCATTACCGGCGACAAATACACCCAGACCCATCAAATCGGCGCCTGGGCCAAGGCTAATGGTTATGATGGGATCCTGGCGCCGTCGGCGCGAAACCCGACCGGCAGCAACTTGATTTCCTTTGCAGGTTTTTAGAATGGGACTGGAAGACGAATACGTCGGCGATGCCGATTGGCAGCATTTCGTGCGGTTGTACGAAGAGGACTACCTCGACGACAACGCGCGCGCGCTGGCCAAGGCCATGGATGACAACCTCGACATGGCCGTCGTGCTCTACGGAAAAAGAGGGCTCAAGGAAGGGTTCTGGTGGCTGGAACAGACCGTGCCCGCCCTGGGCAACAAACGCCCGGTCGATTGCCTCAAGACCCCGAAACTGATCAAGCGCCTGAGAATGGCCCTGATGAGCATGCCGTAACCCACAAGGACACAGATGCAATGGAAGGCATCCAATTGCTTGAACACACCCTCCCCAGCCACCCTACCCGCCTGAGCAACGTGCATGTCTGACGCGCTCTGGGCCGCCCGCCTGGGCGATGCACTCAACCACACCTCGATGATGGCCGACATCCTTGGCGGCGTATTGGAGGTGGCAGCCAACATCGCGATCACCGCCCTGGCGACCGCCGCCGTGGTCGCGGCCACGGGCATCACCGTCGTCACCGGCGGCCTGGGTTGCTTCGTCCTGGGCCTGGTGGTGGGCACCATCGTCGGCCTGGCCATGAGCAAGACCGGGGCCGACAAAGGCCTGAGCAATTTATGCGAGGGCATCGGCAACGCCCTCTTTCCGCCCACGGTGCAGGCCAACATCCTCACCGGCTCCAAGGACACCTTCACCAACAACATACCCTCGGCCCGCGCCGCCGGCGCTGTTGTTTCCCATGTCGCGCCGGCCGGCACCGAACTGGAAATGCCCGAGCCGGAAGAAGAACCCAGTTACCTGGACATGGCCGGGAATTTCTTCTCGCAAATGTGGCGCCCCACTGTCGCCTCGCCAGCCCCCGGTACGGAGACCCGGCCGGAAGACCTGGTGATCTGCACCAAGCACCCACCCATGCCACCGCAGTTCATGGCCGAAGGTTCGGACAAGGTCACCATCAACGGCCAGCCCGCCGTGCGCAGCGGCGACCGCAGCACCTGCGATGCGACCGTAGTGTCGGCCGGGCTGATTTCCCCTGACGTGACCATTGGCGGCGGCTCGGTGGTGGTGCGCGAGATCCGCAGCGGCAAGACCCCGGGCGTAGGCCTGGCGGTCACCGCGCTGCTGATGCTCAAGGGCGGCAAGGGCAAGTTCTTCAGCAAACTGCCGTGCATGCTGGTGGGCGGCGCGGTGTCCATGGCCGCCAGCAGCGCGGCGAACGCAGCCGCCAACGCAGCCCTGGGCTCGTCGAACCCGGTGCACGCCGCTACCGGGGCCAAGGTGCTAGGCGGTGACGAGGACCTGGATTTCGTCTTGCCCGGCATCCTGCCGATTGACTGGCAGCGCGTGTACAACAGCCGCGACGAACGCCGTGACAGCCTGTTCGGCGCCGGCTGGAGCGTCGCCTACGAAGTCCAGGTAGAAATCCTGCCCCACCCCGAGGGCGGCGAAACCCTGGTCTACACCGACGAACAAGGCCGGCCCATCGACATGGGTTCCATCCCCTTGGGCGGCGCAGTGTTCAGCGCCGGTGAAGGCCTGGCGGTGCGCCGTCATGTGAACGGGCAATTGCTGATCGAAAGCGAAGACGGCCTGTACCGTTTGTTCGAACCTTCGCCAACCAACCCATCACACTTGCGCCTGAGCCAACTGGGCGACCGCAACGACAACCGCATCCACCTCGACTACGACGACGCCGGACGCCTGGCGCGGCTGCGCGACACCTTCGACCTGGTGCAAGTCGAGCTGATCCGCGAACACGAACGCGTCACCCACATCGAGCGCCTCTACCCCGACCAATCCCGGGAAGTGCTGGTCAGCTACGCCTACGACACGGCCAACACCCTCGCCGAAGTGCGCGACGCCACCGGCCAGGTGCAACGGCGCTTCAGCTACGACGCCGGGCAGCGGATGGTCGAGCACCAGTTGCCCAGCGGCCTGCATTGCTTCTACGAATGGGCCCTGATCGACGACCAGGAATGGCGCGTGGTCCGGCACTGGACCGACGAAGGCGACGCCTACCAGTTCGACTATGACCTCAAGGCCGGCATCACCCGCATCAGCGACAGCCTGCAACGCATCAGCACCCGACACTGGAACAGCCAGCACCAGATCACCCAGTTCACTGACAACCTCGGCCAGACCTGGCTGTTCGAATGGAACGATGAGCGCCAGTTGCTCAGCGCTACCGATCCACAGGGCGGCCAGTACCAATTCAGCTACGACGACGCCGGCAACCTGCTCAGCGAAACCGACCCGTTGGGCCGCAGCGAATCCACCCTCTGGCTCGAACACTGGGCCCTGCCGCTGGTAGACACCGACGCCGCCGGCCACAGCTGGAAATACCGCTACGATCAACGCGGCAACTGCACGGTGGAAACCGACCCACTGGGCCACATCACCCGCTACCGCTACGACACCCACGGCCAGGTCGTGGAGATCATCGACGCCACCGGCAAAAGCAAAAAGCTGCGCTGGAACCCGTTCGGCCAATTGGTGGAGCACGTCGATTGCTCGGGTTACCCGACGCGCTTCAGCTACGACGCGCGCGGTTACCTGCAAATCATCACCGACGCCCTCGGCGAGCGCACCCAATTCAGCTACGACGCCCAGGGACGTCTGCTCAGCAGCCAGTTGCCGGACGGCCGAACCGAACACTACCAGCGCGACACCGCCGGCCACCTCATCGGCTACACCGACCCGGCCGGGCACACCACGCTTTACCAACACAACCGCCGCGGCCAGGTCCGCCAACGCACAGACGCCCAAGGCCGGCAGGTGCAGTTCGCCTACGACAGCTTCGGCCGGCTGCAAGCGCTGACCAACGAGAATGGTGAGAGCTACCGGTTTGCCTGGGATATCGGGGATCGGTTGATCGAACAACAAGACCTGGATGGCAGCACCAAGCGCTACGACTACGACCGCCTCGACAACGTCGCGGCGGTGACGGCGATGCCTGCGCCGTACGGCACGGGCCTGGCGCTCATTCCCGAAACACCGCCGGCGCCCATCGTCCATCGCCTGGAACGCGACGCCGTGGGCCGGCTGATCGCCAAAGTCACCGACGATGGCCGCACCGAATACAGCTACGACCCGCTGGACCAACTCACCGCCGTCACCTTCACCGACCTGCAAGGCAACGCCCAGACCCTGAGCTTCGCCTACGATGCCCTCGGCCAGTTACTCGCCGAAAACAGCGGCGCCGGAAGCCTGCAACACCACTACGACGAACTCGGCAACCTGATCCAGACCCAACTGCCCGATGGCCGCTGGGTCAACCGCCTGTACTACGGCAGCGGCCACCTGCACCAGATCAACCTCGACGGCCAGGTCATCAGCGACTTCGAACGCGACCGCCTGCACCGCGAAGTGCTGCGCACCCAAGGGCAGATCAACACCCGCAGCGAATACGACCGCAGCGGCCGCCTGCGCGCACGGCAACGCCGTCACAGCAGCCAACCCTCGCTGTTGCCGGCGGCGGTGCAAAAACACTTCGAGTACGACCCCGCCGACAACCTCATCGGCAAACTCGACCAGCAACCCGCCGCGCAACAGCGCCAGCTCCTGCACTACGACGCCACCGGCCGCATCATCGCCAGCCAGGACAGCCTGCATGGCCAGCGCGAGACCTTCACCTACGACGCCGCCGCCAACCTGCTGGACGGCCCGGCCCCCGGCGCTGGATTGGTGGTGCACAACAAACTGCTGACCTACCAGGACAAGCGCTACCGCTACGACGCCTTCGGCCGGATGATCGAAAAACGCAGCGCCAAACGCGGCGTGCAACACTTTGCCTATGACGCCGAAAGCCGCTTGATTGAAGTCCGCAACGACAACGGCAGCGTGGTGAAAATGGCCTACGACCCGCTGGGCCGGCGCATCGAAAAAACCGAACACGACAGCAATGGTTACCCGCTGGGCGAAACTCGCTTCACCTGGGATGGCCTGCGCCTGTTGCAGGAACACCGCCACCAGCAAACCAGCCTGTACCTCTACGAAGACGACGGCTACGAACCCCTGGCCCGCGTCGACGGCAGCGGCCCGCTGCAAAAAATCCGCTACTACCACAACGACCTCAACGGCCTGCCGGAACAACTCACCGAAGCCGACGGGCACAATGTTTGGCAGGCGACGTATCGGGTGTGGGGCAATACGCTGGAGGAAGTGCGCGAGCCGTATTACATCGAAGAGCAGAATTTGCGGTTCCAGGGGCAATACCTGGATCGGGAAACGGGGCTGCATTTCAATACGTTCAGGTTTTATGATCCGGATGTGGGGCGGTTTACTACGCCGGATCCGATTGGGTTGAACGGTGGTCTGAATTTTTACGCCTACAGTCCCAACCCCTTTGGATGGATCGATCCATTGGGTCTATCTTGTCGCCTGAACTCTGTAGGCAGAACCCCTGGGAAGAGCAGCCGTACCGGCAAAGCGGTGATCGCGCGGATGAGAGCCGAAGGTAAAATAATCGGCACCGGGAAAAACATGAGATTCCAGAGCACCGACAAGAAATGGTATTCCATTAAAGACGCCGACATGGCTCATAAAACGGATGCCGTTAAATACTGGAACTCCAAAGGCGGTTTCCATGGGGCTAAAACCAAAGAAGTGAGGGGATGGATGCGCGACCCTGACAATTATGAGCTGGAATATTATTCCCATAACCGCTCCAAAGGCGCGCTCCTGACGGATCGATATAGGGACCCCGGCGATTTTATTGGCCCCGCAGAAAAGCCCATTTACTAGTAAAGGAACGTCATATGAAAGACTTGGCAGATGAAAGCCCGACGCTGGCAGACGAAGTAATGCGCATCATGGCGTCGGGTAATGAGCTCGATGAGCAAAACAAAAAAAATGAAGCTCAAGCCCTGTACCAAAAAGCTTGGGAATTGCTTCCTGAACCGAAGCTGGAATGGACACCTTTGTCAGCCTGGGTCACAGGTTCTTTTTTCAACCTGCATTTTGACAATGGGGATTTCGAGGCTGCTAAAGACTGGGCACAAAAGACCTTGGATGGCCGGGAATCGGATATCGATACAGGGCCGCTGATTAACCTGGGAATGGTCTATTTTGAGCTGGGAGACCACGCGCAGGCTTATAGGTACTTTGATGACGCCTACAGCTTCGGCAAAGCTCGAGCCTTTCAAGAAAGACCCAAAAAATATCTGAAGTTTTACTTGGAAAAAAAGGCCTGACCAAAGCATGGCTCTAGAGCCCTCGGTTTCTAGCCCGGACAAGCTTTGACATTTATATGCCGATCGAGCCAACGGATGAGCATGAAGTGATTGCCCCACGAGACTCGCTCAGGTCTACGTCATGAGTGTGGAAATTCGCAAGCACCTGGAAGCGGAGTTACTGGCGGCGCTGAAGCAAACAACGTCACCCCACCTTGACCTGAAGGCCAGCAAAAATAAACTTGACCTGCTCGCTGCCAAGGAAAAGCTTGGGGAAATCTACGTTCAACACTTGACCAAGGCCGACGGTTATTACGCGGGGTTGGATATCTATACGTGCGAGGCCTTTAGCTTCTGTAAAGAGCAATCTCCGCCCTACGAGAGCCGGCTGCTGAATTCATCATTTTTGTCGAAGAGCTCCTTGTCGGAGGAAGCAAAACAGTTCGGTGACGAGCTGGGCGGCATCATCAGAACTCCGTTCCCTCAAGCCATCGGCGCAACCGTCAAAAAAATAACCGAACGGCTCGAGAAATTTTACCTGCCCAAGGCAGAGCACAGCGTTCTTGGCTCCCCCGCATTAATCGATGACGTGTTGGCCGAGCCGGATAACTATGCGTTTCCATTCCTGACGATT
This sequence comes from Pseudomonas ogarae, assembly GCF_014268695.2. Classification (NCBI taxonomy): domain Bacteria; kingdom Pseudomonadati; phylum Pseudomonadota; class Gammaproteobacteria; order Pseudomonadales; family Pseudomonadaceae; genus Pseudomonas; species Pseudomonas ogarae. The sequence goes on from NZ_CP077086.1 coordinate 89,243, forward strand.
GTCTTTGCAGCGCACAAAAACAATCTGAGCCTGGATTCGGATGTGCTCAAGAAAGCCCTGGCGACTAAATCAATATTTGGGAACAAGCCGTTCGATCTGGCGCTTGCGAACAAATTACTAGGCGCAGGTTAAGCGCAAATTCCCGTGGCGAGGGAGCTTGCTCCCGCTGGGCGGCGAAGCCGCCCCAAAAAGAACGTCATATTGAAGACTTGGCGAAAGGTCAGAACACTTCAATAGCTGAAAAAAGGAGCATCCAAATGCGGCTGACCCTCGAAGAATCCGAACGCGCCCTCTCTGTGCAAGAGTTGAATGAGTTCCAAGAAAAATTCAATGTGGAATTACCGACAGCCTTTAGGCAATTTTATCTAAAGCACAACGGCGGCGATTTGTCTGAGAGCAGTAGCGAGAATGATTTCTTGCTGGGTGGATTCACTCCGATCAAATACGGACAAGCCCCTATCGAAACGGTCTATCGCGACTTGACGGACGACTTTCCGTCGCTAAAACAAATGATCCCCTTTGCGTATGATCACGGTGGCAACTCCTTCCTCTTATCCGTTAAGGAAGCTGACTTCGGGAATATCTACCTGTACTTGATGGATGAGGAGGATCTGGCGTTCGTATGCGAATCATTTGAGGAGTTCCTTGCTGAACTCACAGGCCAATAGAGCCGGTGGCGTCACCGCTGGACAGGCTTACCATGCTGCCTGGAAATGACCTACCCACGAGCCTGTGAAGCGATAGCCTCACGAGGCTCGCTCAGGTCTACGTATGAGTATTGGATTTCAAGAGGACGTTACGAATCCAGAGTCATCAAAAAAGAGCCGGCCGGCCCAGTTGCTCGTTGGAAAGTCGAGATTTTGAGCGAAGAAACGCGAATCGACGCAGGCGGGAACCAGACCCAGCGAGGCATTCAAGACCATGATCTTAAAAGAAATTTACCTATACCCCGACCTGGGCGAATTCAGCGACGAAATTATTCATCCGTTTCGCGACCAAAGCCGATCGATTTGCAATTTTCTTGAGCGCCACCTGAGTGCAGAAAAATTCGAAACGCCGAACTTCAAGAAAATCTGCTTTGTCGGCACCCGCCAAGCCGTCAATGAGCCCTATGTCAACTCCAGCGGCGCGCTCATCGTCAATGTCAGTCTAGATACTGAACTGTATAAAAAATGCACATCGGTCAACGAGCTCAATGAGTTCTTTATACAACTGTTGCTGGAAGGCCTGGAAAAATGCCGCCCACATACGGCCTTGCCCCTGGATCTGCTGAAAAACGCAATGGATGAGTTCCGCCGCAACCACTATAAAAACGAGTGGACCTTCAAGCAGAAAAAAATAAAAGGGTCGGATTATGTCTGCGTCCTGGAGTGCCAGTTAACCATCGACTGCTTCCTCATGAACCTTAAGGTCTTGAGGAAAGACACACCGGTACTCGACAAAGAAATTCTGCGAACCGCGCCCGACGAAATAGCGTTCGGTCCGTACCTCAAAGACCTCAAGGAAGAAGGCGGCAGAATAAAGGTCATCGACAAGTCGGGCGTGGCCTTCTACACCACCACGGTTTCTAGCTTGGACAAGCTTTGACAGCTGTCCAAAGGGCGAAATGCCGATCGAGCCAACACCACAGGGCCTGATCCGAAACACAGATCACGTGGCGAGTGAGCTTGCTGGCAGAAATCGAAACTCAGATGGCCTGACTCAGGTTATTCAATTACCTTGAAACTCTGGCATGACCTCCGGAGCAGCATTGATGACTCAGATTTTTCATCACCGTGACCTACGTACTGGAATGCATCGCCAAGCATCCGGTCAATCGGGCTAACGAACTGCGCCCCTGGAGCGTGTCTCTTACACTCACAAACACTGCGAGGCTGCCTGACCCATGGCTAAAACTGTTCGCTTGCCAAAGCCCGAGCGTGACTTGTTGCTACTGCATATAGAGCTGAAGTGGATGACTCCAACGATTTGGCGTCGGTTCGCAGTACCTGAAAACATTACCTTGGGCAGGTTGCATCAGGTGATCCAGATCGTGATGGGTTGGAGCGATTACCATCTGCATGAGTTTGAAATTGCCGGTGAGAATTATGGCGTGCCCGATCCTGATGGCTGGGGGCCGGCGGTGAATCCGGAAGCTCGTAAAACACTGATCAAGGCACTGAACGGAAAGCGGACATTCAATTATCTCTATGACTTCGGTGATGAGTGGCATCACTACATCAAGGTCGAAAAAACATTACCCGCTACTGCCTGCCCTCAAGTGCCGTACTGCATCGAGGGCGCCAATGCTTGCCCACCGGAAGACGTGGGTGGAGGGCCGGGTTACGAAGTGTTTTTAGAGGCCATGGCTAACCCTGAACATCCCGAGCATGACGCTATGGTGGAATGGTACGGGGAGACCTTCGACCCGACGATCTTTGATTGCGAACGCGTGAATCAGTGGTTTAAACAGATCAAGGTCTGAGTTGAAACAGGTGGGGTTCGGATACTTACCCTTCAGATGGGTATGTAACGTGCTACCGCCATCGCGAGCAAGCTCGCTCCCACAGGGGGCTGGCGGTTAGCATCCATTTTGTGGCGAGGGGATTTAGCGAAACGTCGCACCGCCCCGCTGGGCGGCGCAGCAGCCCCAAAACGGCAAGCGCACTCCTACAGAAAAACCGCTGCGCCACCGAGCAAGAGCAAGCTCCCTCGCCCCGAATCCTGGGCATTAAGAAGGCTTGTTTATTCTCCCTCCGCAACGCTTCCACCAAGCTACGCATCCTTGCGCCATTGCCTACAACTACGCCAGAATTCGCCCGCTTGTGCGCCGTTCCCATGGCTTCTATCGTTTTCCCTGCCACTGCCCATCAGTGGTCGGGCTTGGCGGCCCGGTACACGAAAGGCGCAACAGCCCCTCAATAGGATTGCGATGCCTCTGGCATTGGCACTCCTATGTTATGGCGGGTTGCGCAAGGATCCCTTCGGGGATGCCGGGTTCCTTTCGTTCCGGTCCGCCAACCTTGTTTAATCCGTCACCCTATCTGCTTGGCGGCAGACGGTGATGGTTCCTCTTACGAAAGGAGCTGCACCATGTTCAAAATTACACCGAATCCCCCCGAAGCAGATCGCACCTCTGCGTCCACTAAATCCAAAACGAAGAAACAAGACGAAGCAGAAAAGCGCGCCTTGGATTACTACCTGCTACCGAAACCGGAAAAGTCCGAAGATGCATCCAAACCGGACCAGCTATTCACCGTGGCAAAAAACGTCGACAACGAATGCCTGCTCGCCAACCTCAGCGAAAACCTGGCATCAGCCGACGCGATGATCAGCAACCTGGCCTTCGACCTGGAAGGCCCCCGCCGCCACATCGCCCTCGGCATCCAGCAATTGATCGAACTGAGTTCAATGCTGGCCAGCCGTGTGCTCGATAACGTCGACCCACGATAGCCGCCACACCACCAACCCGTGGCGAGGGAGCTTGCTCCCGCTGGGTGGCGAAGCCGCCCCAAAACAGGCCGGCGCATTTCTCCGGAAAAACCGCATCAGCCGGTTTACGACGGCTGCGCCGCCGAGCGGGAGCAAGCTCCCTCGCCACGAACAGCAGTCGTAGCGATCAAAATAGGGACTAGGTTATGGCTCGTTTCACCATTCAAGAATGTCACCACCAAGACCACACACCACCCAAGGCGTCACGCAATCGAGCTGCACTAATACGCCGCTGCCCCGGATCAAACGCCAGCGCCATCCGTAGCACCGCCCAGCAACGCCTGGGCAGGTTGTGCGGCGCCTTGAGCGCGCGCTCCAATCGGGCATCGCGAGCCTGGGTGGACGGTAACCGCTGGAACGGGTGTTGGCCGCTCGCCAGTTCATACACCACGCAAGCCACAGCGTAGACATCGGCACCCGCTGAAAGGGGCGCACCTTCAAGCAGTTCAGGCGCTGCGTAACCAGGGGTCCAGGCGTTAAGGCGTTCACGGTTCAGGTTTGGCAGGTGCTGAGAAGGCCCTTCTTCGGCCAGGCCCAAACCGAAATCGAACAGGCGCAGGCCTTCTTCGCTCAACATGATGTTGCTTGGCTTCACATCGCCATGCAGTACGCCACGGCCGTGGGCGTATGCCAGGGCATCGAACAGCGGCACGGCGATAGCCTTGAGTTCGGGCCACGGCAGCCCGAGGGGCCGTTCGCAAAGCAGTTTGTCCAAGGTCAGGCCACGCATCAGCTCCATGGTGATGAAGGCCCGTCGTTGGGCTGTGTCCACTTCGAAGGCGTAGGGGCGCAAAATATTCGGGTGGTGCAATCGCCGCGTCAGGGCGAACTCGCTGTAGAGCAGCGTACTCGCATCGGGTGACGCGTCGAATGCCTCGCTGAGCATCTTCACGGCAACGTACGGATCGGGATCAGCGAATTGTTCGTGCAGCAGATCCCGCGCGCGGTAAACAACCCCCATGCCGCCCGCCCCAAGCAAGCGTTCAAGGCGATAGCGTCCTGCGAGTATGTCCGGTGTTTCGCTGACGCAAAGCTGGCTGGATGTCACAGCAGGCACAGCGTTGGCGAAGGTGGAATACGTCGGGTGGCTACCCTCCTCATTCACGGGCGGACCACCACGGCCGTCAGGTTATCCCGTGCCGGGCCACGCAGAACGTCGTCGAAAAGATGCTCCAACGCCACGCGCGGCGAAGCCAGGTCCAAGGCACTGCCAAGGGCTTGCGCGCCAAGGCCTTGATACAGGCCGTCACTGCACAGCAAAAACGTATCGCCCGGGTGAACATCCAGCTCCAGCACCTCCAGCGTCAGGTCTGGCGCGGCGCCCACCGCACGGGTCAGTGCCTTGGCCGCAGGATGGGCGAAGGCCTCATCGCGGCTGATGTGTTGCGTGTCGATCAGTTGCTGTTGCAGTGAATGGTCCTTGGTCAGTTGGTACAGTCGTCGACCGCGCCACAGATAACAACGGCTGTCACCCGCCCAGATGCAGACCCCGCGGTTTCCTTCCAACAACAGCGCCACCACGGTGCTGCCGATAATGCCGGGATGATCGTCGGTGACGGTCAGCTCCTGGCTCAATCGGCGGTTAGTCCAGCGCAGGCATTGGCGCACCGCTTTCGAACGTTCAGCCAAGTCCCGGTACAGCGGCAGTTCCGTCAGGTTGGCAACGATCAGCTGGCTGGCAATGTCACCACCCGAGTGGCCACCCATGCCGTCGGCCACCGCCCACACCCCCTGTTGTGGGCAATCGAGAAAAGCATCCTCATTCCGTGGCCGGGTCTTGCCAGGGTCCGTGCGCGCAGCGCTGTACCAGGGGCCGGCCGCCATCAAAGCTGCACCGGCAGGCGAAATGTGCGCAGCACGCTCATGTCGAAAGGGTTCGGCGTACGTTGGCTCGTCAGCAGATAGTTGGCGCGCAGGCCACCCAGGTCTGCCTTCAATACGCGGACATCGCGCCCGGTCAGGTATTCGCTCTGCATCAGGTCGAACAACCGAAACAGCGACCACGGCCCGGTATTTTTCTCGATGCCCACGCCTCGCCCAACCATTTTGTCCAGCACCAGAGCGGTTCGACCATTCTGTGCGTCGCTTGGCCAGGTAAACGCCACCGGCAGGATTGGACCGTGGCGGTATTCAAGCATCTGGTCACCGAAACGGAATTCAGCACGGCTTACCGCAGGGTCCAGGGTGTACGGCTCAAGCTTGAACTGTACTTGCGGTTCGGTCGGGTTTTCGGCGAAAAAGCTCCGGCGAATGGTGTGCGCGGTTGCCATTTGATCGAGATAGACCCGGGACATCGGCAAGCTCTGACCGTCGATGCTGCGCAGGCGGTAGTGTCCCGCGGAGCCGCTGACGAAGGGCTGCATGTAATTGTCGAAGAATCGATCGACGATACCCTGGTCCTTGAAGAACTCCCGGAAGTCATTGAGCGCGACGTCGCTGGCACTGTGGGCACTGAACGGGTATCGCTTGTTGATCGCCTTGCCGTAAAAGCTGTACAGCTCGCTCTGATAACGTTGGTTCAGGTAACGATAAGAATCATTGAGCACCAAGCGCCAGCTGTCCTCAGCCATCACGTTGAACCAAGCACTGACCGGCCGCGGCAGGCGGGCAGACGCACCGCGCAGGTGACTCAACGCATCGCGCTGGCCGCCCATGCGGTGCCTGGCCAGCTCGAACGCCGCTTGTTCCGGGGCACTGGCGCGAGCCAGGTTTGCCAGTTGCAATTGCACCTCATCAATGGCCCGCAAGGCCTGGACCAGATCTGCCGTCGGACCATTGTCCGGGTCCAGCAGGCGATGCAGCGGCTCGAAACGTCGTCGCAAGGATTTTTGCGCGGTGTCCGGCAGGCTTTCGGCCAAGGACGCAGAGGCTTTCCCAACCACGGCGGCGAGTTTTGTAACGGCATGTCCACCGTTCCCTGCCGCCTGCGTCAGGTCGTCGATTTGCTCGGCAACAGCCTGGATTCGAGTGTGTTCGCGCACTTGCACAAGCATCCGCAGAATCGGCGAATGAGCCGAGGTCAGCCCCGCGAGTTGCTCGGCGCCCTCACCAGCATTGCTGATGGTTTGCAAGGCGACCTGGCCGACCGCTTCGCTCCAGTGGTCGGCATAGTCACGAAAATACAGTTGTTCGAGTTCGACCATCAGGCGACGCATGTCCATGCCGCTGAGGCCCTCACCTTCACCCAATACCCAGTTGTCCCGCAGCAACTCGGTGACCAGGGCCGTGCCTTGAACCGAAAAGTAGCGTTCGTAACCCTGGCGGGTATAGAAACCGGGAATCACACGGTCGGTGCCGACCAACAACGCACCTTGCGAGCCCAGGTGTTGGCTGAGTCGGTATTGCGGCAGATGGCTGGCCTGTTCGTGCAGCATTCTGTACACGACGGCTGCCAGGGACTCCCGGCGCAAGGCTTCCCGGGCCTGGGCTACCAGCGGTTCGTTGAGCGCATGGATAAAAGGCAGCTCCAACAGGCGCTCAAGGTGGACATTCAGGCCCTCCTGCAGCGCCGTGTTGCCGGGATGACGAAGCGACCCATCGTTGGCCAGCCAGTCCTTGAGCCAGGCAACATCGCGGCGCTCTTGCAGGCCCAGCATCAAGTACGCACGCAGGCTGTTGAGCAGTTGCTCGCGGTCATTCCAGTCGTTGCGGACATGCGCTTCCAGCCTCTGCGCAACCTTCGGCAACAGTCGCGCCTGTAATTCACGCTCGTAGGCGTCGGTCACCGCAGGGTTGCTCGCATCGCCCTGGTACAGACCGACGCGCTCGTGCAAAGGCACCGCCCTGTAGGGCGGGAAAACCCGGGTGGCCTCGAAACGGATATCCAGTGATTCGAGCATCGCGGCCCAGTCATCAGCATTTACCTGGATTGATTGCTGCTGGTCCCAGCGTTGCGCCAGCGTACGCAAGCTGTCCAGTCGCTCGTGGTTGGCCGAAAAACCGTGCGCCCACAACACGCCACACAGGCCAATGACCGTCAGCGCCCCAAAATACAAGGCTCGCTGCCCCCAATGGAGACGACGGCGCTCGTGCTGAACGAGGTCGGTCAGATCGGCTTCCGGAAAAATCACCCGGCTGATCAAGTGATGGATGAACCGCGAGCGCCCGCTGGGCGTGGTATTGGTTCGGCCCGGCGGCGATGCGCTGGTCAGATAGAAACCACGCAACGTACCGACGCCGCCGGTAAACGCCTGCTCGACCAGCAGACACAGGCCGGCACCGAGTTGTCCAAGTTGGTGAGGGAAATCAAGCATGCAGCTACGGCGCAGCGGGTCGCGCTCCTGATGCATGCGCATGATCACCTGGCTGTTGAGGCGATGCAGCAGCGCCTCGAACTCGGCACGTAACACGGCCACATCACTGCCACGCTGGTCCCGGCTGAAACTTGCACCCAATACCTGGTCGTTTTCTTCGCGAGTCAACGAATCAAAGAACTCATTGAAACCTGGCACGCCGTCCGCTTTGCTCAGGACCAGATAAACCGGGACATCGACGTGCAGTCTCTGTTGCAGTTCCTGCAGGCGGCCACGAATCTGGCGGGCCAGCGTAGTCACTTCGTCCTCGCTGCCCAGCAACAGGACCTCGGTCGGTACCGTCACCAGTACACCGCTCAACGGACGACTGCGGCGACGCTTGCGCAGCAGTTCGAGCAATACGGTCCAGGCACTGCTGTCGACATCACTGTCCGTTTGGGTCAGGTAGCGCCCGGCAGTGTCGACCAGCACGGCGTGCTCGGCAAAATACCAATCGCAATAACGGGTACCCGACGTGTCGCCGATTGGCTTGCGCTCAAGCTTGTCGAGAGGGAACTCCAGGCCCGAGCAGTCCAGCAGACGGGTCTTGCCGCTGGCAGGCGGGCCGATCAGCAGATACCACGGCAGATCGTTGCGCCAGCGTTCGCTGCGGCCGGGATAAAGGCTCGAGGACCTTAGCGTGGATAATGCCTGCTTGAAGCGCGAGCGCACTTCGCGCCGCTCATCATCAATCCTGGCCTGATGCAGGGCCCGAGCCTGCTCGGGGGCGTTTTGCTGGAAATTCGCGCTTGAACCACCGCGCCCATTGACGAAAACCATGGCCAAGCCCCAGCACAGCATTAACACGCTGACGGTCAGCAACCGCGCTGTCGGGCTTGCCCAGAATTTGTAGTCATTGACGGCCAGAAGTGGCCCGGCGAACCACACCAGCAACGCGATACAAAGCACCGCCAGCAGCGTCCAAATCCACGTCTGGCGCACCCAGGCACCGGCTTTCCTGAAAAGCAATTTCATGACACGTCCCTGTTTACGGCAGCGGCTGAGCGGCGACCGGCTCTGACAGTTGATAAGGTTGCAGTACGCTTCGGCGTTGCTCGTCCAATACCCAGGCGAAACTCGAGTACACCACCCCCAGGCAGACCAGCGTAAAAACCGCTACCGTCCAGGCCGGAACAATGCGCACTGGGCTGCGTCGCGCGCCATCGAAGCCTTCCCAGCGAGGCGACAGTTCACGAGGGATGTCACCGCGAGCCTGGCAGATCAGCCGATACAGGGCATCGCGCAGACTTTCGAGCTCGAGCATCCCACGGGTCTGGACCCGATACTTGCCCTCGAAGCCCAGGGACAGGCACAGATACAACAACTCAAGCATCGACAGGTGCTTGATGGGGTTTTTCGACAAGCGCTCAAGCAATTGAAAGACCTTCTCGCCGCCGAAGGTTTCGTTGTGGAAAGTGCTGAGCAGGCTTATCTGTGACCACCCACCTCCATGGCCCCACGGTGTAGTGACGATCGCCTCGTCGATCGCTGAGCAGAGCACGTAACGCGCCGCGATCAACTGACTGTTTTCAACACCGTCCTGCAAGGCACAGGCTTCGAACTGCTCCAGGCCTCGCTTCAGTTCCCCTTTGAGGGCTTGCAGGTCCTCGCGTTCGCGGCCGTGCTTGAGTTGCACCATTTGCGACAACAATCCGGACGCCGCCGCGACCAGCGGATTAAGGCTGACATTGAGGGCCTGGGACCGCGGCAGGTGCGCGGCGTAGATCATTCGCTCTTGCAACTGTTCGAAACGTGGCGGCGCAACAGCGTCGGTCAAGGGGCCAGAAACAGGACGTTGTCCATGGTGGTCGAACAGGACGGTTGTTTCGTCCTGGGGATTGTCCTTATCCATTTCGTTCAATTCCTGATGGCCCAAAAATTCAGTTCAAGCTCCGCGAAATCACCGCACACATGGAACGCGAAGCCTGCCGAGCGCTTCAGTTGCGCCAGGTCTTCGGAGCTGGGCTCCAGGATGAAATAGGTTTTGTTGGCATGGAATGCGATCTGTCGCGGAGCCACGGGCAGAGGCCTGATCTTGATACCGGGCAGATGCAGGTTGACCAACTGGCGGATGCGCTCCACCGAGCCAACCTTGAGGTTCGACGGCAGTCGATGGCGCAACTCTTCGCTGTCACAGTTGGCGCTAGCCGCCAGTACGAATGAAGCCGTATCCAGCAGGGTAAGGTCCTGCATCGGCGAGACGGTGATTCCATATTGGCGCGGCTGCAATTGCAGCTCGATCGCGTGCTGCTCGAGCACCATCGACAGCACCTGGCGGATCGCTTGCATCAGGCTTCGAAAACATGCGCCCTGTTCGCTGTGCTGGTAGCGGTTGGTGAGCGGCGGACGCTTGCTGTCACTGGAGAACGTCGCCAGTTCACCCAACAGGGCCAGTAGCATTCGGTAGAGCGTTTCGGGATGTACTTGCTCCAGGTCCAGATAATGACGCAGCAACAGTTCGCTACGGTTGATCAGTTGCAGCATCATGAAATCGCCCACTTGTGCACCACCGGCCTTGCCATTGAAGCGGATCCGCTCGGCAAGGCTGTCACCCCGATGGGCAAGCATGCCGATGATCTCCTTGAGACACGACAGCAAATAATGGGATGAACGAGCCTGGAGGAAGGTCGGCACAAAGTCCGGGTCGAGCCTGATCACTCCATCGGCAGTGGTATCGAGCACCTCACAGAGCTTGAGCTTCACAAACGCATGATCGCTCTGTTGCTCGCCCAACAGCAGGCGCAGGTCCGGCCGGCCACAACTGATCTGGCTCCCGCCGGAATCTCCGGCGTTGGAGTCGGTCACCTGCGCGTCGTAGATGGTGTAGCGCGCCAGCACATCAGATTGCTCCGGACGACGGGACTCGATGTGGTTGCCGGTCACCAATGGCAGCGCGAGGTAGATCGGTGTATTGCTGGTATTGGACGGTACTTCCAGGGCCAACGGCTCGGTGTTGCCACCGAGCTCGAACAGGCTGCCGTCCGGCAGGACCCCGCTGGCCTGGCTGACCACCAGTTGGCCCATGTTGAGAAATTGCAGATCGATTTCCAGCGCCAGGAATCCCCAGGCGTAACTGGCCAGCAACCGGGTACGAACCTTCAACTGGTGATCGAAATAACGATCGTTGTGTTGCAAATGTTGTGGACGCAACAACATGCCTTCTTGCCAGACGACTTTATCGTGATTCATCGGTCATCTACCTTGGCCTGTCTTTCAAGCGTGTTGGCGATCCCATCCTGGTCGAGGGTCAGGTTCGCTTCGGTCAACTGCGTCGCAGCCACTGGCAGTGTGTAGCGCCAGCGGGCGTGTGGCAGGTCTCGGTACGCCGCGAGTATGCCGACGTAACGTCCATCCCCAGTGATACCGAGCCTGAGCTCGACGGTTTCACCTGGGCGCAATTCCAGCTCTTCGCTGGAAACCAGATCGGGGGCCAGTGTTTCCCTCGCGCGCTCATAGATGCTGAAGAAATCCGAGTTTTCAAAGGCTACCGGATGCCTGAGTTCGAACAACCGCACCACCACTGGCGAGGGCCGCCCATTGAGATCGGGGTTGAGCCGATCACTGGCCGTCAGGGCGAGGTCGAGCTTGGTCATCGTCGAACAGGGCGACAACGTGGTGCAACCGCCCAACAGCAGGGTCATGGCCAGCGCCGTCAAAGTCTTGAATAAGTGCATCGTGCAGTGCGACATGGACGTCATCCGTGGTGATCGATTTGCAGGCTGGCAATCAGACGAACCTGTTCTTCATAGGTCTGGGTCTGGGTCAGGCGCGGTTCGCCTTTCAACTCCGAGCGGGTACGCAAGCTCTGCTGCAAACCATGGATGCTTTGCTTGAGCAGCAGCGCTGCATTGATCGCCAGGGTTTCGCGGGCCTCGCTATCAAGGCTTTCGAGATCCATGCCGAGGGCAATAGCGAAGCGCTCCCAAAAATCTTCGCGCGGATGATCCATAGCGTTGGCACGAGGGATGGGCGCAGGCCTTGGTTCAACGAGCTCTTCGACCAAATCCGGCAACAGCAGGCTTTCCATGTCGATACGCGCATAATCTGGGCGCCCAAGGGTGTCTGGTGGTACGGCAGTGGGATTTATCAGCTCATCGATGCCCAGCAAGACCCGCTCCTGTTGGTCCAGTGCTTTCAGCGGGTCGAGCTCCAGAAAGGCATCGTCCGGAATGAGACTGTCGACCGACGTTGAGCGAGCGGCTTCGGCAACGCTGCTCGACGGCCCGACGACCAGGCGCGCCAGGACCTCGAATTCACCCATGATGTAGGCGTCTCCGTCCTGTATCCGTACCGGCTCGCCCTTGGGCAGGCGCGCACCGCTTTCGCGGTGGGTCGTACCGTTGCCACTGGTATCGGTCAGGAAAAACGCACCCTCACGGAAGCTGACCTGCGCGTGACACTTGGACAGCAGGCGGTCGCGGTCAGGGATCATCCAGTGGCAGCCCTCGCCCCGACCAATCACTCCGCCGGCCGGTCCGAAAGTCTTGTGAAACAGCCGTACAGGGACGAACTGGTTGGCGTTCAGCATTTCGAAAACAAGATCCATCTATTAAAGGCTCCTTGGATCACTTACCGCGATTGATCGCCTGTGGATCACCCAGGGGGCGATAATCACTGTCGTTGAATTTGTAATTGCCACTACAACCGCCGAGGACAAATGACACGAGGAGCGCCAGCAGGACGGCTCGCCAGGGGAAAACAGGCATCGAAATTTCTCCAGAAATGGAAGGACCGGGCTGGAATGGCTACGAACAAGGCAAGGATCAATCATTGAAATCACTACGCTGAACGTTCAGGCGCGCAAGGCGATAGACCAGCGTGCGTAGCGGCAAGCCAAGTTCACGGGCGGCACGCGCCTTGTTGCCCGAACTCTCACGCAGGCCATCGATCAGCAGGCCACGTTCGATCTGCTCCATCCGTTCACGCAGGCTCACGCGGCCCCGTTCGGCTGGGGTCTGGATGTGTAGTGCAAAATGCTCGACAAGCAGTTCGCCGCCCTCGCACAAGAGCACGGCCCTTTCTACGATGCTCTTGAGTTCACGGACGTTTCCCGGGAAGTCGTAGGCAGCCAGGTGATCGAGCGCTGCGTCTGACCAGCGCACCGGATCACGCTGCAGGAGTGTGCAAGCCTTGTCGGCAAAATTCCGCGCCAGCTCAATGATGTCGCCGTCGCGCTGGCGCAACGCCGGTAGCGGAATTGGAAACTGCGCAAGGCGGTAATACAGGTCTTCGCGGAACTTGCCCTCCTCCATCAGTTGCTTCAGGTCGCGGTGGGTGGCGGCGATGATGCGCACGTCGACATGGTGAGTGACGTTGGACCCCAACGGCCGGATTTCGCCTTCCTGCAACACTCGCAACAACTTGGCCTGCAGGGATAACGGCATATCACCGATCTCGTCGAGCAACAGCGTGCCGCCGTTGGCCGCGTCGAACAGCCCGGCGCGGTCCCGGTCGGCACCGGTGAACGCGCCCTTGCGATAGCCGAAAAGCTCACTCTCCAACAAGTTCTCGGGAACCGCCGCACAGTTCTGCACGATAAACGCCTTGGATCGACGCGGGCCGTAATCATGGAGGACCCGGGCCACCACCTCCTTGCCGGTACCGGTCTCACCCCGCAGCAGGACGGTATAGGGGCTGTGCAGTACTTTACTGAGCAATGAGCAGGTCTTGCGCATGGCCATGCTCTTGCCAATCAGGCCGTAACTGACGGCGCTCGGCAGGCTTGTGGTATCAGGCTCTGACTCATCAACAGGACCGCGCAGGCGCTGTAACAGATGCATCTGACCAAGCGCGAAGGTCCCAAGATGCCCCAGGGACTCAGCGATACCATGCAGGTCGAGGTGCTGATTGCTCGCGCATAGCAACAAGCCTCCGACCCCATCCTGCGGATCGCCCAGGGGAACGCAAAGCAGCGACTGCCAGGGTCTGGCCCGCGGCGGCAGGAAACCGGTTTCGTGCACGCTGTCGCTTAACGCGTCGAGGCACACCACACGGTTCTGGCACAGGGAAAATTGCAACAATTGCTCGGAGTGGTAGTCGGAGGGCAGGCTTTTCGGGTCACGAAATTGCAACTGGCCTTCCAGGCACTCGGTGTTCATTTCCAGGCGGGTGCGAGTGGCATCGAGCAGGTACAACTGCACCAGTTCACAGCCACTGAGCCGCGCTACGCCCTGGATGAACTTCCCCACCAGCTCAGCACCGTCCGCCAAACGTGAAAGGTCGGAAAACTGCGCCAGAAGCGCTTCGGCATAGTCCAACGGTTGCGAGAGTTTCTTGAACATGGCGCCCACCTCAGGAGAACTCACACGCGAGACTGGCGTCGCCGTTGAGCACGGCGTGTACATGCCGTAGCTGTTCGCCACCGGCCATGGCGGCGAGCAACCGGTCGGCAACCAGCGGCATCAGGTGCAGGTCAAGCAGTTGGTCAATCAGTCGTGCGCCACGATCATTACGACTGCAACGCTCGACCAGGTGGTTCACAAGGTGCCCGCAATAACTGAAACCCAATTGACGACGATGCAGCCGCTCGCCCAGGCGGTCGAGTTTGACTTCCACCAGTTCACGTAACACCGGCCCGTTGAGCGGGTAGTACGGCACCACGCACATGCGCGCCAACAGCGCGGGTTTGAAATGTTGACTGAGTATTGGGCGAATGGACTCTTCAAGGCATTCGGCACTTGGTTTTGTACCGTTTTCGCACAACTCGTTGATGCGTTCGCTGCCCAGGTTCGACGTCATCAGGATCAGGGTGTTGCGAAAATCAATCTCCCGCCCTTCTCCGTCGTTGGCCAAGCCCTTGTCGAATATCTGGTAGAACAGATTCAACACATCCGGGTCGGCTTTTTCGACCTCATCGAGCAGCACCACTGAATAGGGCTTTTGCCGCACGGCTTCGGTGAGCATGCCGCCTTCGCCAAAACCGACGTAGCCCGGCGGCGCGCCAATCAGCCGGGAAACCGTATGTTTCTCCTGGAATTCGGCCATGTTGAGCGTGGTGATAAAACGATCACCGCCGTAGAGCAGGTCGGCCAGGGCATGCGCCGTCTCGGTCTTGCCGACGCCACTGGGCCCTACCAACAGAAACACGCCCACCGGAGCGTCGGGTTTGTTCAGGCCTGCGGCGGCGGCACGCATCGCGCGATCAAGCGCCCGCACAGCCGGCTCCTGACCACGAATACGAGCACGCAGGTCCGTAGCGAAACTGGCGACTTTCAAACTGTGCTCCCGCGCCAGTTGTGCCAGCGGTATACCGGTCCAGGCACTAATGACTTCGGCTACCAGTCGCGGGCAAACTTCGAAGCTGACCAGGCGCTCCTGGACTTGCGCAGCCACCAACGTGCCGTGTGTTTCATGCAACGCCGCTTCCAGTGCTTCGACGCTGAGGGGCTGATCCACCGAGGCTTCCCGTGCCTTGGCCAATTGCTGGCGAAGCGACAACAGGCGTTCCGCAAGAATACGTTGCTCGGCCCATTGGATTTCCAGCGTTCGGCGCTCGTCTTCGATGGCCTCCAGGCGCACCTCCAGCGCTTCCAGCGCCTGAAGATCAATCGATATGCCGGCCTGCGCATCACGACGAAGCGCTTGGCGCTGGCGCTCGCCTTCAGCCAACTCGCCGCGCAATCGCTCCAGGCTATGCGGCGCAGCGGCCAGGCTGATGCGCACGCGGGCGCAGGCAGTGTCCAACACATCCACAGCCTTGTCTGGCAACTGACGACCAGCCAGGTAGCGGGCCGACAATTGCGCCGCCGCGACCACCGCATCATCCCGCAGGTAAATGCCGTGACTGTTCTCGTAGACCCGGGCCAGACCACGCAGAATGGTCACTGCCTCACTGACGGTCGGCTCGTGCAATTGCACCGGTTGGAAACGACGGGCCAGGGCCGGGTCTTTTTCAAAATATTTTTTGTACTCGTTCCAGGTGGTAGCCGCGATAGTACGCAGCTCGCCCCGGGCCAAGGCCGGCTTGAGCAGGTTGGCCGCATCGGCGCCCCCGGCGTTGCCACCCGCGCCAATCAAGGTGTGAGCCTCATCGATGAACAGGATGATGGATTTTGGCGAAGCCTTGACCTCGTCGATCACCCCTTTGAGACGACGTTCGAATTCACCTTTTATGCTGGCGCCGGCCTGCAGGAGCCCCATATCCAGCGAAAGCAGCTCGACGCCTTCGAGTACTGACGGTACTTCTGCGGCGGCGATGCGCAACGCCAGGCCTTCGACGATGGCGGTCTTGCCCACGCCTGCCTCACCGACCACGATTGGATTGTTCTTGCGGCGACGAACGAGGATATCGATCATCTGCCTGATTTCACCGTCGCGACAAAGCACCGGGTCGAGTTGACCTTCACGAGCCTGCCGGGTCAGGTCATGGGTGAAGCGCGCCAGCAGGGAGTCGTCCGGCTTGGCGGAGTGATCGGCTACCGGGTGGGTCTGTTGCGACAAGGCGAAATCTTTCAACCGATCGACGTTCAGTCGGGTGAGCAGCGCCTGGTAAGCACTCCCTGCATAGCGAAGCGGGTTGCGCAGCAACGCCAGGATCAACGCGGCTTGTCCGACCTGGCTGCAGCCCAGCTCGAGATTGGCTACCAGCAGTGCATCCTGCAACCATTGCACCAGCTCCGGGGCGAATACCGGATTGCGCGAAGCGCTGTGCCCCATCCGTGGTTGCAGCGCAGCGCTCAGTTCACCTGCGCTTACCTGGGCATCTTGCAAGGCTCGCGCGAGCAGGCCCTGCGGACGTTCCAGCAAGCCCAGCATCAAGTCTTCCACCAGGACTTTGTCTGCCCCACGGGCGACGCATTGCTCGGCCGAGCGCGACAGATCGCTTCTGGTTTCGGCGTCCAACGCCTGGATCAGTTGCTGAAGGTCTACGTTGATCATGTCATTCATTCCTAATGAATTTTGCTGCCGAGGGTCACCACGCCATCGGCGCGCTCGTGCCCCAACCAACTGGTCCATCCCAGGCGGCAGATGTTCTGTTCTCCGATGCACAGCTCCCGAATGTCCTGCCGGCGCAGGACCAGGCGAATGTCATATTCGAGGGGATCACGCAGGGTGAAACGCACCAGTGAGCACAACGGCAGGTAACCGATGCCGATGGGCAGGAATTCGTGAAAACGCTGCCAGTCCAGTTCGCTGATATGGATCCGGAACTTGCCGCTGCGGTCGCGCACCTGTTCACCCAGCACCAGGTCTTGGCTCAGCAGGCTATTGGCGCTCCCCAGGCGATTGCGCTGTTCGCCAAGGATGTCCACACGCCGCTCGATGCACTGCTCAAGGTTCAGTTCGGCGTGCTTGAAGTAATAACGCAGCACGGCCTCGATCAGAGCTGCCGAATGAGCACGAAGACTCAGCAGGCCCAGATACGGCAGCAGACGCTTCCAGTTCAGTTGACTGGCCTTGCGAATGTCTTCGCCGCCCAGGCCGATCAGCGCAAACAACTGCTCGGAAAAAGGGTCTTTAGCACCGCTCTGAAAACTTGCGCAGTAACGATACTTGCGCCAGATCGGCAGCATCAGTCGTTGCAGGCGGTGGTGGAAGACGTCGAGGAAGTCGCGCGTCGGATTGCCCTCCTCCTCCCCCAGGGCCTGCTCACCATAGAACGCCGGTAGCGGCGACCCTGCCCCTACCAGGCTGATCAGGTTCATGCCCAGGCGCGCTCGCACCTGGCCGTTTTCTTCGAAAAACTCCACACGATCGATGTCGCTGGCGGGGAACCCCAGGCTTGGGTTGGCCTGGAACTCCAGCCGGTCATACAGCGCCTCATCATCCAGGTCAGGGTAAACCTCGCGCAGCCGATCAACGACCAACAACACGGCCTGAAATAGCGAGTACTCGCGTATCCCTCGCGTCAGCCCGTTTATAGAAGCGGCTGCTGGCCCATGCGGGGTGTCCATTGATAAACCTCTCCTTGTGTACTGTTCACCCGCAGTTCGTGGTACGAATTGAGGCTGGCATAAAGCGCGAAGAATTCGTTGAGTACCGAGGCGAAGACGAACAGGTCGCCCTCGCCGATGTAGCCCTGGGGGTCGATGGTCAATTCGGTGCGCAAGCCACGAACCGGCAAGCCTCGATGCAGGCGGTCGACATGCTGGTGCCTGATCGACTTGAGCCCATCCAGCAAACGCTTGCTGACCTTCTCTGTCTGCTCGTCGTAGTAGCGCGGAAAATCGTAGGTTTCGAGAATCACCTTGAGTGCATTGACGTCCGCCAGCGACAGGTAGTTGAGTGACATGTTGCTGATCAGCTTCCAGAGGAAATCGCGGTTGAGCGGGGGAGCGAAGCTCGAAGTGACCGGCCCGATGTTGCGGAAACTCAGCGACTCGGGGCTTTTTTCGCCCGGCTGGTCGATGTCACCCGGTTTGAGCTGGCGCGGCAGGTTCTGGTTGGTGCACATCAACTCGATCGACAGGGTTTCATGGGGGTGAGAGTGCCGGAAACCGAAGCCCAGGCAGGTGTCCAGGCCACCGTGCAGCAATGAAGGGCGCTGACGAACGCTGTAGTAGGGTCGGCTGTGGGGCACATCGAAGCTTGAATCGTGCTCGAAGGATTCGAACGGCACATAGGCCTGATAACCCAGGCCACCGGGGTTCCAACCAGTGACGCTTTCGACCGAGAACACGCCGCAGTGCTCCTGGGCATAATCGGCGGGCAGCAACAGGTATTCGTCCTGTTTGCTGTCCAGGCGGATTGGCTGGGCGTCATGCTTGAACAGATTGACGATCGGCGTGCAGTGAAGCTTTATGTTGTCCAGTGTCGGGCGCATCCGCTGGATACCGCTTTTGCCAATATCGAAGCGCAGCTCCAGACCCCGCATCTGTTCGACGCTGCTGCGCGGAGCAGCGTTGATCACGTCCAGGCCATTGACGTCGACGAACAGGAACTTGTCCTGGAAGGCGAAGTATTCCTGCAGGTAGCGATAGCCGCGAAAGGTATTCAGCGGATACGGGATCAGCGCTTCCTCTTCGGCAAACCCTACCGGCTGGACACGATCGGCTGGGACCCTGAACATCATAGGGCTGCCATCTGCAGCCCGCAGGGCCCCGCCGGTGCCGTCCAGCGGGATCAGCTCGATACCTTCAAGATTGCGCAAAAGGCTGAGGTAGAGCATCTGGCTGATGTAACGCTCGCCGGTCAAGTGCAGACGCAATTGGCTCAGTTGCAGTTCGCCCAAATGACCGTCGCAACACATCTCCAGGCGCAGGCTCAACAGCGACCCATCCCCTTTCACTGAATAACTCAACCTGGTCAGATCAAGCGCCAGCACCTCGGTGGGGTAACACGTCAGGAAACGGCAACGCACCTGCTGCACAGGCTTGCTTTCGACCGGCGTATCACGCTCCACCCGCAGTGCGGGGCCGGACCGCTGCAGTGGATCGAACTGCAAGATGCTGAAGGCCGGCAACGGCCGCATGTAGTTCGGCCACAACAGCTGCATCAGCGAATGGCTCAGCTCCGGCAATTGGTCATCGAGCTTCTGGCGCAGCCGCCCGGTCAGGAATGCAAACCCCTCCAGCAGCCGCTCCACATCCGGGTCCCGTCCGGCCTGCCCCAGAAAGGGAGCCAACGCCGGGTTACGCTCGGAGAAACGTCGACCCAGCTGGCGGAGCGCCGTCAGCTCGCTCTGGTAGTAATGATTGAACGACATGTATGGCTATCCTTGTCTGACCTTGACCTGACCGCTGCCGTCCAGGCACGCGGAAAAACTGACCTGTCGCCTGACCCCCTCCACATCCAGCAAAGCGTCGATGCTGAAGGACAGGCGAAGCGGATCGGCATGACTTGGTATTGAAACGACACAGACATTCCTGAGGCGTGGCTCGTAGGCCTTGATGAACGCCTCGATCGCTTTGCGGGCCTGGCTCCCTGCGTCGTGCAGGCTCAAGCGCATGTCATTGAGATCCGGTAGCCCATAATCGGATAGCGTCTGCACGCTACCCGCCCGGGTGCTGAGCATCTTGGCCAGATGCGCAGCCACCGATGTCACGACACACATCTCACGGCTCAAGCCCGCGCGCTTTTCTGAATCACCGGCCAGGCGCTCGAAAAGGCTGCCGTACGTCATGAGCGCGCCTACGCCTTGTCCAGCTTGCCAACCAACGACAGCGTGAAATCGGCCCCCATGTATTTGAAGTGAGGCCGTACGTTCAGGCCTACCCGATACCAACCCGGCTCACCTTCAACGTCGCTGACTATGATCTTCGCTGCGCGCAGCGGACGGCGGCCACGAACTTCGGCGCTCGGGTTCTCCTGGTCGGCCACGTACTGGCGGATCCAGTTGTTGAGCTCACGCTCCAGGTCTGTGCGCTCCTTCCATGACCCCAATTGCTCGCGCTGCAGAACCTTCAAGTAGTGAGCCAGTCGATTGACAATCATCATGTAAGGCAACTGAGTGCCAAGCTTGTAGTTCAGCTCCGCATGCTTGTCCTCGGCACCGTTACCAAAGAACTTCGGCTTCTGCACGGAACTGGCGGAGAAGAACGCGGCGTTGTCACTGCCTTTGCGCATGGTCAGGGAGATGAAGCCTTCCTCGGCCAATTCGTACTCACGTCGGTCGGACACCAGCACTTCGGTCGGGATCTTGGTTTCGATCTCACCCATGCTTTCGAAGTGGTGCAACGGCAGGTCTTCAACCGCGCCACCGCTTTGAGGACCAACGATATTCGGGCACCAGCGGAATTTGGCAAAGCTGTCGGTCAGCCTTGTACCGAACGCGTATGCCGTATTGCCCCACAGGTAGTGCTCGTGGCTATTGGCAACGGTTTCCTTGTAGACGAATGATTTGACCGGGTTCTCTTGCGGATCATAGGGGTTGCGCAACAGGAAGCGCGGTACGGTCAGACCAAAATAGCGAGCGTCTTCCGATTGGCGGAAGCTCTGCCATTTGGCGAATTGCGGACCTTCGAAGTGGTCCTTCAGGTCCTTGAGGTCTGGCAGGCCAGTAAAGCTTTCCAGGCCAAAGAATTTCGGACCGGCAGCAGCAATGAACGGCGCATGGGACATGCAGGCGACACTGGACACGTACTGCATCAACTTCACGTCCGGCGAGCTTGGCGACATGAAGTAGTTGGCGATGACCGCACCTACCGGCTGCCCGCCGAACTGACCGTATTCAGCGGTGTAGATATGCTTGTACAGGCCTGACTGCATGACTTCTGGCGAGTCCTCGAAGTCGTCCAGCAAATCGTCCTTGGAAACATTGAGCATTTCTATCTTGATGTTTTCGCGGAAGTCGGTGCGGTCAACCAGCAACTGCAAACCGCGCCATGCCGATTCCAAGGCCTGGAATTGTGGGTGGTGGAGGATTTCGTCCACCTGGCGACTGAGCTTGGCGTCGATCTCGGCGATCATGCGATCGACCATGGCCTTCTTGACCGGCTCGCCGCTGTTTTGCGGCTTGAGCAACTCTTCGATGAACGCAGACACGCCTCGCCTGGCAATGTCGTAGGCGTCATCGTCCGGGGTCAGGCGAGTCTGGGCGATGATGCTCTCAAGAATGCTGTAATCAGCGTTGTCCTGGCTTTGCTGCTGTACGGCATGGGTACTCATGTTTCGGCTTCCTTGGCTGAAAGAATCAAGCGTTCTTCGCTGTGGTGTTCAGGCCCAGCTCATCCAGTACGCGGCGGCGGGAATCGTCATTGCCGAGTACACCTTCGATGGCCTTGCGAAACGCCGGCGCGTTACCCAATGGCCCTTTGAGCGCCATCAGGGCGTCGCGCAACTCCATCAGTTTGCTGAGCTCCGGCACTTGCTCGACCAGGCTCGCCGGGGTGAAATCCTTCATCGAGTTCACACGCAGCTGTACTGCCAGCTCTTCAGTTTCGCTTTCTTCCTGAAGACGATTCGGTACGCTGAGGGTCAGGTTCAGCTCTTGCTTGGCCAACACCTCGTCGAAGGTCATCTTGTCGATGCCAATCGGTTTGCGATCCTCGATCTTGCGTTCATCCCTGCGGTGGGTGTAATCACCGATCGCCAATAGCTTCAAGGGCAGTTCAATTTCTTCCTGGGCACCGCCGGTGGCAGGTTTGAAGGTAACGTTGATGCGTTCCTTGGGGGCGATCGAGCCTTCTTTGGCCATGACTTTCTCCTTACAATTTTGGACCCGGAGGCCTATTCAATGACCCGTTCCAGGTCTAGGTGACACAACCTGCGATAGGTCTCGTCCTTGCACTCGCGTATGACGTGGTTCTGAGGCAATAACTCGCAGCAGCTGTGCAACAAATGCAGTACCTGTAACTCCAGGGTGGGCTCCCAGGTATTCAGGCCGGCGTGTTGCAGTGTCTGGTCGAGGACCTCGAGCTGGACTTTCGCGAGTTCGTATTTCCTCGCCGAGAAGCACAAGCGAGCCATCGCGAACCGCCAGAGGAAACACTCGCGTGCCCCAAGAGCGTTTTGCATGCCTTGCCTGAGTAACTGGACGGCGGGTTTGAGGCCATCCCTGGACAGGATCGAATGGGCCTCTTCCAGCGTCAGTTCCCAAGGCGCATCATTGTGGGTGGTATCGATTTCGGGTGCCGCGCCGGGGTTTTGCAGATGAGGCATAACCTGGGACGCGATCCACGCCCGCGTGGCGGGATCGGCGAACGGCGTACCGTCATGCCAGCGCAATTCGATAACCCCCGGCAGGCGCTGGATGAATAGCGCGAAATGGACCTCCACTTCACCCATGGCCAACTCGGCGTTCAATCCTTGCAGGCACTCCCAGGCAAGCCGCTGGCCATCGAGCCAGAACGGAGCCTTCGCCAGGCTGGCCTCGATCTCCACCAGCAGGTTCGCGTAATCGCCTTGGTGGAGACTGTCCTGATAAGCCTTGAGTTTGTCCGCCGGCAGTCCCCGCAACTGCGTGATCTGCTCGGCGTTGCGCTCGGGCATGGCGTCAATGGCCAGCCAGGTCAACGTACGATTCAGGCGCAGGGCCCGAACGTCGGTTGCTTTTTGCTTGAGCCACCAGATGCATAACGGCCCTGCGCTTTCCTGCTGGGCACGCAGAGACTTGTGAGCTTCTTTTTCGTTTTCGATCGGAGCGCCGGGCGTGAGCAGTTGGGTGGCAACTTGCTTCACCTGAGCCACTACCGTCCCAATGGCACCCGCCTGCGGCAGGTTGTCTGTGGCACGCTGGATCATCGTGTTGAGGCGCCGACACAACGGGAGTAGCAGAGGCGCATCATCACCCAAGTGGGCGGTGCAGGCGGTATCGAGACCTTCAAGTTGTTCTGTCAGATGGCGGAACAGCGGCAACTGCTCCTTGATCGCAACGTCATCGCCCAACGCCTGCTCCAGGCGAGGCACCAACCAATTGATGCTGGCGGCACGGGTTCGATTTTTGATCGGATGAATGTCAGGCCAATGGTTTTTACACAAGTGGTGCAAAAGACAGAGGCCGGCCAGCAGCCCTTGGAGAGATTCACGCTGATACAGCGCCCAAACCAGCCAGGCCGCCACTCGCAAGTCCTTCGACTGGGTACGCAACAGCGCTTCACTTCCTTCACGGATCTTCAGCCAGTCGACCTGGCCGCTTTCGTGCATCGACTGGGCTTTGCCCAGCTCGCTTTCCAACGCCTCGTATTCATTCGAAAAACGCACGTCCGCACCCGCAAAACCCTCTTTGGAGATGGGCGTTTTGGCGAGAGCCAGGTAATGGGCGGACAGTTTTCCGGAATACGACATTCACGACCCTGTTAAGAGAATTCAGTTTGTGAGATGGGCAGTTTTGGCGGCAGGGTTATTCAAGGTGAATATTCGGTTTTGCTTGTAGGAAGTTTCGCCAAATACAATCAAGGCATACCTAAAAACTCACACCGCCCCAACCAGCGGAACGCAGCGAAGAATGCCAAAGTTTTAAAAATAAAAAAGTAGGACCTTTCCTTTTTTCAAAAAAAACTACCCCTTCCGAAACTCCCAATGCCGATTCCTTCCTGTCAAGGTCGAACCACCATCGAGCCAACTAAAAAACACTTCAAATCATTTCATTCTCAGTTCCTACTTGCTGCGAAGAGAACTCTTACATCCTTTTCTTTTTTTGCGGCTCTCTGCGCGCACGCCCCTCAAGACTGCTTCAATGTGATCAGGAGTCAAAGCCAACGCCCAAGGACCCGCGAATGTTCCACACCCCTGATTTGCGCAAAATTTATCTCACAATTCCTGACCTCGAACATGACCTAAAAGTGTTGGCCTTCGAAGGCTGCGAAGCCATTAGCACACCTTATTCGTTTGATATCGAGCTCGTCAGCGAACAAAGCGATATGGATTTGGAATACTTGTTAAACCAGCAGGCATTTCTTGCATTCAACAAACAGGGAAGCGGTGTTCATGGGCTGATTTATCGTGTTGTACAAGGCGACACTGGCAAACGCTTGACGCATTACAAGATAAGACTGGTTCCACGATTGACTTACTTGGAACACCGCACCAACCAGCGTATTTTTCAACACGTCAGTGTTCCGCAGATCATTACATCGGTCCTCAAGGAGCACGGTATTCTCACTGACGCCCATTGCTTCCAGTTGAGTGCAAGTTATTCGCCTCGTGACTACTGCGTGCAGTATCGCGAATCCGACTTGCACTTCATCGAGCGCCTGTGTCACGAAGAAGGCCTGCATTATCACTTCCAGCACAGTGAGTCGGGCCATCACTTGGTATTTGGTGATGACCAGACTGTATTCCCCCGGCTTGAGCACCGCACTGCTTATAAACACGGCAGCGGCATGGTTGACGACGAGCCGGTTATCCATCGATTTGGCCTGCGACTGGAGACCCGGACCAGCCGCGTCACGCGCCGTGATTACGATTTCAAGAAGTCGACATTCCCACTGGAGAGCAGCTGCCAGCCCGGCGTCGAAAAGATCCAACCAGACTTGGAGGCCTATGATTATCCAGGCGACTTTACCCAGGAAAAACGCGGCAGGTTATTGAGCCGGCGAGCCCTGGAACGTCATCGTGTCGACTACCGCCAGGCCGAAGGAAAGAGTGATCAGCCGGCACTGACGACGGGGCACTTCCTGACATTGAGCGGGCACCCTCGTCAGGAATGGAATGATCTATGGCTCCTGACCGAAGTGCATCACGAAGGCAAACAGCCGCAGGTACTGGAGGAAATCACCCCCAGCGACACTGGCAGGGCTGAAGAGCACTTCAATCAGGGCTATCGCAATCACTTCGTTGCCACGCCTTGGGATGCGATCTTTCGTTCGCAACGGGTTTACCAAAAACCACGTGTATGGGGCAGCCAGACGGCAATCGTCACGGGGCCCAAGGGCGAAGAGATCCACTGCGACCCGTATGGCCGGGTCAAGGTCAGGTTTTTCTGGGATCGTGCGGGGCACCTCGACGACGGCAGCAGCTGTTGGTTGCGAGTCGCCTCCAATTGGGCGGGCAACAGCTACGGGGGCGTCACGATCCCGCGGGTGGGCATGGAGGTGTTGGTGACCTTCATGGAAGGCGATCCCGACAAGCCCCTGATCAGCGGATGTCTGACCAACAGCGCCAACGCTCGGCCCTACCCGCTGCCTGCGCACAAGACCCGCACCGTGTTTCGTTCTTGCAGCTCGCCGGGCAACAACGGCTTCAACGAGCTGCACCTGGAAGACCGCGCCGGTCAGGAGCTGATCTATCTGCGGGCCCAGCGTGACATGGAACAGAAGATCGAAAACGACAGCCGACTTGAGATTGGCAACGAGCGGCGGGAGACCATCAGGGGCAACAGCATCACCGTTCTGCACGCCGAGGAACATCGGACCACCGCCGCCGACCGTACCGTCCAGGTCGAAGGCAATGACTATCTACGCGTCGCCAACCGCCATACCCGTGTCGATCAGACACTGGCCGTCGAGGCCGGGCAGCAAATACAGATCAAGGCCGGCGCTCATGTGATCCTTGAAGCAGGTGCAACCCTCAGTTTGAAAGCCGGGGGCCAGCACATCCTGATCAACCACAGCGGTATCTACAGCAGCAGTGAAATCCAGCTCGGCGGCGCCCCCATGGCCGGTGCTACCGCCTCATCATTCACGCCTGGCTTGACCGATCCCTTGGCGGCTCCAGCCCCCGTGCTCGCCCCCACTCAACGCGCTCTGATAACGGCCAGCAAAGCAGCGGGATTGGACTTTTGTCCGATCTGCGAGGCCTGCCGCGAGGGTCTCTGCCCAATGGAAGTCGCCGCCGCATGACTCGCTCACTCCCCCATCAATGGTTGATCGAACAGCAACGCCTCGGCCACACCCTGTGTGTCGTTCTGGACTCAGAACATGAGCACCACACGCGCCAGGCATTGCTCAAGAACAGTCGTCCCGACCAGTACCTGAGCGTGTACGGCCAAACGCTGGTTGCTGACCTCGCTGACGTGGGGCCCTTTGTCTTCAGCTTCGATCGGCCCGGCGACGAACACATCAATGAATTGCTTAACCGGCCGGACAGCCACTGGGGATGGCTTGCCAGCCTTCCCAAAGGGGGCCTGCCAACGCTGGTGGAGCACTGGCGTGAACGACTGATCATCGGAGAGCGCCCCCATCAGGCGTTGTACCGCTTCCATGACAACCGTGTCCTGGCCCGCGCGCTCAAGCACCTGCCTGTTGAAGCCTATCCGGCCTATCTCGGGCCAGCGCTCAGTGTCTGCTATTGGCAGGGCACTTGTTGGGCAAGCACCTATAACCCCGCCCCTGGGGAATATTCGCTACCCGACTCGCCTCTTTGGCTGCAGGTGCCTGTTACCCCGCAGCAAGCGAAGCAGACTCGCTTCCTCAATGCCCGCCGCTTCCTGTTGGCAGAGCATGTCCAGGCCTTCGCCACACTGGCCGAGCAACAGGACCCGGATGCGTGGTTGCGCGTCACGCTCGACCAGGCCGAGGTCTGGCACTGGCAGGCGCCCGAGCAGTTGGAGTTTTTACTGACCCAGCGCCTGCAAGCACCCGCCCAGGTGCTGGCGCCGTACTGGCAAGTACGTTCAGCAGAAAGCCCCGACGAGCATTTTGAACGGGTGCGCCTGATGGCAGCGTTTTGGCAGGGAGATACGCCGTCATGAAACAGGCTTTGCGCATTGCAAGTTTGAGCGGCCTGGCGATAACCGCAGGTTGTGCCAACACACAGCCGAACACGTTTACTTTTACGGCAGATTTGCCGCCTGATTTTGCCTACCAGGCTGTTGCGGTGTACGTGCCCGCCAAAGGGCAGACCTGCACCGTACCGGGCGGCAGAAATACAGAGGTCGGGTACAACCTGGAATGGCGGAAAAGTTACCAGCCAAACTCAGAAATAGACTTGTACAGAACCGTCAGCGGCTGCCCGTTGGTGATCTATCGCGTCAAGCTGGAAATCAACTCGGCGTATGGTAAGGATTGGAGCGATATAAGTGGAGACTCCGCAGGTATCGCTATACGTGATGAATTAGAACCCCAATACAAGGGCATGTTCAGCGAAGCAGACGAAAGCGTCTTCTACGGCCAATGCCAGTGGTTGTTCCGCACTTCAGGCAAGCCCCGGATTCTCAGAAAAATCCTCGATTGCAAAAAAACCAACCCACAGGGCGAGCTTGGGCGTGGGCGTCCTTTCGCGGCGTACACCCTCGATCAACTACCGGGTAAGACCGTGAGGATGAAGATCAAGTTGGCCCGCGAGGAGAGACCCTACATGGGAGATACCTGGGTGAAGGTGCCTAACGGCTGGAAACGCTGCATGGGCGACAACTTTGAAGATCAATACGCATTTTGCTTTGGCAATTACAAAGACTTCAGCGGTTTTCAGATGCCAGACGGCCGGCAATGCACCATTTATCCAGGTTGTACGGAATAAGGCTCCTATCCCGTGACTACGTCCCACTCAAAGATATATGCGCTGTTGCGTAACGCAGGCTTGGGTTGCTCCATCGCGTTAATCGTTGGTTGCGCCAACAAACAAGCGAACACTTTTATCTTTACCGCTGATTTGCCGCCTGGCTTTGCCTACCAGGCCGTTGCGGTGTACGTGCCCGCCAAAGGGCAGACCTGCACCGTACTGGGCGGCAGAAATACAGAGGTCGGGTACAACCTGGAATGGCGCAAAAGTTACCAGCCGATCTCAGAAATAGACCTGTACAGAACCGTCAGCGGCTGCCCGTTGGTGATCTATCGCATCAAGCTCGAAATTAACTCGGCGTATGGGAGCGACTGGGGAGATATAAGCGGTGATTCCGCGGTCGTTGCCATACGCGATGAGTTGGAGCCGCGGTACAAGGGCGCTTTCAATGAATTGGATGAAAGTGTCTTTTATGGTCAGTGCCAGTGGTTGTTCCGTACTGCTGGGTCCAAACGACGCATCGTAAAAATCCTCGACTGCAAAAAAACCAACCCACAGGGCGAGCTTGGACGTGGACGCCCCTTCTCGGCGTACACCCTCGATCAGCTACCGGGTAAGACCGTAAGGATGAAGATCAAGTTGGCGGACGAGGAAAGACCCGCCATTGGAGACACTTGGGTGAAGGTGACTAACGGTTGGAAACGCTGCATGGGGGAAAACTTTGAAGATCAAGATGCGTACTGCTTCGGTAACTACAAGGACTTCAGCGGTTTCCAGATGCCGGACGGACAGAAATGCACCATTTACCCAGGTTGTATGGAATAAGGAGGTTGGCACATGACGTCATTGCAAAACGAACTGGAGTCACGGCTGAGCCATCGCAATCTGAGCTGCCCTATGGGGGGTAAGTGGACCAGTTTTCAGCTCGTCGATGAATTTGGTGCCGGAGAACCTTATGCGGCGTTGGCCTATGTCGCCATTGACTCAGAAGGACAAACATACCGTGGCAGCCTGGATGCCACGGGTGCTGGGAAGATCACCAATCATTTCGCAGGACCAATCGCGCTGTTTTTTGAAGAGAAATACCAAGGACATGAAAAAGTTTATGTTCGTGTCGCGGAGCGACCACACTACCCCCTCCAAATCACCGAACTACAAGTCCGCGCCGAGCAAACCCGTTACCTGAACCCAAACGCTACACGCATCCGGGACAATCCCGCACAAGCCTGCGCAGACGATTTCTTCCAAGTGGAAGTACGGCACCTGGTCAAGCACGTCGCGCATTTG
Source organism: Pseudomonas ogarae (assembly GCF_014268695.2). Taxonomy (NCBI): domain Bacteria; kingdom Pseudomonadati; phylum Pseudomonadota; class Gammaproteobacteria; order Pseudomonadales; family Pseudomonadaceae; genus Pseudomonas; species Pseudomonas ogarae. The sequence continues at coordinate 118,051 of NZ_CP077086.1, forward strand.
CCGCCCGAGGTGTACCGCCATTACCCGCTCCCGGCTGGGCCGGCACGGTTGATGGGCGAACATGGCAAACTCGGTGTTGCCCTGATGCCGCAAAAACACACAGTGCTGGAAGTTCGCCCGTTGCGCGCCTTGCGGCCTATGCTGTCCACCGCCCCCGAATTCTGTGCGCTCAACTTGTATCAATTGGCGCTCATGTCGACCTTGACCTATTGCCCCTTCGGCCAGACACCTGACAAGGCCCCAATAAAAACGCCGCTGAGCTTCTCCGAACAACCAAGCGTGGGCAACTGGTTCGCGGATGCATTGGCCAAGTTCGAAGAGCTCGGGGAGTTCTATCCGGAACAACCAAAACCCTACTACCCGCTGTATGAAGACGTGCCCTACTCCAAACGCCTGGAGATCGTGCCGTTTGACCCCTTTCTTTACACCGTCAATGATCCGGAATTGGGTGAAGATCAGGAACACCCCGCCAAAGTCCATTTCCTCGATGACAGCAAAACCGGGGCGCAAGCCACGGATACCCAGGCCTACATCACCCACAATGACGAGCTGGTCCTGATCGCAGTACGTGGCACCCAGCAAACCGCCGACTTCCTGCGCGACGCCGATGCGCTTCAGGTGCCGTTTGAAGAAGGTGTCGGCCGGGTGCATCGAGGGTTCTATGGCGCCGCAAAAAAAACCGCGGCCTTCGTGACGAGCTATCTGGACAGGTTCCATGCGGGGCAGAAATTGCTGATTTGCGGTCACAGTCTGGGAGGGGCCGTGGCACTGTTGCTCTCGGAGATACTGCGGCGCAGAGCGGGCTTCGACTACACCATCCAACTCTACACCTACGGCGCACCCCGCGCCGCCGATGCCACCTTCACAAAAAACGCCGAAGCCCTGGTGCACTACCGAATGGTCAACCACAACGACCCGATACCCAGCGTGCCCGGCAGTTGGATGAATACCAAGAGCGGTGTTTATGGCACAGGGTTGGCCCTTACGTTCGCCAACGTACCGGTCGGCCTTTCCGTGTTCGTGGCGGGCATCACTAACTTGACGGGCGAGCCCTACGAACACCACGGCATCTTGCGGCACTTCCTGCCGGTGGAGTTCGATCGCAAGGAGCGCTCGTCGATCCTGTGGATGCCCCAGTGCGACACCATCACTCAACACGCCGCCTGCGAGGTGGCTCTCGAGCATAGATATGGCCTGCCGGACCGCCCGGCCTTACTGGCCCAACTCATCCAGACCGGTGATCACTTCATGGTCCCCAGCTACATTCCCGCATGCTGGGCGACTTTGCGGCGCTGGCAGGAAGCGCAGATCGACGGAAGCACGCTGGCGACAAAACGCGAATATGAGTGGATCGACAATGCGCTGACATGGATTACCCAACAGTTGCGCGATGAAGAGCGCTACCTGGCGGGACGGGGCGCGCCCAATGGGCGTAGCGAAAGCTCCATCAACATTGCGCTCATCCGTGAGGTCGACAAGATGCACAACACACGCGCGCGCCTGGCCACGCTGCGCACCGCGTCGGTCAGTGAAAAAGACGTTTACGGAAGCTTGTCGGAGCAACCCGAGCAACTGGCACACAACCTGGCCCGTTGGCAGGCACACCCGGAGAACAGAGTGGCTGAGCAACTGGCGATGGCGCCGGCCCTGGATGACGATAGCGAGTTGATCCGCGGTGCTCATGGGTATGCCATTGGTAAGCCCTACACGCTGGATCTTGATTCCATCATCTGATCGACGCGCCGTTCTCCACGCCTTCAGGTCAGGTATGTAACGTGCTGCCGCCATCGCGAGCAAGCTCGCTCCCACAGGGGATTGGCGGTGGGCGCTCATTCTGTGATCACCTCGGGCTGGTCAACAACGCTCAACCTGTGGCGAGGGAGCTTGCTCCCGCTGGGCTGCGCAGCAGCCCCAAAAAGGCCGGCACATTCCTACAGAAAACCGCTGCGCCACCGAGCAAGAGCACGCTTCCTGGCCCCGAATCCTGGGCATTACGAAGGCTTGTTTATTCACCCTGCGCAACGCTTCCACCCAGCTACGAATCCTTGCGCCATTGCCTACAACTACGCCAGAATCCGCCCGCTTGTGCGCCTTGCCCATGGGTTCTATCGTTCCCCTGCCACTGCCCATCAGTGGTCGGGTTTAGTAGCCCGAGGTAGTGTCAGTAGGATGCATGAGCTCTCCATCCAAGCAGGTTCCTAACCTGTCCTTGATGGTGGCTGTGCGCAGGGCGCTTCGGCGCGCCGGCAATGCTGATCTCCCCGGTCTACTAACCTGCGTACAGCCGCCACCCTTCTTTTAGTAGGGAAGAGGTTGCGGCTTAACCATGGAGTATCAGCACATGTTCAAGCCAACACCGAATCCCCCCGAAACAGATCGCACCTCTGCGTCCACCAAATCCAAAACGAAGAAACAAGACGAAGCAGAAAGGCGCGCCTTGGATTATTACCTGCAACCGAAACCGGAAAAGTCCGAAGAAGCATCCAATCCAGACCAGCTCTTCACCGTGAAAAAAAACGCCGACAACGAATGCCTGCTCGCCAACCTCAGCGAAAACCTGGCATCCGCCGACGCGATGATCAGCAATCTGGCCTTCGATCTGGAAGGCCCCCGCCGCCACATCGCCCTCGGCGTCCAGCAATTGATCGAACTGAGTTCAATGCTGGCCAGCCGTGTGCTGGATAACGTCGACCCTCGCTAACCGCTACACCACCCGTGGCGAGGGAGCTTGCTCCCGCTGGGTGGCGAAGCCGCCCCAAAACAGGCTGCCGCATTCTTCAGATAAACCGCATCAGCCGGTTTACGACGGCTGCGCCGCCGAGCGGGAGCAAGCTCCCTCGCCACGGGGACCGGGTGTATTTTGAGATGGGTGTGTAACGTGCTGCCGCCATCGCGAGCAAGCTCGCTCCCACAAGGGCTTCCATGCCCCACCTCCGCGCACACCCGCGCCAACAAGGGGCGATTTACGGTCAAACTTATTGGCCATTTCGATCCCCTTTTGGCCTCTCCTGCCGTTCTCTGAAACGCCGCGCGCCGCAAGACTGTGTTCACACCGATCAGCCTTGCGGAGAACAAAAATGCTGACGATCTATTCGGACGATCACCACCTGCACCACGGGCGCTGCGAGTTGATGGACGGGCAGTTGATGCCTTGTTTCGAGATGCCGTCCCGGGCCGATCATGTGTTGGAGCGGGTCAAGGCGCAGGGGCTGGGGCCGGTGGAGGCGCCGCAGGATTTTGGCTTGGGGCCGATCCAGCGCATCCACAGCGCGGCGTACCTGGAGTTTTTCAAAGGCGCCTGGGACCGTTGGGCCAAGTACAACCGCGACGGCGACTTGTTGCCCTTCACCTGGCCGGCGCGGACCTTTCGCGCGGTCATCCCCACCAGCCTGCACGGCCAACTGGGTTATTACAGTTTCGACGCCGGCGCGCCGATCACCGCCGGCACGTGGCAGGCGGCCTACAGCGCCGCGCAAGTGGCCCTCACCGCCCAGGCGGACATCCAGCGTGGCGCGCGCAGTGCCTTTGCCTTGTGCCGCCCACCGGGGCACCACGCCGCCGGGGACTTGATGGGCGGTTATTGCTACCTCAACAACGCGGCCATCGCCGCCCAGGCTTTTCTCGACCAGGGCCATAAAAAGGTCGCCATCCTCGATGTGGATTACCACCACGGCAACGGCACCCAATCGATTTTCTATGAGCGCAGCGACGTGTTGTTCGCGTCGATCCACGGCCATCCGGAGGCGGAGTTTCCGTTCTTCCTGGGTTATGCCGACGAGCGTGGCGAGGGCGCCGGTGAGGGCTTCAACTTCAACTACCCTTTGCCGGCCGGCTCAGGCTGGGACACCTGGAGCGCAGCGCTGGAGCAGGCCTGCGGGCAGATCCGGGGGTACGACGCCGATGTCATCGTCGTGTCCCTGGGCGTGGACACTTTCAAGGACGACCCCATCTCGCAATTCAAGCTCGACAGCCCGGATTACCTGGCGATGGGCAAGCGCATCGCGGCGCTCGGCAAACCCACGCTGTTCGTGATGGAAGGCGGCTACGCGGTGGCAGAAATCGGCATCAATGCCGTGAACGTTCTTGAAGGTTTCCAAAGCGCCCCATGAGGAATAACAGCATGAACAGACTCAAGCGTTTAATGGCCCCTGCCGTGTGCGCCGCGCTGCTTTGCGGCGCGGTACAGGCCGAGGAGCGCACCTTGCGCGTCTACAACTGGTTCGACTACATCACGCCCAAGGCCCTGGAGGATTTCAAGGCGCAGAACAGCCAGGTCAAGCTGGTCTACGACATCTTCGACACCAACGAGGCCCTGGAGGCCAAGCTGCTGACGGGCAACTCCGGCTATGACGTGGTGGTGCCGTCCAACGTGTTCCTGGCCAAGCAGATCGAAGCCGGGGTGTTCCAGCCCCTGGACCGCAGCAAGCTGCCGAACTGGAACCACCTCGACCCCAAGCTGATGAAGCTGATCGAAGCCAACGACCCGGGCAACAAGTTCGCCGTGCCCTACATGTACGGCACCATCCTGATCGGCTTCAACCCGGACAAGGTCAAGGCCGCCCTGGGCGCCAACGCGCCGGTGGACAGCTGGGACCTGATCTTCAAGGAAGAGAACATCAGCAAGCTCAAGCAGTGCGGCGTGGCGCTGCTCGATTCGCCGTCGGAGATCCTGCCCCTGGCCTTGCAGCACCTGGGCCTGGACCCCAACAGCAAGAAGCCGGAGGACTATGCCAAGGCTGAAGCGCTGATGATGAAGGTGCGCCCGTACATCACTTACTTCCACTCGTCCAAGTACATGGCCGACATCGCCAACGGTGAGATCTGCGTAGCGGTGGGTTACTCCGGCAGCTTTTCCCAGGCCGCCAACCGGGCCAAGGAAGCCAAGAACGGCGTGACGGTGGACATGCGCCTGCCCAAGGAAGGCGCGCCGATCTGGTTCGACATGCTCGCCATCCCCAAAGGCGCGAAGAACCCGGACGACGCCTACACCTTCATCAACTACTTGCTGCAACCGCAGGTGATTGCGCCGGTCAGCGATTTTGTCGGCTACCCGAACCCGAACAAGGACGCCACCGAGATGGTCGACCCGGCGATCCGCGGCAACCCCAACCTGTACCCGACCGCTGCGGCCATGACCACGCTCTACACCCTGCAACCCTTGCCCCGGGATGCCGAGCGCGCGCGCACACGAGCCTGGACCCGGATCAAATCCGGCCAGTAAAAGCCGTTGTGGGATAACGGCCATGGTGGGAGCAAGACCATTGTGGGAGCAAGGCTTGCCCGCGATGAAGGCCCTGCGGTCTGCCAAGGACCGAGGCGCTTGTTTCGCGAGCAAGCTTTGCTCCCACCCGGTGTTGGCTGCGTATACATAGTTACCACCTGCCCCGTCCCTTGCCTCTCTAGCATGGAAACCCCGAAGCGTTCGGCTTCGGGGTTTTCATCCATCTCGAGACAGGGACAACTCAGATGACATCAGACCCTACCGGCACCGCCCCGGCGTTCAACGCGAGTATCAGGAGCACGCTGGTCAACCAACTGCTCGCAGGCCCCACCTACCCGGAAGTGGCGGCCATGCTGCTGCGCCACGCACTCAAGAAGCTCTACCTGTCACTGGATCTCGACCCGCATACCACCGTCATCGGCGAACCAGCCTGGGACATCGTTGGCGACGAGATCGTCGCGCGCCCCACCCGCTATGAATCGCTCAGCGATTTGCTGGCCTCGCGGGTGGACCAGAGCAAACCCACGTTGTTGATCGAAGGGCTGCACTTCCTGACCCAACTGCCGATCACCGCGCCCGAGGTGCATTTGCCGGTGCGCATCGACCAGATCGGCCGTTTGATCAACGAGCTGGTGCCGGCCATGGTGCCAGCCAGCCAGGAGCAGCAACTGGCGTACTGGAACATGCCGTTTGGCAATTACGGCCCACGCTGGCATGAACTCTCCCACACGCTGCGCAAGCTCTGGGACGTCAAGCAGATCGAAGGCTGGACGGCGACTGAATGCGACATGGCCCGGCAACTGTTCCTGTACCCCGACCCACAAGACCGTAACGACAGCTACGACAGCCACGCGTATCTGGTCGACATCGAGGAGGTCGACGGCGACGAGATCAACCGCGTGAATGAAAATTCGCTGGTGGTGCTGATCGGCCTGATCGACAACAAGGAGGTCATCCTTGTGCACTCGTTGCTCAACGGTTATGAGAAGTTCGCTTCACGGCACGCGTTGGGACAAGCCCTGCCAGAACACCTGGGCACCTTGGTCCACCCGACGAAAATTCGCTGGCGGCTCTATGAGCCCAGCGGCAATATTTTCGACAGCAAGGCCTGCGGGATCATCGCCGTGCAGGTCAAGATCCTTGGCATCCCCAGCATCAGTCTGAATCCGGGCTATGCAGAAGACGAACCACCGGCCCCCAGCGGAGTGGACATAGAGCCTGGCGAAAGCTGGTTCCAAAAACAGTTGCCCGAGTGGCTGCAGGCCGCTTCGGTTTCCGACCAGATCCTGTTCGCCCAATACATGAAGAATCTTTCGGCGCTGAGCAGCTCCCACGCCGGAAAAACCTACCTGGACGACATTCCCCCCCTCAAAACGTATGCGTCGCAGGCGCTGAAAACGCAGATGCAATCCGACCACGACGACGCTTCGACGCTGGACCCGGAAAAAATCGAGATCGAGATAAAAAGCCCGGTTGTCTGGGGCACCTTCGTTGTGCCCTTCAAATTCGATACCACGCGGTTCAACCTCGTCGACCTGGCCTTGCAAAACCTGATTGCCCTGCCCCCGGGCAACAAGACGGTGAGGTCTCTCGACACGACCGTGTTGCCCACGTGGTTGACGGTGGACTACGTCGAGAAGCTCATCACCCAAGTCGATATCGGCCGCGTTTATCCCGACCTGATCAAGCGCAAACTGCTGAATGACCCGGCGGAGTCGTTCCGCCGCGAAAACCTGTACACCTCGCAGTTGCGCATACAGCTGCCCATGCTTGCGCTGGAGGGCAAACTCCGTGGGCAGGGTAATATCGATGAGCGCGGTTGTCGTTATGTCGCGGCGCTGATGGAGCCCCAGGAAGACGACCGCAAGGTAGACGGGCAAACCATCGTCCTGCGCAAACTGGCTTTCGTGCCCGAGCTGCAGCTGGGGCTTTCAGAGGACATCGTTGCCAACATGTTCGTGATCGGCCCGCAGACGCCAAGTGCCGGTCCTTGCCTGCTTTATCGACCGTTGCTTGAACCGCAACTGTGGCAGTTCCCGTCGTTCAGCAACTTGCTGTACACCATCAGGCAAAACGCCCCTTTGCGCCAATCGGTACTGGCGTGGCTGCCCGATGGGGTACGAGAGACCTATGGCCGAGATGTCTTTCCAGGCGCCCTGCCCTCGCCCTGGACCATCGTGGAGTTCGTGGCAGCCCCGCTGGAGTCCTTGTCCAATAACGGTCCTGTCAGCCTTGGCGACGAGACCCTGGGTGCCGACTTCCTGCCACTGTTGTTCCGGGCCAACGCCAATGCCTTGGTCACGCTCGCCGATCATCAGTCGGTCTCCAATCGCGAGAGCCGTTGGGAGTCTTTCAAGCAGGCCGGCTGGCTGATTTTCAATTTGGCGCTGCCCTACCTCGGCACCACGGTGGCCACCACGACCTGGCTCTGGCAGATCCTGAACGACCTTGAAGAGCTGACGCAGAGTGACGAAGAAACCAGTAGCCAGGCCAAGTGGGCGCTGTTTGTCGATGTGTTGTTGAACGTCTCCTTGGGGATCATCCATTACGTGATTGACCGCACCAGGGCGAGCAAAGGTAGCCGTCCGACAGAGGCCCCGGAGATTGCCCCACCACAAATCCCGCCAGTGCTAAAACCCAAGCTCATTATCGAAACGCTCGCGCCGCTCACCAAGACAGAGCTGCCGCAAGAGCACTACGAGGTCATTCATACCAGCGGTGCCTTGATCGGCAGGTCGAGCAAGCGCGCCGATCTGCTCGATAGCTTCAGCATCGCGGCCCCCGACTCACCTGGGCAACCCAGGGCCGAAGGCGCCCTCAGGGGCCTCTATGCGAAGGGTAGGAAGTGGTACGCGAAGATGGCGGGAAAATGGTTCGAAGTCACCGTAGAGGGCGATCTGGTCTGCATGATTGACGGAGTCCGCACCGGCCCTCCGCTGATCCATGATGTACGCGGCCAGTGGCAGATCGATACCCGCTTGCGCTTACGCGGTGGCGGCTCGAAAGGTGCCCGGCAGAGGGTCGTCGCCGAGGCACGACGCCGCAACGTGGAGCTGCTGGCCGAACTCAACCAGTTTGAAGAACAGAAACCGGCGAACCAGAAGTTGCTGACCATGGACGCGCAGGAAATGAACCAGGCGTCCGGCGCGGCCCGGGAAACCAAGCGTGTGGCGTATCTGACGACCCTGGAAGCCCAGCGAGAAAACTACGAAAAAGCGCTGAAGACCCTGATTGAATGGCCGGTCTTCCAGTCACGCCCCGATTACCCTCGCGTCAGCCTTGGTTACCTGAACGCACAAGTGAATTTCACCTTCGCGGAAATGGATGTATTGCGAGAGCGTTTTACGCCTGCCCTGACCGATGCCATGGGCATGATCACGTCCGAGGTCAAGGTGCTGGAGCAACAACACATCGATGCTGCCAACGCCATGATCAACGCCGGTCACGACATGACCGAGCGCCTGGACTACATGGAGACACGTTTTTCCAGGCTCAAGGAAATGGGACGCGAAGGCTTTGAGTTTGTCCGCCAGTACCGCGCAAAGATGCCGGTCTACAAAAGTGACGATCTGCGACTTATCCAGGTGGATATGTACCGCCACCTCTGCCTGTCTCTTGAAAGCGTCGAGACGATGCCTGAAGGCTGGGTGGAAATTAACCGTATTGTCGACAACGCCACGGTGGCCTTCCAAAGCCTGCGCGACGCCATGGATGAGCGAAGCATGATCCGGCTGGATGAACAAATCGATGCGCTCGGCAGCCTGACGGAACAGTTCGCCGCCATCGAAGAACATCTCGAGTACATGGGCAGCGAATACCGAGGCAGCACCAGCCCTGTACAACTCACTCGGCTGGTCAAACAGATGGGTGAATGTAAAAGGCGAGCGTTGGAGCAGTTGGCGCAAGCCCTCGATGAGCGAAGCAACCGGCGAAGGTCAGGCAGCCCTCATGAGCCACGTCCGCGGGCCAGGAAGAAATTCATCAGGGCACGCTTCTGGGGCGTCATCAGCGGTGAGCCTCGCTTATCGCAGCTGCATGAGGAAACGGATTGGGTCGATGTGAAGAATCCGTTCTCGGAGGAAATCATCGTCTCGTTCCACCGCAAGGAAACCGGCGAATGGGCGCCCCACGTGATGGCCGACCCGCCTCCCCTGGCAGTCCCTGCGCTGGACACGAGCGTTCGCAAAGGCCAAGCCCTGATCGACGGGCTGACCGCGTTCAAGGCGCAAATTGAACAAGACTTGAAAAAGCCAAGCCGGACACCGGCCGGTGTGGCAATGATCCTCAATGCCCACGCCAGCAGGATGGAGAAGGTCGGCATCGCGATCAGGAAGGCACTCGACCAGGCACAAGGCGTTGCCACCAACGAAACGATTGAAATATCAGAGGCGCAGCAGCGCTCGGCCGAATCCTTGCGATTGCGCCTCAAGAGGGAATCGAAGTCGCTCTATGAACAGGAATTCGAAACCGTACTGAACATCATCAAGCAGAGCCCTCCGACCATGAGCGGCGTGATCTGGCTGAAAGACCGAAACCGTATTTCCATCACCAAACGGATAAACCGCCAACGCATCAAGGGCCGCACACATGGTTACCTCGACAGGTATGAAATCAAGGACAAGAAGACCAACAAGACACTCTGGTTCGCCGACTTTCACTACTCCACGAACTGGGTGCCTGCCCGTACGTTCCTTTCGGCACGCCTGAAAACAGTGGAGCAGGTGGTTCTGGGGATAGCCGACGTTTCTACAAAAGGCTTTAGCCAGCGTCAGTTGATCAATCATTACCGCAGCGAAATTGCCATGGACCAGGCCCAGCAGGTGTTTTTTCCAAAGGAGCGGCCATAAATCCAGGGCCGCCGCCGATGCCCCGGCGGCGCGCCCTCAGGGTTTCCAGGCCTTCGACAGGTTCGCCAGCGCGGTGCCGATCGCCGCTGGCGGGACCGCCGCAAACCCCAGCACCAGCCCGGCGCGCACCTGCGACGGCGTGGTGGGCAACCAATAACTGCTCAGGCCATTGATTTCCACACCCACATTCGTCGCTTGGGCGATCAGTTCGCGCTCGCGCTCGATGCTCTCTACCGGGACCGTGAGATGCAGCCCGGCGACGACAGTGGGCAGGGCTCCGACACCCGCAACAGCCTTGGGCCAGCCCGCCAGCAACGCATCACGCCGAACCAGGGCGGCCCTGCGCATACGCCGGATATGCCGCTGGAAATGCCCGGCGGCCATGAACTCGGCCATCACCGCCTGGGTGCTGACTTCGGAGTGGCGCACGTCCACGGCGCGCCGTCGGGCGAAGGCGTTGACCAGGCCCGGCGGCAGCACCAGGTAGCCCAGGCGCAGGGCCGGGAACGCCACTTTGCCGAACGTGCCGACGTAAAGCACCCGCCCCTGGCGATCCAGTGCAGCCAAGGGTGCCAGTGGCGCGCCGCTGTAGCGGTACTCGCCATCGTAGTCATCCTCGACGATCCAGCCGTCGTTGCGCTCGGCCCAGGCCAGCAGTTCCAACCGCCGTGGCAGGCTCATGACCACCCCGGTCGGGTATTGATGGGACGGTGTGACGTAGGCCAGTCGACAGTGGCTCAACCCACCCAGCACGGCGCAATCCAAGCCGTCGCCATCCACCGGTACGCCCCGGACATCGGCACCGGCAACAGCGAACGCATGCCCGGCCGCGCGATAGCCGGGATTTTCCACCGCCACGACGTCGCCCGGGTCGACCAACAGCTGTGCACAAAGGCTTATGCCCTGCTGTGCGCCACTGGTGATCACAATTTGTTCAGCCGTGCAGTGCAGCCCTCGTGAGCTGCGCAAGTACGCCGCGATCAACCCGCGCAAGCGCGCATCGCCCTGGGGATCGCCATAACACAGCTGCTGCAGATCCGGCTTGCGCCAGAAAGCCGCATTCAGCTTGGCCCAGACGTCGAAAGGGAACAGATCGAAAGCCGGTACGCCGACCCGAAATGCTCGCGGCGGGCCACTGGGTGGCTGGGCCAAATGGTGTTTTTCGACGCGGTTGAACGCGTCGCTGTGGATAACTTTACTGGATGGACCCACAGGTAAATCGAGCCAATCTGTGGATAAGGCTGTGGGTAAGCCTGTTGAAAACCCTGTGGATACTTTTGTGGATATGTTTTTCAGCGGCAACGTCGTCGAGGACAGTTTTGCCACATAAGTGCCGTCACCGACCCGCCCTTCGATGAAACCCTCGGCGTAGAGCTGGTCATAGGCCCGCACCACGCTGTTGCGCGAGATCGACAAGGCCGCCGCCAGGTCACGGCTGGCCGGCAGGCGCGTGCCGCTGGCCAGGCGCCCATCGAGCACCCGGGTACGCAACGCCTGGTAGAGCTGACGACTGAGCCCCTGGCGGCGGTCCAGCTCGATGCCGGCGGGGTTGAACGACAATGGCGGCGCGGCGTTGTGCATGACAGCCCTCACGAATGGACCTATCGAATTGGCCGGAAGTGGCTCTTACAACAGACCAATAGCCTGCCTAGGATGCTCGCATTCGCCAAGGAAAATCATCATGTACAACCCCAAAGCCTTTGCCGTCGAAGACCTGCCCGAACTGCACCAGATGATCGGCGATTGCCGCCTGGCCGTATTGGTCACCCAAGGTGAACACGGTTTGCAGGCCAGTCATTTGCCGCTGTTGCTGGACACGCAACAAGGGCCGAACGGAAGCCTCTACGGCCACATGGCCCGGGCCAATCCTCAATGGCGCGACCTGGAAGCCGGGGCCGAAGCCCTGGTGATATTCGCCGGGGTCGACGCCTACGTCAGCCCAGGGTTGTACGCCAGCAAGGCCGAACACGGCAAAGTCGTGCCGACTTGGAACTACGTGGCCGTACACGCCTATGGCAGCGCCGAGGTGTTCAGCGATGCTCATCGCCTGCGAAACCTGGTGGGCGCCCTCACCGACCGCCACGAAACCGGTCGCGAGCAGCCATGGAAGATCGATGATGCGCCGCCCGAGTACATCGACAGCATGCTCAAGGCCATCGTCGGTTTCGCCCTGCCCATCCAGCGCCTGGAGGGCAAGCGCAAGCTCAGCCAGAACCGTAGCCCCGCGGATGCCGCCGGCGTACGCAACGGCCTCGCCGCCAGCCCCGACCCGCAGGACCGGGCGCTCGCCCACCTGATGCCCGAACAATTGTCCAAGGAGTGAACATGAGCCAACCTGAAATCCGCCTCGTCAGCGCCAACGATCACGCCGCCTGGCTGCCGCTGTGGCAAGCCTACCTGCGGTTTTATAAGACCGAATTGCCGGACGCCGTCAGCCAAAGCACCTGGCAACGCTTGCTCGATGAGCGTGAACCGACCCATGCTGCCCTCGCCTGGGATGGCGACACGGCGGTGGGCCTGGTGCACTTCATCTATCACCGTTCGAACTGGAGCATCGAGAATTCCTGCTACCTGCAAGACCTGCTGGTAACGGAACAGAGCCGTGGCACCGGTGTGGGTCGCCAGCTCATCGAATTCGTCTACGCCACCGCCAAGGCCGATGGTTGCTGCAAGGTGCACTGGTTGACCCACGAAACCAACGCCACGGCGATCCAGCTGTACGAGCGCATCGCCGAGCGCCCAGGCTTCATTCAATTTCGCAAAGCCCTTTAAGGAGCGCAGCATGTCGACTTCACTCGCCGATTGGAAAGGTGTCCCGGCGCCCTCTGCACAGGTGCTCGAAGGGCGCTTCATCCGCCTGGAAAAACTCGATCCGGCGCGCCATGCCGATGGCCTGTGGCAAGCCCTCGAAGGCCCCGGTGCCGACCCGAAACTCTGGGATTACTTGCCCTATGGCCCGTTCACGGATCGCGGCGCGTTCGATGCCTGGCTGAACAACCATGCGGCCAACACCGACCCGTATTTCTTCAGCGTGATCGACCGCGCCAGCGGCGAGGTGCAGGGCATTCTCAGCCTGATGTCCATCGTCCCGGCCCAGGGCCGCATCGAGATCGGCCATGTAACCTTCGGCGCACCGATGCAGCGTTCGCCGAAAAGCACCGAGGCGGTCTATCTGCTGGCCAAGGAGTCTTTTGCCCTGGGTTATCGCCGGCTGGAATGGAAGTGCAACAACGGCAATGCCCGCTCCAAATACGCGGCCGAACGGTTGGGGTTCACGTTTGAAGGGGTGTTTCGCCAGCACATGGTGGTCAAGGGCCAGAACCGCGACACCGCGTGGTACTCGATACTGGACTCGGAATGGCCGGCGATCGCCGCGGGCTTCGAGCGCTGGTTGAGTGAGGACAATCAGCGCGAGGGTGGGCAGGTGCGCGGGTTGGTGGAGTGTCGGGCATAGCTTGTGGGTGACTGATCGTCCGCTATTCGCGAGCAGGCTCGCTCCCACAAGGGGCCAGGGTCGACGGCAAGACTTGTGCTCACAGCTAAATCCCTGTGGGAGCGGGCTTGCTCGCGAAAGCAGTGTGTCAGCCACCACAGATGTTGGATGTGCCGACGCCTTCGCGAGCAAGCCCGCTCCCACACTGCCAACTGCCAATCACTCCTGTTTTGGTTTCATCTCTGCAAACGGCTTGAGCGATTCGGGTGTCACCCCTCTCTTCAGGTACTGCCAGGCCCAGTCCGGCACGGCCATGTGGCTTTCCAGATACGTCACAAAATCCAAAAGGCTGTGCCCCAAGCGATTGACCGGGAAATCAAAATTGTACAGATACTGTTGGGCGCGGCTTTGGTCGACGCTGAACAGCTCCCTGACAATCCGGTTCGCACGAAGATTGCCTCTTAATGCGAGCACAAAATCCAGCGCGGAACGAAGCACGCCGGGGCGCTCGAGCGTGAATTGGATTACGGAGTCGCTAAATTGAGATCCAATCAAATCGTCCCAGATCTGCACGGCGTGATGCCTGGGGAGACGTTGCAGCGAGCTCCATAGATTTGGGGTATTGAACAAAATGTTCACTCGGGTATTGGAGGGCAATTGCCCCGGGGCACTGAATAACCGGATGACAGGCGCCTGGTTGACCTCGCCAGCCTTCACCGGCGGCCTTTCCATGAAATCCCAAAACGCCGTCAGTACCCGTTGATGGGTGACAATATTCTGCAGATTGCTGTCATCGAACAATCGCATCCAGTGGATATCGATATCGCCGTGCCTCACCACTTCTTTGTAACGCGTATCGGCATATTCAGAGATGACTCGCAGTCGCCGCTCGGAAAGCGCCGGATTACGCAGCCATCTGGCAACCACATTCACAGGCAACATGCCGTCCAAGTTGGATGAAATAACCGCAGACCTCAGGAGGAGATTCGCTCGCCTCAACAAATCGGGGAAACGTGCGAGGGAGGCGATGAGCAGATCATGGGTGTTTTCAGCCCGGTCGTAATAGATGAATTGCTCCAGCAGTTCTGAGTCGTCATCGATTACCCGGCCCGTTTCACGCTCGAATCTCACCTTCACCTGATCCAGGTCGTCGCGGTCCACCATGTAGGCACCGTCGAGCAATTGTTCAAGCTGGTTATCATCAAGATGACCATGCCTGGCCTGGTCGAACTTGACGTAGGCCAATTGATTCTTGGGGTGATGGTCGGTCAGTTGCCGGGCCCTGACACCGTACTCCAGCATGATATGGATCACGCCTTGGGACAGCCGGAGGAATTCATTATTGAGCAGTTCGGTAATGTGCAAATCCTCGACAGGGCCCAACAAGGTATCTTGGAAAAATTGCCGCAGGGTCTGGTTCTCACGGGTGTAATACGGTGCACTGCTCGGCATCAGTTGCTCTGGGGAGCGGGGCGATAAATAGCGCCCGATTTCCTGCAGCACCTCCGGTGGCAGGTCAGCCTCTCGCGCCGCAAATAGCGTCCGGCGACCGACGCTGTTTGCGTACAACCTCAGGTAATCCTGGGTCGGTTGAAACAAGCGATACGGGTTGGGGGCACCGTAGATAATCCGGCTGAGATCGGACAATGCCTCCTCGTCCAGCAGGTTTTCCAGCCAGGGGGCATTTTCAAAGAGCGCTTGTCGGACCCCGGAGGCTCGCGACACCATGTACTGATTCAATTCCGGATGTTGATCGACATAGTCGGCCGCCGCATGACGCAGCCCTTGCATCGAAAAAGTCTGCTGCGCTTGCCCTTCATTCAGCCCTCGGGCAATGGCATTGAAAAAACAATCACCGTCGCCAGGGATCTCCTCGACACGGTCTCCCAGCACCAGGCTGTAATGGTTCTGGGCCGTTCGTCTCAAGACAATATCG
The DNA here is from genome assembly GCF_014268695.2 of Pseudomonas ogarae. NCBI lineage: Bacteria > Pseudomonadati > Pseudomonadota > Gammaproteobacteria > Pseudomonadales > Pseudomonadaceae > Pseudomonas > Pseudomonas ogarae. Next base: position 133,488 of record NZ_CP077086.1, read on the forward strand.
GTGCTCGACTGCCCCGGGTGGTTGCTCATCGGATAGACACTTTCCACCTCGCCCGGGGTAAAGCGCACAGACCAACTACGCTCTGCCGTTATCTCATCGATGATCAGCAAGCTGCGGTTTTGCGGCCAGTTCGCAAGGCGCGTGATGATGGCCGGGACCAGCTCCATGACTTGAGTGTTCCAAACCCCTGGCGTACGGATCGAACCGGAAACGGACGCCGACGACGGAGCAGGCACCTTGGGTTTCGAGGGGCCTGGTTCAGCCGGTGCCGGACGCTTCACACCACCCCGACCAAACCCCACAGCGCGCCACTCACCATTGGGCATCCGAGCCACGGTACTTCTCATCACGCCGCTGGAACGGATACTCAACCCGGTAGCAGGGTCGACAAGGGTCGCCTCGGTCGCCGTCAACTTCGTATGGTCGTGCACCCGGAACACCGTCCCATCGGGTTGTCGCACGTACACGGGGCGCGTGACGCTGTTATTGAGCGTGGGGCGATAAAAGCCCTGGGCATCGGCGGCCAGCCCTTGTAGCAACGAGGTATCCGTCACGGCATAACGGCGGTAAAGCGCGTCTTCCAAAGGCAGGCCAGCCAATGTTTCGCCCTGGCTCTGGCGGGCCGTCACGGCCAGGAAAGAGGACTGTCCCCGTACTGGAACACTCACGCCACCCGCCAACCCTCGTCCGCCATGATTGGCCACTCTGTGGACAAAGACCAAGGTGCTCAGGTTCGCTGGAACAGCGCCGGTCCTGACCATCAACCAGCCGGTCTTGATGGCGCTCTTGAGCAGTTGGAAGCCGGGGACCAGGAGGATTCCGGCCAGGTCCATGAACGTTTCCATCGCCATCATCACCAGCCTGGCAGCCGTCTGGCGATGAACATCCCGGTTGCTGTTGGAGCGGTGATCGGCATAAGCGCTGTGAAAATTGACGTGCGCGCGATGGAGCGCCTCGAGAAGATTGCCAGGGATCAACGCGCCGCGGATCAACGGTCGGCCACGCTGTTGCCCCAACGTGCGCTTTATCTCTTCAGGATCGAGGGTGCAAATACGTGAGCGGAAATATCCCTGCCATTGCTCTTGTTGCAACAGCCCCGACACCCCCTCGCCCAGGCTGGAAAACTCATGAAAGTCATCACCCTCGGGGCTGTCCGGAAAATAGACCCCCACGGTTCCCTTGATGTCCGGCCCGTCCTGATCGGAAAAAACCAGGACGCCATCAATGCTGATCGCATTGCCCATCGTCCCATGCTGTTCGCCGGCCCCGACACTTCCACCCAGCACAAGCCCATAGACCTGCACCCTTCGCCCCTGGACCAGGGCACGCGTCTCGGAGGCAGGCGCTTGCAGAACAGCCTGCAGCCAGAGCGCGATCAACTTCTTGGGCTTCGGTGGATGGAAGGCCCTATCGAGCACGGTGGTCTTGAAGACTTCATCGCCCCTGAGCCCGGCCTCATGGCCTTTGAATTTCATATTGGCCAGGTACGCCGCCTGCCAGGCTGCCTTGTAGTCAGGTTTATTCATGTCCTCCCTGAGCAGGGTTTCATAACGGCCGCCCGCATCAATATGCGTCGCCATCCTGGCAAGCTCGCCCCCCGTCAATGTGATCAGGAAGCCGTTGGCTGGATGCCGGATACGCTGGCCATCTTGATCGGCAAGGTAGACGGCCTGCACTTCTCTCATTGCGTTCGGGTATTGAGCCGGGCGCAGGTTATCGAGCATCAGCTCGGTCAGGCTGGCGATACGTGACTGCCTTGGGTTGGCGCCTTTGCCATAGGAGAGCGTGACCAGGGTCTTGTCCGGGTCGGGATCAACGCCGGGGTGCACCGCGTGTTGCAGGTACTGCTTGATCTTCTGGCGGGTGAACTGCAACAACGTCGGGATATCGCTACCCGCCAGTGTGTAGGCGGCTTCCAATACCTGCGCTTCCAGGCTGCGGTAGTTCGATTTTTCCGCACGTGTTGCGGTTGTATAAAAATCGGCGCGGTTGTTTTCAACCAGGGTTTCCCGGCGCACCGCCAGCGGCCCGGCCAGCGACAACATGGGCAACCCCAGCGCATCTTCAGCCTTCAGCGCATAAGCCGCCAAAGTAAGTGTCGCGTTTCCCGAGGCATTCAGGACCGCCTCCAGCGCGGCGCCTTGGTGCCGCAGCAGGTCATCCGCCGCCACGGCAAAAACAGACTCGGACAGTTCAGAAGCAATATCCCGGATCCCACGCTTCTGTCCCGCGAAGGTCGGGCTGACTTGATTGACCAGGTCCTGGAAAGAACGGAAGCGCTGTATCCCTCCTTCCAGGGAGTACAGGAACAGCGAAGGCTGATCCGTGCGCTTGATCACCATCGCAGCAGGCCATTTCTGTGGCTTCGCGGCTCCCATGTCGAGCATGACGGCATAGACATGGGGAATGGGCGCGCGCAGCAAACGGCTTCTGTCCGCCATGGACGGGTGGGTGGTGATGAGGTCCAGCAGGCGATCCTCTTCATCCTGCAGGGTTCGCGCACTTTGGGTTAACGGGGTGGCCGGATCCCGATCGACTTTGTACAAGTCGAAAAGATGCAGGAATCGTCGGGACAGCAGATGAGCAAGTGCCGCTTCAGTGGTCGACGTATCGAGCGCACCTGCGCCGTTTCTGTCGTGGCGAAAGGCGCTGAGATCGTCACGGAACTGTTGCTTCAAGCTGTCATTGGTTGCGGGTTCGGCGATATAGAACACGGACTCCATGATCGCTGGAATTTTCGCGTCCAGCGGGGTGACGAATAGGCTGTCGACCTCTTCCACCGAATCCGGGCGGGTGTAGAAGCCCACGCCACCGCGCGAGTAAGTGGGCGGTGTATCCGTTGCTAAACAGCCCAACATCACGTCGGTAAAGCTCTGTGAGGCGGTCAATGAACGGCCACCGAGCGACTCCACGCTAAAGTGGTTCACGTACCAGCGATCCGGGTCGATGCCCTGGAGCAGTGAGGCGCGCAATCTACGCTCAGGGATCTTTGCCTTGATGCGGCTGACCAGCAGACGCTTGAGCACGGTGTCGAACGTTGGCAAAGCGGCGAACAGACGCGCCAGTTTCACCTGATTGGCATCCAGGTGCCCCAGTTGCCTGATTTGTTCTCTTTCACGGGGGCTGAGCAGATTGCCTTGGGCGTCCACCTCCGTAATGACCGGCTGCCCAATGCCCTGGTAGCCAGGCGCAATGCCGGCGTGCAGTTGCTGCAAAGCGTCTGGGGAAAGACCTTTACCGTTGACCCGAAGTGAGGAGAAGTCCAGGGACATATGACTTCGGTGGGGATAAACCCAACCCTCGCGCGCAGAAGGCTCAGCGGTCGCCCTGCTTTGATGGGCGATCAAAAAGCCTCGTGTCACAGCATCACGCAGCGGCACCGATGAGGTTTTTCTTTGAGCGGCCGAATCGACTGTCTCGACCTCTTGATAGGTGACCTGTACCCGCGTATCGCCGATAAGGCCCCATTGATTCAGCCATTGATCGGCGAATTCATGGGGTTGAAATCCAATACCGTGGGGTAACAGGCTGATGGGTTTAAGCAGTACGCCGGCAGCCTGCGGCGTCACGCCAGATGCATTTTCAGGGAAGACAGTCATTCAGGTGTCCCGGTGATGAGTAGGGCTGGGACCCTATCGCGCCGTTTCAGCGGGAATGACGTACATATGTATAGGTGTGGGGACGGGCTGTGGAGAAAAGCGTAAGCCCAAATGTCAGCAGAGTTTCACGGATCCGTGGCGAGGGAGCTTGCTCCCGCTCGGTTGCGCAGCAACCGCAAATTCTGGGGGCCGCTGCGCAGCCCAACGGGAGCAAGCTCCCTCGCCACAGGTTATTTCATCAAGTTCAGACCAGCTTTTGCGCCAACACCGCAATATGCTCCGGCCCGATCCCGCAGCAGCCGCCCAGGTGGCTGGCCCCGCGTTTTTGCCAGTCCGCCGCCCACTGGAGATAGCCTGGCGGATCAAGGTCTTCGCGCAGCGGATCGAGCCCGTCGTTGGCCGTCGCTTCCTTCGGTTGCGGCGGGAAGGCGTTGGCGTAGGCTCCGATGTGGATCTTCACGCCCAGGCGCGCGAAGGTGTCCCGCGCGGTATCGATGGCCGCGCCGATCACTTCCGGCTGGCTGCAGTTGAACAACAGCACCTCGACGCCCAGCTCAGCCGCCACCGCAGCGGCGTCCGCCACCGGTTCGCCGGAACGCAGGCGTGGCACTTCATCGGTGTCTTCGTCTTTCAAGGTGAACGACAGCCAGAACGGCTTGCCGTCCTTCGGCAACCCGGCGCGAATCGCCCGCGCTTCGACCGTGGAGCTTTGGGTCTCGGCCAGCCACAAGTCGACATGGGGCGCCAGGCCGTTCACCAGGGGCGCGAGCAATTCACTGGCGCGAGAAGCGTCGAACAGATCCGGCCGATAGGAACCGAACAATGGCGGCAGCGACCCGGCCACCCGCACCGCTTTGCCCGAAGCGTGCACCGCCCGCTGCGCCAACTCGCCCGCCAGCGCGGCCAGGGCCTGGCCTTCTTCGGCAAAACGCGCCTCGCCAATATGAAACGGCACCACGGCATAGCTGTTGCTGGTGATTACGTTGGCGCCGCTGGCAATGTAGGCCGCGTGCACGGCTTCTACCGCCTGGGGCGCTTCGCTCAAGGCCAGCGCCGACCACTCGGGCTGTCGGAACGGCGCGCCCCGGCGTTGCAGTTCGCGGCCCATGCCGCCATCGAGAATGACTGTCGTTGCTGAGCCCATATGCGATTCACTCATAAGCTTATGAAAAATACTCACTACCGGAGTTGTTCTTATAACTATTTAATACGCACCATTCGGTGAACTACAACTTATTTTTCTATCAGGGCCCTCACATGAAATTACAACCACTGCTGGCCCTGGGCCTGACTCTGCTGGCTGCCTCTTCGCAAGCGTTCGCCGGCACCACGCTGGATCGCATCGAACAGAAAAAAGAACTGGTCGGCGTGCTGATGGAAAGCTATCCGCCCTTCTCGTTCCTTAATGATCAGAACCAGCTCGACGGTTTTGACGTGGACGTCGCCAAGGCCGTGGCGCAGAAACTGGGCGTGAAGCTGCGCCTGGAAACCCCTTCCTGGGACGTGATCGCGGCCGGTCACTGGAGCGGGCGCTATGACATCTGCATCTGCTCCATGACGCCGAGCAAGGCCCGCGCCGAAGTGTTCGATTTCCCGGTGCAGTACTACGCTTCGCCAGCGGTGATCGTGGTCAACGCCAAGGACGACCGTATCCACGGTGCCAAAGACCTGAGCGGCAAGAAGGTCGGCCTGACCAGCGCCTCCAGCTACGAAAGTTACCTGAACAAGAACCTGGTGATCGAAGGCGCCGAGGATACTCAACTGAGCTATCCATTCGAGGACGTGCAGATTGCCCCGTACGACACCGACAACGTGGCCTTCCAGGACCTGGGCCTGGGCGCCGGGGTGCGCCTGGACGCGGTGCTGACCAACCTGGTGACCGCACAGCCGCGCCTGACCGAAGACAAGCGCTTCAAGCTGGCCGGCGAGGCGCTCTACTCCGAACCGAACTCGGTGGCCATCGAAAAGGGCGATGCGCAATGGAACAGCAAAGTGCGTGAAGTCTTTGCCCAGTTGAAACAGGACGGCACCTTGAGCAAACTCTCGCAGAAATGGATCGGCGCCGACATTACCCAATGACTTCTTTTCCACCCCCTCAGCCACCGCCACCGGTGGCTGAGTCACGCTTGCAGAAAATCTTCGGTTTTCGCACCCGGTTGTACCTGACCTGGGCGGCGATGTTGGTGCTGTTCGCGAGTTTCTTCCTGAGCTTCGACCTGAAGTTCTCCATCATCCTCGACAAACTGCCAAACCTGCTGGGCGTGCACCTGGCGCCCAATGGCTTTTTGCAAGGCGCGGTGCTGACACTGTTTCTGTGCCTGTGCTCGATCGTCGCGTCGTCATTGTTGGGCTTCATCACCGCCCTGGCGCGGCTGTCCAGCAGTGCGGTGGCGTTCGGTATCGCCAGTTTCTATGCGTCGTTCTTTCGCGGCACGCCGCTGCTGATCCAAATCCTGCTGATCTACCTGGGCCTGCCCCAACTGGGCGTGGTCCCGGGCGCCATCGCCGCCGGGATCATCGCCTTGTCGCTGAACTACGGCGCCTACCTGAGCGAGATCTTCCGCGCTGGGATCCTCGGCGTCCCCAACGGCCAACGCGAAGCCTCCCTCGCCCTGGGCCTGAGCGAAACCGTGATCTTCTGGCGCGTCACCCTGCCCCAGGCCATGCGCACCATCATCCCGCCGACCACCAACCAGTTCATCTCCATGCTCAAGGATTCTTCGCTGATCTCGGTGATGGGGGTTTGGGAGGTGATGTTTTTGGCGCAGTCTTATGGGCGTTCCAGTTATCGCTATATCGAGATGCTGACGACGGCGGCGATTATTTATTGGTTGATGTCCATTGCGTTGGAGCTGATTCAGGCGCGGATGGAGCGGCATTATGGGAAGGCTTATCTGAATAATCGCTGAGCTTGGGGAATGCCTGGGAGGCGATAAAGCTATTCCGGTGTGTATATCCGTTGCTGCGGTAACGGCTGCTTAGGGTTCCGCCCTTACGGCGGCTCACTTTTGAGAAGCGCAAAAGTAAGCAAAACGCTTCTGCCCCACCACTTGGCACCTCGCCTAGGCTCGGTGTGCCCTCACTCCGGCATTGCTCCGTGGGCCCGCCGCGAAGGGCCATCCATGGCCCAGCGCGGCTATCCCGGCATCCATGCCGGGATGCCCACTCCACAATGCCTGCGTTCGGCCAGCGTGGTTAACGGGGCGCTGAGATCAACGTCCACCGCGAGGCGGCCTAGTAGCCGACCTGGCTCTCCCGGTCGTACACCCATCAGATCTGTGGGAGCAAAGCTTGCTCGCGATGAGACCAGTAAACGCAACATCCATGTGACTGAACCACCGCCATCGCGAGCAGGCTCACTCACACATTCGATCTTCAGCGGACACAAAATTCATATCCAACACAGACCTCCTGTGGGAGCGGGCTTGCTCGCGAAGAGGCCGGCCCATCCAACATCTTCATCGACTGTGACACCGCCTTCGCGAGCAAGCCCGCTCCCACAGGAGAAATGCGATCCCACCAAGAGCCAGGTCGGCTATCAGGCCGCCTCGGGGTGGACGTTGATCTCGGGCGCCCCGTTAACCACGCTGGCTGAACGAAGGTATTGCGCAGTGGGCAACCCGGCATGGATGCCGGGTTAGCCGCGCTGGGCCATGGATGGCCCTTCGCGGCGGCCCACGGAGCGATGCCTTCGTTCAGGCATGCCGAGCCTAGGCGAGGCACCGAGTGGTGGGGCAGAAGCGTTTTGCTTACTTTTGCGCTTCTCAAAAGTGAGCCGCCGTAAGGGCGGACCCCTAAGTGGCCGTGACCGCAGAAACGGATATACACACCAGCCAATCCGCCCCCCACAAACGGCGCTTTCCATTTCTGAAAGGGTTGTAGGGCAAAGCTTCGAACCATGAGGGTCAACGAGACAGCACACTGATCGCAGCACGAGCAGCCTACAAATTTCATCCGCCGAATCTTTCCCAAGGCGAGGAGAAGGCTGGCATCGCCCCCCAGGATGAAATTTTTAAAGTGCGACCTCCTTCATGAGAGGTCACATTCGATGCCTACCCAACATCCATTCCTGCCCCAACATCTCGCGCTGGCAATAGCCTTGGCACTTGGCTGTGCCGAGGTTTCGATGGCCCAGTCAGTTGCCGAGAAAACCCGCCCCTTCGAAACAACCGCCGAGATGCAGGCTCGTCTCAAGGTGTTCGCGGCTGCGCCGGATACGAATATCCAGAGGGTCATCAAAGTCCAAGAAGCCCCCCTGTCGAAGGACGACAGTAACAATCTGGTGCTTGTAAGCAGGCAAGGCGAACTCATCGGGCTCACCGACGGTGGTGGCGGCGCCAACGTCTTGCAACTGGACATCGTCAAGGGAGGCGAGTTAGGTGAAATACGCAATTTCCAGGATCTGTATTTGAAGCGAGGCGAATGGTCAAACGACAGGGCTTTCGACAGCAGCAGCCTGATTGATTCGAACGCCAAATTGATTAATACCGGTGACATCCGCGGTGCGATGCACGTTCTTGGTGAACTCGTTAACCGGGGCACGGTGGCCGGGCCTGTCTTCGTGGGGAAAAAGGCCAGGTTCAGCGGTAGCGGGACGGTCGACGCGCTGGATGTGGACGGTCTGATGGAAGTCAATCCTGTAGCGGGCGCCCCGTTAGTGATCAACGATCTCAAATTATCCAAGAGCGCGACGCTGATTTACGGTTTGGACGCAGAGAAAGGCAACGCCACTATCAAGGTTGGCGGCACCGCTACCTTGGGCAATGCGACGCTGAAAATCACCTCCGTACCGGGTGAATACATCGATACGAGCAAACGTATCGTGATCGAGGCGGAGGACAAGGTCGAAGGGAAATTCGGGAAGGTCGTCAACGAACTCGCCTTTTTGAACGCGACACCTGACTACACCGTAGAGAAACAGGTGGGGCTGATCTTCGAACGCAACAAAGTTCCGACAGAAGAAATAGCCACCTCCGAAAACGGGCGGAAAGTCGTGAACGTAATTCAAGAGCTGCAACCGGACATGCCACTGCCGCCTGCCGCCGAACAGAATTCCAATCGCCCAACATCTAAGCCCACCGAACCACCAAAAGTTGTGGTCAGCGCCAAACCCAAGCCCGTCGTCCAAGTGCACGCTATCAAGCCAGCCCCCAAACCCAACGCCGCGATCAATGCCCTGCTCGGCACCAACCTGACCACTGCCGCCGATGCCATCGACCAACTGGGCGGTTACAACACCGCCGACCTGGGCAATGCCACCCTGAGTAGCATCGCGCCGATCAGTACGGGGATGCTCTCGGCCATGAGCCGGAGAAGTCCGGCGGATGGGTACGACAACGGCCAAGTCTGGGTCCAGGCCATCGGCAACAGCGGCAGCCTCGCCAAGCAATTGGGAAACTTTGCTCTCAAGCATTCGACAAAAGGTTTGATGCTGGGAACCGACTGGGCCGTCAGCCCTGATTGGCGGCTGGGCATCATCGGCAGCAAGACCCAGACGCGGATGGACAGTTATCAGTTCGACGGGGCCCTGGACAGTTGGCTCGCAGGCGCTTACGCCTTGCGTCAGGAAGGTCCGCTGGCGCTGCGTCTGGGCGCTGTCTATGGCAGTCATGACGGCAGCACCAAGCGCCACGTCGCCTTCAACGGGTTCAGGGATCGCCTGAAGGGCCGTTACGATGCCACGACACAGCAGATCTTCGGGCAGGTCGGCTACAACCTGGATATCGCTCATTTCGATATCGAGCCCTACGTCCAAGTGGGCTACCAACGCTACCAACGCGATGCCTATACAGAAAAAGGCGGGGACGCCGCGTTGCAGTACGACGGCCAGGCACAGGAACACTACAGCAGCGACCTCGGGCTGCGCCTTGCCCGTACCTTCGCGCTTGATCAAGGCATGCGCTTGACGCCGCGCCTGGATGTCGGCTGGAAGCACTTGTATGGCAACGTCAGGGGCAGTTCCCATCAACGCCTGGTCCGCGGGGGCAACACCTATATCATCGAAGGTATCGAGTTGGACCGTGACAGCCTGCTCCTGGAAGCCGGGCTGGACCTGGCCGTTTCACCCCGGCACACCTTTGGATTGAGCTACAGCGGTGAAACAGGCCAGGACAACCGCAACGGTGCGCTGATGGGCCAGTGGCGAATGATGTTCTGACAGGCAAAAAAAAGGGGAGCACATGCCCCCCCGAGGTTAAAACGTTGTATCGAGGCTGTTTATTCAGCCTTCGATCTCGATCAGGATCTCGCCCGGGTTGACCCGGTCGCCCTTGGCTACATGAATCGCGGTGACCTTGCCGGCGATGGCCGCCTGCACTTCGGTTTCCATTTTCATGGCTTCGGTGATCAGCACTGCTTGACCGGCCTTGACCACATCGCCCTCCTTGACCAGCACGTCAACGATGTTGCCCGGCATGGTGGTGCTGACATGGCCCGGCGCCGTGGCTTGCTTGCGCTTGCTGTTGCCACCACTTACAAATTCATTGAGCGGTTCGAACACGACCTCTTCCGGCATGCCATCGATGGACAGGTAGAAGTGACGCTTGCCTTCGGCCTTGACGCCGACACCGGTGATGTCGACGCGGTAGGTTTCGCCGTGGACGTCGATGACGAACTCGGTCGGCACGCCTTCGCCGCCCGCCGAGCTCACGCTGCCCGCCTCGGGGATTGGCAGCAGCACTTCCGGGGTCAGGGTGCCGGCTTCGCGTTCTTCGAGGAACTTGCGACCGATGTCCGGGAACATGGCGTAGGTCAGTACGTCCTCTTCGGACTTGGCCAGCGCACCGATTTCACCGCGCAGCTTGGTCATTTCCGGCTTGAGCAAATCGGCCGGACGCACGTCGATCACCTCTTCGCTGCCGATGGCCTGGCGACGCAGCTTCTCGCTCACCGAGCCTGGCGCCTTGCCGTAACCGCCCTGCAGATAGAGCTTCACTTCGTTGGTGATGGTCTTGTAGCGCTCACCGGCCAACACGTTGAAGAACGCCTGGGTACCGACGATCTGCGAAGTTGGGGTCACCAACGGCGGGAAGCCGAGGTCCTCGCGCACTCGCGGGATTTCCGCCAGCACTTCGTTCATCCGGTTCAGTGCGCCCTGCTCTTTCAACTGATTGGCAAGGTTGGAGATCATCCCGCCCGGTACCTGGTTGACCTGGACGCGGGTGTCCACTGCGGTGAACTCGCTTTCGAACTGGTGGTACTTCTTGCGCACAGCGTAGAAGTACAGGCCGATTTCCTGGAGCAGTTCCAGGCTCAGGCCGGTGTCGAACTCGCTGCCCTTGAGGGCCGCGACCATCGACTCGGTGCCCGGATGGCTGGTGCCCCAGGCGAAGCTGGAGATCGCGGTATCGATGTGATCAGCGCCGTTTTCGATAGCCTTGAGTTGGCACATCGCCGCCAGGCCAGCGGTGTCGTGGGAGTGGATGAACACTGGCAACGATTGCTCGGCCTTCAGCGCTTTCACCAGTTCGCCAGTGGCATACGGGGTCAGCAGACCAGCCATGTCCTTGATCGCCACCGAGTCGCAACCCATGGCTTCCATCTGCTTGGCCTGGGCCACGAACGCGTCGATGGTGTGCACCGGGCTGGTGGTGTAGGCGATGGTGCCCTGGGCGTGCTTGCCGGCGGCCTTCACCGCTTCGATGGCGACTTTCAGGTTACGCACGTCGTTCATCGCATCGAAAATACGGAACACGTCGATGCCATTGACGGCGGCCTTGGCCACGAACGCCTTGACCACGTCATCGCTGTAATGGCGGTAGCCCAGCAGGTTCTGCCCGCGCAGGAGCATTTGCAGACGGGTGTTGGGCAGTGCTGCGCGCAGTTGGCGCAGGCGCTCCCACGGGTCTTCTTTCAGGAAGCGCACGCAAGCGTCGAATGTCGCGCCGCCCCACACTTCCAGCGACCAATAGCCGACTTTGTCGAGCTTGTCGCAGATCGGCAGCATGTCTTCGGTGCGCATGCGGGTGGCGAGCAGCGATTGGTGGGCGTCGCGCAGGATTGTGTCGGTAACAAAGATCTTCTTGGACATGGTCATACTTCCTTACAGGCCTGCGTGGGCGGCAATGGCGGCGGCGATGGCCAAGGCCAGCTCTTCGGGTTTGCGCTTGATCGAGTAGTTGGTCAGTTCAGGGTGGCTTTCAACGAAGCTGGTATTGAACTGGCCGCTGCGGAATTCCGGATTGCGCAGAATCTCCTGGTAATACGCGGCGGTGGTCTTGACCCCCTGCAGGCGCATGTCATCCAGGGCCCGCAGGCCACGGTCCATTGCTTCTTCCCAGGTCAACGCCCAGACCACCAGTTTCAGGCACATCGAATCGTAGAACGGCGGAATGGTGTAGCCGGTGTAGATCGCCGTGTCGGTGCGCACACCCGGGCCGCCAGGGGCGTAATAGCGGGTGATCTTGCCGAAGCTGGGCAGGAAGTTGTTTTTCGGGTCCTCGGCGTTGATGCGGAACTGCAACGCAAAGCCACGGTGCTGGATGTCCTCCTGCTTGACCGACAGCGGCAACCCGGAGGCGATGCGGATCTGTTCGCGAACAATGTCGATACCGGTGATTTCTTCGGTGATGGTGTGCTCCACCTGCACCCGGGTGTTCATCTCCATGAAGTACACCTCGCCTTCGGCGAGCAGGAACTCCACGGTGCCGGCATTCTCGTAGCCCACGGCCTTGGCGGCACGCACCGACAGGTCGCCGATGTAGGCACGCTGCTCGGGGGTCAGCTGCGGGCTCGGGGCAATTTCGATCAGCTTCTGGTTGCGGCGCTGGATCGAGCAGTCACGTTCGAACAGGTGCACCACGTTGCCGAAACTGTCACCGAGGATCTGCGCTTCGATGTGCTTGGGATTGACGATGCACTTTTCCAGGAACACTTCCGCCGAGCCGAATGCCTTGGTGGCTTCGGAAATGACCCGCGGGAAAGCCTGTTCGAGTTCTTCGCGGCTGTTGCAGCGACGGATACCACGACCGCCGCCGCCGGACGTGGCCTTGAGCATCACCGGGTAACCGATCCGGTCACCTTCGGTCAGCGCTTCTTCAATGCCCGCCACGTTGCCTTCGGTGCCCGGCGTGACCGGCACACCGGCCTTGATCATGCTGCGGCGCGCTTCGGTCTTGTCGCCCATGCGGCGAATGACTTCTGCCGAAGGGCCAATGAATTTGATGCCGCGTTCAGCGCAGATGTCCGCCAGTTCGGCGTTTTCCGAGAGAAAACCGTAGCCGGGGTGCAAGGCATCACAGCCGGTTTCCACCGCCAGGTTCACCAGTTTGCGCGGGTTGAGGTAGCCGGCCAGCGGATCGGCGCCGATGCTGTGGGCCTCGTCCGCACGCTTGACGTGCAGCGCATGGCGGTCCGCGTCGGAGTAGACCGCGACCGAGCGAATGCCCATCTCGGCGCAAGCGCGCACGATGCGGACGGCAATCTCACCACGGTTGGCGATCAGGATCTTTGTTATCAATTGGAGGTTCCCTTGAGCCGGTGATACCACGGCCTGGGGTCCAGGCCGACGCGTGACCAGATGTAACAATTGGTCGCAGCCCCACACTAGTCCTGGCTGTTGATTAACAAAAATGAATAATTATTGGGTCATGCATAAGTAAAGACTTATAGTTGAGCCGTACGCCCCACCAAAGAGTGCTTAGAAAATGCGTAAGTCATTGATGCGTATGACATTGCGTCAATTGCAGATTTTCAACGAGGTGTGCGACCTGAGGTCCTACAGCCGTGCAGCTGATGAAATGTCTCTCACACAACCGGCCGTCAGCCTACAGATTCGTTCCCTGGAAGAGCTGATTGGCCAACCGCTGTTTGAGTATGTTGGCAAAAAGCTCTACATGACCGAAGCCGCCGAAGCCCTGCAACGTGCTAGCCGAGACATCTTCGGACGCCTGGAAAACCTCGACATGCAGCTCTCGGACATGCAGGGTTCGCTGCAAGGCCAATTGAAGCTGGCGGTGGAGTCCAGCGCCAAGTACTTCGTCCCGCACCTGTTCGCCGCGTTCAAGCGCCAGCATCCGGAGGTGAACCTGAACCTCACCGTGGTCAATCGCGGCCAGGTCATCCGCCGGCTCTCGGATAACCGTGACGACTTGGTGATCATGTCCATGGTGCCCCAGGACATGGGCCTGGAATTCCTGCCATTCCTCAACAACCCCATCGTCGCCGTGGCGCCGCCCGATCATCCGTTATGCCAAATGGGCCCGCTGCGCTTGCAAGACCTGGAGCCTTATACGCTGCTGCTGCGCGAGCCGGGGTCCGGCACGCGATTGGCCTGCGAGGAGTATTTCAAGGAGAAACGGGTGCATTTCACCCAGACACTGGAGGTGGCGTCGGCGGAGGCCCAGCGCGAGTGCGTGGTGGCCGGGCTGGGCGTGGCGCTGTTGACGCGCCACGCCGTGAGCCGGGAACTGTCGTCCGGCGCACTCATCGAGTTGCCGGTGGAGGAATTGCCGCTGTACCGCAGCTGGTGCCTGGTGCAGGCCAGGGCCAAACGCCTGTCACCGGTGGCTCACGCCTTCCTGGCATTCGTTCGCGGCGAGCGCGCTCAGATCATCGGCCTGGTTGAGCGTTTCGACGGGAAGCCGCCGGCGTTGCCTGCCAGTAATTGAACTCTGCCGCGTCAGGAAATTCGCTGATTTCGGCCAGGAGCTGGCGCTGTTCACAGCGGTCTTCGATGGCACGACGGAACGCCATGCGGCGCTGGTCTTCCTGCTGACGACGGGTTTTGACGGCGCTGCGTTCTTCGTAGGACTGGGTCATGTCGAGACTCCCAAGACGTATACGGGAGCTTTACGATGACGGCGCGGGATGACGGTTTGGCGGCGCGTGGGTTACAGAACGATGAATTCGGGCAGATGATCCCTGTGGCGAGGGAGCTTGCTCCCTCGCCACGAAAGCCCCTCGACCTCAGGGCTTGGGATTCAGTCGTCCAGCGCCTTCACCGACTTGGGCGACAGCCGCAGGCTGCGAAGGCTGCGCTTCACGCTCTTGAGGTGGTTGACCAGGCTTGGACCACGGGCCATGGCGACACCCATTGCCAGCACGTCGATCACCACCAGGTGGGCGATGCGCGAGGTCAGCGGCGTGTAGATCTCGGTGTCTTCATGCACGTCGATGGCCAGGTTCACCGTGGACAGTTCCGCCAATGGCGTCTGGCTCGGGCACAAGGTAATCAGCGAGGCACCGCTTTCGCGCACCAGGTTCGCGGTGATCAGCAAGTCCTTGGAACGCCCCGACTGGGAAATGCAGATCGCCACATCGGTGGGTTTCAAGGTCACCGCTGACATGGCCTGCATGTGCGGGTCGGAATAGGCCGCAGCCGTCAGCAGCAACCGGAAGAACTTGTGCTGGGCATCGGCTGCCACCGCACCCGAGGCACCGAAGCCATAAAACTCGACACGCTGGGCCTGGGACATGGCCGTGACGGCTTTTTGCAACGCCACCGGGTCGAGCTTCTCGCGAACCTCCATCAGGGTATGCAGGGTCGTGTCGAAGATTTTCAGGCTGTAGTCCGCCACTGAATCGTCTTCGTGGATCGCAAACTGACCGAAGCTCGCGCCGGCGGCCAGGCTTTGCGCCAGCTTGAGTTTCAGGTCCTGGAAACCCGAGCAACCGATGGCCCGGCAGAAACGCACGATGGTCGGTTCGCTGATGCCGACGCTGTGGGCAAGATCGGCCATGGAGCTATGCATCACGGCCGCAGGATCAAGCAGTACGTGATCGGCGACTTTCAGCTCCGACTTGCGTAGCAAGTGGCGTGACTGGGCGATGTGTTGCAACAGGTTCAAGGGGCTGGACTCTTGTTATGGGCAGGTGCCGGGATGTAGCAAGCTTGTAGTTATACTACAAGAATTGGCTTTTTGCCCGTCCAAAACGTAACTGGATTGCCTCGCTGCCCCTTTGTTTTGGCCGAGGATCCGTCGATGTAGCAGCTTGTGCCGTAGCGCAAACCTTCAACGCTGCCGATCCGCTGATTTCCAGGCCCGTCCTGAGCTTCCAACGCGGGAAAATCGTTTATTGGTCAATAGCCAACTACTAAAACAACTTGCGCCCCTCAACAATATCTCCCAGCAACAATAGACAGTATATCTTAAAACAGAACCAAGTAAGCCAGCGAAAACTCATTTCTCCTTACAATACCAAGCGCAATTGAGCAGACACCATCAAGGCAAAGTAGATATATTGGCTCCCGCAGGACGCAATCAACTTAACTACAGGAGTTACTACCATGAAAATCACGACTAAAGATTGGACCGCACAGATCGACCGCATGCCAGGTGTCGCGTCTTTCCGCACCTTTGGCACCGTCACTGTAGCCAATAGCGGCGTTACCCCGACGCTGGTACGCAGCGACCGCCAGGACAAGTCCTTTGATCTGCGACTGGACTTGAAACTTGAACATTCCGACGGAGTTTCACTGCCGGTACTGACAGACAAGTTTGTTGAATACAAAGAACTGGGCGATTCCAATGTCACGGGTGTCAGTATTTTTTTCGAAGGCCAGTTACTGCACCACATCGATGAAGTACTAGTCACTAACTAAGCTTAGACCCCATATCTTCCCGCCAGACAACTTTGTTGCCTGACGGGAAGTTATCGTTGCGGTTCAGGCTCATTCAACCAGGTGTTGCGCCCGCAACAACCCAACCAACCCTTCAGCCTCCACCGGCCGGCTGATCAGATACCCTTGAACCTCATCGCAACGTTCGTTCCTGAGGAATTCGAGCTGCTCCTGCCGCTCGACGCCTTCGGCCACGACCTTGAGCGACAGCCCATGAGCCATTGCAATGATTGCCCGGGTAATTGCCGCATCCACACTGCCCTCACCCAACCCGCGAATGAACGCCTGGTCGATCTTCACGTAATCCACCGGGATGCGCTTGAGGTAGCTCAGCGATGAGTAGCCGGTGCCAAAATCGTCGATCGCCAGCTTGACTCCAAGGTCCCGCAATTGCTGGAACGTGGCGATGATGTGTTCAACGCTGTCGAGCAGTTGGCTCTCGGTCAGTTCCAACTCCAGGTATTGCGGGGCCAGACCGGTTTCCTCCAGCACCTGCCGCACCAGGCTGACCAGCTTGCCCTGGCGCAGTTGATGCACCGACAGATTGACGGACACCCTGATCGGCGCGAGCCCCTGGCGCTGCCATTCGCATGCCTGCCAACAAGCCTGGCGCAACACGAATTCGCCAATCGGCCCGATCAACCCGGTCTCTTCGGCCAGGCCGATGAAATCCCCCGGCGGCACCCGCCCCATGGCCGGATGATCCCAACGCACCAACGCCTCGGCGGCGTTCAGGCGACCGGTCGCCAGGCACAGTTTTGGCTGATAAAAGACCTTCAGTTGTTGCTCTTCCAAGGCCTTGCGCAGCTGATTCTCCAGTTGCAGGCGCTCCAGCGTGCTGGCCTGGAGGCTATCGGTGTAGAACTGGAAGTTGTTGCCCCCCAAATGCTTGGCATGCTGCATAGCCATGTTCGCCTGGCTGACCAGTGTGGCAATTTCCCGCGTATTGTCGGGCAACAAGCTGATGCCAATGGAGGCACTGAGCACCAGTTCATGGCCTTCGATGGTCAGCGGCACACGCAGTTTGGCGGCCAGCCGGGTCGCCACCCGCGCCAGGCTTGAAAGGTTGCCATAGGCATCGAACAACACCGCAAACTCATCGCCCGATAACCGGGCGATGGTATCCGCCTCGGGCAGCGCATTGATCAGGCGTCGTGCCATTTTCTGCAACAACTGGTCGGCGATGTCATGGCCGAGACTGTCGTTGAGCAATTTGAAACGGTCCAGGTTGATATGCAGCAACGCCAGGCTGCGCCGTCCGCCCTGGCGCACACGCTGATGAGCTTCGTGCAGGCGCTCGCGAAACAGCGAGCGATTGGCCAGCCCGGTCAGTTCATCGTAATGGGTCAGGTAGCGCATCCGTTCTTCGGATTCGCGTCGCGCCGAAAGATCGGCGAAGAAGCCCACGATATGGCTGACATTTCCCCGCGCATTGCGCACGACGTTCAGTTGCAGCCATTGCGGATACAACTCGCCGTTGGCACGTGCCTCTACCAACTCACCCTGCCAGGTGCCGTGCTGCTTGAGCGCTTGGCGAATGATGGGGTAATGCCGGCGCGCATCGCGACTGCACGGCAGATCCACCACGTTACGCCCGAGCATGTCATCGATATTGAAACCGGTGACCCGCGTGAACGCCTGATTGGCAGCGAGTAGCACGTAGTGGGGGTCGAAAATCACGATCCCTTCGCTAGCAGCTTCGAACACTGTGGCCGCCAGTTGCCGTTGCTGCTCGAGCTCCTTGCTGACGCTAATGTCTCGCCGGGTGCCAACCATACGCAGCACCCGTCCGCTCACGCTGCGCTCCACGGCCCGGCCGCGGTCTTCGATCCAGACCCAGTGACCGTCGCCGTGACGCACGCGGTATTCGATCTGGTAATCCTCGCTGCGGCCCTTGAGGTGTTCGACCAGGGCTCGCTTGAGCGCCGGCAGGTCTTGAGGGTGCAGGCGCGGGGTGAGGTGAGTGAGCATCGCCGTGATGTATTCGGGCTCCAGGCCGAAGAGTTCCTTGAGCTGGGTGTGATGGACTTCGTCAGTCTGCAGGTTCCAATCCCACAACCCCAGCTCACTGGCCTTGAGCGCCAGGGCCAGACGCGCCTCACTCTTGCTCAAGGCCTGGCTGGTGACCTCCAGTTCAAGACTGCGCTGCGCTACCCGCGCCTCCAGGCCCACCTGGGCCGCCCGCAGTTTTTCCTCGGCAGAACGACGTTGCTCGACTTCCCGGGCCAGCGCGTCGTTGAGCTGGGCGCTGCGGGTTTGCGCTTGCTGCAGGTGCTCGATCAGCGCCTGGTTCTGGAAACGTCGCAACAGACTGCTTTGGATCAAGCGGTTGACTTGCCAGGCGACCACGCTCAACGAGACCAGCACAATCAGCCCAAGCCAGCCCCACCCGCGTTGCTGCTCATCGCCGCCCCAAAAGAGATAGCCGATGGCCGGTAACAGGCAGGGCAAGGTAAAGGACAGGAATGCGGGAAGACTCACCGCGTAGGCCACGCTGGCGGACAGGGCAGCCGCGCCAATCAGGCCGAACACCCAAGCCTGCTGCTGGAAGCTGTCAGCCGGGACCAACGCGATACCGGCCCCAGCCAGCGTCAGGCCGGTCATTGCTGAGCCCAGCAAAAACATGCGCAACCAGATCGGGTGTGCCTGGCGGCTTGGCATCGCCGAATCGAAAGCTGCCACCTGGATCACCCGCAAGGCCACCAGTGACAGCAACCAGACGAGCCAGACGCTGACCAGGAAATAGCGCCGCGGCTCCCACAACAGCGCGGCGCAGACCAGACCGTTGAGCAACATGAACAGCGTAGGCAGCAGCGAGCCTTGATACAGCAGACGTGTGCGCTCGACCGCCATCTCCGTGGCGTACTGCTTGCAGATGATCCGCGGCTCCACACAGGGGCCCGCCGGATCGGAATTGAGGGTCATTGGCACTGTTCTTGTTCTTATTCAGTAGAGCGTGGAGAACCCGAAACAAGCACCGAGCATACACAAGCCATGGGCCATCCCACACTGCCCCAGCTCATAAAAATACGGAAAAAGTCGCTATTTCATTGGCTCGCGCCCCTTCGAAGCGAGTCCCGCCAATGGCTGTAGCCTATGACCCGCCGGTCATCCACAACCGGTCTTTTATCGGCTGATGCAAAGCTCGGTTTGCCCGGGGTGACGCCGCACCCTAGAATGCCCCGATGCGCGATGATCTCTCCCTTCTGCTGAACTCCCTCAACGATGCCCAACGTCAGGCCGTAGCCGCCTCCGTGGGTCGTCAGTTGGTCCTGGCCGGTGCCGGCTCCGGTAAAACCCGAGTGCTGGTGCACCGTATCGCCTGGTTGATCCAGGTCGAGAACGCCTCGCCCCATTCGATCCTGTCGGTGACGTTCACCAACAAGGCCGCGGCCGAGATGCGCCATCGCATCGAGCAACTGATGGGCATCAACCCCGCCGGCATGTGGGTCGGCACGTTCCACGGCCTGGCGCACCGCTTGTTGCGGGCGCATTGGCAGGAGGCCGGGCTGAGCCAGACCTTCCAGATCCTGGACAGCGACGACCAGCAGCGCCTGGTCAAGCGGGTGATCCGCGAGCTGGGCCTGGACGAGCAGCGCTGGCCAGCCCGCCAGGCGCAATGGTTCATCAACGGCCAGAAAGACGAAGGCCTGCGTCCGCAGCACATCCAGGCCAGTGGCGACCTGTTCCTGGCGACCATGCGCAGCATTTACGAAGCCTACGAGGCGGCGTGCCAGCGTGCCGGAGTCATCGACTTCTCCGAGCTGCTACTACGGGCGCTGGACCTGTGGCGTGACCACCCAGGCCTGCTAGCCCATTACCAGAAGCGCTTCCGGCATGTACTGGTGGACGAATTCCAGGACACCAACGCCGTGCAATACGCCTGGTTGCGCCTGCTCGCCAAGGGCGGTGACAGCCTGATGGTGGTGGGTGACGACGACCAGTCGATCTACGGCTGGCGCGGCGCCAAGATCGAGAACATCCACCAATACTCGGCGGACTTCCCAGACGCCGAAGTCATCCGCCTGGAACAGAACTACCGCTCCACCGCCGGCATCCTCAAGGCCGCCAACGCCCTGATCGCCAACAATACCGGGCGCCTGGGCAAAGAGCTGTGGACCGACGGCGGCGAAGGCGAAGCGATCAACCTCTACGCCGCCTTCAACGAGCACGACGAAGCCCGCTACGTGGTGGAAACCATCGAAAGCGCGCTGAAAACCGGCCTGGCCCGCAGCGATATCGCCATCCTGTACCGTTCCAACGCCCAGTCGCGGGTGCTGGAAGAGGCGTTGCTGCGCGAGCGAATCCCCTACCGCATCTACGGCGGCCAGCGCTTCTTCGAACGCGCTGAAATCAAGAACGCCATGGCCTACCTGCGCCTGATCGAAGGTCGCGGCAACGATGCGGCCCTGGAGCGGGTGATCAACGTGCCAACGCGGGGCATCGGCGAGAAAACCGTCGAGGCGATTCGCGATCACGCGCGCCACAGCCACGTGTCCATGTGGGAAGCCATGCACCAACTGGTCGCCAACAAAGGCATGACCGGTCGCGCCGCCGGTGCGCTGAAGGCCTTCATGGACCTGATCGAAGACCTGGCCGCCAAGTGCGGGGAAATGCCTCTGCACTTGATGACCCAGACCGTCATTGAGCAGTCCGGCCTGATCGCCTACCACGAAGCGGAAAAAGGCGAGAAAGGCCAGGCCCGGGTGGAAAACCTTGAGGAACTGGTCAGCGCCGCCCGCAACTTCGAAAGCACCGAAGAAGACGCAGACCTGTCACCGCTGTCGGCCTTCCTGGGTCACGCCTCCCTGGAGGCCGGCGACACCCAGGCCGACGAGCATGAAGACAGCATCCAGCTGATGACCCTGCACAGCGCCAAAGGCCTGGAATTCCCCTACGTGTTCCTCGTGGGCATGGAAGAAGGCCTGTTCCCCCACAAGATGAGCCTGGAAGAACCGGGACGCCTGGAGGAGGAACGGCGCCTGGCCTATGTCGGTATCACCCGCGCCATGCAGAATCTGGTGCTGACCTACGCCGAAACCCGACGTTTGTATGGCAGCGAGACCTACAACAAGGTGTCACGCTTCGTACGTGAAGTCCCGAAGGGACTGATCCAGGAAGTGCGGCTGTCCAACAGTGTCAGCCGACCGTTCGGTGGCGGCCAGCAACAAAGCGCCAGCAGCCTGTTCGGCGGCAGCAACATCCCGGAAACCGGCTTCAGCCTCGGCCAGACCGTGCGGCATTCGGTATTCGGCGACGGCGTGATCCTCAACTTCGAGGGTGCTGGCGCCCAGGCGCGGGTGCAGGTGAACTTCAGCGAAGGCAGCAAGTGGCTGATGCTGGGGTATGCCAAGCTGGAAGCGATCTAAGGATTTCGTAAGAAGCACCTTGCTGTGGGAGCAAGGCTTGCCCGCGAGGCGGTGGCACATTCAACACAGATGCGTCAGACAGATCGCTATCGCGGGCAAGCCTTGCTCCCACAGGTATCTTCATCTCCCGCATTAGTTTCCGACCGAACTTATTTACTTTTCCTACAGCCCAAAGCGAACAAGCCTTCTTGCACAGCCGAAGCTGAACCTAAGCTGTCACGCAAAAGCCCGAAACACTCTGCCGCTAGCCAGCAACAGTTCAGCTGTGCAACATGGCGCGCGTGCTATCCACAAATGGGAATGCCTTTATATGAAACGTTTTCTTAGCATCGCCATGGCGCTGTGCATCGGCCTGACGATGGCAATCGACGCCAATGCCGCCAAACGCTTTGGCGGTGGTAAAAGTTCGGGCGCGGCCCCGACTCACCAGACCAGCCAGATGGCGCCGTCCTCTGCAGCCGGTTCCACTGCCGCCACCGCGGGCGCGGCCGGTGCTGCTGGCGCTGCCACGAAGGCCAGCGGTGCTTCGCGCTGGCTCGGCCCCCTGGCCGGCATCGCCGCCGGTGGCCTGCTCGCCTCCATGTTCATGGGCGACGGCTTCCAGGGCATGCAGATCTTCGACATCCTGATCATGGCGGTCATCGCCTTCCTGGCCTTCCGCTTCATTGCCGCCCGTCGTCGCAAGCAGCAGGAGCAATTGGCTCCGGCCGGCCACGCGCCGATGCAACGGGAAGAGTTGAACCAGCAACCGGCCGGTGGCTCGATCTTCGGCGGTTCCGCAGCGCCTGCCGCCGTCCGTCCGGTCATCAATGCGCCAGCCTGGTTCAACGAAGGCCGCTTCGTCGAAGCCGCGCGCAACCATTTCATGTCCCTGCAGCAACATTGGGATGCGAACGAAATGGACAAGATCTCCGAGTTCGTAACCCCGCAACTGCTGGAGTTCCTCAAGCGCGAGCGGGCCGAACTGGGCGATGGCTTCCAGTCCACCTACATCGACAATCTGAACGTGCAACTGGACGGCGTCGACGATCGCGCCGACAAGACCATCGCCACCCTGACCTTCAGCGGTGTGTCGAAGGATTCTCGCTTCGACAAGGGCGAAGCGTTCAGCGAAAGCTGGAACATGGAACGTGCCCAGGGCGATGACCAGCCTTGGCTGGTGGCCGGTATCCGCCAGAACGGTTGAACCTTTGCCCGTTTTGCATGTTGAAATAAAAGAACCCCGGCTCAGGCCGGGGTTTTCTATTTCGCAGTTGCATCTATAGCGAGCTACTGTATAAACCGCTCCATATAAAACCGCGCCATCGAGAAAGAGGATCCCCGGACGTGGAAGAAATCATCGAACAATTGCGTGAAGCCAACGAGCCCGTACCGGTCCCGCTGGAGTTGCCCGACGAAGACTTGCTGGTAGAGATCGAGGAGCAGCTGTTCATCGATATCCCATTCGTCTTCAGGGAATTTTTGCTGACCGTCAGCGATGTCGTCTATGGCAGCCTGGAACCGGTGACCGTCACCGATCCACAATCCCACACCTACCTGCCGGATGTGGCCGCCAATGCCTGGGATGCCGGTGTCGACCGCAGCCTGATCCCGATCTGCCAGGACGGCGACGATTATTATTGCGTCGAAGAAGACGGCACTGTGGTGCTGTGGCAGGCCGAAGAAGAACTGATCGCCGAAGAAACCTGGGAATCGGTCTGGCACTGGGCGCGGGACGTCTGGCTGGAAAGCTGAGCCCCACGGCCGGTCAATGCCCGGACGATTCCTTGTGGTTGTCCAGGGTTTCAAGCAAGGCCACCTGCATGCGCGTATGCAGGCGGATGAACCAGCGCCAGAGCAATGCCGCCACGGCAGTCGCTACCACGGCGATCAGTACGAGCAACTTGTTGGTCGGCAGGATGCTGGCCGACAAGGCCGCCAATAGCAGGAAAATCACCAGCAGCGAGAGAATCGGGATCACTTCGGCGATCACCCGACGCACGCGCTGGGTGTGGCGGCCTGCCATCTCCGGCTTCACGCCCATCTCCGCCAACAGCATCGACAGCGCCTTGAGCTTGCGATAGGCGGCGATCAGGAACGGTAGCGACAGCAACAACGCCCCGCCCCAAATCAAGGCTTTCTGCCAGCTCGGGTCGCTGATCCACGCTTGCAAGTAAGCCGACATCCGCTCGGCGAAAAAACCGCCCGAGACAAAAATCGCAATGACCAGCGCCAGATTGACCCCCACCTGCAACAGAATCCGCCGGATCATCGACGCCACCATCGCCCCTTCGCCGTGGGGCTGGATACTGCGCAGCCATTCGCCATACATCCCCAGCACCCGCGTCAGCCGTTGCGGCATGAGCGTCGCCAACTTGACGGACAGCGGATCGGCGGCCCGGATCAGGTACGGCGTCAACAGTGTGGTCAACACCGAGACGGCGACCGCGACTGGATAGAGGAAATCGCTGGTGACCTGCAGGGTCATCCCCAACGACGCGATGATGAAGGAGAATTCGCCGATCTGCGAAAGGCCCATCCCAACGCGCAGCGAGGTGCGTCCGTCGTTGCCAGCGATAAAGGCACCGAGGCCGCAGGACAACATCTTGCCGAGCACCACTGCACCCGTGATCACCGCAATCGGCCAGGCGTACTGCAGCAATATCGCCGGATCGAGCATCAGCCCGATGGCGACGAAAAAAATCGCGCTGAACAGATCGCGCACCGGTTCCACCAGCCGCTCGATTTTCAGCAGTTGCCGGGACTCGGCCATGATCGCACCGATCAGGAACGCCCCGAGCACCATGCTGTATTCCAGCTTCACCACCAGCAGGCAGAAGCCGAAACACAGGCCCAATACGGTAATCAGGAGCATTTCGTTGCTGTCGAACTTCGCCACGTAGGCCAGCACCCTCGGCACCAGCAGAATGCCGATGACCAACGCGACGATCATGAACAACGACAACTTGCCCACCGTGGAAAACACCTCGCCGGAGCTCACGGTGCCGCCGACGGCAATGCTCGACAGCAGGGCGATGATGCCAATACCGAGGATGTCCTCGACGATCAACACCCCGAAAATCAGCTGTGCGAAGCGCTCGTTCTTCATCTTCAGGTCATTGAGGGCCTTGACGATGATGGTGGTGGAGGAAATGGCCAGGATCGCGCCGAGGAACAGCGAGTCCATGGTGCTCCACTCGAACCAGCGGCCGATTTCATAGCCGATCCAGATCATCAGCACAATTTCGAGGAACGCCGCGATGAACGCCGTGGCCCCGACCTTGAACAGTTTGCGCAGGCTGAACTCCAGACCCAGGCAAAACATCAGGAAGATCACCCCAAGCTCGGCCAGGGTCTTGATCGTGTCTTCGTCGTGGATAAAACCGAACGGCGGCGTATGCGGGCCGATGATGAAGCCGGCCACGATGTAGCCCAATACCACCGGTTGCTTGAAACGATGAAAGAGTACGGTCACCAGCCCCGCAGCCATCATGATGATTGCCAAGTCTTGAATGAAACTGATGGCATGCATGTCGGGGCTCCCTGTTCAAAATGACTCACTGCAGAGCTGGAGAAATCCGTTTCCTCTGTAGGAATTGCCCTCACAACGGGCTTTTGAAGGGTAACACCGCGACTTCCGACAAAAAGACAGTGCAATATATGGAAACAGATCCATCGGCGCGTGACGGCAACCACAGGCGCAGCGTCCCGATATCGGTGGTTTTTAAAACCTGGTGACCTGTTTGCAGGCCACCCACCAGCACCCGCAGAGGTGCACTCCAACATTGCTGCCTTGAACCGTGAGTACGTTATGGAACCCGGAAACGCCCAGCTGTCGATGACGGTGTTGATGACCCCCGATATGGCCAACTTCTCTGGCAATGTCCATGGCGGCACCTTGCTCAAATACCTCGACGAAGTCGCCTACGCCTGCGCCAGCCGCTACGCCGGGCGCTACGTGGTGACCCTGTCGGTTGACCAGGTCATTTTCCGTGAGCCGATTCATGTCGGCGAACTGGTGACCTTCCTGGCCTCGGTGAACTACACCGGCAACACGTCGATGGAAGTGGGCATCAAAGTCGTGACCGAAAATATTCGCGAACGCTCGGTG
Organism: Pseudomonas ogarae; assembly: GCF_014268695.2. Classification (NCBI taxonomy): domain Bacteria; kingdom Pseudomonadati; phylum Pseudomonadota; class Gammaproteobacteria; order Pseudomonadales; family Pseudomonadaceae; genus Pseudomonas; species Pseudomonas ogarae. The sequence continues at coordinate 159,105 of NZ_CP077086.1, forward strand.
CGCCACACCAACAGTTGCTTCTTCACCATGGTTGCGGTGGATGACCTGCGTAAACCCGCAGCCGTGCCGCCCTTGCAGCCACACAACAGCGAAGAAAAACGCCGCTACGAACAAGCCCAGCAACGCCGGCAGATTCGCCAGGAGCTGGAAAAGCGTTATCAGGACATCAAGGCAGACGGGCCCTAAGCGACCGCCGAAAACCAATTGTGGGGAGCTTGCTCGCGATGAGGCCATTACATTCAACATCAATGTCGACTGTTAGACCGCCATCGCGAGCAAGCTCGCTCCCACAGGGATTTGCAGCATTTCCCCGGATGCGATCAGAGACTGATCGGCACTGCCTCGAACCGCACCCGTGGATGGGCGATCCGGTCCTGGGCGCGGACCAGTTCCAGCTCATAGCTTGTGCAGGCCTGGGTTTCCAGCAGCACTTCATGCACCGCTGCGGCAGTGAACTCGAGCGCCGCCACCAGACTGTCCCCCAACAGTATCCGCGCCAGGAACAACCCTGACGTCAGGTCACCCACGCCCACCGGCTGACGCGGGAAAGCCAACAGCGGACGGCGCAGGTGCCAGCTACCGTCGGCGGTCACCAACAGCATTTCGAAGCTGTCATCCGGCTTGCCAGGGTAGGCCAGGTGCTTGACCAGCACTGCCTTCGGGCCACGGGCCAGCAATGCCCGGGCCATGGCCAGGCAATCGAGCAACGATTGCGCCTTGCGTCCTGAAAAACTGTCCAGCTCCAGTTGGTTCGGGCACATGAGGTCCGCCACGGCAGCAGCTTCTTCCAGGAGAAACTCGCTCACCTCGGGCGCCACGATACAGCCCTTCTCTGGATGCCCCATAACCGGGTCACACAGGTACAGCGCCTTCGGATTGGCGGCCTTGATCCGCGCCACGCCCGTCAGAATCGCCCGCCCCTGAGCCGCGCTGCCCAGGTAACCGGACAACACCGCATCGCAATGGCCCAGCTCACCGATGGCCGCGATGCCTTCTACCAATGCCGGTATCTGCTCTGGGGCCAGCACTTCACCGGCCCATTGGCCGTACTGGGTGTGATTGGAAAACTGCACAGTGTTGAGCGGCCAAACGTTCACGCCAACCCGCTGCATCGGAAACACTGCGGCGCTATTGCCGGCGTGTCCGAACACCACGTGGGACTGAATGGCAAGCAGATGAGGCGTACGTTTCATGCGGGAAATTTCCGTAAAACGATTGAAATTCAAGCCGCGCAGTATGCGACTAAACGCAGCCTATACGACAGACCGGCGAGACAGTTAAGCTGGCAGCAACTTGTTGGAGCACCTCGTTCATGCTGACCCTTGGAAACATTTTCGTGCTGATGTTGCTGGCTACCGGCGGCGCCTGGCTGTGGCACAACCATGGCTTGCGCGAACGGGCGTTGGCGAGGGTCGTGCAGCATTGCGCCAACCTCAAGATCGAGCTGCTGGACGGCAACGTGGCGCTGAAAAAGATCGGTTTCGTGAAAGACGCCAGCGGACGACGACGGCTGGCTCGCGTCTACACCTTCGAGTTCACCGTCACCGGCGAAAGCCGCCATTCGGGCACCATCACCCAGTTTGGTGCCCACAGCGCACAAATAGAGCTGGCGCCCTACCCGATGCCCTTCGAAGAAACACCGCCAACGCCGATTGAACCGGTCCAGACCAGGCCCAGGGCTGAAGTCATCGAGTTGAGCCAATGGCGCCAGGAACACAACAAATGGAAGCCTTGAAACACGGCTGACTCAGCGACACTGACAATTCGCCAGCCCGGCTTGCAGACCATCAACGTCTTGCGCCCGATCGAAAATCAGCTCGATCCGAGAATCCTGGCGCCACTCACTGGCTTGCCAACCCAGCATCGCCCCCTCTAGCGCATTGGCTGAAACCCAACCACCGACGCTGTGGATAACCATCTTCCCCCGTTTCCAGTCTTGGCCTTGTAGCCATCGCGTCAATGCCGCTGCGTCGAATTGCTGGCTAGGGTGCCAGCGCCAACCAATACTCCAGCCACCTTCCTGCTGCTGATACAAGCAGATCGGCAGCGTTGGGTCGGACCAAATGGCCGGTATCTGGCTCAGGCTCTTGGGCAAGATCAAGTTATCCACAGCTCCGCTGCCCCGAGCCGCAAGGCCTGGCAATCGCTCGATCGGCAGCGCAGCCTGTTGCGTCCAGTACAACGCACGCCCTGGCAGTTGCGCCGTCAGCCGTTCACGATCGGCTTGTGTGAGGGTCTCGGACTTGTTCAGCACCAGCAGTCCGGCATCCGCCAGGGTTTGTTGCTGCGCGTCGGGCAAGGGCTTGCCGTCCGCCATCGCCCGGGCGTCCAACACCAGCACACAGGGTTGCACCGCCAGCACGCCGAGCCATGGCGCTTCGCTCAACTGCCGCAGCAACTGTGCCGGATGACCCAGGCCAGAGGGTTCGATGAATAGCCGATCCGGCCTGGCCTTGCGTAGCAAACGCCCAAGACCGATCTGAAACGGCGCGCCGTTGACGCAGCACAAGCAGCCACCGGCCACTTCGCCCAGTGCGATACCATCGCCCGCCTGGGTCAGCAACGCGGCATCCAGGCCGATCTGGCCGAACTCATTGATCAGCACCGCCCAGCGCTCATTGGCCGGGCGCTGCGCCAGCAGATGCCTGATCAGGCTGGTCTTGCCGGCGCCCAAGGGACCCGCGATGACATGGGTGGGAATGTGCTGCAACATAATCGACGGCTTTCGATGGAGGTGAATATGCGAATGATCGGCTGGTTGTTACTGGCACTGACTTCGAACCAGGCATTGGCCCAGGCTTGCGTGGTCCACAGCCAGGCGGAGCGGCTGGATGTGAAAGTCTGCCAGCAGAACCGCAACATCCCGCAGAAGCTGTTTGCCGATGGTTTCTGCCAGCCAAACCTTGCCGGCCAGAAGGTCGAGGTGCAATACGTCGATCAATGCCCCGGCGGCGCGTTCGGCGTTTGCAGCAACGCTCAGGTCGCCAATATGCCTTACCGCCAGGATATTCACTATTACGGCGTGGCGACCGATGCCGCTTATCTGCAGCCCTTTTGCGAAGGGCAGAACCAAGGCACCTGGCTCAAGCCTTAAGCCAGCCAATCCAGCGTGAGAATCAATCGACGCTCTCCCGGCGCGAGATCCGGTGATCGATGGATCAGGCCAAGGCCTTCGTTGCCTTGCCATTTTTCGCCTTTAAGCAAACCCACATCACCGCAACGAAACTGCTGGATCACGCGCGGATCACTGGGCTCAGCCTCAGGCTCGGCAAGTCGTCGACGGTCCATGGCACCTTCCTCAAGCCACTGGCTGCCGACGCCCGCATAGGTGGTCAGCAGCCGCACCGGCACGTGGTCAACGTGAAAGCGCGGACACATCGCCTTGTCCAGCGTGCGCAGGCGCAGGCCGACACGTTGGGCACCCAATAGGCAGGCAAATGCACTGACCAGCCAGGAGACATCGGCGATAAAGCCTTCGTAGCCTTGCAGGTCGCTGAAACCTGCAGCCAGGCCCTGCAACGCCGGCTGCGTGTCTTCCTCCGGCAACTCGAGCACGCGTGATTCGGCCAGCGACTGGTCCATCGCCAGCACCATGGCCGCAAAATCGCTGATGTGTGCAGGAAGCTGACGCTGCCAGACCGCCAGGTTGGTGCCGTCGTCCAGGATCTGCGTGAATACCCCTGGCGTATCACCTTGGGCCTGCCGTACCGGCACCGCCCTTTTCAAACTGGGCGCCAGCATCACGCTGCCACCTCTTCATGCCATGGACCGAACGGATCGGGTAACAAGCGCCAATTTTCGGCGCCTAAGGCCATTTCCGCGTCTGTGAGCAAGCAAGCGTCCAATTCAGCGGTGAGCTGGCTGAAGTTGATGTCCTGACCAATGAAGACGAGCTCCTGACGGCAATCGCCTGTGGCAGCGAGCCAGTTCTTCATGATCGCCGCTGTGCTCTCTTCATCCTGCGGCCATTGGTTTTTCGGCACGAACCGCCACCAGCGCCCGGCAAAACCATGCCGCATCAAGCCCCCGGCCTGGGACCAACTGCCCGCCTCCTCAGGTTTGCTGGCCAGCCAGAAGAACCCCTTGGAGCGCAGGAGTTTGCCGTTAGGCCATGGACGGTCGATGAAACTGAAAAAGCGCTCGGGATGAAACGGTCGGCGTGCCCGATAGGCGGTCGAGGCGATGCCATATTCCTCGGTTTCTGGCACGTGCGCGCCACGCAGCTCCTGCAGCCAGCCAGGGGCCTGGGCGGCGCGTTCGAAGTCGAAAAGGCCTGTGTCGAGGATTCTGCCCAGCGGCACCTGCCCCATGACCATGGGGAGGATCTGCGCCTGGGCGTTGAGGCGCTGCAGAATCGCGGTCAACTCTTCCCGTTCATGCTGGCTGATCAGGTCGATCTTGCTGATCAGAATCACGTCGGCAAACTCGATCTGTTCGATCAGCAGGTCGGTGATCGAGCGTTCATCGTCCTCACCCAGGGTTTCACCCCGCGATGCAAGGCTTTCAGCGGCCTGGTAATCCAGCAGGAAATTCACCCCATCGACCACCGTCACCATAGTGTCGAGTCGCGCCACATCGGCCAGGCTTCGGCCTTCTTCATCACGAAACGTGAAGGTTTCTGCCACTGGCAGCGGTTCGGAAATACCCGTGGACTCGATCAGCAGGTAATCGAAACGCCCTTCCCTGGCGAGTTGCCCAACTTCTTCGAGCAAGTCCTCGCGCAACGTGCAGCAGATGCAGCCGTTGCTCATTTCCACCAGTTTTTCTTCGGAACGACTCAGGGTGACATCTCGCTGGACTTCGCTGCCATCGATGTTGATCTCGCTCATATCATTGACGATCACCGCGACCCGTAGATTGTCGCGATTACGCAAAACGTGGTTGAGCAGCGTGCTTTTGCCGGCACCGAGAAATCCGGAAAGGACGGTTACGGGAAGACGATTGGGCATCAGGTATATCCTCATCAGGCGGCCGCTTCGACTACGGCTCGTTTCCAGGGTTTGGCGTGGTTCAGGATCCGGTTGTTTTTATGTTATAGTATAACAGTGCCATTCAACCAGCCCCGCCTGTCCTCATTGGTCTGAGAGCAATCCATGCGCAATCGTCTGAAGTTTATTTTTGCGGGCCCGCTGTTGCTGTGGGCGCTAGGCGCTGCGGCCCAAAGTCCACTCCTGGCGAATTGCACCCGCAGTGCGAATTTACTGGCGTGCGTGGATAGCCAAGGCAATGCCTATAGCGTCGCGACGGCTGGAAACACCATTTATTTACGAGGTTTTGAAGCGGCCAGTCGTCGTTATTGGGCGCAAACAAACAGCCGTTACGGTCAGCTCACCTTCTTTACTGGCTTGGCATCGGATGGAGAAAGCTGGGTCGGATACAGCAGGCGTGTAGGCTGGACAACGCTCAACCGTTTCTCTAGTTCGGGCGGTAGCACTGGCGCGTTTGTATGCGGGCGCATGAACGGTTGCCAGGATTCATCGCGCTGATGTTTCACGTGGAACGTGCACGTTTGGGGAAATGAAACTCCTTTCATGGAGAAGGTTTCTTTAAATTAGAAGTTATACTATAACATATAATTTTGAACCTTCGATGGACCTTGACCATGAACGCGTTAACCCTGCCCGACATCGCTGCGCAGGCTTCACGTCAAACCCTGCCCCTTGATTGGGTGGGTATGTGTGGCATCGCAACACCGGTATTGATCGACGGCCAGCGTCTCAGTGCAATGGCCGACGCGGGTGTCAGCCTTGATGACGGTGAGGCGCGCGGCATTCACATGTCACGCTTGTACTTGGCGCTGGAGCTACTTGAAGAGACGACGCTTTCACCAGCGTTATTGCGCCGAATCCTCCAGCAATTTCTCGACAGCCACGAAGGCTTGTCCCACGCGGCATCGCTCAGTGTACATACCGATCTGCTGCTCAAGCGTCCGGCACTCATCAGCCCGCTGATGGGTTGGAAACGCTACCCGGTGAGCATCGAAGCCCACTTGAAAAACGCAATGTTCCACGTGGAACTGAGCATTCAGATTCCCTATTCCTCCACCTGCCCTTGTTCGGCCGCACTTGCCCGGCAATTGATCCAACAGCAATTCGTCGACGACTTCGCTAACCAAAAACTTGAGCACGCCGAGATCCTGGCCTGGCTAGGTTCGTCAAACGGCATCGTCGCCACCCCTCATAGCCAACGCAGTACGGCGACCCTGACCCTCCGTCTGAACGCCGATGCCGACGATTTGCCGCTGCAGTCTTTCATCAACGAAGCCGAAGCAACCCTCGGCACCGCTGTGCAGACCGCCGTCAAGCGCGCCGACGAACAGGCCTTCGCCCTAGCCAACGGCCAAAACCTGATGTTCTGCGAAGACGCCGCGCGGAGATTAAGCACGGCCCTGAGGCGGTTACCCGACATCGCTGCCCTGAATGTACGCGTCGTTCACGCCGAAAGCCTGCACGCCCATGACGCCGTGGCGCAAAGCCGCTGGACCCGGGACGCATCATGATCAACTGCCAAGCGCTGCGCTGGGGCGCCCCCGGGCAACCCCTCACGCCGCCGCTCGCGATGCAGCGACCGGCCGGCAGTCTCACCGCCATTATCGGTGCCAACGGCTCGGGCAAAAGCAGCCTGTTGAAAGTGCTCGCGGGGCTGCAAAAACCGCTCTCCGGCAAAGTCACCTTGGATGTTCCACGCCGTGGTGGAGTTTCGTTCATGCCTCAGCAGCAACATCTGGATCGGCAATTCCCCATCAGTTTGCAAGAGTTGGTGGCCGCCGGTTCCTGGGGTAATCGACACACGCCAGCCATGCGCAGGCAGTTGCTCCAGACCGTACTGGCCGACTGGGCTTTGACCGGACTCGAACATCGTCCGTTAATGGCGCTGTCAGGAGGCGAGTTGCAACGTGCCCTGCTCGCTCGCCTGAGCCTGGCCGAAGCGCCACTGCTGTTGCTCGACGAACCCCACGCCGCCCTCGACGAACAGGGCCAGGCGCTGCTGTGGAAACACCTCCATCACTGGCATGCCCTGGGCCGAACCGTCGTGGTGGTGTGCCATGATCTGGCAGCGGTCCGCCAACACATCCCCCATACACTGCTGATCAGCAACACCGGCTGCGTGCTGGGCCGTAGTGTCGACTTGATCGCTCAACAACCCCACACGTGGGTGGCCTGATGCTTGCGGCCACTCATCTCTGGCAACCGTTTCAAGAGTTTGTCTTCATGCGCAGGGCCTTGCTTGGCGGCCTGGTGCTGGCGTGCAGCACGGCGCCGTTGGGCGTGTTCCTGATTCTTCGGCGCATGAGCCTGATTGGTGACGCCGTAGCTCACGGCATTTTGCCTGGCGCCGCCCTCGGTTTCTGGTTTGCCGGGTTGAGCCTGCCGGCCTTGACCATTGGCGGCCTGGGCGCGGGCCTGAGCATGGCCGGGCTCGCCGCCTGGATTACTCGGCGAACCGGTCTAAGGGAAGACGCCAGCCTCGCCGCGATTTATCCCATTTCCCTGGCGGCCGGCGTATTGATACTCGGCATGGCCGGTAAACGCCTGGACTTGCTACACCTGCTATTCGGCTCAGCCTTGGCGGTGGACGGCCCGGCGCTCACCGGCATGCTCTGGGTATCCGGTGCCAGCCTGTTGGCGATGGCATTTATTTACCGACCGTTGCTGCTCGATACCCTGGACCCACTGTTCCTGCAAACCGTCAGTCGTCTTGGCCCGCTGGCCCATGGCGTATTCCTGACCCTGGTGGTGTTGAACCTGGTGATCGGCTTCCAGGCCATCGGTGCGCTGATGGTGGTCGGCCTGATGATGCTGCCAGCCGCCGCGTCACGATTCTGGAGCCGTCGCCTGCCACTGCTGATGCTGATCGCGGCGCTACTCGGTTGCCTCTCGGTGTGGCTTGGTCTGTTGTTGTCCTTCTATTACTCACTGCCCAGCGGGCCGTCCATCGTACTGGTGGCGGGCGCGTTGTACCTGCTGTCGGTGGTATTCGGTCCGGTGCACGGCTTGCTGCGCCGCCCGCCTTTGCTCACATCCCAATGAGGTGTTTCCCGATGCGCGTTCTGCTCGTGCTAATCAGTCTGATGCTGTCCATGTCCCTGTCCGCCGCTGAAAAACTCCAGGTGGTGACCAGCTTCAGCATCCTCGCCGACATGACCCGACAGGTCGGCGGTGAGCATATCCAAATCACCAACATGGTCGGGCCGGACGCCGACGCACACACCTACGAACCCACGCCAGACGACGCCAAGGCATTGCTCAAGGCAAAACTGATCATCAAGAATGGACTGGGCTTCGAGCCATGGTTGGATCGTCTGGTGACCAGCACTGAAACCACTGCCCCGGTGATCAGCGCCAGCCGCGGCGTCATTCCGCGTTCACTGGATGAAGATGGCGAGACCATCCCCGACCCGCACGCCTGGCACAACCTGGCGAACGCCGAGCTGTATGTCAGCAACATCACCAAGGCATTGGAAGCTGCCGACCCGGCCAACAAGGCCGACTACGAACGCAACAGCCAGGCGTACCTGAAGAAAATCTATGCCCTGCTCGCCGAAGCCAAGGCCAAACTCGGTGCGTTGCCACCAGGCAATCGCAAGATCGTAACGTCCCACGATGCATTCGGTTACCTGGGCCAGGCCTATGGCATCGAGTTCATGGCACCCCAGGGTTTATCCACAGAGCGTGAGCCGTCGGCGGCAGAAGTCGCGGCGCTGATTACCCAGATCCGTCAAGCGAAGGTCAAAGCGGTGTTCATGGAAAACATCAAGGACGCGCGCCTGCTCAAGCAGATCGCCGACGAGAGCGGCGCGCAGATCGGCGGTACGCTGTACTCCGATGCACTCGCGGCCAGCGGACCGGCCAGCACCTTCACGGGTCTTTTCGAATACAACCTCAATACGTTGTATGAGGCGCTGAGTCGGCCTTGATCAAGCACTTGTGGCAAAGCACTTGTGGGAGCAAGGCTTGCCCGCGATGAACGATAACGCGCCTGGCGGTTGACCAAGTTGCCCGCATCGCGAGCAAGCTTTGCTCCCACAGGTTCACCAAGAGATTACCTCATACCCGATTCAAGCCCTCGGCTTGACCGTCCCGCAATCCTGCCCCAGCCACACCGCGCGCGTGTCGAGGCTGCCGTTCTGCTGGATGCCGGTGGCATTGAACGTGCCGTTGACCTTGGTGGTGAATTCACGATCGCTCTGGAACGTCGCAACGCCATTACCCTGGGCTTTCGGGCAACTGAAGCGAAACTTCCACTGATTGCCGGTGCGCTCGGTGATCTGCTGCTTGCAACCCGATTGCGGGTCTTGCAGCGGAATGTCATTGGTTTGCACCTGCGCCGGGGTCAGGCAGACGCGAATGCCTTTACCGCCCATGGTGATACCCTGCTTTTCCAGCATCGCCCGTTGCTCCGGGGTCATCTGGGTTTGCAACTGGCCGAGGATCAATTGCAGGTCCGGCAAGTTCTGGTTATCGACCTTCATGTTGCTGGTGGTCAGTTCCCACAAACCCGGCTGGAGCATCTGCGCCTGAGCGGCCATCGGAACCGCTAAGCCAATTGCCAAGGCCACACCCAGCAGACGAACATTCATTGCATAAACTCCAGAGGACAAGTGGCCGTTAGACGCCGTCCACAGGCTTCGGTTCAGGCCCGGGACAAGCGAATTAAATAGCGACATTTGCCATGGAACATGGTCTGTTAAGCATTGAAGCTTCCGGAGCAAGGCTGCCCCATGGATTATTTCGGCCCGCATGTTTTCGGTTACCTGATCGCGCTGCTCCACACCCTGGGTTCCATCGCCGCCGTCCACGCCGTACTAACGGTGCGCACGGCCCAAGGCTCGATTGCCTGGGCCCTGTCGCTGCTGTTCATTCCCTACCTGACGTTGATTCCTTACCTGGTTTTCGGGCGCAGCACCTTTGATGGCTACATCAAGGCTCGCCGACAAGCCAACGAAGAGATGCGCAAGGCGATCTCCGAGCTGAACTGGCGGCCGTGGGTCGAAGAAGCTTTGACCGCCCGCGCGTCCCAGGCCTACGACTCGTTACGGGCCATGCCCAAGCTGGGGCGCACACCGTGCCTGGCGAACAATCAGGTGCGCTTGCTCGTCAATGGGCAGGCCACGTTCGAGGCGATCTTCCAAGCCATCGATAACGCGCGGCAGGCTGTGCTGATTCAATTTTTCATCATCCACGACGACCGCCTCGGCCTACGCCTGCAGGCACTGCTTCTGAAAAAAGCCGCCGAAGGCGTGGCGGTGTATCTGCTTTATGACCGCATTGGCAGCCACTCCCTGCCCCACCGCTACGTCCAGGCGCTGCGCGACGGTGGTGTCCACGTGAAAGCCTTCGCCACCCGCAGCGGCTGGCTCAATCGGTTCCAGGTCAACTTTCGCAACCACCGCAAGATCGTGGCGGTGGATGGCGTTCTAGGTTTCGTCGGCGGGCACAACGTGGGCGATGAATACATGGGCGAAAAGCCGCCTCTGGCGCCGTGGCGCGACACCCATGTCGAAGTCTGCGGCCCGGTGGTAGGGAGTATGCAAGAGTCGTTTGCCGAGGACTGGTTCTGGGCCGCCCGTTCGCTGCCACCACTGATCCTGCCAGACACGTACCCGGACGACGGTGTGCTCTGCCAGCTGCTGACCAGCGGCCCGGCCGATGCCTACGAAACCTGTTCGCTGTTTTTCGTCGAGGCTATCCATGCGGCCAGCGAACGCGTGTGGATCACAACGCCTTACTTCATCCCTGACGAAGCGGTGTTCGCAGCCTTGCGCCTGGCGGTGCTGCGCGGGGTGGATGTGCGCATCCTGCTACCCTCGCGGCCCGACCACAAGATCGTCTATGCCGCGTCCAGCCTGTATGCGTTTGAAGCGGTGCGGGCCGGCGTGCGGATGTTCCGCTATACGCCGGGTTTCCTGCATCAGAAAGTGGTGCTGATCGACCGGGAAATCAGCGCCATCGGCAGTGCGAACCTGGACAACCGTTCGTTCCGCCTGAATTTCGAAGTCATGCTGCTCACAGTGGATATCCCGTTCGCCACCGAGGTCGAGCAGATGCTTGAGCAGGACTTCGCCCAAGCGGTGGAAATCGACAAACAGGAAAGCCGGGAGACCCACCGCCTGCAGAAGATCGGCATGCGGATCGCCCGGCTTATTTCCCCGATTCTCTAAGGGATATAGATGTCGTCGCGGGTCCAGGGCAACTCATGGCTACCGTCGGCGTGGGCCTTCACCGCCAGGATCTGGTGCAGATTGATCCAGCCCTTGGCGAACGCGTAGGCACAGCCGGCCAGGTACAGACGCCAGATCCGCAACGCCTGTTCCGGCACTTCCTTCGCGGCGGCCTCGAGATTGTCCTCCAGGCGTTCACTCCAATGATCGAGCGTGCGCGCGTAATGCAGGCGCAGGCTTTCCACGTCGACGATTTCCAGCCCCGCTTCGCTGATCTCGGCAGAGATCATCGACAAGTGCGGCAGCTCACCGTTGGGGAACACGTACTTCTCAATGAATTCACCGGCGCCGCGACCGACTGGACGACCGTCGGTGTGCTTGGCGGTGATGCCATGGTTCATCACCAACCCGCCCTCACGCACTGCGCCGAATAGCGTCTCGCAGTACTGCTTGAGGTTGGCGTGGCCGACATGCTCGAACATGCCAACGCTGACCACTTTGTCGAAGCGACCGTCCTGAGGCAGGTCGCGGTAATCCAGCAACTGCAACTCGACCTGATCCTCCAGGCCCTCTGCCTTGACCCGTTCCCGAGCCAGTATCAGCTGTGCCTTGCTCAAGGTAATACCGAAGACCTTGGCACCAAATTCCCGCGCGGCGTAACGCGCCAGACCGCCCCACCCGCAACCGACATCCAGCAGATAGTCACCCGGCTGCAATCGCAGCTTGCGACACAAGTGACGGAATTTGGCTTGCTGGGCCTGTTCGAGGGTTTCGCTGCCCGTCTCGAAATAGGCACAGGAATAGGCCATGTCGCTGTCGAGCCACAGCTGATAAAACGCGTTGGACAGATCGTAGTGATAGGAGATCGCCTGGGCGTCGGTTTCCTTGTCGTGGAGCGATCGAACCGGCAGGTTGTCGGCGTCGTCCTCAATCAATGCCTGGCTCCATTCATCGCAGACACGAATGACTTCGTGGATCGATCCTTCGAGTTCCAGCTTGCCTTCGACGAATGCCGCTCCTAGCGCATTCAGGCTGGGATGGGTGAATTGCGCGACCATTTGTGGGTCCTTGACCACGATCGTGACACTGGGGTCGTCACCCAGTGAAAATTCATGGCCATCCCAGAGCCGCAGCCGAAGCGGTAGATGCAGATTCTGTAAGGCCGGTGGAAGTTGCGCGAGCATGAAAAATCCCCCCTTGTTTCAGACGTCTGAAAATGAGGGTAGACCATCATAGAAAAATAGCAGGCTATCGAATTTATAGCCTTTCTCTATCACCGTCCCAAATTCACTCCTTGTGCCGGGTACTGCCAGTATGGGTGCGCCCTCTCCAACAGAGACTGCAAGGGTGACGCACAGTTCGCCAAGGGTTATCCAACGGTTCCCTTCGCTTGGATTTTCAGGAGTGGCTCCTGGAACCGCAGCAATCGCCCTGCATTACCTAACACTAGCAGGGTACTGAGATTGTGCAGCAGCGCAGCGATCATCGCCCCTGCCGCGCCAAGCCAACCGAAGGCGGCAAAGGCGACGATTGCCAGCGTCCAGCCCAGGCCAATGATCACGTTGACCTGCAACGTGCGCCTGCATTGGCGGCTCAATCGTACGCAAGTGCCGAGGCGGCGCAAGTCGCTGCCGATCAGCACGATGTCTGCCGACGCCAGGGCGATATCTGCGCCGCCTGCGCCCATTGCAACGCCGACCACCCCGGCCTTGAGCGCCAGGGAGTCGTTGATGCCATCGCCCACCACCATGGGGCGGAACCCATGGTCGATTTCGGCCATGACCCGCTTGAGTTTGTCTTCCGGCAGGGCCTGGGCTTGCAGATCGCCGATGCCGACATCCCGGGCCAGCGTCGTGGCCACGCTCTGGCGGTCGCCGGTCAACAGCAACTGACGTCCCAGGCCCAGCTCGCGCAGCTCGGCCATGGCAACCCGTGCCTCCGGCTTGACGCTGTCGGCCAGCAACAGCCAGGCGAGGAATTGCCCGTCCAGGGCCAGGCCGGCAATCGGGCCGTCGTGCTCCGGGACCGCTGACGTTTGAATGCCCAGCTGTGCAAACAACTCCGGCCGCCCGAGCGCCGCTTCGCCCCGAACAGTCATCGCGACCACGCCTAAGCCCTGGCGCTCATGGATGTCCGTCAGCGCCAGGCAGTCTTCCTGTTCCACCAGCCCTGCCAACGCACGACTGACCGGATGACTGCTGGCCGAACCGAGGCTGGCAGCCAAAGGCAACAGCAACGATGAGGGAGCATCCTGGGCATGTTCAATGGATTGCAGGCGCAGGACGCCGTAGGTCAGGGTGCCGGTCTTGTCGACAACCAACGACGTCAGGTCCGCCAGTTCTTCCAGGAAGGCCGAGCTGCGGATCAGGATCCCGTGGCGCGCCGCCACCGCGATCCCGGCAATGGCGGTGGCCGGCGCCGACAGCACCAACGCACAAGGACAGGCGGCGACCAATACCGCCAGCATCGCTTGGGCATCGTTGGTCACGAACCAGGTCACCGCCGCCAGCAGCAACACCAGTACCAGATAACTGCCGGCGTAGCGTTCCAGGAGACGAGTGATGGGTGGCTTGGAGCGTTCGGCGTTTTGCATCAGGGCGATGACCTTGCCCAAGGTGGATTCTTCGCCGGTACGGGTCACTTCCAAGCGCAGCAGGCCATCGAGGTTGATCGCGCCACCAAAGACTTCAGTGCCGACCACGGCCTCCAACGGCACCGACTCACCCGTGATAGGCGCGGTGTCGAGGCTGGCCTGGCCGGACAACACCCGACCATCGGCCGGCACCCGATCGCCCGCGCGCACCTCCACGACATCACCGGGCTGGAGCGTCGCGTTGTCGACATCGATGATCGAACCGTCGGCCTGCACCTTGCGACCTTGGCTGCGGGTCAGTTGGCCGAGGGCATGGATCGCTTCCTGGGAGCCAATGACACTGCGCTCTTCCAGCACATGCCCGAAGATCATGATGATCGGCAACAACGCCGCCGTCAGCAGATCGCCAGTGGCCCAGGCACCGAGCATCGCCAGGGCGATAAGTTGGTCGGTAATCCCGTGCAGGCTTGGGTAACGCAAGCTGTACCAGGCCGAACGCATCACCGGCACCGCCACCAACAGCGAGGCGAATCCCAACAGCAGTTGGCTGACACCGCTCTGTTCCGGCGACCAACCGCGCCATACCAAGCCCAATGCGAGCAAACCGAGGGCGAGCATCGCCAAGGTCAGTTGTCGGGCGGCGACGCGTTGTTCCGTCGAGGACAACATCGGTGCAGCACTGATTTGGGCGGTCATTGTCCAGCTCCCTGGATGATCAGGCGGGAATCGTCTTTCGGATCGACCGTGGTCACTGAACCGGCCTGGCGAAGGATGACAGGCATGCGCTCGCGATACAGGCGCAGCAGCATTTGCGGATCGCTGACTTGGGTCTTCGCCAGGCCCAGCACCGTGGCCGTGTCGGCCGAAGCCTTGGCGAGCCGCTCGCTGGCCTGGGCATGGGCGACCTGCACGGCACGGTCGGCGTCTTGGCGAGCGGCCTGGGTGAGTTTTTCCGCTTCAGTCCGGGCGTTAGCCACGGCTTTATCGGCCTGCTGGCTGGCCGTCAGCACCGCGTTGAAGGCACTCACCGCCGGCCCCGGCAAACTCGATTGCACATCGACCCGCACCACTTCGATCCCCAACCCCTGCTCCGTCGCCGCCAGGTCAGCCAGGCGTCGGTTAAGCCCCTGCACCAGATCGCCACGCAAGCGTTCGCGATGCTCGGCCGCCTGGTTGTCGCTGCCCATCAGTTCGGGGCGAGCCACCAGAATGGTGTCCAGATCCCGGGCTGCGGTCAGGGCCACGGCACTGCGGGTCGCCAACCGGTCCAGTGCCGGCAGGACATGTTCACCTTGCAATACGAAGGAATAAGGGTCGGTGACTTTGTAGAACACCCGCACATCCAGTTGCACCACGCCGGCATCACCGGTCAATAAATAACCAGAACCGGCCAACGCATCGCTGACCGGAGTGGCGAAGCTGGCGACACGATCAGCTTGCAAAGCCGCATCCGAGCGCAGCAGATTTTCCACCCGCCGCTCAAGCACCCGATCCGCAGCGGGCAGCAAGACCACTTGTTCCACAGGACGAGGCCACGCCAACAAAAGGCCGGCACTCTGGATTCGGTCCAAGGCGCCAAAGTGCAGCACCACCGCACGATTCTGCGGATCGATCTGCCGCACGTTGGAAAAGACCCAGGCCAACGCCGCCAACACCGTGACGGCGTAAAGTGCCAGAAACGCCAGGCGCCCGGCCTGGATCCACGGACTGGATAACTCATTTGTTCCACGTGGAACCAAACTCATGGTTGTGTTCCACCTTTGCCTTCCACGGAACCAGGACCGTCCACCAGGACACGGAATGGCGCCGCATCGGTGCGCAAAATCAGCTTCGTGCCTGGGCTGACGATGGTGCCCAAGGTGTCCAGCGAACGGAGCAGGTTGTAGAGCTGCGGAGAGCCAGCGTATGCCCGGCCATAAATCTCGGCTGCTTCTACCCGCGACTGCGCTTCGATATCCGCAGCTTTCACCGTGGCATCGGCTTGCAGGACTCGCGCATCACGTTCTGCGGCGGAGCGAATCTGCGCCGCTTCGCGCTTGCCGATGGCGGTGCGTTCGGTGGCGATGGTCTCACGCTCGGCGCGCATGCGATCCACCGTCGCCGTCAGTGTCACCGAGGGCAAGGTCAGGCGCTCAACGCCGACCTGCAACACGCGCACGCCGTAAGTGGTGAGCAA
Organism: Pseudomonas ogarae; assembly: GCF_014268695.2. Classification (NCBI taxonomy): domain Bacteria; kingdom Pseudomonadati; phylum Pseudomonadota; class Gammaproteobacteria; order Pseudomonadales; family Pseudomonadaceae; genus Pseudomonas; species Pseudomonas ogarae. The sequence continues at coordinate 175,035 of NZ_CP077086.1, forward strand.
CTGTTGATCGATCTGTTGACGCAACTGAGCTTCGAAATCGGCGATGCGTACCTGGCTGGCGTCGGTGTTGACCAGGTTCGCCAGGTCAAAACTGGCGGCCGTGGTTTCCAGCGCCGAGCCGACAAAGGTGCGGATCTGCCGTGCGGCTTCGTCCGGTTGGTTCTGCACCGCGCGCATGAAACGCTGCACGTTTTCCGGGTCACCCTGCACCTGCCAAGCCACGTAGGCCTGGACGATGATCCGCAGCCCATCACGGGTGCCGACATCCTGCAGACCGCTGGAGGTGGTGCGCAACCGCAGGTCCACCGGAATCGCCGCCTCGAACGGTGCCGGCCAGCGCCAACCCAAACCAGGTTGCAGCAGCACCCGCGCCGGATTGCCGAAACGGGTGATGACCGTGGCCTCCCCCGAGCGCACTTGCACCAAGCTTGCGGCCGCGACGGCAAACGCCACCAGCAACGCTGCCCAACCCATCCGCCGCAACGGGAACGGACCGGCTTGCTGCGGATCGCCATGATGGTGGTGATGATGTCCATGGTGATGACCGGCATGGCCGTGATCGTGACCGGCGTGGGCGTGGTGATCGTGTGAAGAGGACTGGCTCAATGGGCAGCTCCTGGCGGGACAGGGTTACGCGGCGACGCGGGGTCTGCCGGCAGCGTGAAGGTGCGCAAGTCGATGGTCGGCGCGTTACCGTTGCCGCCCAGGCGATGGTCGAGAATCAGCAACCGGGCATTAGCGAGGCCCTGGCTCAGTTGGCCCAGGTAATGCTCCAGCACAAAAGCGTGCCCCGCCGTGGAGTAGGCTTTGCGGTCGGCATTGAAGCGCAGGTCGGCGGCCTGGGCGGTCGCATTGATTTCCCGGGCAGTAGCCGTAGCCTGGTCATGGGCGATGCTGGCTTGCAATTGCGCCTGGTTGGTCTGTTCCGCCGCCGCGCCACGCTCTCGGGCGATCAATGCCTGCGCGCCGATCTGCGCCGCCTGCACGCCGTGGTAGGCATTGGCCGCACCGGCCGGCGGATGAATCGCCTCCACGACCGTCGCCAGGACTTCCACACCGCTATCGAGCGATTGCAAATCAGCCTGGACGGCGCGACCGATTTCGTCGGCGAGGCTGACACGGTCAGCACCCAGCAAACCATCCAGCGTGCGCGACGCAAACTCATGTACCAGGACACGACTGGCGGTGCTGCGGATCAGCGTCGGCACATCGGCGCTGTTGTAGGTCGCCGCCAACGCCGCGGCGTCGCTCAGGCCGATGCGATAGACAAAGCGCACGTCCATGTTGACGATCTGGAAGCTCTGCAGGTCGGCACGACGACTGGCAATGACCTGGGACTTGTCGTTCACATGGCTGGCGTCCCACAACCGATTGGCGATTGCCGGCGCCGGTCCCTCTGCCGGTTCAGCCTCGACCACTGCCCGACTCTCCGCGACGCTGGTCGCCAGTTCATGCACAACGCCATTCTCTACGTTGAGCACCCTGCCCCACGGCCAAGGCAACGCGACATGCAAGCCCGGGCCGAACACCTCTACCGGTTTGCCAAAGCGCTCATAGATGCCACGCCCCTGCAGCGGCACTTCGTGCACGCCCGTCAACAACCAACCCACCAGCGACACCAGCGCCAACACCGGTAAAAAGGCGCGGCGCATGTAGCTGAAGGCCCAGATCTGCCGCAAGTCGATGCCAAAACGGTTGTGCAATTCATGTTGCAAGGCCAGCAACGGTTGCGGCGGCCAGCGCAGCAGATCGGCGATGACACTGCGGCCCAGCAGTGTCGGTTCCAGGGCGTCCCGGCGCGGGATGAATAACGACAACACGGCCCGCAGCAACAACTCGGCCGCCACCACGCCCGGCAACAGCCCCATCAGCACGGCCAGGCGCATCGGCCAGATGGACGTTTCTGCGGCGAACAACAAGCACAAAGCGCCGAGCACCAGCACGATGATTGCCACCCGCGTCAGTTGCGCCAGCGACGGCGCTTCCGGCCATTCCACGGGAGATTGCTGGGCTAATTGCCGCTCGAACACCAATAGCCCGAACGCCAACAACAACGACAGCACCGCTCCCACACTGGCCGAGACACCGAGGGTGGCAGCCGGCAGTTGCAAGTTCCAGGCTTGCTCCAGGCCCAGCAATACCAGCACTGACCACCCGGCCAGCCACAACGCAGGCGCACCGATTTGCTTCAGCAGGCCGACCCCGCGAGCGCCAAGTCGCTCCAGCAACCGCTCATACCAACCCAGGTTATCAACAGGCTCGTTTTGCGCCGGCAGGTTATCCACAGCCGGCAGCAGCGCCCTGCTACGCCATTGCGTGACCCACCAGGCCGATTGCAAACCCGCCACCAGCACCAACAGTCCCGCACCTTGGCTGACCAGCAGCGCCGGCCAAAGCGATTGCGGCGAAAACACCCCGATAAAAAACGCCAGCACCAGGCCCAAGCCCGCCACGCTTCCCAGGGCGAAGGCGATCTGCTTCAACCGTCGCCCTTGAAACGACGCGCGCTGAAAACGCGACCATTCGGCCACCTGTGCCCCTTCGATATCAAGATCGACTTGCATACCACCCCAGCACTCGTGGCGATCAAAATCCGGGGCCGTGGACAGGCGCCACCGACGCTCCGTTATATGCCGTTACCTTATAACGATTACTGTGAAATTTCCGTTTTGAATTCTTCATGACAAGGCCCACGCTGGCCGCTTGACTTAAGCCTTGACCGAAATCTCTGGAAACGCTCATATTACGAGCATAATTTTTTATCAGGCCAAGCGGAGAACAGCAATGAGCAACTACGACGTGATCATTCTGGGCGGTGGGCCCGGCGGGTATAACGCGGCGATTCGGGCCGGGCAGCTGGGGTTGAAGGCCGCCTGTGTCGAGGGTCGAGCCACCCTGGGCGGCACTTGCCTGAACGTCGGCTGCATGCCCTCCAAGGCGTTGCTGCATGCCTCGGAGCTGTACGAAGCGGCCACGGGAGCGGAGTTCGTCAACCTGGGCATTGAAGTCAGCCCCACCCTCAACCTTACGCAAATGATGAAGCAGAAGGACGAAAGCGTGGCCGGCCTGACCAAGGGCATCGAGTTTCTGTTTCGCAAGAACAAGGTCGACTGGATCAAAGGTTGGGGCCACATCGACGGGCCGGGCAAGGTGACCGTTACCGGCGACGATGGCGCCAAGACCGAACTCAGCGCCAAGGACATCGTCATCGCCACCGGCTCGGAACCCATGCCCCTGCCAGGTGTGACCATCGATAACCAACGCATCCTCGACTCCACCGGCGCCTTGTCCCTGAGTGAGGTGCCCCGGCATCTGGTGGTGATCGGCGCTGGCGTCATCGGCCTTGAACTGGGTTCGGTCTGGCGGCGCCTGGGTGCCCAGGTGACCGTGGTGGAATACCTCGATCGCATTTGCCCGGGCGTGGACGGCGAGGCCGGCAAGACCCTGCAGCGCGCATTGGGTAAACAAGGCATCCAGTTCAAGCTGAGTTCCAAGGTCACGGGTGCCGTTCCCTCGGCCAGCGGCGTGCAACTGCAGATCGAACCGGCGGCGGGCGGCGAAGCACAGACCCTGGACGCCGATTACGTGCTGGTCGCCATCGGGCGTCGGCCTTACACGCAAGGGCTGGGATTGGAGAACGTCGGGCTGAGCACCGACAAACGCGGCATGCTCGCCAACCAGCATCACCGCACCGAAGCACCTGGCGTCTGGGTCATCGGTGATGTGACGTCCGGACCGATGCTGGCCCACAAGGCCGAAGACGAAGCCATGGTCTGCATCGAACAGATCGCCGGCAAGGCCGCCGAGGTCAACTATGCGCTGATTCCCAGCGTCATCTACACCCGTCCGGAACTGGCCAGCGTCGGCAAGACCGAGGAACAACTCAAGGCCGAAGGCCGTGCCTACAAAGTCGGCAAGTTCCCCTTCACCGCCAACAGCCGGGCCAAAATCAACCACGAGACCGAAGGGTTCGCCAAGGTCCTGGCCGATGAAGGTACCGATGAAATCCTTGGCGTGCACCTGGTGGGCCCGAGCGTCAGTGAGATGATCGGTGAATACTGCGTGGCCATGGAGTTCAGCGCCTCGGCCGAGGACATCGCCCTGACCTGCCACCCACACCCTACTCGCTCGGAGGCGTTGCGCCAGGCGGCCATGAATGTGGAGGGGATGGCAACGCAGATGTAGGGGCACGCCTCATTGGCGATACCCCCCTGTGGGAGCGAGCTTGCTCGCGATGGCGGCATTGCAGACGCGACAAAGGCGTATGTGATGGCCTCATCGCGAGCAAGCTCGCTCCCACAATGGGTTCTTCATCTCAGGAGGCCGACATCCGCGCCTTGCGCCGACGCCGGCTGATCAATCCCAACGCCACCGCCACCACCAGCACCACACCGCCCATTTGCAGCCAGACTTTGTAAGGCCGCAGCGTCGAGCGGATCGGGTCCAGGGCCTGGGTCACGTAGCGTTTGTTCGCCTTGCTGAAGTCCGGTTCCTGGCATTGATGACCGAAATCCCCGGCCCAAACCACATACGGACCTTCCTTCACATAACGTTGATACAGCGCGCTTTGTTCCTCAAGGCTGGAGTTGTACCCCACCGCTTTGCACAGCACCGCCGCAAAGGCCTGGCTGGTATGCGGCAAATAATCCGCCGCCTGGCTCGCCAGCGCCGTGGCGACAAACCGATAGTGATAACGCATGTCCGGCTGCGCCGCGCTGGCCTGCTGGCGTTGCACTTCGCCTTCGGCCACCAGCGGCCCGACCTTCAGCTCAACCGGTTCCAGGCTGTAGTTGCCGCCCAGGCTGGCGTAATCCGGCGCCATCTCATAGCCGAGCAGCTCCATGCCCCAGTTGCGCGCCATCCAGGACGCATTGAAATAAGCCTCGGCCCGTCGGGTTGGCCACCACTTGGACTCCGCGTCCTGGCGCAATTGCCCATAGGCGCGGGCCTTGTTCTGCAGGTCCGCGTTATCGAAATAAGCCGGTGCCTCATCAAAGCGCCCTTCCCTCAACAACCGACGACCCAGCAGATTGCGCAGGCTCGCAGCCACCGGCAGCGGCACGTAGTTATCCCGATCCTCCTGGCTCAACGCCGGTGGTACCGGGACTTGGGCGTCGACGTACTGCTTGAGCTCATCCACCGTGAGCACACGCTCGGCGACGGCGGCAGCGTCGTACCAATAGTTGCTCTGGCCGCGATAGAGCTGATCGAAGGCTTGCAGGTAATCACCGCGCTGCAAGGCCAGGATCGCGCTTTCACCTTCGACACGGCACTTGGGCTGCACCGACTCGTAGTTCCAATCCGGTGTGCGCCGGTTGCCCCAGGATTCATCGTTCGGGAAAGCCTGGGCAGCCTTGGCATAAGCCGCCGCTGCGGCCACTTTGTCGCCGTCGCGCAAGGCCAGCTTGGCACGCACCCACCAGGCCAGGCCGGTGTCGGAAGCCTTTTGCACAAACGCCTGGGCACTGGCGTAATCGCCGTGCTGGTAACTCACCGCCGCCAAACGGTCGGCATCGTCCAGGTTGTCCCGGGCGTTGGCCTGCAACAGTTTGACCAGCCTTTTCTCACCCGAGGGTTCTTCACCGTCCCACCAGCCGACGCGGCTGAGCAGGTAGGCGGTGACCAATCGCTGCACCAACTGGGTCTTGAGCAGTTCGCTCAAGCGTCCATCCGGCTGGCTGCTCAAATCACCCGCCAATTGCAGCAACGAGCTGTAGCCCACCGGGGAGCCTTGCAGGTTCTGGATCGCATACAGGCCGATGGCACTGTCCCAGTCGTCCGCGGTATAGGCCACCCGGGCTTCTTCGCCAAGGCTGGCAATACCCAGTTCCAGCGGATCGCTGAAGCCGGCAATGCTCAATTCACGGGCCTGGCGAAACGCTGCTCGCGCCTGGTCCTGCAAGATCACAGGGTCGCCGCTGCCGGCCTCGGTGCTCACGGCGAACAAGGCCCGCCCCAGGGAGTACGCGGCCCAGGTGCTGCGCAACCGACGTTGGTCGGCCGGTAACGCCAGCAACTGCTGGAACGCGTCCACGGCACGCTGATGCTCGCCGACGTTAAAAGCAGCCGCGCCAATCGCATACAGGCGCAGTTCATCAGGCAGGTTGGCCGCTTCGGTTGCCACCTGGTCGACATCGGTCAGGGCCCGCAGGCGCTCCACCACCGCTTGCTGCGGCGGGGTCAGGCCGATCTGCTCAGCCTTGTTGCGTTGTTCAACGTAGGAAGGCAGGTCGTCATAGCTGTAGTCCGGGTTGCGCGTTGCCTCGGTGGCCGGCTTGAGCCCGTCAATCGCCTGGCCGAGGCGGCTGACCTCGAAGCGAAAGCTGCCTTCGGGCAATTCGGCCAGCGACTGGGCGCGGTTATCCAGCAGACGCATCGGGAAATCCGGGCCGCAGGCCAGCGCCGGGCCCAGCGGCAGGCAAAGGCTCAGGCACAGTAGGTGACGAGGCCACTTACGGGTAAACATTGAAACCTCCTTGGTCAATTTTCGTACAGCGCGCCCAGCCGATTGCCCGTTGGCTGCCAGCAGCCAAGCGGCCTTCCTGAATGCGGGTGAAGGTAAGCAGTCCGGGGGTTTGTTGCAACGTATAACCGGCCAGGGCATCGACGCCGTCACACGCGCCAACAGCCAGCGTCAGGCGCTGGGGCCAGGGGCTGTCGAGATTGCCCTGGTTAACCAGGCGGATATCGTACAAACCACCCTGCTCTTCCCACTGCAACGCCAGGCGACTGTCCAGGTTGTCTCCCCGGGCGACGGCGCCGAGCGTGGTCAGGCTCCACGCCCGTCGGTCGCCGGCCAGGGGCAGGCGAAACCAGATCAGCCCCGCGAGATGTTGCGGCGGATCAGCCCGCAAATCTGCCGCCAGCCCAGCCACTTGTTGCGGATCGGCCAGCAACTCCCGCCGCTCGCCACCGCGATCGATCGGCACTTCGCTTTCCACCACCGGCGCGCCACTCTCCTGGGTCAGCAGCGCCACGCCGTACGCCGGCAGGGCCAGATAAAACGGTCGCGTGGTGACGTCGCTCCAGCGTTGCGCCCAGTGCCGGGCCTGTTTCGGGTCGAACAAGCCCTGCCGTGGATCGCTCACCGCATGGACCTGCAGCACGCTGCTGTCCACCGTTTCCAACAACCCGGGCAATGCTGGGCTGTCGAGCCAGGCCGGTAGCGCCGTGATGCTCAGCCGCAGGTTGGCGGGCAGGACTTGCCGCAGTTGGCCGAGGAATGTTCCATAGGCCGGCAACCGTACATTGCCAGCATCGTGGTCGATCTCCACACCTGCCGGGGTCAGGCCTTGGGCTTGCCAATCGCCCAGCACCTGCTGGATTTGCGCGATCACCTCATCCTGCTCCAGAGCCTTGAGCTGGCCGTCCAGGCGAACCACGGCGATCAACGGACGGCCGTCAGCCTTGAGCAAGACCGGATTGATCCGCGCACGGCTCCAGCCCGCCCCGGGAAAAGCCTGCAACGCCAGCACCCGCAGCGTGGAAAAATCACCCTGGCTTTGGCGCAGCGCCAGCGCATGGGCCGGAGTCCATTGGCGTTGCCAGATATAGAGTTGTTGATCGAGGGCCGGGGCCGGGGATTGTTCGCAGCCCCCCAAGAGCAACACGACGAGGGCCAGGGAGAGCCGGAAAAGAAAAATCATGGAGCCTCACCACCCATCAAAGCCCGGCAGATTACCGCCACTCGGGTCGAAGCGGAAATGGTGCAGAGTAGATTTGATCCTACTGTGGGAGCAAAGCTTGCTCGCGAAACAGACGCCTCGATCTATGAAAGACCGCAGTGCCTACATCTCGAGCAAGCCTTGCTCCCGCAGTGAAGATAAATCCCCTCGCCACCGGGTTCCGTTTCAGGCGTGCTTTTGCAACCCGACAACCGTACGCGGCATGCCCACGAAACCGGGCAAGGCTTCGATCCGCGCCAACCAGGCCCGCACATTGGCATAGCTCTCCAGCGACACATTGCCTTCCGGTGCGTGGGCAATGTAGCTGTAGCCGGCGATGTCCGCGACGGTTGCAGCGTCACCCGCCAGATAAGTACGGCTGCTCAATTCCTGATCAATGACTTTCAGCACATTGTGAGAACGGGCAATCACGTCCTCGGCGTTGTAGGCCGCACCAAACACCGTGATCAGCCGCGCCGAGGCCGGCCCCGCATGGATCGGCCCGGCCGCCGCCGACAACCAGCGCTGCACCTGGGCGGCGCCAACAGGATCGGTCGGCAGCCAGCGACCCTTGCCATATTTGTGCGCCAGGTACACCAGGATCGCGTTGGAATCCGCCAGCACCACGCCGTCATCGTCAATGACCGGCACTTGGCCAAACGCATTGAGCGCCAGGAAATCCGCCTGTTTGTGCGCGCCCTTGGCCAAGTCGACGAAGACCTCTTCAACAGGTAGCCCGAGCAGCGAAAGCATCAGTTGAACGCGATGGGAATGGCCGGAAAGTGGGAAGTGATAGTGCTTGATTGGGTTCATGGTCGACTCCGCTGCAAGTGACGCCATCAGCACAACGGCGTCGATGGGGTCATCTTCCACTCCAGGCAAAAACAAGAGAATCACCCAGAAATGCAATCCATTGTTTCAGCCAGAGAAACAATGCTTCAACCGCTCAAGGCCGGATGTTCGCGCAACGCACTGACGACAAAATCGACAAAACTGCGGACCCGCGCTGGCGCATTGCGCCCGCCCTGGTACACCACATGGATCGGCAGAGGCGGCAGTTCGAATTCGGCCAGGACGATTTCCAGTTCCCCTGCAGCCACGTTGCCTGCCACTTGGTAAGACAGGACTCGCGTCATCCCCAGCCCCTGGCAGGCCGCCGTGATCGCGGCCTGGTTGGCCGTCACCACCAGCCGAGGCACGGGCCGGACGGCCAACGGTTGGCCTGAGTCGATGAAGGTCCAGCTTTTGACCTGACCGATGGCCGACGACGCCACCACCGGCATTCGCTCCAAGTCCTCCGGGTGCCGCGGCCGCCCGTGGCGCGCGAAGAAATCCGGGGCGCCGCACACCACCCGCCGCACTTCACCGACACGCACAGCGTGCAGGTTGCTGTCCGGCAGCTCGCCAATGCGCAAGGCAACATCAATGCCCTCCTCCACCAGGCTGACCGTACGATCCAACAACAAGGCGTTGATGCTGACCTCGGGGAACCGGTGCAAGTAATCCACCAGCAGCGGCGTGACGAACAACTGACCGAACAGCACCGGTGCGGTAATCGTCAATTGCCCACGGGGCTGGACGTGGCTGCCGGCCGCCGAATCCTCGGCTTCCTGCAGATCGCTCAGGATCCGACGACAGTCCTCGAGAAAGCGCTGGCCGGCTTCGCTCAGGTACACATTGCGGGTGGTGCGCACCAACAATGGCGTGCCGATGCGTTGCTCCAACGCCGCCACCGCCCGCGTGACACTGGCCGCCGACAGCCCCAGGCGCCGCGCTGCCGCCGAAAACCCCGACTCTTGGGCCACGGCGAGAAAAACCTGCATTTCCTGGAACCTGTCCATCCATCCCCCGATGAGAAATCCTGATACAAGTTTTCTGCGCGCCTCAAAGCAGCGCTACGCGGCCATTGTAGGGGCCTGGGCCAGTGAACCACAGCGTAGCGCAGCCAGACACCGGGACATTGCCTCGGCCAGGGGCGATTGCCCTTGCTACCATCCCTGCTCATGACAATTTCATGACCGAAGGAAGAATCTCTGTGGGAGCGAGCTTGCTCGCGATGGCGGTGTATCAGTCCATACGGCATGCGACTGACTCACGCTATCGCGAGCAAGCTCGCTCCCACAGGGTTGGTGTGTTGTTCAATGGATTGGCTTCAACGAAAGGCCTGTTTCTTGTGAATATTCTTTATCGCGCTTCAACCCACCCCCGCGCCGCCCTCATCGCCCTGATTGGCTGCGTACTACTCGTCCCCATGGGCCTGCGTCTCGCCCTCGGCTGGTCCGACCCGCTGGGCTATCTCTCGGACCTGGGTATCGGCGGGTTGCTGATCATGCTGCTCCATCGCCGCCCCGGGTGGCTGGCGTTCCCGGTATTGCTGGCCTGGAGCACGTTGACGCTGGCCAGCATCGAGCTGGTCAGTGCGGTCGGGCGGATGCCCAGTCCTTCGGACATTCATTACCTGACCGACCCGCAATTCGTTGAAAACTCCACCAGCGGCGGCTTCGCCCATCCGTGGCTGGCAGCGATCCAGTTGGCCGCGCTGGCGTTCTGGCTGATGACCCAATGGACCAGCCGTCCACGCCAGGCGCCACGCTTGCCTCGCCATGCCTGGGCCGTGCCCGTGTTGCTCCTGTTGGGCCACGGCGCACTGCAAGCCTGGCGCCCCAGCGAGGCGGACCAATGGAACGTGTTCAACCTGCCTCACCAACTCGTCACGGCGGGTATCGCCGCCGGGCAGGACCAGGCCCGACAATGGCTCGACGGCGATGCCGTGGACCCCGCACCGCCCATGGCAGGGCTGACCCGCCTGGACCTCGATGGCAACAGACTGCTGGCCGAACCCGGGCGTGCGCGCAACGTCCTGGTCATCGCCCTGGAGGGCATTCCCGGCGCCTATGTGGGCGCCAACCGTCAGGCCTTGAAAAGCAGCTATCAGGAGAACCTGATGCCGCACCTCAGCGCCTGGGCCGAGCGCGGCATGAACACCCCCGATTACGTCCTGCACAGCCACCAGACCATCCGCGGCTTGTACGCGATGCTGTGTGGCGACTATGACAAGCTCGACAACGGCACGCCCAAAGGCGTCGAAATGCTCAACCAGACCCAGCGCAACCAGGCCTGCCTGCCGGCCCAGTTGCGCCAGAACGGTTTTTCCACGCACTTCCTGCAGGGCGCAGGCCTGCGATTCATGGCCAAGGACCGGATCATGCCGCACATCGGTTTCGACACGACCCTGGGCATGGAGTGGTTCACTCGCCCCGCCTACCTGGAATTCCCTTGGGGCAAGGACGACAAGACCTTCTTCGAAGGCGCGCTGGACTACGTCGGGCAACTGCAACAAGCGGACAAACCCTGGATGCTGACCCTGTTGACCGTGGGCACGCACCAACCCTACTCGGCACCAGATGACTACCTGCAACGCCACGACACCGCCAAGCAGGCAGCGGTAGGTTACCTGGACGACGCACTGGAGAACTTCCTGGCGGGCCTGGAACGCCAGGGCATCCTGGACAACACCCTGGTGGTCATCACCTCGGACGAATCCCATGGCATCGACGACGTGCGGCTGGCCTCGTCCTGGGGGTTCAACCTGACGCTGGCACCGGAGCCGTTGCCCAGGATCAAGTCAGGCACCTACGGCCATGTCGACCTGACCGCCTCGATCCTCGATTACTTCGGCTTTACGGTGCCCACGTCGTTGTCTGGCCGCTCGATGTTCAGGGACTACCCGACGGGCCGGGAAATCATGTCGTTCACCAACGGCAAGCTGCGCTATCACGACGGCAAAGGCACGTTTACCGAGTGCGACTTCCTCCAGCATTGCCGTGACTACACCAGCGCAGGCTTCATCGCCGACCGCGCCACCTATGGCGGACAATACAGCGGCCAGCGCGCCAGATTGATCAACGCCCGGGCCACGGCCCTGGACCAGACCCTGTTGCGCACGCCCTTGAACCAGCATTATCAGTTCGGCGGCGCGGATAAAATCCCGCTGCCGGCCCAGGTCATCGACGACTGGGCCGACAACCTGATCGGTGCCCAATATCTGGAAATGCCCAAGGGTTCACAGACCCGCGTCAGCCTGACCATCCGCGCCGTCGAGGCTGATCATGCCGCCTACATTTCCCTCAAGGCCAAGGAGTTCGAGCAGGATGTGCCGATGGACCTGCCGACCGAGGTGGCGGTGACACCCGACCAGCCGCTGGTGATGAACATCCGTTTCGACAACCCGCAGCAGCGCAAGGCGTTTTCCTTCCATCTGCTCGGCCATGGGGTCGGCGCCATCGAGATCAGCGACTTCAGCGTCGTGACCGAACTGCCGGACCAGACGGACCAGCCGCAATACCTGGACGATATGCAGGAAGACAGCGAGGCCCAATCCAGCTGAACGAAAAATGCGCAACCCCTGAACACGGCGACGCGTTTCTATTGTTCGGGGCCGGACTTGATCAATGCTTGATCAATTGCATGATTTCGAACGCGTTCAATGCCGCCCCCCGCAGTAACTGGTCACCGCTGATGAACAGGTCCAGCCCATGCTCGCCATAGATCAGGTTGTAGCGAATCCGCCCGACTTCCACCGCATGCTTGTAGGTGGAGGTCATGGGCATCGGATAGGCGCCATACTCCGGTTCATCCACCACTTCAACCCCCGGCGCCGCGCGCAACAACTCACGCACCTGCGCCAATGATTGGATGGGCTCTTTGAACCGCAGGCTCAGGCTCTCGGCATGGGAGCGCAGGGTCGGCACCCGCACCGCCGTGGTGCTGATAGCCAACGCCGGCTCATCCAGGACCTTGCGCAGCTCCCAGACCACTTTCATTTCTTCACGGGTGTAACCATTGGCTTCGAACGAATCGACCTGGGGAATCACGTTGAAGGCAAGGTTATGGGCGAAGTGCTCGCTGTCATCGCGGTCGCCATAATCGCTGAAGGACTTGGCCTTCTCTCGCAGTTCCAGCATCGCCGGCTGCCCCGCACCGCTGGCGGCCTGGTAAGTGGAAATGATCGCGCTCTCCAACCCGAAGGCCTGATGCAGCGGCCCCAGCACCATCAGCGCAATGGCCGAGGAGCAATTGGGGTTGGCGATCAGTTTTTCGCCCTTGTAACGCTGACCGTTGATGGGCGGCACCAGGAGCGGAATCGCCGGGTCGTAACGGAAGGCCGAGGAGTTATCGATGACGTAGGCGTTCTCAGCCAGACGCTCGCCATACTCCAAGGCGAAAGCCCCAGACACACACAGGAAGACGATATCGCACGCGGCGCAACCCTCGACCGAAAAGGCTTCGATCAGGTGCTCGCCCTTCCCCACCTTCAAGCGCTTGCCCGCCGAACGGCCAGAGGCCATGCACACCACTTCATAATCGGTATTTTCAAGCAATTGCAGCATGGTCATGCCCACTGCACCGGTGCAGCCCACCACGGCGACTTTCTTCATTTCGCGTTCCTTATCCACCTTTGCAAAGGCTCAACCGTCTTGGTTCTCCCGATTGCCTGCGATCAATTGTAGGGAGACGGGCCCGTCCGCTACAGTGCAGCGCAAGACAATAAACGGTGGATTTACGCCAAATGCATGCGCCCCCCGGAACCGTGGCAATCCTCGTTTATGAAGGCCTTTGCGTGTTCGAGTTTGGTATCGCCCTGGAAATCTTCGGCCTGCCTCGCCCTGAGCTGGATGTAGCATGGTATGGCCATCAAATCGTCGCCGTCGACGCTGGACCGATGCATGCGCTGGGAGGCCTTCGGATAGCCGTCGACGCGGGCCTCGAAGCACTGGATACCGCGCAAACCATCATCATCCCCGGCTGGCGAAGCCACCACGAACCGCCTCCTGAAGCGTTATTACAAGCACTGCGCCGTGCCCATGCCCGCGGTGCACGTCTGCTGTCGATCTGCTCGGGGGTGTTTGCCCTGGCTGCCACCGGGCTGCTCGACGGCAAGACCGCGACCACCCATTGGCAATTCTGCGCAGAACTGGCTGAGCGCTTCCCGCTGATCACGGTTGACCCGAATGTGCTGTATGTCGATTCCGGGCAATTGATCACCTCAGCCGGCAGCGCCGCCGGCATCGACGCCTGCCTGCACCTGATTGCCCGGGACTTCGGCACGCACATCGCCAACTCGGTGGCCCGTCGCCTGGTCATGGCGCCGCAACGGACCGGTGGCCAGGCCCAGTTCATCATCGCCCCCGTGAGCAAGTCACCACGCAACGAACTGACCCGCGTCCTGCAGTGGATGCGTGAAAACCTCGACCAGCCCCTAAGCGTCGGCGACATGGCCGCCCGCGTCGCCATGAGCGAGCGCACCTTCCTGCGCCGCTTCGTCGAAACCACCGGCCTGCCGCCCAAGACCTGGCTGCAACAGGAACGCTTGAACCGGGCACGGGCGCTGCTGGAAAGCACCGACCAGAGCACGGCCGGCATCGCCCAGGCCTGCGGCTATCGGTCGGTGGAGAGTTTCCGGGCCGCGTTCAGGAACGCTATCGGTTTGCCGCCCTCCGCCTATCGCGAAAGATTCGGCGGCTGTGAGGGTCGCCCAGAGGAGGCCTGGGGCTAATCCAGCAACCGATGCAGCTTGGCGTACTGCAACAGCATGATGGTCTTGCCGTCGCAAATCTCCCCGGTCTCGATCATGCCCAAGGCCTGGTCGAGGGACAGCTCCAGCACTTCGATCTCTTCGCCCTCGGCTTCCAGGCCGCCGCCTGCGTGCTGCTTGTCTTCATCGAAGTACTCGCCGACGAAAAAATGCACCCGTTCAGTCACCGAACCCGGGCTCATGAAGGCTTCGAACACCTTGCGCACGTCCTGGATGATATAGCCGGTTTCTTCCTGGGTTTCCTTGCGGATGCAGGTGTGCGGGTCGTCGTTGTCCAGCAGGCCGGCGCAGGTTTCAACCAACAGACCGTCGTGTCCGTTGACGAAGGCCGGGAAGCGGAATTGCCGGGTCAACACCACGGTCTGCCTGGTCTTGCTGTACAGCAGGATGGTGGCGCCGTTGCCACGGTCGTAGGTCTCGCGCGTCAGCTCGCGCCATTGGCCGTTGCGGCCGAGGTAGTCGTAGGTGGTCTTGCGCAGTACGTACCAATCATCCGAGAGGACTTCGACGTGCTTGATGCGTACGCGATCTTTGGTGGCGGTTACTTGTGTCATCACCCACTCCATGTCTGGTATTCGAGCGGGAGGCTAGCAGAGGCCGGCTCGATCACTCCAGCCCGGCGGTGAAGACCTTTCCGGGGTTCATCAGCCCGGCCGGGTCCAGCGTGCTCTTGATGGCGCGCATCAACTCGATCTCCAGAGGATCCTTGAAGCGGACCGCCGCTTCAGGTTTGGCTTGTCCCAGCCCATGTTCGGCACTGATGCTGCCGTTGAAGGCACTCGTCATCCGGTAGATGACTTGCATGATCGCGTGTTCGCGAGCCTTGAACGAAGCGTCCACATCGCCGACCGGTTTGCTGATGTTGTAGTGCAGGTTGCCGTCGCCCATGTGGCCGTAGGAAACGATGCGCACGCCCGGGAAGTCCTGTTGCAGGGCTCTATCGGCACGTTCAATGAATTCCGGTATCCGGCTCACGGGCACGCTGATGTCGTGCTTGAGGCTCGGGCCTTCATGATTCTGCGCCTCGGAAATACCTTCGCGCAGCGCCCAAAGCGCCGCGGCCTGCGCCTGGCTGCTGGCCAATACCGCATCAATGACCCAACCGTGCTCGAAGGCGTAGGCCAGGCCGTTTTCAAGCAACAGCGCCAAGGGCGCGTCGGGCACCGTGTCGCGCAGTTCAATCAAGGCGTACCAAGGGTGCTTCGTTTCCAGCGGATCACTGCAGCCGGCCACGTGATCCAGGACGAAATCCAGGCTCTGGCGCGACATCATCTCGAAACCCGTCAGGCGGTCGGCGCACAGGCTGCGAACATAGCCGATCAAGTCCACCGCCGCCTGCGGCGAAGGCAGCGCGACCCACGCTGTCGCCGTGCTGTGGGTCGCCGGGAACAGTTTGAGCACCGCCGCCGTGATAATGCCCAGCGTGCCCTCCGAGCCAATGAATAAATGCTTGAGGTCGTAGCCGGTGTTGTCTTTACGCAAACCTCGCAACCCATTCCAGATGCGACCGTCGGGGAGCACCACTTCCAGGCCGAGGGTCAGCTCACGCATGTTGCCGTAGCGCAGCACCGCCGTCCCGCCGGCATTGGTCGCCAGATTGCCGCCCACCGTGCAACTGCCCTCGGCCCCCAGCGACAGCGGAAACAGCCGATCGGCCTGCTGGGCGGCGTCCTGCAACTGCTGCAGGATCACCCCGGCCTCGACCGTGATGGTTTCATTAGCCAAGTCGATTTCACGGATGCGCTTCATCCGGGTCAGGGACAGCACCACTTGGTTGCCAGAGGCATCAGGGATCGAGCCGCCGCACAAACCGGTATTGCCGCCCTGGGGCACCAGGGCAATCCCGGCGTCATGGCAGAGCCGTACAACATCAGCCACCTCTGCGGTGGTGGCCGGGCGTACCACCAGGGCGGCCTGGCCCTGGTAGGCGTTACGCCAGTCCGTCAGATAGCCGCGCATCAGCTCAGGATCACGCACCAACCCTGACGGTCCGACCACCTGCTCAATGCGTTGGATGACTTCATGGCTCAACGACGACATGCCTCTCTCCTCAATCGGCTTACGCACGCTTCCCGAACTCAGCCTGGTTCGCCGTCCAGCCCGCCACTCGGTCGCTCAAGGACAACCCCAGGCCAGGCCGGGTGGGCACCAGCATGCGCCCGTCACGCGTCTCCATGCGCTCGTTGAACAGCGGCTCCAGCCATTCGAAATGTTCCACCCAGGGCTCACGGCTATACGTGGCGGCCAGATGAATGTGCAGTTCCATGGCAAAGTGCGGCGCAATCATCAACCCCGCTTGCTCGGCCGATGCCTGGACCTTGAGGTAAGGGGTTATGCCACCAACACGGGGCGCGTCGGGCATCAGGTAATCGGCTGCGCGCAGTCTGATGAACTCCCAGTGCTCGGCAACGCTGGTGAGCATTTCACCGGTCGCGATCGGCGTATCGAATTGCAGCGCCAGCGCGGCATGACCTTCAGCGTCATAGCAATCGAGCGGTTCCTCGATCCAGATCAGGTTCAACGGCTCAAGACGGCGGCACATGCGCTGCGCAGTGGGCCGGTCCCATTGCTGGTTGGCATCGACCATCAATGGGAAGTCATCGCCCAAGTGTTTGCGGATGGTGCTGACCCGATGCAGATCCAGTGCCTGGTCAGGCTGCCCGACTTTGAGCTTGATGCCACCGATGCCCTTTTCCCGAGAGAGGTCGGTATTGATCATTAATTGTTCAAGCGGCGTGTGCAGGAATCCACCCGACGTGTTGTAGCACTGGACGGAGTCGCGATGGGCACCGAGCAAGCGAGCCAGGGAAAGATTGGCCCGCTTGGCTTTCAGATCCCACAGGGCGACGTCAAATGCGCCAATGGCCTGTGTGGCCAGGCCGCTGCGCCCCACTGAGGCACCCGCCCAGCAGAGCTTGTCCCACAGTTTTGAAATGTCGCTGGGGTTTTCGCCGATGAGGCTGGGGGCGAGTTCCTGGGCGTGGGCAAATTGCCCGGGACCACCGGCGCGCTTGGAATAGCTGAACCCCAAGCCACGGTGGCCATCCCTGGTTTCGATTTCCACGAACAACATGGCGATTTCTGTCATTGGCTTTTGCCGACCGGTCAACACCTTCGCATCGCTGATGGGGTTGGCCAATGGCAGGAAAACCGAGGCCACGCGCACCCAGGCAATGCGGTCGTCGTCGGCGGAAGGCATTTGAGGCGTGTCTTGCATGGCTTTGCTCCGAACGTTTGGGTTTGGCTGCTGCAACACCTGTTCGGGTTGCAGCAGCGAACGCGGACACATGCAGCGGGCTAGCTGCGCATCAATTCAATAGCAGCGCTTTTCCTGTTGCGAATGACCGTCACCAGGTGCCAGGAGATGGAGGCGGCAGCCAGGATGAGAAAGCCCGCCGAGATGGGATTGGTCAGGAAGCCGCCGAAGTTGCCATCGGACAGCATCAAGCCACGGCGCAAGTTGGTTTCAGCCATCGGACCGAGGATGAAACCGATGATGAACGGTGCAATCGGCAAACCGGCTTTTACGAACCCGTACCCCAGCAAGCCAAACAGCAACACCGCCCAGACATCGAAGATCCGGCTGTTCAAGCCGAAGGCCCCAACCACGCACAAGACCAGGATGATCGGCAGCAGGATGTGCTTGGGCACCGCCAGCAACTTGATGAACATGCGCAGGCCGTAGAACTCGAGCACCAGCATCAGCACGGAAGCGAGGATCAGCGCGGCGAAAATCGTATAGACCAACGGTGCCTGGCTGATGAACAGCAGAGGCCCGGGCTGGATGCCGTGGATCATGAAGCCACCAAGCATCACCGCCGTGGTGGTGTCGCCGGGAATGCCGAGCGTCAGCAGTGGAATCATCGCGCCACCGATGCCGGCATTGTTTGCCGTCTCGCTGGCCACCACGCCGTCAATCTTGCCTTTACCGAACTCCTCAGGCGTCTTGGAGCGTTTCTTTGCAACGATGTAAGAAACGATATTCGACGTACCGGCACCGATACCGGGCAGGATGCCGATACCGAGGCCGATCAGGGATGAACGGGTGGCGTTGGGCAGTTGGCCAACGAATTCCTTCATCGAAAAACCAAAACCTTTCACGCCTTTCATGCTGACGTGCTGGGGTTTGGCCCGGTGGCTCAGACGCGCGCTTTCCGCGAATTTCAGCACTTCGGCAACCGCGAACATGCCGATCATGACCGTGAGCATGGCGAAGCCGCCGTTGAGGCTCGGCAGGTCAAAGGTAAAACGACGGATGGCCTCGACCGGGGCGATCCCCACGGTGGAGAAAGCAAAGCCCAAGGCACCGGCAAACAAGCCTTTGACCAGCGAGCCGGTGGACAGCGTGGCAATCAACGTCAGCGAGAAAATCGCGATAGAGAAGTATTCGTGCGGGCCAAAGCTCAGGGCCAGTTCCGCCAGGATCGGGGCGATGAACATCAGCGCGGCGATACTGAAGATAGTGCCGAGGAACGAGAACACCACGCCAATCCCAAGGGCTTTGACGCCATGACCTTGTTTCATCAGCGGCCAACCATCGAATGTCGTGGCGATGGAGGCCGGCGTTCCCGGTATGTTGAGCAATATCGCCGATATCAGCCCTCCCGAAGTGGCACCGACGAACAGCGCGACCAGCAGCGCCAAGCCAGGGCCTGGCCCCATCGAGTAAGTCAGCGGCAAGCACAGCGCGATAGCCATGGTGGCCGAGAGCCCGGGCACCGCACCAAAAACGATCCCCACCGCAACGCCGAGGGTGATCAGGAGAAAAACGTAGGGTGTCAGTACGGCCGCGAAGCCTGTTTGCATGAGCTCAATCATGGCCGTCCCCTAGAAATCCAATAAACCGACAGGCAGGAGCAAGTCGAAGCCATGGCGAAAAATGAAGAAAATCAGCACCGCGGAAACGACCGCTATCAGCGCGTATTGGAGGTGCTTGACCTTTT
Organism: Pseudomonas ogarae; assembly: GCF_014268695.2. Taxonomy (NCBI): domain Bacteria; kingdom Pseudomonadati; phylum Pseudomonadota; class Gammaproteobacteria; order Pseudomonadales; family Pseudomonadaceae; genus Pseudomonas; species Pseudomonas ogarae. The sequence continues at coordinate 194,237 of NZ_CP077086.1, forward strand.
GTTCCGCAGGGGTCAGCACGATGAACTGGGCATAGAGATAAAGCACCGTCATGATCACGAAACCCACGGTCTCCAGCAACGCTGTAAAAAGCAGCACCAAAGCCAGGGATTTGAAGACCGTTGGATAGTCGATCGACTCAGGTTTTTCGGTGGGCTCGGCACTTTTGTCCGGCAGCTTTCGCCACGCCCACAATTGCAACGCGCCCAACAGGCACAACGCGACAGCGAGCACCCACGGCACGAACGCGGCATCGACCGTCCCGCGACGCGGCAGGTTCATGGTCAATATCAGATAAGCGATGCCGGCGCCGAGCATGGCCAGGCCGGCGATCAGCTCGTTTCTTTTATAGGAATCCATACAGGCTCCTCTTGCTGAAAAAGACTGGCGATCGGGTGCTTGCCAACGCGGCGCACACCCGTGCCGTTACGTAAAATTACTTGGCTTTACGCATCTCGTCCTTGAACTGCATGAAGCTGTCGCGGGTTTTGTTCAAGGTGGCAACAGCTTCTTCGGTGCCCTGGAAGCTGACCGGCTGCTTGAAGGATTTTTTCAGCTCTTCGGCGTATTCCGGCTCTTCGGTGATTTTCTTCATGGTGTCGGCCATTTTCTTGACGATGGCCGGGTCTGTGCCTTTCGGGAAGGCGACGACATAAGGCTTGTCCAGGATCAAATCCACGCCTTGTTCCTTGAAGGTCTTGACGTCACCCAGCAACGCGTTGCGCTCAGAGTTGGGTTGGCCCAGAGCGGTCATCTTGCCACTGGAAATGTAGTCTTGAACCGAGCCATAGCTGATGGCGCCGAGGTCGATACGCTTGCCCAGCAAGGCGACGATTTTTTCAGACACCGTGCCGCTGTCGACCATTTTCAGTTTCACGCCGGCCAACTTCTCGAACATCAAGCCTTGCAGGTGGGAGAAGTTGCCCATCTCGGTGCCGTAGGTGATGGTGCCGGGCTTGGCCTTGGCTTTTTCAACCAGTTGGTCAAGGCTATCGATGCCCGAGCTTTTCGCCGAGACGAACACCGCGCCTTTGTCGACGCCGGCAATGCAGGAGATATCGAACGCATCAAAGCGGTCCTCTGACAGCCCTGCGACCTCGTTGACGATCAACTGGCCGGTGTGGGTGAACAGGATGGTATTGCCATCCGGTGCCGCGCTTTTCACCGCATCGGCGGCGATCGTCCCGCCCCCGCCGGCCATGTTGGTGACCACCATGGATTTGCCGGTGAGCTTGGTGAAGTACTTGGCCATCATTCGGGCATTGAAGTCGGTGTCACCGCCGGCGTTGGCAATAACCACCACCTGCACCGGCCGGCTTGGCCAGTCGCTGGCGTCGGCAGCCATTGCCGTACCAGCTGTCAGGCTCAGAAAAGAGGCGATCAAAGAGGCGCAGAGTGTTTTCTTCATTATTGTTCTCCAGGTACTGCCTATCATTGTGGGATTGAAGTTGAGCAAGAAACGAACACGCCCAGCGCTAACGCCTGGCGGGACAGGCGCGGATGCTTGAACGTTGGGATCGGGGAATTCGATTGCACTGGCGAGCCCGCACGGGGCTTTTCGGGAAGTAAAGAAGATAGCTGGCGCACCGCGATAAGGCGCGGGGCCGATGGACTGCAAACTCGCTGGGCGGCAAATGTAGAAGACATGACTGCGCCTTTCGTTTTTATTATTTTCTATGTCATACGTTGTCGTATGACTTGATATCATCACCTATGCCTCAGGTTGTCAACGCAGTTGTTCAGTGGCTCGCCATGAATACGACGAACAGGGCCGGCGACCAAGACGCTCTTGAACCTCTGGTCCTGGCCTAAACCGGCATAGAGGTTTTATTTATTCCATAAAAAACCCCCTGAATTCAGGGGGTTAGTTTTATGAGCGTTTTGAGTCCGAGCCGGCAGGCTGGATCCGTGACCCGGGCGACATCCTTACTCAACCGTTACCGATTTCGCCAGGTTACGCGGCTGGTCCACATCAGTCCCCTTGAGCACGGCGACGTAGTACGACAACAACTGCAACGGGATGGTGTAGAGGATCGGCGACAGGATGTCGTGGATGTGCGGCATGTGTACCACGTGGGTGCCTTCGCCATTGGTCATGCCGGCCTTCTCGTCAGCAAAGACAATCAACTGGCCGCCACGGGCGCGCACTTCCTGCAGGTTGGACTTGAGCTTTTCCAGCAGCTCGTTGTTCGGCGCGACGGTGACCACCGGCATGTCGTTATCCACAAGCGCCAGCGGGCCGTGCTTGAGCTCGCCGGCCGGGTAGGCCTCGGCGTGGATGTAGGAGATTTCCTTGAGCTTCAATGCCCCTTCCATCGCCACCGGGAATTGCGCGCCACGGCCCAGGAACAGAGTGTGGTTCTTCTCGGCGAACAGCTCGGCGATTTTTTCCACAGTACCGTCCATGGCCAGGGCTTCGCCCAGGCGAGCCGGCAGGCGGCGCAGCTCTTCGACCAATGTTGCCTCGACCCCTTTGCCCAGGGTACCGCGCACCTGACCCAGGGACAGCGTCAGCAACAGCAGGCCCACCAGTTGCGTGGTGAACGCCTTGGTCGACGCCACACCGATTTCGCGGCCGGCCTGGGTCAGCAGGGTCAGGTCGGATTCGCGCACCAGCGAGCTGATGCCGACGTTGCAGATCGCCAGGCTGGCGAGGTAGCCCAGCTCCTTGGCATTGCGCAGAGCGGCCAGGGTGTCGGCAGTCTCACCAGATTGGGAAATGGTGACGAACAGCGTGTCAGGCTGCACCACCACTTTGCGATAGCGGAACTCGCTGGCGACTTCGACCTGGCACGGAATACCGGCCAGCTCTTCCAGCCAGTAACGGGCAACCATGCCGGCGTGATAACTGGTGCCGCAGGCCACGATCTGCACGTTGCGGACCTTGGCGAACAACTCGGCCGCCTGTGGACCAAACGCTTGGACCAGCACCTGGTTCTGGCTCATGCGGCCTTCCAGGGTGCGTTGCACCACGGCCGGTTGTTCATGGATTTCCTTGAGCATGAAGTGGCGGAACTCGCCCTTGTCGGCGGCGTCGGCACCGTCGCGGTACTGGACGGTCTCACGCTCTACGCTTTTGCCATCGAGGTCCCAGATCTGCACGTTGTCGCGGCGAATTTCGGCGATATCGCCTTCTTCCAGGTACATGAAGCGGTCGGTGACCTGACGCAGCGCCAACTGATCGGAGGCCAGGAAGTTTTCCCCCAGGCCCAGACCGATCACCAACGGGCTACCGCTGCGCGCTGCCACCAGACGATCCGGTTGTTTCGCACTGATGACCGCCAGCCCATAGGCCCCGTGCAGTTCCTTGACGGTGGCCTTGAGGGCGACGGTCAGGTCCACCAGGTCCTTGAGCTTGTGATTGAGCAGATGGGCGATGACTTCAGTGTCCGTGTCCGAGGTGAACACATAGCCGAGCGCCTTGAGCTGTTCGCGCAAGGCTTCATAGTTCTCGATGATGCCGTTGTGCACTACCGCCAGATCGTCGGAGAAATGGGGATGGGCGTTGCGCTCGCAAGGTGCGCCATGAGTGGCCCAACGCGTGTGGGCAATGCCCAGGCGACCAATCAGCGGTTCAGCGTCCAGGGCGCGTTCCAATTCGCTGACCTTGCCCGGACGACGCATCCGCTCAAGCTTTTCGTCGTTGGTCAATACCGCCACACCGGCGCTGTCGTAGCCGCGGTATTCCAGGCGCTTGAGGCCTTCGAGCAAGATTGCTGTGATGTTGCGTTCAGCAACGGCGCCTACAATTCCACACATGCTATTTCTCCTGGCTGACAGGCGCGCAGATCACGGTGATGCCGCGGGCCTGAATCTGATCGCGGGCCTCTACGGGCAGGCGATCATCGGTAATGAGGGTATGGACGCTGCTCCACGGCAGCTCCAGGTTGGGGATCTTGCGGCCGATCTTGTCGGCCTCCACCATCACGATCACTTCCCGGGCAACCTCAGCCATCACACGGCTCAAGCCCAGCAGTTCGTTGAAGGTGGTGGTACCTCGAACCAGATCGATGCCGTCGGCGCCGATGAACAACTGGTCGAAGTCATAGGAACGCAGGACCTGCTCGGCCACCTGGCCCTGGAACGACTCGGAGTGAGGATCCCAGGTGCCGCCGGTCATCAACAGCACCGGCTCGTGCTCCAGTTCGCTCAAGGCATTGGCAACGTGCAGGGAATTGGTCATCACCACCAGGCCCGGCTGTTGGCCGAGTTGCGGAATCATGGCCGCCGTGGTGCTGCCGCTGTCGATGATGATGCGCGCGTGCTCGCGGATCCGCTTCACAGCGGCCCGGGCAATGGCCAGTTTGTACTTGGAGACGCTTTGCCCGTTATCGGCCACCAACTCCTGCGGCATCGTGACCGCGCCACCGTAGCGACGCAGCAGCAGGCCATTGGTTTCCAGGGCGGCGAGGTCCTTGCGAATCGTAACTTCCGAGGTTTCGAAGCGCTTGGCCAACTCATCCACGCTGACCTCACCCTGCTCCTGGAGCAAGGCAAGGATGTTGTGACGGCGTTGTGGCGTGTTGCGTTTCGACATGGCGGTATAAGTTTCGATTCGAAAGATAACGTAAGCAATCAAAACCTATTGAAGCGATATCGTCAAGGCAGGAGAAGAAAAATTCAGAAACTCCCTAAATTACTGTGGGAGCGAGCTTGCTCGCGAAAGGGCCAGGTCAGGCAATGCTGCTTTACCTGATTACACCGCTATCGCGAGCAAGCTCGCTCCCACAGGGGGTTGTGGATAACTTTAGGGCTTCTTGATTTTCTCCGGTCGCTTCCAGCCGTCGATGTTGCGTTGGCGGGCACGTCCGACTGCCAATTGGCCTTTATCCACATTCTGGGTAAGGGTCGAACCGGCTGCCGTGGTCGCACCGCTGGAGATATCCACAGGTGCTACCAAGGAGTTGTTCGAGCCGATAAACACATCTTCACCCAACACGGTTTTCCACTTGTTGGCGCCATCGTAGTTGCAGGTGATGGTCCCAGCGCCGATGTTGGTGCGGGCGCCGACTTCAGCGTCACCGAGGTAGGTCAGGTGCCCGGCCTTGGCACCTTCACCCAGGTGAGCATTCTTCAGTTCGACGAAGTTACCCACATGGGCACGGGCTTCCAGCACCGATCCTGGACGCAGGCGGGCAAACGGGCCGGCGTCGCTGCCCTCCCCCATGATCGCACCGTCGAGATGGCTGTTGGCTTTGATCACCACGCCTTTGCGCAGGGTGCTGTCCTTGATCACGCAGTTCGGGCCGATGACCACGTCGTCTTCGATGACGACCTTGCCTTCGAGGATGACGTTGATGTCGATGACCACATCGCGGCCCACGCTGACTTCACCGCGCACGTCGAAACGGGCCGGGTCGCGCAGGGTCACGCCTTGGGCCATCAGGCGGCGGGCGGCGCGCAATTGATAGTGGCGCTCCAGCTCGGCCAGTTGCCGGCGATCATTGGCGCCCTGCACTTCCATGGCGTCCAGCGGCTGCTCGGTGGCGACCACCAGCCCGTCGCTGACCGCCATGGCAATCACGTCGGTCAGGTAGTACTCGCCCTGGGCGTTGTTGTTCGACAGACGACTCATCCAGTCACCCAGGCGCTCGGCCGGCACGGCCAGAATCCCGGTGTTGCCTTCAGTGATCGCGCGCTGGGCTTCGTTGGCGTCCTTCTGCTCGACAATGGCGGTCACTTGGCCATCGACGTTACGCACGATGCGGCCATAACCGGTGGGGTCATCCAGCTCGACGGTCAACAGGCCCAACTGTTGTGGCGCAACATGCTTGAGCAGGCGCTGCAAGGTGTCGACTTCGATCAGCGGCACATCGCCGTAGAGAATCAGCACCGTATCGGCCGTGATGAACGGCACGGCCTGGGCCACCGCATGGCCAGTGCCCAGTTGTTTGTCCTGCAGGACGAAATTCAGGTCATCGGCGGCCAGGCGTTCGCGCACCGCATCGGCACCGTGGCCGATCACCACGTGAATGCGCTGTGGATCAAGTTGCCGGGCGCTGTGGATAACATGGCCGAGCATGGAATTGCCGGCTACCGGGTGCAAGACCTTGGGCAGCGCCGAACGCATGCGGGTGCCTTGACCGGCCGCGAGGATAACGATTTCGAGAGACATGACTGGCTACCAATCCTGGGTGGTCAGCGGCTGCGACCAGATGATGAGTATCGGGAAAAGAAAAAAGGGTAGCCGAGGCTACCCTTTTTAATCAATCGCACAGAAAGCAGACGGCTTAGCCGCCGAACTTCTTGCGGATCTGCTGGACGGTGCGCAGCTGGGCTGCGGCCTCGGCCAGACGTGCAGCAGCAGAACCGTAATCGAACTCCGCGCCACGCTCGTGCAGGGCCTTCTCGGCAGCCTTGACGGCTTCCTGAGCGGAGGCTTCGTCCAGGTCGGCAGCACGTTGCACAGTGTCGGCAAGGACCTTGACCATGTTCGGCTGAACCTCGAGGAAACCACCGGAGATGTAATACACCTCGGCTTCCCCGCCCTGCTTGATCAAGCGGATCGGACCCGGTTTCAGATTAGTGATCAGCGGTGCGTGACCCAGAGCGATACCAAGATCACCCAGCTCACCATGCGCAATCACCATCTCAACCAGGCCGGAGAAGATTTCCCCTTCCGCACTGACGATATCGCAATGGACTGTCATAGCCATCTGATTGCCTCAACCTAAATTAGCGCCCGTTGCCGGGCGCCGGGATTACAGTTTCTTGGCTTTCTCGATCGCTTCTTCGATGCCGCCGACCATGTAGAACGCTTGTTCTGGCAGGTGGTCGTAGTCACCGTTGAGGATGCCTTTGAAGCCAGCAATGGTGTCTTTCAGGGAAACGTATTTACCCGAGGCACCGGTGAAGACTTCAGCCACGAAGAACGGCTGCGACAAGAAGCGCTGGATCTTACGAGCGCGGGATACCAACTGCTTGTCGGCTTCCGACAGCTCGTCCATACCCAGGATCGCAATGATGTCCTTCAGCTCTTTGTAGCGCTGCAGCACGTACTGGACGCCGCGAGCGGTGTCGTAGTGCTCCTGGCCGATCACGTTCGGGTCCAGCTGGCGCGAAGTCGAGTCCAGTGGGTCAACCGCTGGGTAGATACCCAGGGAAGCGATGTCACGGGACAGAACGACGGTGGCGTCCAAGTGGGCGAAGGTGGTCGCTGGCGACGGGTCGGTCAAGTCATCCGCAGGTACGTATACCGCTTGGATCGAAGTGATCGAACCTTCCTTGGTCGAAGTGATACGTTCTTGCAGAACGCCCATCTCTTCAGCCAGGGTCGGCTGGTAACCTACTGCCGAAGGCATACGGCCCAGCAGTGCGGAAACTTCGGTACCGGCCAGGGTGTAACGGTAGATGTTGTCGACGAACAGCAGAACGTCGTTACCTTCGTCACGGAACTTCTCGGCCATGGTCAGGCCGGTCAGGGCTACGCGCAGACGGTTTCCCGGCGGCTCGTTCATCTGGCCGTAGACCAGTGCCACTTTGTCCAGAACGTTGGAATCCTTCATCTCGTGGTAGAAGTCGTTACCCTCACGAGTACGCTCACCCACACCGGCGAACACGGAATAACCGCTGTGCTCGATGGCGATGTTACGGATCAGTTCCATCATGTTTACGGTCTTGCCAACACCGGCACCACCGAACAGACCGACTTTACCGCCCTTGGCGAACGGGCAAACCAGGTCGATAACCTTGATGCCGGTTTCCAGCAGGTCGTTGCCGCCCGCCTGTTCAGCGAAGGATGGCGCAGGACGGTGAATGCCCCAGCGCTCTTCGGTGTCGATCGGACCCGCTTCGTCGATCGGGTTGCCCAGTACGTCCATGATCCGGCCCAGGGTCGCTTTACCGACCGGTACGGAGATGGCAGCGCCAGAGTCGACAACGTCCAGACCGCGCTTCAAGCCTTCGGTAGAACCCATCGCAATGGTACGAACGATGCCGTCGCCCAGCTGCTGCTGAACTTCCAGGGTAGTTTCCGCGCCTTGTACTTTCAGCGCGTTGTAGATGCTCGGTACGCTGTCGCGTGGAAATTCCACGTCGATAACGGCGCCGATGATTTGAACGATACGTCCGCTACTCATAGCTGGATCCTCTGAATATTTGAACCGTTAAACCGCGGCAGCGCCGCCGACGATTTCCGAGATCTCTTGGGTGATCGCAGCCTGACGCGCCTTGTTGTAGATCAGCTGCAAATCGCTGATCAAATCACCGGCGTTGTCGGTAGCGTTCTTCATCGCGATCATCCGCGCCGCTTGTTCAGCTGCGTTGTTCTCGACCACCGCCTGGTAGACCTGCGACTCCACGTAGCGGACCATCAAGCCGTCAAGCAGCTCCTTGGCATCCGGTTCGTAGAGATAGTCCCAGTGGTGCTTGAGTTCCTGTTCCGGGGTCGCCACCAGTGGGACCAATTGCTCCACGGTTGGCTGTTGCGTCATGGTGTTGATGAACTTGTTGGATACCACGGACAGGCGGTCAATCCGGCCTTCCAGGTAAGCATCCAGCATCACCTTGACGCTGCCGATCAGGTCATTGATCGACGGTTCTTCACCCAGGTGGCTGATAGCAGCGACGACGTTGCCGCCGAAGTTGCGGAAGAAAGCCGCACCCTTGCTACCAATCACGCACAGATCGATCTCGACGCCTTGTTCGCGGTTTACAGCCATGTCCTTGACCAGGGCCTTGAACAGGTTGGTGTTCAAGCCACCACACAGACCACGGTCACTGCTCACCACGACGTAACCGACGCGCTTGATAGCACGGTCGATCATGAACGGGTGGCGATATTCCGGGTTGGCGTTGGCCAGATGACCAATAACCTGGCGGATGCGCTCCGCATAAGGGCGGCTAGCAGCCATGCGCATTTGTGCCTTGCGCATTTTGCTGACCGCCACTTTTTCCATGGCGCTGGTAATTTTTTGCGTGCTTTTGATGCTCGCAATCTTACTGCGAATCTCTTTTGCGCCTGCCATGTAACACCTATCAGGTTAGCAAGCGGGAGCCTTGCGACTCCCGCTGCGGCTTACCAGGTTTGGGTGGCCTTGAACTTCTCGATACCGGCTTTCATGCCAGCGTCGATTTCGTCATTGAAGTCACCCTTCACGTTGATCTTGGCCAACAAGTCGGCGTGATCGCGGTTGAAGTAAGCAATCAGCGCTTGTTCAAAGCTGCCGACCTTGGCGATTTCAACGTCAGTCAGGAACCCACGCTCAGCGGCATACAGCGACAGCGCCATGTCAGCGATCGACATTGGTGCGTATTGCTTCTGCTTCATCAGCTCGGTAACGCGCTGACCATGCTCAAGTTGCTTACGGGTCGCTTCGTCCAGGTCAGAAGCGAACTGGGCGAATGCCGCCAGTTCACGATACTGGGCCAGGGCGGTACGGATACCACCGGACAGCTTCTTGATGATCTTGGTCTGAGCGGCACCACCCACACGGGATACCGAAACACCGGCGTTCACAGCAGGACGGATCCCGGAGTTGAACATGGCCGATTCCAGGAAGATCTGACCGTCGGTGATGGAAATCACGTTGGTCGGAACGAACGCGGAAACGTCGCCAGCCTGGGTTTCGATGATCGGCAGAGCGGTCAGGGAGCCGGTCTTGCCGGTCACTGCGCCATTGGTGAACTTCTCTACGTACTCTTCCGAAACGCGGGATGCGCGCTCCAGGAGACGGGAGTGGAGATAGAACACGTCGCCTGGGTAGGCTTCACGGCCTGGTGGACGGCGCAGCAGCAGGGAGATCTGGCGGTAAGCCACTGCCTGCTTGGACAGATCGTCATAAACGATCAGCGCGTCTTCACCGCGGTCGCGGAAGTATTCGCCCATGGTGCAACCGGAGTACGGTGCCAGGAACTGCAGCGCAGGAGATTCCGATGCGCTGGCCGCCACGATGATGGTGTTGGCCAGGGCGCCGTTTTCTTCCAGCTTGCGAACCACGTTGGCGATGGTCGACTGCTTCTGACCAATGGCTACGTAGACGCAGAAAATGCCGCTGTTCTTCTGGTTGATGATCGCGTCGATCGCCAGAGCGGTCTTACCGATCTGACGGTCGCCGATGATCAGCTCACGCTGGCCACGGCCGACAGGGATCATGGCATCGACAGCCTTGTAGCCAGTCTGTACAGGCTGGTCTACCGACTTACGCCAAATCACGCCAGGAGCAACTTTCTCGACCGCGTCGGTCTCGGTGTTGTTCAGCGGACCTTTGCCGTCAACAGGGTTGCCCAGTGCGTCGACAACGCGACCCAGCAGTTCCTTACCAACCGGAACTTCGAGGATGCGGCCGGTGCACTTGGCGCTCATGCCTTCGGCCAGCGACTGGTAGGAACCCAGTACAACGGCACCTACGGAGTCTTGCTCCAGGTTGAGGGCCATACCGTAGACGCCGCCCGGAAACTCGATCATCTCGCCGTACATGACGTCGGCCAGACCGTGAATCCGCACGATACCGTCAGATACGCTGACGACAGTGCCTTCGTTACGGGCTTGGGAGGTCACATCGAGCTTGTCGATGCGGCCCTTGATAATTTCACTTATTTCGGAAGGATTGAGTTGCTGCATTGCTCTGCTGCCCCTTCAAACTCAAGATTTCAATGCTTCGGCAAGTTTCGCGATTTTGCCGCGAATCGAGCCATCGATAACCAGGTCGCCGGCGCGGATTACAACGCCCCCTATCAGGGACTTGTCTTCCTCGACTTGCAGGCGCACTTCCCGGTTGAGTCGTGCACTGAGAACCTTGGCGAGTTTGTCTTGCTGTTCTTGGTTCAATGCGAAAGCACTGGTCACTTCCACGTCTACCGACTTCTCTTGCTCGGCCTTGTACAGGTCGAAAAGAGTGGCGATCTCCGGCAGAAGCAGGAGACGGTCGTTTTCGGCAACGACGTGAATGAAATTCTGTGCCTTGGCATCGAACTTGTCGCCGCACACGTCAATGAACGTGGCGGCCTTTTCTGCGCTCGTCAGTCGCGGGGCCTTGAGCACGCGCTGCATGGTGTCGTCTTGCGACACCGCTGCAGCCAGGCCGAGCATGGCTGACCAATTGGCCAGTTGCTGGTGGGCCTGAGCGTGCTCGAAGGCCGCCTTAGCGTAAGGTCGGGCCAACGTGGTCAGTTCTGCCATGATCGCCCTCGCTTAGATTTCAGCAGCCAGTTGGTTAACCAGCTCTGCGTGCGCGTTTTGATCGATTGTGGCACCCAGGATCTTCGAAGCACCGCCAACGGCCAGGGCACCCACTTGGGCACGCAGCGCGTCTTTGACACTGTTGAGTTCCTGTTCGATCTCGGCTTGAGCCTGAGCCTTCACACGGTCAGCTTCGACGCGAGCCTGTTCACGGGCTTCGTCGACAATCTGGGTACCGCGTTTCTTGGCTTGCTCGATGATTTCAGCTGCCTGAGCTTTCGCTTCGCGCAGTTGCTGACCCACTTTCTCATGGGCCAACTCCAGGTCGCGAGCTGCACGGCTGGCAGCGTCCAGACCATCAGCGATCTTCTTTTGACGTTCGTGCAATGCCGCAATGACCGGAGGCCATACGAACTTCATGCAGAACAGTACAAAAATCAGGAACGCAACGGACTGGCCAATCAGGGTCGCATTAATGTTCACGCCAACACCTCGCAGTTACGTTGTCCATCACACCAATCTACTCGAGACATCCGAGTAATTAGCCAGCGATTTGACCAACGAACGGGTTCGCAAAGGTGAAGAACAGCGCGATACCAACACCGATCATGGTCACGGCGTCGAGCAGACCGGCCACGATGAACATTTTGACTTGCAGCATTGGAACCATTTCTGGCTGACGCGCTGCGCCTTCCAGGAACTTGCCGCCCAACAGGCCGAAACCAATTGCGGTACCCAGTGCGCCCAGGCCGATCAACAGTGCAACAGCGATAGCGGTTAGACCAACTACAGTTTCCATCTTTCCTCCCGACTTTTACGTCGTATGGTTTAGGTTTTTTAGATTAAAGCGGTAAAACAAATCGTTTCTCAGCCCGGTTCGGGCTCCTTCCCGTTTGACCGGGAAGGACATCAGACTAGTCGAGACTGGTCTTAATGGTTTTCTTCGTGCGCCATCGACAGGTAGACGATGGTCAGCATCATGAAGATGAACGCCTGCAGGGTGATGATCAGGATGTGGAACACAGCCCACGCCCATTGCAGGACTACACCCAGGCCGCTGAGCCACAGCAGGCCGCTGCCGAACATCACAGCGATCAGGATGAACACCAGTTCGCCGGCATACATGTTGCCGAACAGACGCAGTGCCAGAGAAATCGGCTTGGCGATCAGGGTCACGAACTCCAGCAGGAAGTTCACCGGGATCAGCAGGGCTTGAACCAGGATGTTCTTGCTGCCGAACGGATGCAGGGTCAGTTCGCCGATGAAGCCGCCGATGCCCTTGACCTTGATGCTATAGAAAATGATCAGTGCGAAAACCGAGAACGCCATGCCCAGGGTCGCGTTCGGGTCGGTGGTCGACACGGCGCGGAATGGGATGTGCGCATCACCGGAGATCAGGATGGCCAGCTGAGGAATCCAGTCGACCGGTACCAGGTCGACGGCGTTCATCAGGAACACCCAGACGAAGATGGTCAGTGCCAGCGGTGCGATCACCGGGCTACGGCCATGGAAGCTGTCTTTCACGCTGCCATCGACGAATTCGACCAGTACTTCAACGAAGTTCTGCAGTGCACCAGGCTGACCGGAGGTCGCCTTCTTTGCCGCCATGCGGAAAAGAAGAACGAAGATCAGGCCCAGTGCGACCGACCAGCCGAGGGTATCGACGTGGAAAGCCCAGAAGCCCATTTCCTTGGCTTCTGCTGCGGTGTGGGCAAAGCCCCAGCCGCCGTTGGGTAGCTGACCGAAGGTCAGGTTCTGCAAGTGGTGCTGGATATAGCCCGAAGCGGTTGTCTCTGCCATGGTTGCCTCAAACGCCCTAAGGTCTCGAAAGTCTTGTTCTCATTAGCAGGGGAGCGAACCAGCTAACCAGTTGGGTCAGCACGAAGACGCTGAATACAGCCAGCGGCGCCAGTGGCTTCACACCTGCGAACGTCAATGCAAACAGCACTGCCGTCAAAATCAGTTTCCCCGCCTCGCCGGCATAAAAAGACCGGACGATAGCCTGGGCTGCTCGGGCGCCGGAAAACCGAAAGGCCCTGTGAGCAAAGTAAATATTGGGAAGCAAGGCTATCAGGCCTCCGCAAAGCCCTGAGTATCCGGCGACGACTCCTTTCCATTGCCAGAGCGCCAATGTGGCGATCAGTACGACGGTGAATTGAGCCATCAAAACCGGGAAAACTGCCAGACGATGGAACGGCAAGCGGTTTGGCGTGCGGGTTTCCATCGCTTTTGCTCTCCAATAGTCGGCCGCCATAATTCAATAACTTGGCATAATTTGTGCCGACAAAATGCGCGCAGAGTATAGGGGCGGTTCTGCCCCTATTCAACTGCCAGGTAGTGATTTCCGACTGCGCGCTACAAGAGCAATTGTTTCAGCGAATGTGTGCAAGGACACCTTGCAGCTCATCGAGGGAGTTGTAGCCAATCACCAATTGCCCCTTTCCCTTCTTTCCGTGGCGGATCTGCACCGCAGAGCCCAGGCGCTCGGCCAGGCGTTGTTCCAAGCGAGCGATATCCGGATCGGTTTTGGGTGCCTCGACAGGGGCCGGTTTTCCGCTCAGCCACTGGCGAACCAGTGCCTCGGTTTGGCGCACAGTCAGACCGCGTGCGACAACATGTCGCGCCCCTTCAACCTGTTGATTTTCCGGCAAACCGAGCAATGCCCGGGCATGACCCATTTCCAGGTCGCCGTGGGACAGCATGGTCTTGATGACTTCCGGCAACGCAATCAGGCGCAGCAGGTTGGCCACGGTCACGCGGGACTTGCCCACCGCCTCGGCAACTTGTTGCTGGGTCAGCTGGAATTCCTGCTGCAAGCGCTGCAGGGCCACGGCTTCCTCGATCGGGTTGAGGTCTTCACGCTGGATGTTTTCGATCAACGCCATGGCAATGGCCGTTTCATCCGGCACATCGCGGACCATTGCCGGGATGGTTTCCTGGCCGGCCTGCTGGCTGGCGCGCCAGCGACGTTCGCCGGCGATGATCTCGAAGCGCCCGTTGGCAATCGGCCGGACCACGATCGGCTGCATCACGCCCTGGCTCTTGATCGACTGGGCCAGTTCTTCCAGCGCCTGCGGGTCCATGTCCCGGCGTGGCTGGTATTTGCCGCGCTGGATCAGGTCCAGCGGCAGATGCTGCAACTCACGCTGATCGACCTGGACGGCCTGTTCTTCCAGCGAGCTGACAGTGGGACCGCTGAGCAGTGCATCCAGTCCACGTCCGAGACCTCGTTTCTTGACGGCCATGGGGTTTCCTTAAGTTGGCTGGGCTGCAGCGGTGCGTGGATTGCGGCGCTGACGGCGAACCATCTCGCCCGCCAGGGCCAGGTAAGCCAGCGCACCACGGGATTGTTTGTCGTAGGCCAAGGCCGGCATGCCGTAGCTCGGCGCTTCGGCCAGACGGATGTTACGCGGGATGACCGTGTCGTAGAGCTGCTCGCCGAAGTGTTCCTTGAGCTGGGCCGAAACATCGTTCATCAGGCTCAGGCGCGGGTCGTACATGGTCCGCAGCAGGCCTTCGACCTTCAGGTCCGGGTTCAACAGTTCGGCGATGCGCTTGATGTTATCCACAAGGTCGCTCAAGCCTTCCAATGCGAAGTATTCGCACTGCATGGGGATAATTACCCCATCGGCCGCCACCAGGGCGTTGAGGGTCAGCATCGACAGCGACGGCGGGCAGTCGATCAGGATGTAATCGTAGTTTTCCCGGATCGGCGCCAAGGCGCTGCGCAGACGGCTTTCCTTCATCTGCATTTCCAGCAGCACCACTTCGGCCGCCGTCAGGTCACGGTTGGCCGGCAGCAGTTGATAACCGCCGTGTTCGGAAAAGTGCATGGCCTGGCCCAGATCGCATTCGCCGATCAGGACGTCGTAGATGGAGTTTTCCAGTCCATGCTTATCCACACCGCTACCCATGGTGGCGTTGCCCTGTGGATCGAGATCGATCAACAGCACCCGGCGCTTGGTCGCGACCAGGGATGCTGCGAGGTTGATACAGGTGGTGGTCTTGCCCACACCACCCTTCTGGTTCGCTATCGCGAATACCTTAGCCATTCTTGCTTGTGTTCCCAATCATGCCGTGCGGCGCAGTATCAGCAGATGGCGTTGGCCTTGGCAACCAGGTACGGCCAAGGCGTGTTCGCTATCGAGGTGGAAGTCTGCCGGCAATGCTACCAGCTCATCGGCCGGATGAACGCCCTTCATTGCCAGCCAGCGCGTATCGGCGTCGCCCAGGTGGCGAGTCCAGTTGCTGAAGTTCTCCATGCTGCTGAACGCCCGGGAGATGATCCCGTTGAACGGCTCGGCAGGCTGGAACGCTTCGACGCGGCTGTGGATAACTTGCAGGTTATCCAGTTTGAGTTCGAGTTTGACCTGGGTCAGGAAGCGGGTTTTCTTGCCGTTGCTGTCCAGACAGGTCACTTGCGAGTCGGGAAACAGGATCGCCAGCGGGATTCCTGGCATGCCACCGCCGCTGCCTACGTCCAGCCAACGACCGTTTTCGATGAAGGACATGATACTGAGGCTGTCGAGCAAATGGCGCGAGACCATTTCATCCGGATCGCGTACGGCGGTCAGGTTGTAGGCCTTGTTCCATTTGATCAACAACGCCAGATAACCCAGCAATTGCGTGTGCTGGGCTTCAGTCAGCCTGACGCCGAGCTGACGGGCACCTGTGGATAACTCTTCAGCGTGTTGCGAGGTGACCATCGAACTCAAGCGCTTTGCTCCAACTGGCGGCCCGCGCCGCGTTTTTTCAAATGAATCATCAACAGGGAAATCGCCGCCGGCGTGACGCCTGGAATGCGCGAGGCCTGGCCCAGGGTCTCTGGACGGGTTGCACCGAGCTTGCTCTGGATTTCTTTCGACAACCCGGAAATACCGGTGTAATCGATATCCACAGGCAGCTTGGTGTCTTCACTGGCGCGCAGACGGGCGATTTCGTCCTGCTGGCGGTCGATGTAACCGGCGTATTTGGTCTTGATCTCGACCTGTTCGGCCACCTGTGGATCTTCGGCGCCCTGGCCGGTCACTTCCACCAGCCCGACGTAATCGATTTCCGGACGGCTCAAGAGGTTGAGCAGGTTGTATTCGTGGGTCAGCGGTGTGCCGAATTTCGCCGCGATGGCATCGCCCTGCTCTGTACCGGGACGAACCCAGGTGCTTTTCAGGCGTTGCTCTTCCAGCTCGATGCTCTCGCGTTTCTTGCAGAACGCGGCCCAACGCATGTCGTCCACCAATCCCAGTTCGCGACCTTTCTCGGTCAAGCGCAGGTCAGCATTGTCTTCACGCAGGATCAGGCGGTATTCGGCGCGGGACGTGAACATCCGATACGGTTCCTGGGTACCCAGGGTAATCAGGTCATCCACCAGCACACCGATGTACGCCTCATCGCGACGCGGGCACCAGGCGTCTTTGCCCTTGGCGAGCAGTGCGGCGTTGGCTCCGGCGAGCAAACCCTGGGCACCAGCTTCTTCATAGCCGGTGGTGCCGTTGATCTGCCCGGCGAAGAACAGACCGCCGATCGCTTTGGTTTCCAGGCTGTACTTCAGGTCGCGCGGGTCGAAATAGTCGTATTCGATGGCGTAGCCGGGGCGAACGATGTGCGCGTTCTCCATGCCACGGATCGATTGCACGATCTGCAATTGCACGTCGAACGGCAGACTTGTGGATATCCCGTTCGGATACAACTCATGGGTGGTCAAACCTTCCGGTTCGATGAATACCTGATGGCTTTCCTTGTCGGCAAAGCGATGAATCTTGTCTTCAATCGACGGGCAATAGCGCGGGCCGACACCTTCGATTTCACCGGCAGCGGAATACATCGGCGAACGATCGAGGTTCGCCGCGATGATTTCGTGGGTGCGAGCGTTGGTGTGGGTGATCCAGCAACTGACTTGCCGTGGATGCTGTTCCTTGTTGCCCATGAACGACATCACCGGGATCGGCGTATCGCCAGGTTGCTCGGTCATCACCGAGAAATCCACGGACTTGCCGTCGATGCGAGGTGGCGTACCGGTTTTCAGGCGCCCGACACGCAATGGCAACTCACGCAGACGGTGAGCCAGAGCAATCGACGGCGGATCACCGGCGCGACCGCCGGAAAAATTCTGCAAACCGATGTGGATAAGTCCGCCGAGGAAGGTCCCGGTGGTCAACACCACGGAATCGGCGAAGAACCGCAGACCCATTTGCGTGACGACACCGCGTACCTGGTCCTGCTCGACGATCAGGTCATCGGCCGCTTGTTGAAATATCCACAGGTTCGGCTGGTTTTCCAGGATTTCACGGACAGCGGCCTTGTACAGGACGCGGTCGGCCTGGGCGCGAGTAGCGCGCACGGCTGGGCCTTTGCGGCTGTTCAACACGCGAAACTGGATACCACCCTTATCGGTGGCCATGGCCATCGCGCCCCCAAGGGCATCGATTTCCTTGACCAGGTGGCTTTTGCCGATCCCACCGATGGCAGGGTTGCAGCTCATGGCGCCGAGGGTTTCCACGTTATGCGTCAGCAACAGGGTTTTTGCTCCCATGCGTGCTGATGCAAGTGCTGCCTCGGTACCGGCATGACCGCCGCCGATGACGATCACTTCAAAACGGGAAGGGAAATCCACCACGCACCTCGTGCCTGCTTTATTCAGGTAATTCGGAAATAGGTTTTGAGCCTGGCCTGGGCGTTTTTCGAGCCAGGTCGGCAAGTATAGGGACTTCGCCCTTTCTAAAGAACCCTTTGCACAAAATTTAACCAGCTGTGGAGAACTCGCGGTTAAAAAAATAAAAAAGAAAGAAATTTATAAAATCTTTGTTTTTATGTTTATTCTTACTGAGCCCCCTATCTGTGGATAACGTTACACAGACCTTTATTTTCAATATGTACAGAGATTCAAAACCCTGTGGTCAGGTGGCAATGAGGGGTTTGGATAACCGGTGTAAGCCTGTGGATGAATGGGCCTGTTATCCACAGAGGCGGTTATCTTCAGTTTTGAAGGGGGTTTATCAACCGACCTCAATGGCAGTTATTCACAGGGCTTAATCCACAGAAAACCGTCGCGATGGATCGCCGCAGTGTCCACAGGCAAGCCGCCATCAAGGGCAATCAGTTTAAAAAAGAGAGGAAAAACCGGGCTTGCGTTGGACTCGAGAGGCTTCGAGGGCAAACCCGGTTGCAAAGGCGGGGTTACTTACCGATGCAGAAGCTGGAAAAGATCCGCCCCAGCAGGTCATCGGAGCTGAAGGCGCCGGTAATTTCCCCTAGGGAATGTTGTGCCTGGCGCAGGTCTTCGGCCAACAACTCACCCGCCCCCGCCAAGGTCAGCTGCGCACGACCGTGTTCCAGGGCGGCACTGGCATGGCGCAAGGCTTCAAGATGCCGCCGGCGGGCGCTGAAGCTGCTTTCCGACGTCTGCTCATAGCCCATGCAGGCCTTGAGGTGCTCGCGCAGCAGTTCCAGACCCTCACCCGCTGACTTAGCGCTCAGGCTGATGGTCACATGGCCGTCGTTGCTGACCTCAAGGACAATCGCTTCCCCGGTCAGGTCGGCCTTGTTGCGAATCAGCGTGACTTTCGCGGGATCCGGGCGGACCTCGAGGAATTCAGGCCACAAGGCAAATGGATCGTCCGCTTCCGGCGCGGTGGCATCTACCACCAGCAATACCCGGTCGGCTTCACCAATGGCCTTCAGAGCCCGTTCAACGCCGATTTTTTCCACCTGGTCATCGGTGTCGCGCAAACCTGCGGTATCCACTACGTGCAGCGGCATGCCGTCGATGTGGATATGTTCACGCAGGATGTCCCGGGTGGTGCCGGCGATCTCGGTGACGATCGCCGCTTCGCGACCGGCCAGGGCATTCAACAAGCTGGACTTGCCGGCATTCGGCCGTCCGGCGATCACCACGGTCATCCCATCGCGCAGCAAGGCACCCTGCCCGGCTTCGCGCAGTACTGTGGATAACTCATCGCGCACTTTATCCAGCATGCTCAGCACGTGGCCATCGGCAAGAAAATCGATTTCCTCTTCCGGGAAATCAATCGCGGCCTCGACGTAGATCCGCAGGCCGATCAATTGCTCGGTGAGGTTATGCACACGTTGGGAAAACGCACCCTGCAAGGAACGCAATGCGTTGCGCGCCGCCTGTGCAGAACTGGCTTCGATCAAATCGGCGATCGCCTCGGCCTGGGCCAGGTCGAGCTTGTCGTTAAGGAAGGCCCGTTCGCTGAACTCCCCCGGCCGGGCCAGACGACAGCCCAGTTCAAGACAACGCTTGAGCAGCATGTCCAGCACGATGGGGCCGCCATGTCCTTGCAGTTCCAGCACGTCTTCGCCGGTGAACGAATTCGGCCCCGGGAAATACAAGGCCAGCCCCTCGTCGAGCACCTGCTGGTCATCACTGAAAAACGGGCCGTAATGAGCAAACCGCGGCTTGAGTTCGCGACCGCTGATAGCCTTGGCCGCAACACTGGCCAAGGGCCCCGAAATACGGACGATGCCGACACCGCCGCGACCTTGGGCGGTGGCAACGGCGGCGATGGTTTCACGCGGAGCGCTCATAAACCGGTATCCAGACAAAAGTGGCAGATAGCAAAACGCCCCACTAGGGGGCGTTTTGTGTGGTTATCCACAGAGCAAGTTACGCCTCGGCTTTTTTCGCAGCCGCTTCGATCTTACGCGTGATGTACCACTGCTGAGTGATGGACAGCACGTTGTTCACAACCCAGTACAGCACAAGGCCAGCCGGGAACCACAGGAAGAAGAAGGTGAAGATGATTGGCATCATTTTCATGACCTTCGCCTGCATCGGATCCGGAGGCGTTGGGTTCAGCTGCTGCTGGATGAACATGGTCGCGCCCATGATGATCGGCAGGATGAAGAACGGATCCTTGATCGACAGGTCGGTAATCCACAGCATGAACGGTGCCTGACGCATCTCCACGCTTTCCAGCAGAACCCAGTACAGCGCCAGGAACACAGGCATCTGCACAAGAATCGGCAAGCATCCACCCAGCGGGTTGATCTTCTCTTTCTTGTACAGCTCCATCATGGCTTGGGACATTTTCTGCCGGTCATCGCCATGTTGTTCTTTCAGGGCAGCCAGTTTCGGCGCCACTGCGCGCATGCGCGCCATGGATTTGTAGCTGGCGGCCGACAACGGGAAGAAAATCCCCTTGATCAGCATGGTCAGGAAAATGATCGACCAGCCCCAGTTACCAACGATGCTGTGGATATGTTGCAGCAGCCAGAAGATCGGCTGGGCAATGAACCACAGGAAACCGTAGTCCACGGTCAGTTCCAGACCTGGGGACAACTCTTTCAAGACGGCCTGGCTTTTTGGACCGGCATACAGAATGGCGCTGGTCTCGACTTTTGCACCTGGCGCAGCGGTCAATGCCGGCCCGGTGTAACCGACGATGTAGTTGCCTTTGCTGTCTTTACGCGTCTGGACGAGGTTGCTTTCGCCCTTCTGCGGGATCCAGGCTGTTACAAAATAGTGCTGCAGCCAGGCAACCCAGCCACCTTGGACGGTTTCCTTGACCTGGCCCTTGTCCATGTCCTTCATGGACACTTTCTTGTACGGCTCCGAACTTGTCCACAGGGCAGCGCCCAGGTAAGTCGCGGTGCCGGTAGCCGTGCTGGAAGAAGGATCGTCGCTGGCGTCACGCTTGAGTTGCGCGAACATCGCGCCGGACCAAGGCTGGGCGCTCTGGTTGTCGACCAGGTAGGAGACGGTTACGTCATACAGGCCACGTTTCAAGGTGAAACGCTTGATGTAGTTGACGCCATCCTTGCTGAACTTCAAGTCTACGACCAGTTGGTCCTGACCGTCAGCCAGTTGATAAGTCTTCTTCTCGGCGGAGTAGACCGGGCGACCGGCCGGGTCCGAATCCGGGCCGTTGGTACCGATCAGGCCACTTTGGGCCAGATAGGTGCGCTCGTTACCGTTATCGAACAACTGGAACGGGATTTCCGGATGATCCTGGCGACGCGGGTACAGCGGCAGCTTCAGCTGGGCGACGTCACCACCCTGTGGATCGATTGCCAGCTCGAGCACGTCCGTCTTGATCTGGATGAGATCTTTGCTTACGGCCACGGGGGCTTCGGCGGGAGCGCTGGTATCGCTTGCCGCGCGCGGGATGTCGTCATTGCTGGCAGCGTTGTTGCCAACTGGGACATCCGGCAGGCTCGGTGCGGTATTGCTGGCTGCAACATTCTGAGTCGGCAGGGCAGCCTGGCCATAGTCCTGGTTCCATTTAAGGACCATGACGTAGGACACGATTGCCAGGGCGACGATCAGGATCGTGCGTTTGATATCCATGATTACTCGGCCATCGAAGAAGAACGGGAGGTAGGGATAGGCGGAACCGGGTCATAGCCGCCGGGATTCCACGGATGACAGCGACCTAAACGACGAAAGGTCAGCCAGCCACCGCGCAGTAGGCCATGATTTTCTATGGCTTCGTACGCGTAGCAGGAACAACTGGGGTAGAAACGACAGTGACTGGCCATCAAAGGACTAATGGCATAGCGGTAAAACTGGATCGGAACGAGTGCCAGTTTACGCATCGGGACTGTCTACCCCTACAGTTTCGGTGTTGACTGCTGGTACTGGCTTGTTGCGGGCCAGACGCTTCCAGAGCTTGCCGAAATGCTGAATCAATTCGGGGTTTTCTACGTCACCCAAACCTTTGCGCGCGACGATAACAATGTCCCATCCAACCAGTGAATCCTGGTTAAGGCGAAACGATTCGCGCATCAGACGTTTGAGGCGATTGCGCTGAACGGAGAGCTTGACGCTCTTTTTCCCGATTACCAGCCCTAGTCGGGGGTGATCGAGATCGTTGCTGCGCGCAAGGAGCAGGAGATTTTTCCCCGGAACCTTGCCGGTAGGGGAGTCAAAGACTGCCTTGAAATGCCGGGGGGTAAGCAGACGCTTTTCCCGACTGAAGTCCTGACTCACCTCCAGTGCCGGATTATCAAACTGCCAGACGCGCACGACCTTTGGCGCGACGACGCGACAGGACGGCACGACCGTTCTTGGTAGCCATGCGAGCACGGAAACCGTGGGTACGAGCGCGTTTGATAGTGCTTGGTTGGAAAGTACGTTTCATGTCGTGTTACCTGGTTCGTCCACAACGGGCCGGAATGGCCCCCGTTTTAAGAGACCGGGGATTCTAGAGAAAGCAAGCCTCTAGGTCAATTTCCAACCAGCGTTTCCTTTAAATAGATATCCGGGCGCTTCGGCGGATTCATCACACAGCCCTAGATATAGAAATAAAGAAGGAAATTATTTAAAGCTTTTCTGTAAAGCTTATAAAAGCAAGGCAGCCACCTTGCTGTGGATAACCATGCTCAGGCCTTGTAATCCGCCATGTACAGAGAATGACAACTACAGGGGAAAGCAGTGGCCAGCCTGTGCTGCGCTGTCGGATAAGCTGTGTGTGGAATGCCGGGTTATCCACAGGGCGGTTATCCACTGACTTTCACCCCCACTTGTGCAACGACCTCAGGTACGGTTATCCACAGAGCTTATCCACTGACCGCCCGTCGTCTTTCTCTCTGTTAACGCGTTGATAAATCATGGGCGATCAGCAAGCTGCATGTGGATAAGTGGCCGTCTGCTCGCTACAATGGCCGCTTGTTTTTGCCTCACCGGCTTTCAACTTAGGGGATATCCGTGTCAGTGGAACTTTGGCAGCAGTGCGTAGAGCTTTTGCGCGATGAGCTGCCTGCCCAACAATTCAACACTTGGATCCGTCCACTACAGGTCGAAGCCGAAGGCGACGAGTTGCGTGTCTATGCACCGAACCGTTTCGTTCTCGACTGGGTCAACGAAAAGTACCTGGGCCGGGTCATGGAACTGCTCGACGAGCATGGCAATGGCATGGCGCCTGCGTTGTCCTTATTAATAGGCAGCAAGCGCAGCTCGGCACCGCGCGCCGCACCCAACGCACCGCTGGCCGCCGCGGCGTCACAGGCCCAGCAGACTGCAACGGCACCGGTTAACAACCATGCTGCCCCGGCACCGGCGCCTGTCCCGAGCAAACGCAACGCACAAAAGGTCGCCGAGGTCAGCGAAGAGCCCTCCCGGGACAGCTTCGACCCGATGGCCGGTGCCAGCTCCCAGCAGGCGCCGGTGCGTGCCGAACAGCGCACCGTCCAGGTCGAAGGTGCGCTCAAGCACACCAGCTACCTGAACCGGACCTTCACCTTCGAGAATTTCGTCGAAGGTAAATCCAACCAACTGGCTCGCGCGGCGGCCTGGCAGGTTGCGGACAACCCCAAGCATGGCTACAACCCGCTCTTCCTTTATGGCGGCGTCGGCTTGGGTAAGACCCACTTGATGCATGCGGTGGGCAACCATCTATTAAAGAAGAACCCGAATGCCAAGGTCGTGTACCTGCATTCCGAGCGTTTCGTGGCCGACATGGTCAAGGCGCTGCAACTGAACGCGATCAATGAGTTCAAGCGTTTCTACCGTTCGGTGGACGCCTTGCTGATCGACGACATTCAGTTCTTCGCCCGCAAGGAACGTTCCCAGGAAGAGTTTTTCCACACCTTCAACGCATTGCTTGAAGGCGGGCAGCAGGTCATTCTCACCAGTGACCGCTACCCGAAAGAAATCGAAGGCCTTGAAGAACGCCTCAAATCGCGTTTCGGCTGGGGCCTGACGGTGGCAGTCGAGCCGCCCGAGCTGGAAACCCGCGTCGCGATCCTGATGAAGAAAGCCGACCAGGCCAAGGTCGAGCTGCCTCACGACGCGGCGTTCTTCATCGCCCAGCGTATCCGCTCCAACGTGCGTGAGCTCGAAGGTGCCCTCAAGCGGGTGATCGCTCACTCGCACTTCATGGGCCGCGATATCACCATCGAGTTGATTCGCGAATCCTTGAAGGACCTGCTGGCGCTCCAGGACAAATTGGTTTCTGTGGATAACATTCAGCGAACGGTTGCGGAATACTACAAAATCAAGATTTCCGACCTGTTGTCCAAACGCCGTTCGCGTTCGGTAGCACGTCCGCGCCAGGTGGCGATGGCCCTGTCCAAGGAACTGACCAACCACAGCCTGCCGGAAATTGGCGATGTGTTTGGCGGACGCGACCACACCACGGTGTTGCACGCCTGCCGCAAGATCAACGAACTTAAGGAATCCGACGCGGACATCCGCGAGGACTACAAGAACCTGCTGCGTACACTGACCACTTGATGACCACCAGCGCAGCTTATTAAGGCAAGGGACTAGACCATGCATTTCACCATTCAACGCGAAGCCCTGTTGAAACCCCTGCAACTGGTCGCAGGCGTCGTCGAACGCCGCCAGACCTTGCCGGTACTTTCCAACGTGCTGCTGGTTGTCGAAGGCCAGCAACTGTCGCTGACCGGTACCGACCTGGAAGTCGAGCTGGTCGGTCGTGTGCAACTTGAAGAACCGGCCGATCCGGGCTCCATCACCGTGCCGGCGCGCAAGCTGATGGACATCTGCAAGAGCCTGCCCAACGACGCGCTGATCGACATCAAGGTCGATGAGCAGAAGCTCGTGGTCAAGGCCGGTCGCAGCCGTTTCACCTTGTCCACACTGCCAGCCAACGATTTCCCGACCGTTGAAGAAGGCCCGGGTTCGCTGACCTGCAGCCTGGACCAGAGCAAATTGCGTCGCCTGATCGAACGCACCAGCTTCGCCATGGCCCAGCAGGACGTGCGTTATTACCTCAACGGCATGCTCCTGGAAGTGTCTGCCGGCGTCATCCGCGCCGTCGCCACCGACGGGCATCGCCTGGCCATGTGCTCGATGCAGGCCGATATCGGTCAGCCAGATCGCCACCAGGTGATCGTGCCGCGTAAAGGTATCCTGGAGCTGGCCCGTCTGCTGACCGAGCCGGACGGCAACGTCAGCATCGTGCTGGGCCAGCACCACATCCGCGCCACCACTGGCGAGTTCACCTTCACCTCGAAGCTGGTGGACGGTAAATTCCCCGACTACGAACGCGTGCTGCCAAAAGGTGGCGACAAGCTGGTGCTGGGCGACCGCCAGGCGCTGCGCGAAGCTTTCAGCCGCACCGCGATCCTGTCCAACGAGAAGTACCGCGGCATCCGCCTGCAATTGGCCAATGGTCAGTTGAAGATCCAGGCGAACAACCCGGAGCAGGAAGAAGCGGAAGAAGAAGTAGGCGTTGAGTACAACGGCGGCTCCCTGGAAATCGGCTTTAACGTCAGCTACCTGCTCGACGTGCTGGGCGTGATGACTACCGAGCAAGTGCGTCTGATCCTGTCTGACTCCAACAGCAGTGCGCTGGTGCAAGAGTCCGACAACGACGATTCGGCTTACGTTGTCATGCCGATGCGTCTGTAATCATGCCCATGCCCAGCAGAAGCTAGATGTCCTTAAGTCGCGTCTCGGTCACCGCGGTGCGCAATCTGCACCCGGTGACCTTCTCCCCTTCCCCCCGCATCAATATCCTTTACGGCGCCAACGGCAGCGGCAAAACCAGCGTCCTGGAAGCCGTGCACCTGCTCGGGCTTGCCCGTTCGTTTCGCAGCACCCGCCTGTTACCGGTCATCCAGTACGATCAACTGGCGTGCACGGTGTTCGGCCAGGTGGAACTAGCGGAAGGCGGCCATAGCGCCCTGGGGATCTCGCGGGACCGGCAAGGCGAGTTCCAGATCCGCATCGATGGGCAGAACGCCCGCAGCGCTGCTCAGCTGGCGGAGATCCTGCCGTTGCAGTTGATCAACCCGGACAGCTTCCGTCTGCTGGAGGGCGCACCGAAGATTCGCCGGCAATTTCTCGACTGGGGCGTGTTCCACGTGGAACCGCGCTTCATGACGACTTGGCAACGCCTGCAGAAGGCGCTGCGCCAGCGAAACTCTTGGCTGCGACATGGTACACTTGACGCCGTTTCGCAAGCGGTTTGGGACAGGGAACTGTGCCAGGCCAGCGCTGAAATCGATGAATACCGCCGCGCTTACATCAAAGCCTTGAAACCGGTCTTCGAGCAGACCTTGAGCGAACTGGTTGAGCTTGAGGGCCTGACGCTCAGCTATTACCGAGGCTGGGACAAGGACCGGGAACTGAGCACCGTGTTGGCTGGCTCGCTGCAGCGGGACCAGCAGATGGGCCATACCCAGGCCGGACCACAACGTGCTGACTTGCGTCTCAGATTGGGCGCACATAACGCCGCGGACATCTTGTCCCGGGGGCAGCAGAAGTTGGTGGTGTGTGCCTTGCGTATCGCCCAGGGGCATCTGGTCAGCCAGGCCCGTCGCGGTCAGTGTATTTATCTGGTGGATGACTTGCCGTCCGAGCTGGACGAAGCCCACCGTCGCGCGCTATGCCGCTTGCTGGAAGACTTACGCTGCCAGGTGTTCATCACCTGTGTAGACCACGAATTATTGAGGGAAGGCTGGCAGACGGAAACGCCAGTCGCTCTGTTCCACGTGGAACAGGGCCGTATCACCCAGACCCACGACCATCGGGAGTGAAGGCATTGAGCGAAGAAAATACGTACGACTCAACGAGCATTAAAGTGCTGAAAGGCCTGGATGCCGTACGCAAACGTCCCGGTATGTACATTGGTGACACCGACGATGGTAGCGGCCTGCACCACATGGTGTTCGAGGTGGTCGACAACTCCATCGACGAAGCCCTCGCCGGCCATTGCGACGACATCAGCATCATCATCCACCCGGATGAGTCCATCACCGTTCGCGACAACGGCCGTGGCATCCCGGTAGACGTGCATAAAGAGGAAGGCGTTTCCGCCGCTGAGGTCATCATGACCGTCCTCCACGCAGGCGGTAAGTTCGACGACAACTCCTACAAGGTCTCCGGCGGTCTGCACGGCGTAGGTGTATCGGTAGTGAACGCGCTGTCCGAACAACTGGTCCTGACCGTTCGCCGCAGCGGCAAGATCTGGGAACAGACCTACATCCACGGTGTGCCCCAGGCACCGATGGCGATCGTTGGCGACAGCGAAAGCACCGGCACCCAGATTCACTTCAAGGCCTCGAGCGAAACTTTCAAGAATATCCACTTCAGCTGGGACATCCTGGCCAAGCGGATTCGTGAACTGTCCTTCCTCAACTCTGGTGTTGGCATCGTCCTCAAGGACGAGCGCAGCGGCAAGGAAGAGCTGTTCAAGTACGAAGGTGGCCTGCGTGCGTTCGTCGAGTATCTGAACACCAACAAGACCCCGGTCAACCAGGTGTTCCACTTCAACATCCAGCGTGAAGACGGCATCGGCGTGGAAATCGCCCTGCAGTGGAACGACAGCTTCAACGAGAACCTGTTGTGCTTCACCAACAACATTCCGCAGCGCGACGGCGGTACCCACCTGGTGGGCTTCCGTTCGGCACTGACCCGTAACCTGAACAACTACATCGAACAGGAAGGCCTGGCGAAGAAGCACAAAGTCGCCACCACCGGTGACGATGCCCGCGAAGGCCTGACGGCGATCATCTCGGTAAAGGTGCCGGATCCGAAGTTCAGTTCCCAGACCAAGGACAAACTGGTGTCTTCCGAAGTGAAGACCGCGGTTGAACAGGAAATGGGCAAGTACTTCTCCGACTTCCTGCTGGAAAACCCGAACGAAGCCAAGCTGGTGGTCGGCAAGATGATCGACGCCGCTCGTGCCCGTGAGGCTGCGCGCAAGGCTCGTGAGATGACCCGCCGCAAAGGCGCGCTGGACATCGCCGGCCTGCCGGGCAAACTGGCCGACTGCCAGGAAAAGGACCCTGCCCTGTCCGAGCTGTACCTGGTGGAAGGTGACTCTGCTGGCGGTTCCGCCAAGCAGGGTCGTAACCGCCGCACCCAGGCTATCCTGCCGCTCAAGGGCAAGATCCTCAACGTCGAGAAGGCGCGCTTCGACAAGATGATTTCCTCCCAGGAAGTCGGCACCTTGATCACGGCGTTGGGCTGCGGCATTGGCCGCGAAGAGTACAACATCGACAAGCTGCGCTATCACAACATCATCATCATGACCGATGCTGACGTCGACGGTTCGCACATCCGTACCCTGCTGCTGACGTTCTTCTTCCGTCAGTTGCCGGAGCTGATCGAGCGCGGCTACATCTACATCGCCCAGCCGCCGCTGTACAAGGTCAAGAAAGGCAAGCAAGAGCAATACATCAAAGACGACGACGCCATGGAAGAGTACATGACGCAGTCGGCCCTGGAAGACGCGAGCCTGCACCTGAACGAAGATGCCCCAGGCATTTCCGGTGAAGCCCTTGAGCGCCTGGTCAACGACTTCCGCCTGGTGATGAAGACTCTCAAGCGCCTGTCGCGCCTGTACCCACAGGAACTGACCGAGCACTTCATCTACCTGCCAGCCGTGAGCCTGGAGCAACTGTCCGATCACGCAGCGATGCAGGATTGGCTGGCCCAGTACGAAGTACGCCTGCGCACTGTCGAGAAATCCGGCCTGGTCTACAAAGCCAGCCTGCGTGAAGACCGTGAGCGTAATGTCTGGCTGCCGGAGGTCGAACTGATCTCCCACGGCCTGTCGAACTACGTCACCTTCAACCGCGACTTCTTCGGCAGCAACGACTACAAGACCGTCGTATCCCTGGGCGCGCAACTGAGCACGCTGCTGGACGAAGGTGCCTACATCCAACGTGGCGAACGCAAGAAAGCCGTGACCGAGTTCAAGGAAGCCCTTGAATGGCTGATGGCCGAAAGCACCAAGCGCCACACCATCCAGCGATACAAAGGTCTGGGTGAGATGAACCCGGATCAGCTGTGGGAAACCACCATGGACCCAAGCTCGCGGCGGATGTTGAAAGTCACCATCGAAGACGCCATTGGCGCGGACCAGATCTTCAACACCCTGATGGGTGATGCGGTCGAGCCTCGTCGTGACTTCATCGAGAGCAATGCGTTGGCGGTATCCAACCTGGATTTCTGATCCCTTCAGCAGCACCGCTCCAAAAAAAGCCAACGCTTATGCGTTGGCTTTTTTTTACGTTTGAAAAACGTGCACCCTTTTCAGGCCTGTGGATAAAAAACGGGGTAACTCGGTAACACCTTGGTACAAAGCCTTCACGCTCAATAGGTTAGGAATTGAGTGAGAGCCCCGGATAACGGGCTTTCAGATTTTCTGGCGCAGAACTTGCGTGTTAAATAAATTACACATCGTTTCTTTAAATTGACAGGGGAGCGGTGGGTACGAGGTGACACGAATAAATCCAATACCAAGGGTAGTCTCAATGAGCGGTACGCAAACTTCCAATCATCTGGAGCAAGGGCTCAAACCCCGGCATGTGACGATGCTATCCATCGCCGGCGTCATCGGCGCTGGCCTTTTCGTTGGCTCCGGCCACGCTATCGCAGCGGCTGGTCCAGCCGTGCTGCTGGCTTACGCTGCCGCGGGTGCCCTGGTGGTGCTGGTGATGCGGATGCTGGGCGAAATGGCGGTGGCGTCGCCGGACACCGGCTCCTTCTCGACCTATGCTGACCGTGCGATTGGGCATTGGGCCGGTTTCACCATCGGCTGGCTCTACTGGTGGTTCTGGGTCCTGGTGATTCCACTGGAGGCCAACGCCGCCGCGACGATCCTGCATGCCTGGTTTCCGAACGTGGCGATCTGGGCCTTCACCTTGGTCATCACCCTGCTGCTGACGGTCACCAACCTGTTCAGCGTGAAGAATTACGGGGAATTCGAATTCTGGTTCGCCCTGGTCAAGGTGGTGGCGATCATCGGTTTCATTGGCCTGGGTGTGATGGCGATCTTCGGCTTGCTGCCTACCAGCCAGGTCAGCGGTGTTTCGCACCTGTTCGACACCCAGGGCTTCCTGCCCAACGGTATGGGCGCGGTGTTGGGGGCAATCCTGACCACCATGTTTTCGTTCATGGGCACCGAGATCGTGACCATCGCGGCGGCCGAATCGAAGAACCCTGGCCAGCAGATTTCCAAGGCAACCAACTCGGTCATCTGGCGGATTGGCTTGTTCTATCTCGTCTCCATCTTCATCGTCGTCGCCCTGGTGCCGTGGAACGATCCGCTCCTGGCCAGCGTCGGCTCCTACCAGACGGTGCTGGAGCGTATGGGCATCCCCAATGCCAAACTGATCGTCGACATCGTCGTCCTGGTGGCGGTCACGAGCTGCCTGAACTCGGCGCTGTATACGGCTTCGCGGATGATGTTCTCGTTGGGCAAGCGTGGTGATGCGCCGGCCGTTTCCCAGCGCACCAACAAAAGCGGTACACCTTACTGGGCGGTGATGCTGTCGACCGGTGCGGCCTTTTTGGCGGTATTCGCCAACTACGTGGCGCCAGCTGCTGTGTTTGATTTCCTGCTGGCCAGTTCCGGCGCCATCGCATTGCTGGTGTATCTGGTCATCGCGGTTTCGCAGTTGCGCATGCGCAAGCAACGCATGGCGCGTGGTGAAAAAGTCGCCTTCAGCATGTGGCTGTTCCCCGGCCTGACCTACGCGGTGATTGTCTTCATCGTTGGGGCCTTGACCATCATGCTGTTCCAGGAAGCCCATCGTGTAGAGATCCTGGCGACGGGGCTGCTCAGCGTAATGGTGGTCGTGTCCGGATTGCTGATACAGCGCCGCCGGATCGCAAAGGCAGGAAGCCTGGTGCAGACGATCGGCTGATATTTATTGTGGCGAGGGAGCTTGCTCCCGCTGGGCTGCGCAGCGGCCCCTCTTTTTGTGAGTGCTTCGCACTCAAGCGGGAGCAAGCTCCCTCGCCACAGATGTATCCAAACTGACCGTTGTTTAACTCGCGACAGACGCTTCACTCCCCGCCGCCACACTCTCCAACCGATACCCATACCCATAAATCGTCAGCAACTGCCAACCGCGATCCGCCGTCAGGCCGAGCTTGTTGCGCAGGCGATAGATGTGGGTGTCGAGCGGGCGGGACGAGGTCATTTCCTCGTGGGTCCAGAAGCGTTCGTAGAAATACTCCCGAGACAGTGGTCGGCCCAGGTTGGCGAACAGACACCGGGCCAGGCGGTATTCCCGCTCGGTCAGGCTGATGGGTATGCCGGCGCGGGTGATGGTCAGCTCGGCGTCGTCGAACGCCAGGTCGTTGAACACCAGCACGTCGCTGGCGGGCGCGCGTTGCAGGTTGTGACGGCGCAGCACAGCGGTGACCCGGGCCTTGAGCTCGTTGGGTCGAAAGGGTTTGCTCACATAGTCGTCAGCGCCGGCGTTGAGGGCCTGGACGATGTCGTGCTCGCCGTCGCGACTGGTCAGCATGATGGCAGCCGGTGGCGAATCCATGTGCTCGCGGGTCCAGCGCAGCAATGAAAGCCCGCTGATGTCCGGCAGTTGCCAGTCGAGGATCAACAGGTCGAAGGTTTCCCGGCGCAGTTGCCGCAACAAGTCCTCGCCTCGCTCAAAGCTATGCAGGGTCCAGGCTTGTTCGCCCCTGCCAGGGATTTGTTGCAGCGTCTGTTCTACCCGGCGAAGTTCGGCCGGTTCATCGTCCAGTATGGCGACACGCATGAAATGCGATTCCTTGATCTCGAGAGTAACGGACATCTGCAGGTGGCAATGAGACGCAGCCGGTGGCTGATTTGTTGTCATTGACCTGTCGCTGGCTGCGACAATACCGGCTCGCGGCACAGAGGGAAAGGCAGCAGCGCGCCACCCATCGAGTCCCGTTATAGTCGTGGGCTTGGCAGGCCTGTGAAAAAATTCCCCAGTTCTTGAGTTTGGCCAGGAGGCCTATGAGTAACCAACGTCGGCGTGAAAGTCGTGAGCCAACCCAGGTCCAGCGGTTGTTTCGTCAGTTGGTGCGGGAGTGGCTGTGGATAAGTCTGTTGCTGTTGCCGCTGACGGCCTTGCTGTCACTGAGCAGCCAATCGACGGGTAACCATCCAGGCGCTGTGTTGTTGTCGGTGTGTCTGGTGGCCTGTGTATTGGGCTTGTTGCTGTTGCGCCCGCGCCTGGCCCTGTGGACAACAGTGGGCGGCATGAGCCTGGCCCTGTTGACCAGTGCCGTGCTGGGCGCGCGAGGCTGGTGGTGGTCGCCCATGGCAAGTGTGCTGGGCATCATGTTTGGCTACCTGATCTGGAATTGGCGGCGCCTGAGCGTGGTGCTGGCCTATTTCGGCTGGGAGCTGGCACGCCTGGACGCGGAACCGAAGGTTTTCCCGGAACGTCGCCGCGCCTCCTACACCGGCAGCGACCGCTTGCAGGGCCAGATCATGGCCCTGGAGCAAGCCATGAGTCGAACCCGCGACACCCGGCGCTTCATTGCCGACGGTCTGGAATACCTGCCGGTGGCGACCATGATCAGTGATCCCCAAGGCAAGCTGTTGCTCGGCAATCGCAAGGCGCGCGAGCTGTTCGGCCATGGCCTGGCGGGTGGCGATGTGCTGGAGCATCTCGGGCAATTGGGTTATCCAGGGTTGGAGCATGGGGCCCATCACCGGTTATCCACATTGCCCTTGGTGGAGTTTCGCGACATTCGCGAGCGCAGCTTGCGCCTGGAACGGGCGGCGTTGTTGCCGGTTGATGGCGACGCGCCGATTGGCTGGTTGCTCAGCCTCACGGACCTGAGCGCCGAACGTGAGGCTGAAGAACAGCGCAGCGTCATGCTGCGTTTTCTCTCCCACGACTTGCGCGCCCCGCACTCGGCGATCCTTGCATTGCTCGATGTGCAGCGGCATCAGGTCGGTGGGGATAATCCGCTGTTCGACCAGATCGAGCGCCAGGTACGTCGCGCCCTGGACCTGACCGAGGGTTTCGTGCAATTGGCCAAGGCCGAATCCGAGGCATATCAATTCCAGCCGACGCTGTTCGCCATGCTGGTGCTGGATGTACTCGACCAGGCGCTGCCCATCGCCCAGGCAAAACGCATCCAGTTGACTCATGAAATAGAGGATGAAGAGGCGATGGTGAGGGCGGATCAACCGTTGCTGACCCGTGCCCTGTTCAATCTGCTGGAAAATGCCATCAAGTACAGCGGGCCCGACGCCTGCATTTCGCTGCAGGTTCATTGCACTCCGGGCTGGTTGATCTGCAATGTTGCCGACCAGGGCAAAGGCATCAGCGCCGAAGAACTACCCGACCTGTTCAGGCAGTACCGACGGTTTTCCTCGGCTCACGGGGTCGATGGAATTGGCTTGGGGCTGTCGATGGTCAAGGCCGTGGTTGACCATCACGAGGGGAAAATCGAGTGCCGTAGCGTGGTGGGTAAAGGCACGACGTTCAGCCTGCGTTTCCCGTTATTGGCAGATTGAAAAGATCGCGGCCTTCGGCTGTAGGAGCTGCCGAAGGCTGCGAACTTTTGGTGCTATAAAAAACTTATGCACCTAACCGCGGGTTTTATGTGTTTAGGAAATATGTATTAAAAACATATACATACAGTATAAAAGCAACGGATTTCGAAAAAACGGTACACAGGTTATCCACAGATCTCAAACAGCGAGCTGGTCGGAGGTGGCCGGTGTTGTCGGGGTCGGGGGCAGCGAGCCCATTTCCCGTTGCGTCTGTTCATTCCAGGCTTGTACGCGGTCATTGAGGTCGGCGATGGCGCGGGGCCCAGTGCCTTCGGCATACATCGGCGCGCCAATCACCACAGTGATGACGCCTGGTTTCCTGATCCAGCCAGCCTTGGGCCAGAATTTGCCGGCATTGTGTGCAATCGGCAGCACGGGAAGATCGGCGTTCACGGCCAATGCCGAACCGCTGCGGGAGAATTTGCCGACGGTTCCATAAGGAACACGGGTGCCCTCGGGGAAGATCAGCACCCAAACGTTATCCTTGAGCAGTTCGTCGCCCTTCTTCGCCACCTGCTTGAGGGCCGCCTTGGGGTTGTCGCGATCGATGGCGATCGGGCGCAGCATCGCCATGGCCCAGCCGAAGAACGGCACGAACAACAGTTCACGCTTGAGCACTTGGCTCAACGGTTCGAAATAAGCCGAGAGAAAGAACGTCTCCCAGGTGCTCTGGTGGTTGGACTGGATCACGCAGGGCCGGTCAGGCACGTTCTCGGCACCTTTGACTTCATAGCTGATGCCCAGGAACACCTTGCTCAACCACAGTGCGCAGCGGCACCAGTACACATTGATGAAACGGTAGCGCGCCTTGAATGGCAAGAAAGGCGCGATGAAAAAGCTCAGGGAGCACCACAGCAAGGAACTGGTGCCCAACAGCAGGTAAAAGAGAAAGGCTCTGATGGCCTGCAATATAGACATAGCGGCATTTACCGTTGCGGGCAATGCCCGCCTGTTCAAGCGCTTCCCGAACAATCCTTGATCAGGTTGTCTTGGGAGCTCTAATTGTGGATAAGTTCAGCGGCAATCGCCGCCAAGTCGTCAAAAATCAAGGTGCCTACCGGTAGGGTCTTGCCCAGAGTCTTTTCGCCTTTCCCGGTCTTTACCAAAACTGGCTGACAATCGACGGCCTTGGCCGCCTCCAGGTCACCGAGGCTGTCGCCGACGAACCACACACCCGCCAGCGCCACGCCGTAATGCGCGGCAATGGTGTTCAGCATGCCCGGCTTGGGCTTGCGGCAATCGCAACCTTCATCCGGACCGTGCGGGCAATAGACGATCAAGCCGACTTCCCCGCCCTGCTCCGCCACCAGGGTGCGCAAGCGCTCATGCATGGCGTCCAGGACGGCGAGGTCATAGTAACCGCGGGCAATGCCCGACTGGTTGGTGGCAACCGCCACCGTCCAGCCGGCCTTGCTCAACTGCGCGATGGCTTCGATCGAACCGGGCAGTGGCAACCACTCCTCCACCGATTTGATGTAAGCGTCGGAGTCGTGATTGATCACCCCGTCCCGATCGAGAATCAGCAGTTTCAAGCTTTACCCCAGCAACGAAATATCGGCGACGCCGAGGAACAGCCCACGCAGACGCGCCAGCAGCGCGTAACGGTTGGCGCGTACTTTGGCGTCTTCGGCATTGACCATCACTGCCTCGAAAAACGCATCCACCGGTTCGCGCAGTGCAGCCAGGCGCGCCAGGGTTTCGCTGTACTGACGAGCCGCCGCCATTGGCTGGACCGCCTGGTCCGCCTGCTGGATCGCCGAATACAGGGAAAACTCGTTGGCGTTGTCGAAGTACTTGGCTTCGACGGTGGCCGCGATGTTGCCGTCGGCCTTGCCCAGCAGGTTCGACACCCGCTTGTTCACTGCCGCCAGCGCTGCCGCTTCCGGCAATTTGCGGAACGCCTGCACCGCTTGTACACGCTGGTCGAAGTCCAGGGCCGAACCCGGTTTCAGGGCACGCACCGACAGGTAGGTGGCGACTTCGACACCTTCGTCTTCATAACGCGCACGCAGGCGGTCGAAGATGAATTCCAGCACGGCATCGGCCAGGCCGGCAGCCTTGACCTTGCTGCCGAACGCATTGACGGCGAACGCCACTGCGTCGTTCAGGTCCAGGTCCAGCTGCTTGTCGATCAGGATCCGCAACACGCCCAGCGCCGCACGACGCAAGGCATACGGGTCTTTGCTGCCGGTGGGCAGCATGCCGATACCGAAGATGCCGACCAGGGTGTCGAGCTTGTCGGCGATCGCCACGGCCGCACCGGTCAGGGTGGTCGGCAGTTCGGCGCCGGCACCGCGGGGCATGTACTGCTCGTTCAGTGCCAGGGCCACGTCCTGCGGCTCGCCATCGTTGAGGGCGTAGTAGTAACCGGCGACGCCTTGCATCTCCGGGAACTCACCGACCATCTCGGTGGACAGGTCGCACTTGGACAGGATCCCGGCACGGGCCGCGCGCTGGGCGTCGCCGCCGATGCGTGGGGCGATGAACGCCGCCAGTTTCGACACGCGCTCGGCCTTGTCGTAGACGCTGCCGAGTTTTTCCTGGAACACCACGTTGCGCAGGCGCTCGTTGAAGCTTTCCAGCGGTTGCTTCTTGTCTTGCTTGAAGAAGAACTCGGCATCGGTCAGGCGCGGGCGAACGACTTTTTCGTTACCGGCGATGATCTGCTGCGGGTCCTTGCTTTCGATGTTGGCGACCGTGATGAAGCGCGGCAGCAACTTGCCTTCGGCGTCCAGCAGGCAGAAGTACTTCTGGTTGTCCTGCATGGTGGTGATCAAGGCTTCCTGCGGCACTTCAAGGAAACGTTCCTCGAACGAGCACACCAGCGGCACCGGCCATTCCACCAGCGCGGTCACTTCGTCCAGCAGGTTGGCCGGCACGATGGCGGTGCCTTCCTGCAGGGTGGCCAGCTCTTCGGTGCGCTTGCTGATCAGTTCGCGGCGCTCGTTGGCGTCGGCCAGCACGTAGGCGGCACGCAGGTCGGCCAGGTAGTTGGCCGGCGAGGTGATGCGCACGCTCTGTGGATGATGGAAGCGGTGACCGCGGGAATCGCGACCGGCCTTCTGGGCCAGGATCGTGCAATCGATGACCTGGTCACCGAGCAACATCACCAGCCATTGGGTCGGGCGCACGAACTCTTCCTTGCGCGCGGCCCAGCGCATGCGCTTGGGGATCGGCAAGTCATTGAGGGAATCTTCGACGATGGTCGGCAACAGGCTGGCGGTCGGCTTGCCCTTGATGCTCTGGCTGTAGCGCAGCTTCGGGCCGCTCTGGTCGATTTCGCTCAGGTCCACGCCGCACTTCTTGGCGAAGCCCAGGGCAGCCTGGGTCGGGTTGCCGTCGGCATCGAACGCGGCCTGGCGTGGCGGGCCGTCGAGATTGATGCTGCGGTCTGGCTGCTGGGTCGCCAGGGCGGTGATCAGCACGGCCAGGCGGCGCGGCGCGGCGTACACCTGTTTGGCTTCGTAGCCCAGGCCGGCGGCTTGCAGGCCTTTGTCGATACCGGCCAGGAACGCATCGGCCAGGGTGTTCAGGGCTTTGGGTGGCAGTTCTTCGGTGCCCAGTTCAACCAGAAAATCTTGAGCACTCATTGTGCAGCCTCCAGCTTAGCCAACACTTCATCACGCAGGTCCGGGGTCGCCATCGGGAAGC
Source organism: Pseudomonas ogarae (assembly GCF_014268695.2). Lineage (NCBI taxonomy): Bacteria > Pseudomonadati > Pseudomonadota > Gammaproteobacteria > Pseudomonadales > Pseudomonadaceae > Pseudomonas > Pseudomonas ogarae. The sequence goes on from NZ_CP077086.1 coordinate 231,228, forward strand.
CCAGCTTGGCACGGGCCAGCAGGTAGGCTTGCGCAACGGAACGCGCCAGGGTGCGCACACGCAGGATGTATTGCTGGCGCGCGGTCACGGAAATCGCCCGGCGTGCGTCCAGCAGGTTGAAGGTATGGGACGCCTTCAACACCATTTCATAGCTCGGCAACGGCAGCGGCTGGTCCAGCTCGATCAGGCGCTTGGCTTCGCTTTCATAGAAATCGAACAGTTCGAACAGCTTCTCGACGTTGGCGTGTTCGAAGTTGTAGGTCGACTGCTCCACTTCGTTCTGGTGGAACACATCGCCGTAGGTCACTTTGCCGAACGGGCCGTCGGCCCACACCAGGTCGTAGACCGAATCCACGCCCTGCAGATACATGGCCAGGCGTTCCAGGCCGTAGGTGATTTCGCCGGTGACCGGGTAGCACTCGATGCCGCCCGCTTGCTGGAAGTAGGTGAACTGGGTCACTTCCATGCCGTTGAGCCAGACTTCCCAGCCCAGGCCCCAGGCGCCCAGGGTTGGCGATTCCCAGTTGTCTTCGACGAAACGAATGTCGTGCACCAGCGGGTCGAGGCCCACGTGCTTGAGCGAGCCCAGGTACAGCTCCTGGAAGTTTTCCGGGTTCGGCTTCAGGACGACCTGGAACTGGTAGTAGTGCTGCAGACGGTTCGGGTTTTCGCCGTAGCGGCCGTCAGTCGGGCGGCGGCTGGGCTGCACATAAGCGGCGTTCCAGGTTTCCGGGCCGATGGCACGCAGAAACGTGGCAGTGTGGAAAGTGCCGGCGCCTACTTCCATATCGTAGGGCTGAAGTACCACGCAACCTTGCTCGGCCCAGTATTGCTGGAGGGCGAGGATCAAGTCTTGGAAGGTACGCACGGCTGGCGTAGGCTGGCTCACGAAATTCACCTGTTTCTTGGGCTGCGATTTAAAGAGCGGGAGTATACCCGATTCGTTCGTGCGCACGCCCCCTGGAGCCTTATGCCACGCTGCTTTTGGTGTTCTGACGATCCGTTGTACATGGCTTATCACGATCAGGAGTGGGGCACGCCGCTGCGCGATGCGCAGGGTTTGTTCGAGTTGCTTTTGCTCGAAGGGTTCCAGGCCGGGTTGTCCTGGATCACCGTTTTGCGCAAACGCGAGCGCTACCGGGAGGTGCTGTACGGCTTCGATGTGCAGCGGGTGGCACAGATGAGCGACGCCGAAATCGATGAGCTGATGCTCGACCCCGGCATCATCCGCAACCGTCTCAAGCTCAAGGCCGCCCGCCGTAACGCCCAGGCCTGGCTGGCGCTGGAAGACCCGGTGGCGTTTCTCTGGTCGTTCGTGGGCGACAAACCCATCATCAACCATTTCAAGGACCGCACCGAAGTGCCGGCCATCACGCCCGAGGCACTGGCGATGAGCAAAGGCTTGAAAAAAGCCGGGTTCACCTTCGTCGGGCCGACCATTTGCTATGCCTTGATGCAAGCCTCGGGCATGGTCATGGACCACACTCAGGATTGCGACCGCTACGCCGAGTTGGTAAACGGCGGTTAGAATAGCCGGCTCGCAACACGGCCCATACATTCAGGAGTGACCTGTGGATAAGTTGAAAGGCGCCTTGCTGGTTGGCGCTCTGCGGTTGTTTGCGCTGCTGCCCTGGGGCGCGGTGCAGGCGGTGGGCTCGGCCATTGGCTGGCTCATGTGGAAATTTCCCAACCGTTCCCGCGACGTGGTGCGGATCAACCTCGCCAAATGTTTTCCCGAGATGGACCCGGCCGAGCGCGAACGCCTGGTGGGCCAGAGCCTCAAGGACATCGGCAAATCCCTGACCGAAAGCGCCTGCGCCTGGATCTGGCCGGCCCAACGTTCCATCGAGCTGGTGCGCGAAGTCGAAGGCCTGGAGGTGCTGAAAGAAGCACTGGCCTCCGGCAAAGGCGTCGTCGGCATCACCAGCCACCTGGGCAACTGGGAAGTGCTCAACCACTTCTATTGCAGCCAGTGCAAACCGATCATTTTCTACCGTCCGCCCAAGCTCAAGGCGGTGGATGAATTGCTGCAAAAGCAACGCGTGCAGTTGGGCAACAAGGTCGCGGCGTCGACCAAGGAAGGCATCCTCAGCGTCATCAAGGAAGTGCGCAAGGGCGGCCAGGTGGGCATCCCCGCCGACCCGGAGCCGTCTGAATCCGCTGGCATCTTCGTGCCCTTCTTCGCCACCCAGGCCCTGACCAGCAAGTTCGTACCGAACATGCTCGCCGGCGGCAAAGCGGTCGGCGTCTTCCTCCACGCCCTGCGCCTGCCGGACGGCTCCGGCTACAAAGTCATCCTCGAAGCCGCCCCGGAGGCCATGTACAGCACCGACACCGAAACGGCCTGCGCCGCCATGAGCCAAGTGGTGGAGCGCTACGTGCGGGCCTACCCGAGCCAGTACATGTGGAGCATGAAACGCTTCAAGAAACGCCCGCCGGGTGAGGCGCGGTGGTACTGAAGGCCTGTTGCTTGGGTGTGATGAATGCTTGATCTTGAACACCCAAGAACCCCTGTGGGAGCAGAGCAAGCTCAGCTCCCACAGTTTTCGGGTTTGTTCACAGACATCGCATCCATCCCCAATCCCTGTGGGAGCGAGCTTGAACGCGATAGCGCCCTGACAGCCACAGCCGAACTAACTGACCCGATCCTCCAGTGGCGAGGGAGCTTGCTCCCGCTGGGCTGCGCAGCAGCCCCAACCGAGCTAACGTATTCCCCCCAGGCAAACCCAACGGAGACCGAATGGATAACGCTCCCGGCAAACGCGTCATCGTCATCGGTGCCGGCATCGTAGGCGCATCCCTGGCCTACCATCTTGCGACCAAAGGCGCGAATGTCACGGTGGTCGAGGCCGAAGGCATCGCGTCAGGCGTGACCGGCAGCTCATTCGCCTGGATCAACACCTCCCATGGCGAACCCGACCCCATTGCGCCATTGCGCGGTGCTGCCATCCAGGAATACCGCCGACTCGAAACACAGCTGCCCGGCCTGAAGATCCAATGGACTGGTGCCCTCTCTTACGGCCCGAGTTCAACAGCGTCGGCAAGCCGGATATCCCAATCACAGATCCGTGAACTTGAGCCAAACCTCAAGAATCCTCCTCAACACGCTTCGTATGCGGCGGAAGAAGGAGCGCTGGACGCCGTAGCAGCAACCCATGCGTTGATTGCCGGTGCTCAAGCGAATGGCGTGAAAGTGCTCATTCAAACGCCGGTTCTCGGCTTTAAAACCCAGGGTTCCACCGTGCGGGGCGTTGAAACCGCCGGGGGCGTCATTGAAGCCGATATCGTCGTATTGGCAGCCGGTACAGGCATCACGAAGCTGACCAACCTGCTTGACGTCCGCCTGCCCATAGAAGCCTCCCCGGCAATTTTCATCCGCTACAACTCGCCACCCAACCTGGTGCGCACCCTCATCTCCAGCCCTGAAATGGAAGTGAGGCAAACCCCGGAGGGTGCGTTGCTGGCGGCCGAAGACTACCTGGACGACGCCTTGGAAAACCAACCATCGGAGATCGCGCAGCGCACCGCCAACGCCATCAAAAGCGAACTCCACGGCGTTGTCTCCCTGGATCTGCAATCGGCTCGTGTCGGATACAGACCCATGCCTGCCGATGACCTCCCCATCATTGGTTATCTTCCGCAGGTTGGTGGCGTATACGTGTGCGTCATGCACCCCGGCGTAACCCTGGCGGCGATTGTGGGTCGTCTTGCCAGTGAGGAAATCCTCGGCGACAAGGCTTGCTCTGCCTTCAACCCCTGCCGTCCGGATCGATTTTTCCAAGCTCGGTGAGGGGTAAATGGCCTAAGCTCGCTTACTCCCAAATCAGCCAAGGAAGCGTCAATGGGCATTCAAGGTAAAGACCGTCAGATCGATAACATCGAGTTCAATGTCAGCGACATCGACCGCAGCAAAGCCTTCTATGCGAGCGTATTTGGCTGGAGTTTCGTCGACTACGGCCCGACCTATACCGAATTTAGCGACGGTCGCCTGACCGGTGGCTTCACGACCGGCGAACCGGTGCGCCCGGGCGGCCCGTTGATCATCCTGTACGCGGATGACCTTGAAGGCACCCAACTCAGGCTCGAAGCCGCCGGGGCGACCATCAGCCGTGAAGTGTTCGCGTTCCCGGGTGGAAGGCGTTTCCACTTCATCGACCCGGATGGCTATGAGCTGGCGGTGTGGTCGGCTTCCTGATGGTTGATTGATCACGAGGAGGCGCAAAGCCTCAATCGTGTCCATGATTAAGGGCCTGCGATATCGGCGACGTTGGGATGGCAAAGCCATCCCTAGATCCGTCGGATTACCGTCCAGTCAGAAATATCGCACTTCCTCTGGCTCATTAATCAAGGAGTCCCCCTCATGAACATCGACTTCACCGGACGCCACGTCTTAGTCACCGGCTCCACCAGCGGTATCGGTTTTGCAACCGCCAAAGGCTTCCTGGAAGCCGGCGCCCACGTGGTTATCAACGGTCGCAGCGGGAGCAGCGTGGAGGACGCGTTGCAGCGCTTGGGCGCCCTCGCTTCAAGGGCCGATGGCTTTGTTGGCGATCTGAGCAACGCGCCGGGCTGCCAGGCACTGATCGCCAAATACCCACGCTTCGATATCGTCATCAACAACCTGGGCATTTTCAAACTGGAAGACTTTTTCGAGACGCCGGACAGCGAATGGCAGCGCTTCTTCGAAACCAATGTGATGTCCGGCGTGCGTGTTTCCAGGGCCTACGCGCCGGGCATGGTCGAGCGCGGTTGGGGGCGGATTGTGTTTGTCTCGTCGGAATCGGGTGTGAACATTCCCGCCGACATGATCCACTACGGCTTCACCAAAACCGCCCAACTCTCGATCGCTCGCGGCCTGGCCAAGCGCCTCGCCGGCACCGGCGTGACGGTGAACTCGGTGCTGCCTGGGCCGACGCTTTCCGAAGGCGTTGCCCAGATGCTCCAGGCAGACGTCGAGCGCACCGGGGACAGCCTGGAAAAGGTCGCGGCAGATTTCGTCAACCAGCACCGCAGCACCTCGATCATCCAGCGCGCGGCACGCGTCGAGGAAGTCGCCAACATGATCATCTACGCCAGCTCGGAACAGGCCTCGGCCACCACCGGAGCGGCGCTTCGTGTTGATGGTGGGGTGGTGGATAGCATCGTTTAGGATCCTGGGACACGTTGCAAAAAAACGCCGCTTCCTCATGAGAGATAAGCGGCGTTTTTTCTTTTGGAAGCAACATGGGTTGATTCGACCGGTTTTCGGAGCGGTGAAGGGATTGTTCAGCCCACTCTGTTTTCCATCAGGCGATCCGAGCCGCCTTCAGCTACGCGGTTTTCGATGAGTCGATCGGAGCCGCCTTCGGCCACGCGGTTTTCGATGAGTCGATCGGAGCCGCCTTCAGCCACACGGCTTTCGATCAGGCGATCCGAACCACCCTCGGCGAACGTAGGTTGAACAGAAGAAGTCGCGAACGCATTGCCGAGGGACAGTGCCAGAAGCGAGCCAATGAGAGTTTTGTTGAGCGTTTTCATGTCCTGATCCTTTTTATTCGTAGATGAAGTGAGTTAGACGGTGACGTGCAAACGGACATCGACGTTGCCGCGTGTCGCGTTGGAGTACGGGCAAACCTGGTGAGCGGCGTCGACCAGCGCTTGAGCATCGGCTTGATCCAGACCTGGCAGGTTGATGTGCAGGTCGATGTCCAGACCGAAACCGCCAGGGATCTGGCCGATACCGACATGTGCCGTGATCGAGGCGTCAGCAGGAATGCTGCGTTTGCTTTGGCTGGCGACAAACTTCAATGCGCCAATGAAGCAGGCGGAGTAGCCGGCAGCGAACAACTGCTCAGGGTTGGTGGCTTCACCACCGGCACCGCCCAAGGCTTTTGGAGTGGCCAGTTTCACGTCGAGAATCTTGTCGCTGGAAACAGCACGGCCATCACGGCCACCGGTGGAGGTTGCGACTGCGGTGTAGAGAACGTTCATGGTGTTTCCTCTATTGCTGATTGGTCTGATCAAAGTCCTTTGGCTTGCGCTAAATGTTTGCGCGCTAACCAGTTGCGATAAAATTAACGGATGAATAATTAGCGCGCAAGACAAATTTTGAGAAATTTACCAATTCATAATTAACTAATTGATATAAAAGGAAATTTATTTTTAGCCTCTGCACTGTCGCCAGCCCGGGTGAGCTGCGAGGTGAGCCAAGGGGAAGGAGGTGCTAGGGGGGATCAGCAGGACCAGCGCAATTGCAGGCCTTCAAAGAGAGGGAAATTCATAAGCAGAATGATAGGTTTCGATCGTCCCCACGCAGAGCGTGGGCACGATCAAACGCGGGATCAGGGAAAAGTACAAAAAAACCGCCGAATTGGCGGTTTTTTGGTTTCGCGCTGGGCAAAGCCAACCCGGCTAAGCAACAGCCACTCGATTACGCCCCAACGCCTTCGCCCGATACAGGGCTTTATCCGCATCGTTCATCAAGCTGTGAAGATCCTTATTGCAGGCTTCTGTCGACGCGACGCCGAGGCTGGCTGATATATGGTGAACAGGCTCGATCATCAAACCCGCGATCGTATCGATGAGCCGTTCTGCAATCTGGGTGGCAACCTCAATGGAAGTGTCCGGGAGCAGAATGGCGAACTCTTCGCCCCCGAGCCGACCGTGGATATCGGTTGCCCGAAACGACGAACTGATGACCGTCCCCATCTGGCGCAAAACCTGATCGCCGACCTGATGGCCGTAGGTGTCGTTGATGTGCTTGAAGTGATCCATGTCCAACATGACCGCGCACAACCCTTGCCGCTTGGCCTTGCATTCGTTGTAAAGCTGCTGGGCATGCTCGAAAAATGCCCGTCGACTCTTCAGGCCGGTCAGTTCATCGGTTTGTGCGGCGCGGGTGGAAATACTGTTGGCCTGTTCCATTTCACGGGTGAGTCGAAAGGCGATTTCCAGTGCCTGGGACATTTTGTGCGTGGCGCGGGCCGCAAATGCCGTGAATACCAGAATCGAAAGGGCCATGCCGACTTGAATCGGGGACGGCTGAAACAGCAGCCAGATCGTGCACGGCAACAACACCACGCCAATGGAGACCAGTGTCATGTCGCGGTAAGCTGAGTAGCAGGACACCGCGCTGACCGACATGCCGACCGTAAAGAGCATGACCAACGCCTGCGATAAAAGATCGTCCGCCGGCATGATCACAAACGCGCCGCCGCCCCAGATGCTGGCGGATAACACCAGCGTGACCCAGTATTTGCGCTCCCAACGTTCAGGCGTTCGCTGATTTTCGTCGCTGCGGAAATAGGCAACAAACATCGCGATACGCAACAGCGTCGATGCGGTCAGGATGCCCAGCCACCAAAGAATGACACCGTGCTCAAACCGACCCCAGCACAGCCAGCTCAGCATGATGGCAGCCAGGTAACTACCAAAAACCGCAGAAACGGATTGGCGAAACAGTTGCTGCAATCGGTCAGTTCGCACTTGCTCGGCTATTACAAAATCCTGGCCATTGCGCAATCTTGGGCCATACATTTGAACCACCTGGTTATGACGCAACAAAAAAACGATTGTGGCACCCTGCCATTACCGTAAACAACTGAATTACTGTGACGAGGGGATTTATTCCCAAACGCGATGCAGGAACACAAACCCTCCGTGGCGAGGGAGCTTGCTCCCGCTGGGCTGCGAAGCGTCGAGCCGCGGTAGCGGGTGAACCCGCCAAAGAAAAACCCGACGCTTTACGTCGGGTTTTTCAGCGAGAGCAAGCCCGACGTCGTTTACGGGTTACTCGACTTGCGACAGCTTGGCGTCGTCGCAACCGGCAGCACGGCACTCGCGCTCGACAGCTTTGAGTATGACGATACGCGCCTCGGTCTTCTCGTTGGCACAGTCCAGGTAGAGCAGGCCATCGTTGGAACAGGCGCTGTCACGATTTTTGATCCACTGGATTTGAGCGGCTTTCACTTTTTTCTTTTGCTCCGGGTTCAGCGCACTCATCGTCTTCTTGTATTGATCATTGATGTCCTGATCCGACTGAACCATTTTCAGCGACGCGCAATAGGTTCTGTCATAGGCGTTTCTAGGGTTATCGCAACTCATCGCAGATGCCGATGCGGATGCCATTGCCAACAATGTCCCAACCAACAAAGACTTGATCACTTACTTCTCTCCCTGAATACCCTCTATTGATTAGAGGTCGTGGCGGGGAATTTATCATGGGGGTTGTAGAACAATGAAGCAGATCCTAGGGTTCATTCGGCCCGAACAAGGGGCAAATGCTGATAGGGGTTCGGGAGCAAGTGATCGCTGAAAAAGGCTGGGTCGTTCCCGCCGCCCTCGCCGAATCCCCAAGCCGGTCAAACGTGGCGAGGGAGCCCCCCCGGTCTTCGACGCTGCGCTGTCGCGCAGCAAACAATTATTCGGCCTAAGATAGGAGGTGCGCGCAGGACAGAGGCCGCAGTTATCACTGGCGTGTTCGCACCCGAGAGGGAGAGCGGCCCACACGGTATCGGCGTGGAGTCGTTGTTGGCATAGCATGCTGTGACCACGTATAGGAGAGTGAACCCTTTCGCCACTGTGTAGCCTGCGCCTTGGAATCTATTTAGAAGATCAGATACCTGAGTTTTTGAATAGGAGCTTGCGCACGAAGTCAGTCTGACAGCTGGCCAGGATTATGGCCGAGTACATATCCATCGCTGCGGTAACGGCCACTTAGGGTTCCGCCCTGACGGCGGGTCACTTTTGGAAGAGCGCCAAAAGTAACCAAAAGCGCTTTGCCCCACCACTTGGTGCCTCGCTTAGGCTCGGCATGCCCTCACTCCGGCATTGCTCCGTGGGCCGCCGCGAAGGGCCATCCATGGCCCAGCGCGGCTACCTCGGCATCCATGCCGAGGTGCCCACTGCGCAATGCCTGCGTTCGGCCATCGTGGTTAACGGGGCGCCGAGATCAACGTCCACGCCGAGGCGGCCTAGTAGCCGACCTGGCTCTTCCGGTCGTACTTCGGTCCAATTGTGGGAGCGAGCCTGCTCGCGAAGGCGGTCTGATAGTTGGCCATAGATTCTGGGCAACCACATTTTCAGTGGAAATTGAACATTCTCGCTACCGTGCAGCCTTGACCTGGAATTTGTTATAGAAAATCAAGTGCTTGCGTTTTGTTTGATAGGAGCTTGCTCCCGCTGGGCTGCAAAGCAGCCCCATCGCATCATCTGCATTACAGCGCCTCCCGCCGAGTAAAAACAGGCCCTTTAGCTCCGAATTCCTAGGCAATACAAAGCTCTGTTTATTCCCTCTCCGCCAGGCTTCTACCAAGCTACGAATCCTTGCGCCTTTGCCTACAACTACGCCAGAATCCGCCCGCTTGTGCGCCTTGCCCCCGGGCTCTATCGTTCTCCTGCCACTGCTCATCAGTGGTCGGGTTTAGTAGCCCGAGGTATTTAGTAAGGTGCAAAGCTCTATCAGTCAGGTATCTCCATGCCTGTATTTGATGGCGGCTGTGCGCAGGGCGCCCTCGGGCGCGCCGGCTTTGCTGAGTCCCCGGTCTACTAACCTGCGTACAGCTGCCACCCCTTGTTTAGTAGCTAGAGGGTTGCGGCTTCACCTATAGGACTTAAGCACATGATTAAACCTACACCGAATCCGCCAGAGGCGGACCAAGCTTCCCCGCGAACCAAATCCAAAGCCAAAAAGCACGACGAAGCCACCAATCGCGCCTTGGATTACTACCTGCTACCAAAACCGGAAAAGTCCGAAGATACGTCCCAACCGGGCCAGCTCTTCACCGTCGCAAAAAACGCCGACAACGAATCCCTCCTCGCCAACCTCAGCGAAACCCTGGCGGCAGCCGACGCGATGGTCAGCAACCTGGCCTTCGACCTGGAAGGTCCTCGCCGTCACATCCTCCTCGGCATCCAGCAGTTGATTGAATTGAGTTCATTGCTGGCGAATCGGGTGTTGGATAACGTCGATCCGCGATAGCAGATAAACATCCTTCCCAAAAGCGAACCCGACATCTTGTGTCGGGTTCGCTTTATTAACGCTATAGAAACACGAAAGCCCGCAGAGATTTCTCTCAAGCGGGCCTCGGAAGGTAGGCACGAGAGTCACCCCTCATGCGTTGGGATAAGTATTGTTGCGGGACAATCACTAGGTCAATCAAATTTGATGAATGCCCGTGATCTGCGGGCCTTTGCGCGACGCGCACATTTCCGAGCATAAAAAAAACGGGCCTGCATTCCCACGCAGCCCCGTTTTTTTACCACCTGATCAGATCAAAACGCCGGCAAAACCGCGCCTTTGTACTTCTCAAGAATAAACGCCTTCACCTCCGGCGTATGCAGCGCCGCAACCAGCTTCTTCATTGCCTCACTGTCCTTATCATCCTCACGAGCCACCAAGATGTTCACATAAGGCGAGTCGTTACCTTCGATAACCAGCGCATCCTTGGAAGGATCAAGCTTGGCTTCCAACGCATAGTTGGTATTGATCAACGCCAGGTCCACCTGGGTCAGCACCCGCGGAATGGTCGCCGCTTCCAGCTCACGGAATTTCAGATCCTTTGGATTCTCGGTGATGTCCTTGGTCGTCGACAGGATGTTGTTCGAGTCCTTCAACTTGATCACCCCAGCCTTAGCCAGCAGCAACAGCGCACGGCCGCCGTTGGTGGCGTCGTTCGGGATCACCACGTTGCCACCACCTGGCAATTCGGCGAGTGTCTTGTACTTACTGGAATACGCGCCCAGTGGTTCCAGGTGCACACCGGCCACACTCACCAGGTTCGTGCCCTTGGCCTTGTTGAACTCATCCAGGTACGGCTGGTGCTGGAAGAAGTTGGCGTCCAGGCGCTTTTCGGCGACTTGTACGTTCGGCTGGATGTAGTCGGTGAAGACCTTGACCTTGAGGTCCACGCCTTCTTTGGCCAGGGCCGGTTTGACGAATTCGAGGATTTCCGCGTGCGGGACCGGGGTGGCCGCGACGGTCAGGGTGTCGGCGGCGTGGGCGGAAAACGCTGCGGCGGCAGCGAAGGCAACCAGTAGTTTCTTCATTCAGCTAACTCCTTTTGAGGCGCCTGCTCTCGGCGCCTGCCAGCGAATGGCCGGCTCATGGTTTATTGGCCGCGAGGCCTTATTTTCTAGAAAAATGCACAACCAGTTTGTCGCCCACGGTTTGCAGGACCTGCACCAGCACCAGCAGCAACACCACCGTGACCACCATCACATCGGTCTGGAAACGCTGGTAACCGAACCGGATTGCCAGGTCGCCCAAACCACCGGCGCCGACCACACCGGCCATGGCCGTGTAGGACACTAGCGTAATCGCTGTCACCGTAATCGCTGCAAAAATGCCTGGGCGGGCTTCCGGCAGCAAGGCGTTGACGATGATTTGCCGCGTCGTTGCGCCCATGGCCTGGGTCGCTTCGATGATGCCGCGGTCGACTTCGCGCAGGGCGGTTTCCACCAGGCGGGCGAAGAACGGTGTGGCGCCGACCACCAGCGGTGGGATCGCGCCGGCCACGCCCAGGGAGGTGCCGGTGATCAATACCGTGAACGGGATCATCACGATCAACAGGATGATGAACGGCAACGAACGCAGGATGTTCACGATCAGCGACAGCAGCGCATAAACGCCACGGGCTTCGAGCAGCTGGCGCGGGCTGCACAGGAACAGCAGCACGCCCAGCGGCAGGCCGAGCAGGACGGTGAACAGCAGCGAACCGAACAGCATCAGGAAGGTGTCGCCCGTCGCCAGCCAGATTTCCAGCCAGTCGATGTTGGAGAAGAACGAACTCAACAGTTCCATTAGCGCAGCACCTCCATGTGGACATCGGCCGCGGTGAAGCGGGCAAACGCCGCCTCCATGTCACCGCCGGTGATGGCGAGGGTCAGTTGCCCGTAGGGGGTGTCTTTGATGCGGTCGATACGACCGGCCAGGATGCTGTAGTCCACGCCGGTTTCCCGGGCGATGGTGCCGAGCAATGGCGCGTAGGTCGCTTCGCCCTGGAACGTCAGGCGCACGATGCGCCCTGGGACGTGAGCGAAATCGTCGCGCTGTTCGCTTTCGTCGATCTGCTCGTCTTCCTGGACGAAACGCTTGGTGGTCGGGTGCTTGGGGTGCAGGAACACCTGGGCCACCGGGCCTTGCTCGACGATCACGCCGGCGTCCATCACCGCCACTTGATCGCAAACGCGGCGGATCACGTCCATTTCATGGGTGATCAGCACGATGGTCAGCTTCAGCTCGCGGTTGATCTCCGCCAATAGTTGCAGCACCGAGGCGGTGGTCTGTGGGTCGAGGGCGCTGGTGGCCTCGTCGCACAGCAAAATCTTGGGTTTGGTCGCCAGGGCGCGGGCGATGCCGACGCGCTGCTTCTGGCCGCCGGACAGTTGCGCCGGGTATTTGCGGGCGTGGTCGGACAGGCCCACCCGCGCCAGCAACTCGGCGACGCGCTGGTCGATTTCGCTGCGGGACAACTCGCCCGCCAGCGTCAGTGGCAGCGCCACGTTGTCGGCCACGGTCTTGGACGCCAGCAGGTTGAAGTGCTGGAAGATCATCCCGACTTGCTGGCGGAAGCGGCGCAGGCCGCTGGCGTCCAGGGCGGTGACTTCCTCGCCGTCGACGATGATCTTGCCGCCAGTGGAATCTTCCAGGCGATTGATCAGGCGCAGCAGGGTACTTTTTCCCGCACCGGAATGGCCAATCAGGCCGAAGACCTGACCGTTCTCAATCGTCAGACTGGTCGGATGCAGGGCGGGGATATCCCTACCAGCGACTCGGTAGGTTTTATGGACGTCTTGAAACTCGATCACGTAGCGAACCTTGTGGGGCGCGTTGGAAAAGGATCAGCGGTTAGCCGGGCGCGCATTTTAGCCTGTCCGTATAGAGGTTCTTAGCATTTATTTGCGATCAGACCTGTCATTTGGCAATAACGCGATCAAAGGCCATAAAAAAGGAACACGGCCAAACGGCGTCGGTCACTCATTAAGCCACTTGAAATGCCGGGGTCATGCACCTGCGGCATTGAACTCAGATTCCTGGCCATGGCGAGGAACGCAAAGAGGAGTCATGCCTGATGAGTACCAAAAAGCCCACGGTCAACAAGAGCCAACTGGCCGGGACCGACACGCTGGATCGCGGCAACACCAACGCCAAGCTCGAGAGCCTGGAACAGTTTCGCTCCGACGCCACGGAACAGGCGTTGCGCACCAACCAGGGCGTGAAGATCGCCGATAACCAGAACACCCTGCGCGCCGGCCCCCGCGGCCCTTCGTTGCTGGAAGACTTCATCATGCGTGAAAAAATCACGCACTTTGACCATGAGCGTATCCCGGAGCGCATCGTCCACGCCCGTGGGACCGGCGCCCATGGTTATTTTCAGAGCTATGACGCGCATTCGGCATTGACCAAGGCCGGTTTCCTACAAGATCCGAGCAAGAAAACCCCGGTATTCGTGCGTTTTTCCACTGTGCAAGGCCCACGCGGCTCCGGCGATACCGTGCGGGACGTGCGTGGCTTTGCGGTGAAGTTCTTCACCGACGAAGGCAACTTCGATCTGGTGGGCAACAACATGCCGGTGTTTTTCATTCAGGACGCGGTGAAGTTTCCGGACTTTGTCCACGCGGTAAAACCCGAGCCCCATAACGAAATTCCTACAGGCGGCTCGGCCCACGACACGTTCTGGGATTTCGTCTCGCTGGTGCCGGAGTCGGCCCACATGGTGATCTGGGCGATGTCTGACCGTGCCATTCCAAAAAGCCTACGCATGATGCAGGGTTTTGGTGTGCACACCTTCCGCATGATCAATGCGGAAGGCAAAAGCAGCTTCGTCAAATTCCACTGGCGACCCAAGGCTGGGACCTGTTCATTGGTGTGGGACGAAGCCCAGAAGCTGGCGGGTAAAGATACGGACTACCACCGTCGCGATCTCTGGGAATCGATCGAGATGGGCGACTACCCGGAATGGGAGTTCGGCGTGCAGATTGTCGCCGAGGAAGACGAGCACAAATTCGACTTCGACCTGCTCGACCCGACCAAGATCATCCCTGAAGAGCTGGTGCCCATTACGCCCCTGGGCAAGATGGTGCTGAACCGCAACCCGGACAATTTCTTCGCCGAAGTCGAGCAAGTTGCGTTCTGCCCCGGGCACATCGTGCCGGGCATCGACTTTTCCAATGACCCGTTGCTGCAAGGGCGGCTGTTTTCCTACACCGATACGCAGATCAGCCGACTCGGTGGACCGAATTTTCATGAGCTGCCGATCAACCGGGCGATCACGCCGGTACACAACGGCCAGCGCGATGCGATGCACCGCACCACCATCGACAAGGGGCGTGCTTCCTACGAGCCGAACTCCATCGACGGCGGCTGGCCGAAGGAAACCCCGCCTGGACCGGAAGACGGCGGCTTTGAAAGTTATCCAGAGCGCATCGACGCCTACAAGATCCGCCAACGCAGCGATTCGTTCGGTGATCATTTCTCCCAGGCGCGGTTGTTCTACAAGAGCATGAGTCCTCATGAGCAGGAGCACATCATCGCTGCCTACAGCTTCGAGCTGGGCAAGGTGGAGCGTGAGTTCATCCGGGCGCGGCAGGTCAATGAGATCCTCGCCAATATCGACCTGGAACTGGCCGGGCGAGTGGCGAAAAACCTTGGGCTGCCGGTGCCTACCGCTGGCACCGTCGATGTGCCAACGCCATCGCTGGAGCAGTCTCCGGCCTTGAGCCAGGCGAACCTGCTGTCCGGCGACATCAAGACGCGAAAAGTGGCGGTGTTGGTGGCTAACGGTGTCGATGGCGCGATCATTGATGCGCTCAAGAAGGCCCTGAAGGCCGAGGGCGCCCACGCCAAAGTGCTGGGGCCGACCTCCGCGCCGGTGACCACGGCCGATGGGAAAACGCTGGCGGTGGATGCGTCCATGGAAGGGTTGCCGTCGATTGCCTTTGACGCGGTGTTCGTGCCCGGTGGGGCGGAGTCGATCAAGGCCTTGAGTCGCGACGGCGTGGCCTTGCATTACGTGCTGGAGGCCTACAAGCATCTGAAAGCCATTGGGCTTCATGGTGAGGCCCGGCAGTTGTTGGTGGAGTTGAAGCTGGAGGTGGATGCGGGGTTGATCGAAGATGCGGATGCGAGCGGTTTTTCGCGGTTTTTCGCGGCGATTGCTCAGCATCGGGTTTGGGCGCGGGAGCCGAAGGCTAAGGCGGTTCCAGCCTAGAGAGATTTGTTGTCTGGTAGGGCGCTATCGCGAGCAAGCTCGCTCCCACATGGGGTGTTGTAATCGACACAAAACCCCTGTGGGAGCGAGCTTGCTCGCGATGCTTTTAGGGTTTGCGAGGTGTCAGCACCATCTGCGCCGGCACGCTGCGCAAAATCTGCTTCTGCAGTTTCAAATCGAACCCCGGGTCCAGTTTCTTGACCCGCTTGCTCAGCAACGTCGCCAACCAAGGATAATCATCGGTGCGCGGCGCCTGGATGCTGACGTCACACTGATAATTCACCACGTCGGCGGCGATGGCATCCAGTTGCCGACGCATTTGCTGTATATCGGCGAGGTTGAGCGCAACCGTGGTGCTGGGGGCGCTCGGGTCGATCACTTTGGCGACCGGTTTGGCTTCGGCGGCCTTGAGGTCGGCCTCGGCTTTATCCAGGTCGGCCTTGCGGGCTTCGGCAATGGCGCTGTTGACCTCGCCGGTGAGGGCTGGGGCCTTGGGCATCAAGGCTCGGGCACGGCTCAGGGCGGTGGCAGCGGCGTTGACATCGCCTTTTTGCAGGTCGATCTGGCTGCGGCGCAAATACGCCTCGGCCAGTTGCCGCTGGTAGGGTTCCAGCGAGCGGTCTTCGGGCGACTGGGCTTGCAAGGCGGCCAACTGGTCTTCAGCGGTGGCCAGCTCATTGCTGGCCAGGCTTTGCTCGAGCTGCGCGATGGCCGGGCCCCGCGTATCGGGGGCCTGGGTGACCGGCGGCGTACTCTGGCAGGCGCCCAGCAGCAGGGAAAATGCGACAAGGAGCAGATAACGGGAGGCGAACGGCTTCATTCCTGCGACTCTCTATTTGCGCAAAAAGCGAGCAAGTCTACACCCCTCGACGAGGCAGGACAAAACTCAGCAGAAACAGCGCGGCGGCGCTGACCACGATCGACGGGCCGGCCGGGGTGTCCTTGAACCAGGAAAGTGCCAGGCCGCCACACACCGCGAGCATGCCCAGCAGGCTCGCGCCCAGGGCCATCTGCTCGGGTGAGCGAGCGTGACGCTGTGCCGCAGCCGCCGGGATGATCAGCAATGAAGTGATCAGCAACACCCCGACGATTTTCATCGCCACCGCGATGACCACCGCAATCAGCAGCATCAGCGCCAGGCGCAAACCCAGTACGGGCAGGCCTTCGACCCGGGCCAGTTCCTCGTGCACGGTGACGGCCAGCAACGGACGCCAGAGTGCCACCAGCAACAGCAGCACTGCGGCGCTACCGCCGAGGATCCACGACAGGTCCGTCGGACTGATCGCCAACAGGTCGCCGAACAGATAGGC
Source organism: Pseudomonas ogarae (assembly GCF_014268695.2). Lineage (NCBI taxonomy): Bacteria > Pseudomonadati > Pseudomonadota > Gammaproteobacteria > Pseudomonadales > Pseudomonadaceae > Pseudomonas > Pseudomonas ogarae. The sequence continues at coordinate 247,726 of NZ_CP077086.1, forward strand.
CATCAGGTCAATCCGCACGTCATGCATGAAGCTTAGTACCACCAGCCCGAGGGACAGGGTGCTCGGCGCCAGAATACCCAGCAGTGTGTCGGACGCCAGCGGTTGGCGGTGTTGCAAGGTCACCAGCACCACCGCCAGCAACAGGCAGCCAACGGTCACCGCCACCGCGGGGCTGACGTCCAGCAGGAACCCCAAGGCCACGCCGAGCAACGCTGCGTGGGACAAGGTGTCGCCGAAATAGGCCATGCGCCGCCAGACCACGAACGAACCCAGGGGGCCGGCTACCAGGGCGAGTGCCAAGCCTGCGAGCAGGGCGTACAACAGAAAATCAGCCATGCTTGCAGCCATCTCCATGAACATGATTGGAAGCAGAAGGGGCGCTGACCACCGAACCATGCAGGTCATGGGCGTGGTCATGGTGATGGTGATAAATCGCCAGGCTTTGTGCGTTTTTTCCGAACAGCTCGACGAAGGCCGGATCGCCGCTGACTTGCTCGGGATGCCCGGAACAGCAGACATGGCGGTTGAGGCAGACCACCTGGTCGGTGGTGCTCATCACCAGGTGCAAATCGTGGGAGACCATCAGCACGCCGCAACCGTGGCGGTCGCGAAGGCGCGTGATCAGGCTGTACAGCTCGGCCTGCCCCGCCACATCGACCCCTTGCACCGGCTCGTCGAGCACCAGCAGCTCAGGCTCACGCAGCAGGGCGCGGGCCAGCAATACGCGCTGCATCTCGCCCCCGGACACGCTTTGCACCGGGCTGTCGATCACCTGTTCGGCGCCGACTTCGTTGAGCGCGGCCAAGGCGCGTGCGCGGTCCACGCCTGGCACCAGGCGCAGGAAGCGCAGCACCGACAGCGGCAGCGTCGGGTCGACGTGGAGTTTTTGCGGCATGTAGCCGACGCGCAACCTGGGCTTGCGCCAGACGCTGCCGCTGTCGGGCTTGAGCAAACCCAGCACAGCGCGCACCAGGGTGGTCTTGCCGGCGCCGTTGGGGCCGATCAAGGTCACGATCTGCCCCGGCTCGACGCTCAGGTGGATGTTGTCCAGCACGCTCTGCCCGGCGAACGTCACGGCCACCTGTTCGAGGCGGATCAACGCATTGCTCATCAGGCCCCCTGGCAGCCGGAGCAGAGACCGACCACTTCGACGGTCTGGCTCTCGACCACGAAGCCGACGTCCTTGGCGCTGGCGATGATGGCATCGCTGATGGACTTCTGTTCCAGCTCGATGGCGGCGTGGCATTCGCGGCAGATCAGGAACTGACCTTGGTGGGCGTGCTCCGGGTGGTTGCAGCCGACAAAGGCGTTCAGCGACGAAATGCGATGCACCAGGCCGTTTTCCAAGAGGAAATCCAGCGCCCGGTAGACCGTCGGCGGCGCGGCGCGGCGGCCGTCCTGCTCGCTGAGCACGGCGAGGATGTCGTAGGCGCCCAGTGGCTTGTGGCTTTGCCAGACCAATTCCAGCACGCGCCGACGCAGGGCGGTCAGGCGCAACCCTTGGCGCGCGCAGATGGCGTCGGCCTCGGACAGCGCGCTGTGCACGCAGTGGGAGTGATCGTGAGGACGACTGGCAAGGGGGGTAATAGGCATGGGCAGCGACGAGTTTAGTGAGAGACGTTATTATGTTACCCGTTCTCGCCTCTACGAGTGGTCATCGTGTCCCGATTTTTTTCGCTCTTTGTCGCTTTTGTCGCAAGTTTTCTACTGATCGCCCCGGCCCAGGCCGACGTCAAGGTGCTCACCAGCATCAAGCCGCTGCAATTGATTGCCGCCGCTGTGCAGGACGGCGTGGCCGTTCCAGAGGTGTTGCTGCCGCCAGGGGCTTCGCCGCATCACTATGCGTTGCGGCCATCGGATGTACGCAAGGTGCAGTCGGTGGACCTGCTTTATTGGATCGGCCCCGATATGGAAGGCTTTCTGCCGCGGGTGCTCAACGGTCGCACGCTGCCCTCCGTCGCTATCCAGGATTTGCCTGGGCTCAAGTTGCGTCACTTCGCCCAGGACAGCGCGTCCCACGAAGATGATGACCATGACGCCGATGAACACGATCACGACCATCGCCCCGGCACCGTGGATGCTCACCTGTGGCTCTCGCCGCTCAATGCGCGAGTGATCGCCGCGAAAATGGCGGCGGACCTGAGCGCGGCGGATCCGGCCAACGCGGCCCGCTATCAAAGCAACCTCAAGGGTTTCAACCAGCGTCTTGATGCCTTGGACACACGCCTCAAGGCACGTCTGGCCGGGGTCGCGGGCAAGCCGTATTTCGTCTTCCACGAGGCGTTCGACTATTTCGAAGACAACTACGGCCTCAAGCACGCCGGGGTGTTCGCCGTGGCCGCCGAAGTCCAGCCCGGTGCCCAGCATGTGGCGGCAATGCGCACGCGCTTGCAGGCGGTGGGCAAGACCTGCGTCTTCAGCGAACCGCCCCTGCGCCCGCGCCTGGCCGAAACCCTAGTGGCCGGATTGCCGGTGAAGCTGGCGGAGCTCGATGCGCTGGGCGGCTATACCCCGGCGACGGCGCAGGGCTATGAGCAGTTGTTGGAGAAGTTGGGGAATGATCTGGCGGGGTGCCTGGAGTCGCTATAGCCTGCCAACGCAGTACCTGTGGCGAGGGAGCTTGCTCCCGCTGGGCTGCGAAGCGGCCCTAAAAATCTTGCGGTCGCTGCGCAACCGAGCGGGAGCAAGCTCCCTCGCCACAAAAGCCTTGCGCTTGTCGGTTGTTACAGGGCAAAAGGCAACACCGTGTGAACCGTCTGCCGCTGTGCCAAGCGCTGCTGGAACTCCATCGGATCGTGAATCAACACATCCTGCCCGGCAAACGACTCGGCGGCGATCAACCGCGACAGCCAGAACCGCACGCACGCCACGCGCAGCATGGTCGGCCACAGTTGCGCCTCAGCGGCGGTAAACGGTCGCAGCGCCGCATAGGCGCCCAGCAACGCTCGCGCCCTGGGGCCATCGAGCACGCCGTCGTCGTCCGAGCACCAGTCGTTCAAGGCAATGGCGACGTCATACAGCATCGGCCCGGAGCAGGCGTTGTAGAAGTCGATCAGCCCGGTCAGGTGCGTGCCTTCGAACATCGCATTGTCGCGGAACAGATCGGCATGGATGTTGGCGCGCGGCAGCGCCAGGATGCCGACTTTCTGCAACGAGATTTCATCCAGCGCCGCCTCAAGCAGCCGACGTGGCTCGGCGTCGAGGTGCGAAAGCAGCTTGGCGCCCTCCTCCTGCATCCAGTCCAGGCCGCGATCGGTCTTGCGTTTGATCATGTTGTCGCGGGTTGCGAGGTGTAGATGCGCCAGCAACTCGCCTACCTGGGCGCAGTGCTGGGCATTGGCCTGCTTGATGTGCTTGCCGGCCAGGCGCGGTTGCAGCAGCGCCGGCTTGCCCGCCAGTTCCCGCAGCGCGACGCCGTCGGTGGTGCGCAAGGCGTAAGGCACCGGCAAGTCGGCGTCATGCAGCACGTCCAGCAGTTCGATGAAGAACGGCATTTCCTGCACCGGACCGCGCTCGACCAGGGTCAGGACGAATTCGCCCTGCTCCAGGCTGATAAAGAAATTGGTGTTTTCGCTGCCGGCGGCAATCCCCTGAAAATCAAGCAGGCGGCCAAGCCCATAAGGGGCGAGAAAGGTTTCCAGCTCGGGCCGAGCCAGGGGCGTGAACACAGACATGGTTAAAACTGCCAGTACGGGCGCCCTTCAGCGGGCGCCGGTTGAAGTGCAGAGCGGTATTACCACTCAAAGATTTTCCACGATGGAATCAGCATATCCGGCTGGTCCGAGCGGATGAAGTTTGCATCAGTGCCGTCGGCACGCACCAGGAAATAAGGCTTGCCGTTCTTGGGCGTGACCTTGATCGCGTACAGAAAGCCGTTTTGCCGATACTCCTGAATGGTTCTGTCACCTTCGGTGCGGATAGTGACGTCCGGGTCTGCCGAAGGTGCGTCGTCCGCCGCCATGACGGCCAGCGGGGTGATTGCAAACAAGCCAGCCAGTAACAGGCGATTGAGTGTACGCATGATAACCTTGTCCCTTTGTCGTCAACGGTCCCGCTATTCTAGCCCCGGACCCGCCGAAAAGGTTGATCCTGCTCATGAGCCAAGCTCCCCTCGTCCTGGTGGACGGTTCTTCTTATCTGTACCGCGCCTTTCATGCGCTGCCACCGCTGACCACGTCCAAGGGCCTGCCGACCGGTGCGGTCAAGGGCGTGCTGAACATGCTCAAGAGCCTGCGCAAGCAGTATCCGGACAGTCCGTTCGCCGTGGTCTTCGACGCCAAGGGTGGGACGTTTCGCGATGAGCTGTACGCCGAATACAAGGCCAACCGCCCGAGCATGCCCGACGACATGCGCGTGCAGATCGAGCCGCTGCATGCCAGCGTCAAGGCCCTGGGGTTCCCGCTGCTGTGCGTGGACAACGTCGAGGCCGATGACGTGATCGGCACCCTGGCCCGCAGCAGCGCGGCAGCCGACCGTCCGGTGGTGATCTCCACTGGCGACAAGGACATGGCGCAGTTGGTCGACGGGCACATTACCTTGGTCAATACCATGACCGGTAGCGCCCTGGACGTGGCTGGCGTGAAGGAGAAGTTTGGCGTCGCTCCCGAGCAGATCATCGATTACCTGGCGTTGATGGGCGATTCTTCCGACAACATCCCGGGCGTCCCAGGGATCGGACCGAAGACCGCTTCCGGCCTGCTGGTGGGCGTCAATGGCGGCCTGACCGAGCTGTATGCGCAACTGGACATCGTCGCCACCTTGCCGATCCGTGGCGCCAAGACCCTGGCCGCCAAGCTCGAAGAGCACAAGGAAATGGCGTTGCTTTCCTACGAGCTGGCGACCATCAAGACCGACGTACCGCTGGATGTCGGCCTCGACGACCTGCAAATGGGCACGCCCGATCACGAGAAACTCGCCGAGCTGTACACGCTGCTGGAATTCAAGAGCTGGTTCGAAGAGAACCAGCGGGACGCCAAGCGTGCCGGCCAGGAGATCGTCGAAGTTGCCGAAGAACAGCCCGGCGCTGCCGAGGCCAAGTACGAGGTCATCCTCGATCAGGCGCGCTTCGACGCGTGGCTGGCCAAACTGGACAAAGCGCCGCTGTTTGCCTTCGTCACCGAAACCAACGGCGGTGATGCCCAGCATTCGCAACTCGTCGGCTTGTCGTTCGCCGTGGCCCCTTTCGAGGCGGCCTACATTCCGCTGACCCATTCCTACATGGGCGTGCCGGAGCAACTGGACCGCGACACGGTGCTCAAGGCCCTCAAGCCGCTGCTGGAAAACCCGAACAAGCTCAAGGTCGGCCAGCACGCCAAGTTCGAAACCAACATCCTGGCCAACTGCGCCATCGGTGGTGATCAGAACAACGGCATCCTGGTCCAGGGCATCGCCTTCGACACCATGCTTGAATCCTACGTGCTGGACTCCACCGCGACCCGCCACGACATGGACAGCCTGGCGCTCAAGTACCTGGGCCAGAGCAAGACCGATTTCCAGGACATCGCGGGCAAAGGGGTCAAGCAACTGACCTTCGACCAGATCTCCCTGGAACTGGCCGGCCCTTACGCCGCCGAAGACGCCGACGTGACCTTCCGCCTGCATCAGGCTTTGCAGGAAAAACTGGCCGCCACGCCAAGCCTGGGCACCGTGCTCAACGACATCGAAATGCCGCTGATGCCGGTCCTGGCGCGCATCGAGCGCCAGGGTGCGCTGGTCGATGCCAACCTGCTGGGTGTGCAGAGTGTCGAGTTGGGCGAGAAACTGGTGGCGCTGGAGCGTGAGGCGTTCGCCATCGCCGGCGAGGAATTCAACCTGGGCTCGCCGAAGCAATTAGGCGTGATCCTGTACGAAAAACTCGGCTTGCCGGTGCTCAGCAAAACCGCCAAGGGCCAGGCGTCCACCGCCGAAGCGGTGCTCGCCGAGCTGGCGGAGCAGGATTACCCGCTGCCCAAGGTGCTGATGCAGTACCGCTCGCTGAGCAAGCTCAAGAGCACCTACACCGATCGCCTGCCGGAACAGATCAACAGCCGCACGGGTCGCGTCCATACCAATTATCAACAGGCCGTCGCCGCGACGGGGCGCCTGTCGTCCATCGACCCGAACCTGCAGAACATTCCGATCCGCACGGCCGAAGGCCGACGCATCCGCCAGGCGTTCGTTGCGCCGAAAGGCTACAAGCTGCTGGCGGCGGACTACTCGCAGATCGAACTGCGGATCATGGCGCACCTGGCCAAGGACGAAGGCCTGCTCTATGCGTTTCGCCATAACCTGGATGTGCACCGGGCCACTGCTGCCGAGGTGTTCGGCATTGAGCTGGAAGCCGTCACCCAGGACCAGCGCCGCAGCGCCAAGGCGATCAACTTCGGCTTGATCTACGGCATGAGTGCGTTCGGCCTGGCCAAGCAGATCGGCGTCGATCGCAAACAATCCCAGGCTTATATCGACCGCTACTTTGCCCGCTACCCGGGTGTGTTGGCGTACATGGAGCGCACCCGCGCCCAGGCGGCCGAGCAAGGTTTTGTCGAAACCATTTTCGGTCGCCGGCTGTACCTGCCGGACATCAACGCGAAAAACCCGGCCCTGCGCAAAGGCGCCGAGCGCACCGCCATCAACGCGCCGATGCAGGGCACGGCGGCCGACATCATCAAGAAAGCCATGGTGGCTGTGGACCGCTGGCTGACGGCGTCCGGGCTGGATGCGAAGGTCATCCTGCAGGTACACGACGAACTGGTGCTGGAAGTGCGTGAAGACCTGGTCGACCAGGTACGCGAGGAAATCCGCCAGCACATGAGCGCCGCCGCCACCCTGGACGTGCCGCTGCTGGTGGAAGTGGGCGTGGGCAACAACTGGGACGAGGCGCACTGATCCTTTCGCCCTGAGGCTTCGGGCTTTTGTGGCGAGGGAGCAAGCTCCCTCGCCACAGGGGGTGGTGTTGGCTGGTAGAGCTGCGGGGAATGGAGGATTGTCATCGCGAGCTTGCTCGCGATGGCGTCAGCCCAGCCAACCCATGCCACATCGACTCACAGAAAAACCCAGGCGCGGCTGCATTAGCTCTGAAGATTCCTACAGTTATTTCCAAAAATAATCTGAACTAAACCCGTGAATTGCCACTCAGAGATTTTGAATGGCTGGTGAAGCCCTTCAATGCTCCTATGTTGTGTTAAGTGTTGGCAGATATCTGGACCCCGCCCTAGCGGTCCGGAACTTGGACCCCGAACTTCCCCCTCCCCATAAGAAGTCCGGGGTTTTTTTTGCCTGCGATTTGGCTTACTCGGCCTCTTCGCTGCCCTTGTCCGCCAATTCCATCCAGTCGGCCAGCACCGTGTAGGCTTCTTCCAGGCCCATGCGCTTGGGCGCGGAGAACAGCTGGATGGTGATCGCGTCGCCCCAGCCTTTGCGAATTTCCGACTGCACTTTGAGCAGGGTATTTTTGGCCGCGCCGTAGGTGAGCTTGTCGGCCTTGGTCAACAGGATGTGCATCGGCATGCCGCTGGCGACCGCCCAATCGAGCATCAACAGGTCGAAGTCGGTCATCGGATGGCGGATGTCCATCATCAGGATCAGGCCTTTCAAACTCTCGCGGCTGCCCAGGTAGGCTTCCAAGTGGCGTTGCCAGTGTTGCTTGAGCGGGATCGGTACCTTGGCGTAGCCGTAGCCGGGCAGGTCGACCAAACGCCGTTCATCGTCTAGCTTGAAGAAGTTCAAGAGCTGTGTGCGACCCGGGGTTTTCGAGGTGCGTGCCAGGCTTGCATGGGTCAAGGTGTTCAGCGCGCTGGATTTGCCGGCATTGGAACGCCCGGCAAAAGCCACTTCGAAGCCTTCGTCGTCGGGGCATTGATCGACTTTGGCGGCGCTGAGCATGAAGGTGGACTGTTGGCACAGGCCAAGGATGGGGTTCTTCAGTTGCATGGGATTTCCGATGTGGGCGGCGTCGGGAATGGACGCGGCAAGCTGTGTCGTTTCCGTTTCAGTGACGCCAGTATATAATGCCGCAGATTTTGTGTGCGCTTTGTCCCAGCGTAGGATGAAGCTCACGGGAGCGACCGACCGAAATTGCGCATTAGAACGCAGCTCGTTCCCAACCCTGAAAAGGTCGTTTTATGACGAAATGGCTGCTAGCTGCCGGTGTCTTGATGCCGCTTTACAGCGCTCAGGCTACACAGGATCCGGAAGCTGTGTACAACCGTGTTTGTGGTGCCTGTCATTCCGGCCAACTCCCCATGGCGCCCCGCAAGGGTGATCAGGAAGCTTGGACGCCGAGGTTGGCGAAAGGTATGGAGACGCTGGTGCAACACGTGACCCAGGGTTTCAAGGCGATGCCGCCGCGTGGTTTGTGCATGGACTGCAGTGCCGAGGATTACCGAGCCATCATCCAGTGGATGAGCGAGTGAACCCGGTCCATAACTCTTTAACCCTTAGCCGTAGTTGGATTAGCTGATGAACAAACTGATCGTGAGTCTGCTGTTGACCTTGGGGATATCCGGCGTAGCCCACGCCGCTGGCGATGCCGCTGCCGGTCAGGCGAAAGCGGCCGTATGCGGGGCCTGCCACGGCCCGGATGGCAATAGCATGGCGCCCAACTTTCCGAAACTGGCGGGCCAGGGCGAGCGTTACCTGAACAAGCAACTGCAAGACATCAAGTCCGGCAAGCGCACGGTGCTGGAAATGACCGGCCTGCTGACCAACCTGAGCGATCAGGACCTGGCGGACATCTCGGCGTATTTCGCCAGCCAGAAAGGCAGTGTCGGCGCCGCCGATCCGAAACTCGTGGCCCGCGGTGAAGCGCTGTTCCGTGGGGGTGACCTGGCCAAGGGCCTGCCATCCTGCACCGGTTGCCATTCGCCTGACGGCAAGGGCAACGCCGCTGCCGGTTTCCCTCACCTGGGCGGCCAGCATGCCCAGTACGTCGGCAAGCAACTGACCGACTTCCGCAAGGAAGAAGGCGGCCGGACCAATGATGGCGACACCAAGCCGATGCAGAGCATCGCCAAAAAGCTGAGCGACGAAGATATTGCGGCAGTCTCGAGCTACATCCAGGGCCTGCACTAAGGCCGTTGGGCGGGCGTTGCAAGGGGATACACCGCTTGCAACGTTAACGCTCGATTAATCTGTCGATGCGAGCATCAAAAGGGTGGCTTTGGCCGCCCTTTTTTGTGGCCGCTGCCGTTACACTAGAGAACTTGAACCCGCCACGGCCTGTCTTAGAAACAGGTCTCGCGAGGCCCCCTCATTGTCCAGGAGTAAAGCATGCGTAATCTGATCATCAGCGCCGCGCTCGTCGCCGCCAGCCTGTTCGGCGTAACTGCCCAAGCCGCTGAAAAGCCCGCCGCACCCTATGTCGAATTGACCAACCCCGTTCCGGTGGCGGCGCCTGGCAAGATCGAAGTCGTGGAGCTGTTCTGGTACGGCTGCCCGCATTGCTACGCTTTCGAGCCGGTCATCAACCCATGGGTCGAGAAACTGCCTTCGGACGTTAACTTCGTGCGCATCCCCGCCATGTTCGGCGGCCCATGGGACGCCCACGGCCAGATGTTCCTGACCCTCGAAGCCATGGGCGTCGAGCACAAGGTTCACGCGGCGGTATTCAACGCGATCCAGAAAGAAGGCAAGAAGCTGGTCAAGAAAGATGAGATGGCGGACTTCCTCGCCACCCAGGGCGTCGATAAGGACAAGTTCCTCGCTACCTTCGATTCCTTCGCCATCCAGGGCCAGATCAAGAAGGCCCGCGAGCTGGCGAAAAAATACGAAATCACTGGCGTACCGACCATGATCGTCAACGGCAAATATCGCTTTGATATCGGTTCTGCCGGTGGCGCAAATGAAGCGCTGCAACTGGCCGACCAGCTGATCGCCAAAGAGCGAGCGGCCACCAAGGCTGCTGCCAACTAAGCGCGGCCTCCGCCCATGGCCCGCTGGAGCACCGAACGCATCGTTGGCCTGCATGAACCGCGGGTCAACGAGCATCATGTCACGTCCACGGGCCTGCCTGGCGACAGCCGCTTGCGGCTGCTCAGCTTCAATATCCAGGTGGGCATCAGCACCGAGCGCTACCGGCATTACCTGACCCGCGGCTGGCAACATTTGCTGCCGCACACCGGGCGTGCCGGTAACCTGCAGAAAATCGGCGACCTGCTCAAGGACTTCGACCTGGTGGCCCTGCAAGAGGCCGACGGCGGGAGCTTGCGCTCAGGCTACGTCAATCAGGTGGAACACCTGGCCCAACTGGGCGCCTTTCCCTACTGGTACCAGCAACTCAATCGCAACCTAGGACGCCTCGGCCAGCACAGCAATGGTGTGTTGAGTCGCCTGCGACCCTGGGCGATCGAAGACCATCCGCTGCCCGGACCGAAGGGGCGCGGGGCGATCCTCGCGCGTTTCGGCGAAGGTCCCGAGGCGCTGGTCGTGGTCATGATGCACCTGGCGCTCGGGGCGCGTACCCGGACGATGCAGCTGGCGTACATTCGCGAGTTGATCGGCGGCTACAAGCACCAGGTGCTGATGGGCGACATGAACACCCACGCCACCGATTTGCTGCAGACTTCGCCCCTGCGCGATCTCGGCCTGCTCGCTCCACAACTGGAAGCGACATTCCCCAGCTGGCGCCCCCAGCGCTGCCTGGACCATATTTTGTTGAGCCCGACCCTGACCCTCGAACGCGTCGAGGTGCTGGCCCAACCCATTTCCGATCACCTGCCGGTCGCGGTAGAAATTCGTTTGCCTGGTTCGCTCACGGCCGATGCATTCCCCGCGCTGAGTACTGCCCTTCGCGGATCCGATGAATGAGCGACGACGCCGAACGCTGGAGAGAGAAGTACCTCAAGAGTATCGAACAGCAGGAAAAGCTTGAGCGCCGTTGGGCGGCTCGGCTCGACTTGCTGCGGCGTGGCCTGGTGCGCAGCACCCTGGCCGCCGAGGGCACTGACCGGGCTGTCGATCAATGCATGAAAGAGATGCGCGAGGTGGTGCGCACCGATGACATGGATGCTGGCCTCGCCGCCCTGCTGCCGCGCCTGGAGAAAGCCGTACTCGATTCCGAGCAGCGTCGCGAAACCCGGGTGGAGCAGACGAGCGCCGCGTTGACGGCCCTGGTTGCCCAGTTGCAGAGCCTGCCGCTGCCCAAAGAAGTCAGCCGGTCGCTGAAGAAGTTCGCCAAGCAACTGGAGGATCGGGCCAATCAGTCCCGGGAGATTCCGCTGTTGCTCAGCGAATTGAGCGGTTTGCAAGGCAAGGCACTGAGTGCCCTGGACGCCCCTGTCGAACCGAATCGCCCCAGCCTGCTGCAACGGCTGTTCGGCGGCCAAGGCCATGAGGAAGCGACGCCCCAGCTCCCCGAACCTGCCCAGGCCGGCGTGGCGCCTGCCTCAGAAACGGCCCTGCCCCTAGCCGTGGAGCCGGCAACGGACGCAGAATCTGTCGCACCAGCACCAGCACCAGCACCAGCACCAGCACCAGCACCAGCACCAGCACCAGCACCAGCACCGCAGCCATCGGTCGCGGAGCAAGCACCAACGTTGGAGATGACGCCCGAACCGGTTGCCATGACTGCGCCGAAGATCGAGCCAGACCCGACGCCCGCTCCAACACCTGTAGCCGAAGTGGTTCAACCGATCAGCGAACCGGACGAAGCCACTGATCCCGCGCCGCTGCAAGTCTTGGTCGCGGACGAACTCCCGGTAGCGGCACCCCCGCTCGAGAATCCCGACGAACTGATGCCCGAGGAGCCTGCACAGGCCCTGCCCGATCCCTCGCTGCCCCCAGCGGAGCCCGCCGAGCCTCTGGAAGCCATTGATGTGGCTGACGCCCAGTACGCCCTGCCCGACTCGCCGGAGCCGTCGTACAGCTCGGTCGCCAAGCATATCGAAGACACGTTGTTGGGCCTGTTGGGCGATCTGACCTTGCCCGAGCGCCATCGGCCACAAGCCGAAGCCATGCGTGAGCGGTTGCGAAATGGCTTGAACTGGTACGAATTGCTGCCGATCCTCGATGATCTGGCGGTACTGATGCTGGCCATCACCGACACCGGCCAGCATGAGTTCGAAGCGTACCTGCAGCGCCTCAACGATCGGCTTGAGTCATTCCAGAGCAGCCTGCAGGCCGCCAGTGAAGACCACGCCGATAACCTGTCGGCCTCCCGGGAAATGGACACCCAGATTCGCGAACAGGTGGACGGCCTGCAAAGCAGCGTGCAACAAGCCGATGACCTGGAAGGCCTCAAACAGGTGCTCGAGAATCATCTCGAAGGCTTGCTCGGCACGATGGACCAACACCGCCAGCAACGTGATCAACGCGAGCAGGAAGTCTCGGCTCGCCTGAAAAGCCTGGCCGATCGCGTCGCGTTGATGGAACAGGACGCCCAGGTCGTGCGGGAGAACCTTGAGGAGCAGCGGCAAAAGGCATTGGTCGATCCGCTCACCGGGCTGCCCAACCGCGCCGCCTGGTCTGAACGTCTCGAGCATGAAGTCGTCCAGTGGCAACGGCACGGCAACAGCTTGCTGCTGGCCATGCTCGATCTTGATCATTTCAAGCGCATCAATGACAACTACGGCCATCTGGCCGGTGACCGGGTGTTGAAACTGATCGCCTCGGTCCTGCGTAAACGCCTGCGTGGCGGCGATTTCATTGCGCGTTTTGGCGGCGAGGAATTTATCCTGCTGGTGCCCGATACACCCCTGGCTGCCGGCGCCAAGCTGGCCGAAGCGCTGCGCCTGGCCATTGAAGCCTGTCCCTTCCATTTCAAGGGCGAACCGGTGACGGTGACGGTATCCATTGGCCTGACGGCCTTCAAACCGGGCGAACACAGCGATTCGGTGCTTAAAAGGGCCGATCAGGCGCTTTACCGCGCGAAAAATGCCGGGCGCAACCGCATAGAATTGGGCTGAGGGCTAATTGTTCCAATTTGTTTAATATCGTCGCGCGCACCGGATCATCGCGAGGCGATACGTTACACTGTTGCATTACTTCCTGCGTGTAATGCCTTCCGCCATGAAATTTTTTTCGCTCATTGTTGCTTTATTTATCCTGGCCGGCTGCACCAGCGGCCCGCGGCTCGACACCAGCCACCCTTCCGTCAACCATGACAACCGCATCCAATTCGTGGTGGTGCATTACACCTCGGCTTCCCTGGAGCACTCACTGGCGCTGCTGACCCATGGCGAAGTCAGTGCCCATTACCTGATCGGCGATGATAAAGACGCGACCATCTATAAGCTGGTGGATGAAGGTCGACGCGCCTGGCACGCCGGGGAAAGTGAATGGGAAGGCCGGACCTGGCTCAATTCCAGTTCCATCGGCATCGAAATCGTCAATCCGGGATTTGTCGACACGCCCACCGGACGCCTCTGGTATCCCTACAGCGAAGCCCAGGTCCAGGCTCTGACCGTCTTGCTCAAGGACATCATCCAGCGCAACGGGATCAACCCGCGCAGCATCATTGGCCACAGCGATATCGCGCCCCTGCGCAAGCTCGATCCGGGCCCGCTGTTCCCCTGGAAGCGCCTGGCGCAAGCCGGCTTGGGGGTGTGGCCGGATGAACAGGCCGTCGCCCGCCAACAGGCCGTCTTCGCGCCACAGTTGCCACCTGCCAGTTGGTTCCAGGCCGAGCTGGCCCGCCTCGGTTACCCGACGCCCCAGACTGGCGAATGGGACGTGGCCACCCACCATGTGCTGGCCGCCTTCCAGATGCACTACCGGCCGACCCGCTTCGATGGCACGCCGGACGCGCAAAGCGCGGCGATCCTGCAGGTGCTCAACCAGACAAAATAATGACGCCCGTCCGACTAATCGGGCCAAATCCAAATCAGAAGCTATAACTCATTGGTAACTTTCGGATTACCCATGATGACGGCTGCCCGCGAAACCCTGCAGAGCTGGCTCCATCGCCCCCTGTTCCTGGCGATGATGGCGGCTGCCCTGAGTACCGTCCTGCTGCTGGCGGGGAGTCTGTTCGTGGTCGTGCAGCAGATCCAGCAGCGTGAAAGCGACCAGATGAATGCCCAGGGCGAGCGCTTCCTGCAACGGCTGGAACAACTTTTCGGGCAATTGCGTGAAAGCCTCGACGACCTGCAAAACCAGCCGCTGCGCGGGTGCGACGATGATATGATCGCGACCTTGCGCGAGGTCAGCTTCAATTACCGTTTCGTTTATGAAGCGGTGTATATCGATGGCAGTGGTGTCTGTTCCAATCGCCCGCGCCAGACTGGCTTGTCGGTGACCCGCCCGCCCGACCTCCGAGGGCCGACCTACAGTTACTGGCTCAATACCACCACCGAACCCAACGAAGACCGCGCGGCGTTAATGCTGGGGCGCGGCAACTTTCGAGTCGCCACCTCCCGCGGGCATTTGGCCGACGTGGTCGATCTGCCCCCGGGCAGCAGCCTGCTGGTGGTCCTGGACCACGGTGAACGAGCCATTCCCGTGTTGGGCACGGATCAACATTGGCCGCCCGCGGAGCCTTGGCCACCGAAAAGCCAGAATGCCCTGCAAGTGACGCCGACCCGGCTGATCTATCGGATGCCCACCGACAGCCCGGAATATCAACTGGTGCTGATCGCTCGGCGCAACGTTTTTGATATTCCGGCCAATGCCTGGTGGATGCTGCCCGTCAGCCTGGTGCTGGGCCTGGGAATTGGTTTCCAGGTGTTTTTGCTGGCACGCCACCGCCAGTCCATGGATGCCGAACTGCACGGGGCCATCCGGCGCGGTGAGTTGCAGGTGCTGTACCAGCCGATTTTCGACCTGAGCAGCCGCAACTGCGTCGGTGCCGAGGCCTTGCTGCGCTGGCGACGACCGGACGGCACCCTGACCAGCCCGGACTTGTTTATCCCGATGGCCGAGAACACCGGGCAGATCCGCCAGATCACCGATTTCGTGCTGCAGCGGCTGTTCGATCAATTGGGCCAGCTGTTGCGGGCCAATCCGCAGCTGTATATCTCGGTGAATCTGGCGGCCTGCGACGTGATGGTGCCGCGCATTGGCGAAGTGATCGCCCGCCTGCTGGCGCTGCATCGCGTGTCGGCGCACCAGATTGCCTTCGAAGTGACCGAGCGTGGGCTGGTCGATGTATTGGTCGCCCGGGACAACCTGCAATCGCTGCGCGACGTCGGGCATCAGGTGTTGATCGACGACTTCGGCACCGGTTATTGCAGCCTGGCCTACCTGCAAACCCTGCCGGTGGACTGCCTGAAAATCGACAAGGCCTTCATCGACGCCTTGGGCCACGATGCCGCCAGCAGCGGCGTGGCCCCGCACATCATTCGCATGGCCCACGCCCTGCAACTCAAGGTGATCGCCGAAGGCATCGAGCATGAAGCCCAGGCTTCCTATTTGAGCAGCGAAGGGGTGAAGTTCGGCCAGGGCTGGCTGTTCGCCCATGCCCTCAGCGCGGTGCAGCTCATTGAATTGATTACCCGTGGTCGGCGCCTGCGTGGACGCCGCCTCGATGACGAAGCCTGAGTCCGCTAAGGCCGTGAGCTCAGACCGCCAGCGCCATGTAGAACTGCGTGCCCTGCCCCGGCCTTGAATAAACGCCCATGCGCCCGCCGTGGAGCTGGACGATCTCCTTGCACAGCGCCAGGCCGAGGCCGGCGCCCCCTTTCTTGCGTCCGACCTGGACGAAAGGTTCGAAGATCCGTCCCTGCTGGCCGTAGGCAATGCCTTCACCGTTGTCTTCGACGCTGATGATCACCCGCTCGCCATGGCGCCGGGCCTGCAGGCGAATCTGGCCGTTCTCGCCGGTGTGACGCATGGCGTTGTCGATCAGGTTATCGAGCACGCGATCCAGTTGCGCCGCGTCGGCATGCAGTCGCGGGAGCGGGCCCTGGATCGCCACGAGCAGCTCGATATCCTTGGCTTGGGCCTGTTCGGCGAACCGCAGCCGGGCCGCTTCCAATAGCTCGTCGATGGAGCAAGGTGCCAGGGTCAGCTTCTGCAGGCCGTTCTGGTAGCGAGAGAAGTTCAGCAGGTCATTGATGAGCTGCATCAGCCGCTGCATTTCTTCCGTGACGGTGTTGAGCAGGTCAGCCTCGCGCGACTCCTCTGGAAAATGCAGGCGCTCCTGCAACAGGCCGAACGCCATGTGCATGCCCGTCACGGGCGTGCGCAGTTCATGGGAGGCACGCAAGACGAACTCGCTGCGCACCCGTTCGAAGGCGCGTTGTTCGGTGACGTCATGCAGCACCATGACCGCGCCGAGAATGTGGCCCTGGGTATGGCTGACGGGGGTGAGGCTGTAGGTGAGCACCCGCGACTCGCCATCCACTTCGATGCTCAGGTCTTCCGGCGCACGCTCCAGGGTTCCGCCGCGCAGCACCAGGTGCAGCTCTTCATCCAGCTCAAGGCGTCCCAGCGCCTCGCCGAGCCCTTGGCCCAGGCGTTCCTCATCCCAGCCTAATTGACGCTGGGCCACCGGGTTGAGGTGCTCCAGCCGGCCTTGGCGGTCGATCATCAGCAAGCCGTCGTCGATGCTGTCGAGCACGGCTTGCAAACGTTGCTGGCCGGCGAGCAGTTCATCGATGTTGGTGGCCTGATGTTCGCGCAAGGCCTCGGCCATGACCCCGAAGCGACGGGTCAGGAGATTCAACTCGGCGGCCGAGGAAACGGGTAGCGTGACCTCGAAATTGCCTTGGCCGATGTCGTCCGCCGCTGCGGCCAGTGCCTCGATCGGCGCGCCGAAACGCCGGGCAAGGCCATGGGCCGTGATGAAACCGATGATCAGCACCGCCAACCCCACCAGCCCCAGCAGCCCGGAAATCAACATCGCCCGTTCACGGGCGCGGTCCTGGGTTTCACTGATGTTGGTCAGGGCCTGGCGATAGCCCTCGATCAGCCCATTGCGCAGCACGTTGAATTTTTCGGTGAGGTCCTTGATGCCCGTGAGCTGGCTCGGCTGCTGGCGAGACGCGCTGAAGGCCTCAAGAAACTCCATGTAGTCGGCCTTGGCCCGGCTGAAGCTGACCGCTGAATCGTCCAATTGCCGTTCGTGGGCGATGCCCTCGTCGATCAACGCCAGGTATTGCTGCTTGGACGCCTCCAGCGCAGCCAGGTCGGGCTTGTCATCGAGCATGATGATCAACTGATCGCCGAGGGTCTGGCGCAGCTTGAGGCCCAGGTCCAGCAGGATGAAGTTGTCGCGTACCGATTGTTCCTGGGTATTGGCCATCTGCATCACGCTGACCAGGCCAAGCACCAGTCCCAGCAAGGCCACGGTGATCAGGGCTGAGATGCTGAGAAACAGTCTTGTACGCAGCTTCATCGCCAGTTTCATAAGGTGTCGCTCACAGGTTGTACTGCTTGCGTTTGCGATACAGCGTGGAAGCATCGATACCCAGGGTCTTGGCCGCCTGGTCGAGGGTGTCGGCCGTGGCCAGCACCGCGCCGATGTGGGCTTTTTCCAATTCGTCGAGGCTCAGTGCGGCGCCGATGCGCGGCGCATTGTTGACCGGTTGCTCGGCCATGCCCAAGTGACTGATTTCGACTTTTTCCTGAGGGCAGATGATGCTGGCGCGCTCGACCACGTTGCGCAGTTCCCGGATGTTGCCTGGCCAGCGATAGCCTAGCAGCGCTTCGCGCGCTTCGTCGCTGAAGCCCCGGGCCGGGCGCGCGTATTCCTTGACGAAGCGGGCCAGGAAGCGGTCGGCCAGGGTCAGGATGTCTTCGGCGCGCTCACGCAGTGGCGGCAGGTGCAGGGTGATGACGTTCAGGCGATACAGCAGGTCTTCGCGAAAGCGTCCGTCGCGCACCATGTCTTCGAGGTTGAGGTTGGTCGCGGCGAGAATCCGCACATCGGCGCGGCGCGTGACCGGGTCCCCTACCCGCTCGTATTCCTTGTCCTGGATGAAACGCAATAACTTTGGTTGCAACGTCAGGGGAAAATCGCCGATCTCGTCGAGAAAAAGCGTTCCGCCGTCAGCCTGGTTGACGCGCCCCAACGTACTCTCGCTGGCGCCGGTGAAGGCCCCCCGGCTATGGCCGAACAATTCGCTTTCCATCAGTTCAGCGGTCAGTGACGGGCAATTGATGGTGACGCAGGACTTTTTCGCCCGCTTGCTCCAGGCATGGATCGCACGGGCCAACTCGCCTTTACCGGTGCCGGACTCGCCGAGGATCAGGATGTTGGCATCGGTGCTGGCGACCTGGCGCGCGGTTTCCAGGACGACTTTCATCGCCGGGCTGTGGGAGTCCAGGCCATCCTTGGGCTTGCGCACCTCCCCTTCAAGGGCTTCAAGCCTTGCCGACAGTTGGCGTACTTCCAATTGCTTGGCGGTCGCCAGGCGCAATTGATCGGGGCTGCACGGCTTGACCAGGTAGTCGGCGGCCCCGGCCTGGATCGCATCGACCGCGGTATCGACCGCCGAGTGGGCGGTGACGATGACCACCCGCATCCAGGGGGCCTGGATACGCATTTGCGCCAGGACATCCAGGCCGTTGTCTTCGCCCAGGCGCAGGTCGAGAAAACACAGGTCGAACACCTGGCGTTGCAGCAGTGCGTCGGCCTGCGCGGCGCTGTTGGCGGTGGCAACGCTATAGCCTTCGTCTTCCAGGCAGTATCGGAACGTACGCAGGATGGCGGACTCGTCGTCTACCAGCAGAATGCGGCCTTGATGCTCAGTGGCGGATTCCATTTTTCCTACGCTCCTTTAATGAATGATGTTGGTTAGTGTCAGAAAAATCGGGCAAGTTGCATGGTCGATTCTGAGGGGATATTACCCACCGAGAATGGCCCTGTGGACGTCTGACTCCTAAAAGCCTGATTTGAGTTCCTTTTTTTATGATTCGTCTGGTTCGGACGGTTCGCATCGCTCATTCCGACAGCTGTGTCTGACAGGCAATTCAAAAACAATCTAACGCCTTTTCTCCTTCATTCGTGCAATACGCACGACCCGCATGTGAGCCATCGTGCAGGATGCGCTCCCAGTGTTGTGCGGTTATTTATTAACCTACTGATTTTAAAGGTATTTTTCTGACAAAAAATCCTGGCACGCAGGCTGCAATGCTCTGGACAACGTGGCGTTCGCGCGCCTCAACCAGATCACCGCACCCGGGTGGGGAGGAATTCCAGGATGAATCGTCAAAGTGCCGCTCAATTTGGCGCCGCCCACTTTAAAAGTGCCGCCCAATTGCGCCTCTCTTCCCTGCACATCCAGCAGGGCCTATGGGCTGCCTTGGCGCTGCTGGTCACCCTCGTAACGGGCCAGCAATGGTTGCTCTGGCACGAGCGTCAACAACCGGAAGCGCCACAGGTGTCGATTCAGCGTGCTCCGCAAACTCATTTCAGCGCTGTCAGCAGCCTCAAAGAAGCATCCGCTTCAATGCGCATGATGGATGTCGATCAGGCTCAGCCCGTGACCGACATGCCGCGTGAAGAGCGCTGGGTGTTTTAACCCGATGAACCGGTCGTCCATCGTGCCGGAACCATCACCGCCACACCCTCACTAAGTAGAAAAGCGTAAGGAGAATCACCATGTTGAGCTGGGCAATTACCTTCCTGATCATTGCCATCATCGCCGCCGTACTGGGCTTCGGTGGTATCGCAGGCACCGCCACGGGCATCGCCAAGATTCTCTTTGTCGTGTTTCTGGTGATGTTCATTGCTTCCTTCTTCTTTGGCCGTCGTGGCCGAGGCTGACCATGAGCGTTTCATTTAAAGGACTGGCCGCCGCCCTATTGCTGGGCGGCAGTGCCATGGCAATGGCTGCCAATGATGGACAGATGCGCGTCAACCAGTTGCTGGAATCCGACCCGCAATATCGCGAGACCTGGCAGCACGTCGTTAAAAAAGAAGAGCGCCTGCCCGAATGGGTGATGAACCTGTCAGGCGATTCGCAGCAGATGAATGCTGTGGAGGAAGATGGCGACAAGTACCTGGTGGGACCGTTGTGCGAAACCCAGGCGACGTGTCGCAGCGCACGCCTGTTCGTCGCCTTCAGTTTCGACAAGGACGAGGCCTATGCCCTGTTGGTGGAAGTCCCTGCGGGGCTGCCGGCCGACAAGTCCCCGACCCGTCATGCCAACTACCGGTTCCTCGGCAAGCCCGATGAAGGTATGCAGAAACTGTTAATGGAACAACTCAAGAAAGATCCGAACTGGTACTGATTCTGAAAAAGGGGAAAAGCAGCCCTGCTTTTCCTTCTGCACAGCCCGAGGAGGGCCGGTGCATGACCAGGGGGCCGGGACGTTCTGACGGATGAGCGTCGGAGTGACCTACGGGCACAAGGGGTGCCTGCGAAAGGGCCGGGTCAGGTAAAAGCTGCGACGCAGGTTCGCAAAGCCACCATGGCTTGGCGAACTTGCGTAGAGCTTTATGTCGGCAGATGTCTGCGCCAGAGCGGTTGGCTGATTGGGCGCCGCGAGCCACCCGGCGATGCGGCATATTGTCTCCTCCCGCCTATTTATCCCCCTTTTCCTGACCGTATATCGGAGAATGCCGGCGCAATTTCTCCCATGGGCCGCGTCTCGATTCGCGGTCGTTTCATCGGTCCCCCACCGTTGCGAGAGAAAGCCCAGCTACGCTGAAATGGCCGGTTCACGGCACTTATGCCTGCATAAATGTCGTGTTCGAACTGCTTGGGAGGCGGGTTTCGTTTGCAAATTCTCATGCCGATTCGGCATAGGGTAGGCGTTTACGGCATTAGACGAGCCCCCCCTGCATCGCAATAGTTGCGCCTTTTTTCGCCTGCCAGTAAGCCGCTAACGCGCTCGGGGTGACCTTATACGGGGGCAGGGGCGCGAATGTTTTTCGTCATCGACGATCTGTTCGCGCCACTGCCCGAGTCCAACTGAAGTAAGGGTAACGATATGAAGAAGGCACGACTAAGCCTCGCCTGGCAGATCCTCATCGGTCTGGTGCTCGGGATTGCATTGGGCGCGCTGCTCAACCATTTCAGTGCCGAGAAGGCCTGGTGGATCAGCAACGTGCTGCAACCGGCGGGCGATATCTTTATCCGTCTGATCAAGATGATCGTGATCCCGATCGTGATTTCCTCGCTGATCGTCGGCATTGCCGGGGTCGGTGATGCCAAGAAGCTCGGGCGCATCGGTCTCAAGACCATCCTTTACTTCGAAATCGTCACCACCATCGCCATCGTCGTCGGCCTGCTGCTGGCCAACTTCTTCCAGCCGGGCAGCGGCATCGACATGAGCACCCTGGGCACGGTGGATATTTCCAAGTACCAGGCCACAGCGGCGGAAGTCCAGCATGAGCATGCGTTCATCCAGACCATCCTCAACCTGATCCCGTCGAACATCTTCGCAGCCGTTGCGCGTGGCGAGATGCTGCCGATCATTTTCTTCTCCGTATTGTTCGGCCTGGGTCTGTCCAGCCTGCAATCGGACCTGCGCGAGCCGCTGGTGAAAATGTTCCAGGGCGTGTCGGAAAGCATGTTCAAGGTCACCCACATGATCATGCAATACGCCCCGATCGGCGTGTTCGCCCTGATCGCGGTGACAGTCGCCAACTTCGGCTTCGCATCCCTGCTGCCCCTGGCAAAACTGGTGATCCTGGTTTACGTCGCCATCGCCTTCTTCGCCTTTGTGGTGCTGGGCCTGATCGCCCGCCTGTTCGGCTTCTCGGTGCTCAAGCTGATGCGCATCTTCAAGGATGAGCTGGTGCTGGCCTACTCCACCGCCAGTTCCGAAACCGTGCTGCCGCGCGTGATCGAGAAGATGGAAGCCTACGGCGCGCCGAAAGCCATCTGCAGCTTCGTGGTGCCCACCGGCTATTCGTTCAACCTCGACGGTTCGACCCTGTACCAGAGCATCGCGGCGATTTTCATCGCCCAGCTGTACGGCATCGACCTGTCCATCAGCCAGCAATTGCTGCTGGTGCTGACCTTGATGGTCACCTCCAAAGGCATCGCCGGTGTGCCGGGCGTGTCGTTCGTGGTGCTGCTGGCCACTTTGGGCAGCGTGGGCATTCCGCTGGAAGGCCTGGCCTTCATCGCCGGCGTCGACCGCATCATGGACATGGCCCGTACCGCGCTGAACGTCATCGGCAACGCTCTGGCCGTGCTGGTCATCGCTCGCTGGGAAGGCATGTACGACGATGCCAAGGGCCAGCGCTACTGGAACTCCCTGCCGCACTGGCGCAGCAAGGAGCCGCTGCCGGCGGGGGAAACTTCCAGTAATTGAGATCCATTGTGGGAGCTGAGCTTGCTCGCGATGGCGTCGGATCAGTTGGCATTGATGTTGGCTGATCCACCGCCATCGCGAGCAAGCTTAGCTCCCACAGGGTCTTCCACAGGGGGTTCGTTAATCACCTGCGCAATGCCAAGCAAACCCCGGAGAAATCCGGGGTTTGTCGTTTCTGCCAGCCCCGCTATCATTCGCGGCATCTTCCGGGGGATTTAACTGATGCTCAATGGCCTGTGGCTTGGCTTCTTTATCGTGGCTGCCGTGTCGGCGCTGGCGCAGTGGTTGATCGGCGGCAACGCCGGGATCTTCGCGGCCATGGTGGAAAGCATTTTTGCCATGGCCAAGCTGTCGGTGGAGGTGATGATCCTGCTGTTCGGCACCTTGACCCTGTGGCTGGGCTTCCTGCGCATCGCCGAAAAGGCCGGCATCGTCGACTGGCTGGCCAAGGCCCTCGGCCCGCTGTTCTTGCGCTTGATGCCGGAAGTGCCCGCCGGCCACCCGGCGGTCGGCCTGATCACCCTCAACTTCGCCGCCAATGGCCTGGGCCTGGACAACGCCGCCACGCCCATCGGCCTCAAGGCCATGCGCGCGCTGCAGGATCTGAACCCCAGCCCGACCATCGCCAGCAATGCGCAGATTCTATTCCTGGTGCTCAACGCCTCGTCGCTGACGCTGTTGCCGGTGACGATCTTCATGTACCGCGCCCAGCAAGGCGCGCCGGACCCGACCCTGGTGTTCCTGCCGATCCTGCTCGCCACCAGCGCCTCGACCTTGATGGGGCTGCTGTCGGTGGCGTTCATGCAGCGCCTGCGCTTGTGGGACCCGGTGGTGCTGGCTTATCTGATTCCGGGTGCGTTGGTGCTGGGCGGTTTCATGGCGCTCCTGGCAACGCTCTCGGCCACGGCGCTGGCGGGGCTGTCGTCGATTCTCGGCAACCTGACGCTGTTTGGCCTGATCATCCTGTTCCTGGTGGTGGGCGCGCTGCGTAAGGTCAAGGTGTATGAAGCCTTCATCGAGGGCGCCAAGGAAGGCTTCGACGTCGCCAAGACGTTGCTGCCGTACTTGGTGGCGATGCTTTGCGCGGTAGGCGTGCTGCGGGCTTCGGGGGCACTGGATTTTGGCCTCGACGGTATCCGGCACCTGGTGCAGTGGGCCGGCTGGGACACACGCTTCGTCGATGCCTTGCCGACTGCGATGGTCAAGCCGTTCTCCGGCAGCGCCGCCCGGGCCATGTTGATCGAGACCATGAAGACCTCCGGCGTGGACAGCTTCCCGGCCCTGGTGGCGGCGACCATCCAGGGCAGCACCGAGACCACGTTCTACGTGCTGGCGGTCTATTTCGGCGCCGTGGGCATCCAGCGGGCGCGCCACGCCGTGGGGTGTGCGCTGCTGGCCGAATTCTCCGGGGTGGTGGCGGCCATCGGCGTTTGCTACTGGTTCTTCGGTTGACCTGAGTCGCCCGGCGACCCCTAGGGTTGGGTCGGCGTTGCTAAACGCTGGCCTTGCTCCAATGTCCAGGCCACCACTTCGGCCGTCAACCGGTCGCCGGCCCGGCCAAAGCCGTCCACCACCGCCGGCACTTTCACATCGCTCAACGGCTGGCGCACTTCAAACCGGTGACTGGCCAGGATGCGCTGGTCGAACCCGCGCACCAGCAGCGCGTCCAGGCGAATCACCACGCTGGCCGCTGTGCCCTGGTATTCGGTCTGGAACGCCTGCAATTGCCCGCCCAGCTCCAGGTCCGCTTGCAGGTTGCTGTCGGCGACGCTCAATAGCCTGACGCGTCCATCCTGGGCGAAGCCATCGAGCAGGCGATTGCGCAACAGCACCGGGGCCGGGTCGCTCCAGCGCGAGGCGGCGTAGCTGCTGAACAGATTGCCTTGAGGAATGACCGCGATTTTCGGGCTGTTGAGCACTTCGCTGGCTTGCGGGCTGGCCAGGCGCAACGACCAGTTCACCGCTGTGCCCGCAGATGCCGGGGCCTGGGTGGCGGGCAAGCGATACACATCCGCAGGATCGGCCTTGGGCAAAATCGAGCAACCGCCCACCAGGACAAATCCTGCCAGCAGGAGAAGAGGGCGGATAAACCGATTGGACGGCTTCATGGCGTGAACTCCTTGTCCTTGTCGTTGCCCAGCAAATAGCCGCTGGGGTTGGCATCCAGGCGCCGGGAGATCCCCCGCAGGGCGCTCAGGGTCTCGCGCAGCTCACGCACGGCGGGCGCCAGGGCATTGAGGCCCTGCATGCCGTTATTCAGCGAGTCGCGGTTGTCGTTCAGCAGCTTGTCGAACGTTGCCGTGCTGTGGGCCAGCGATTGCATGGCTTGTCCGGCGCTGCCGAACGCCTGTTTGCCCTGGTCGTTGAGCAAACCATTGGCGTTGCGCATCAACGCCGTGGTCTGTTCCAGCGTGGCGCTGGCCTGTTTGCCGATGGAAGCCAGTTGCTGCATGGCCTGGCGAATATCGCCGCGTTGCTCGGCAATGACCCCGGTGGTTTGTTCCAGATGCTCGAGGGTCTTGCCCAGGCTTTGGACGTTCTCCGAGGAAAACACCTCATTGGCGTTGTGCAGCAGCAGGTTGATGCTGGTCATCAAGTCATCGCTGTTGTTGAGCAGGCGGGCGATAGGCGAGGGCGCGGCGATGATCACTGGCGGTTCGCCGTCGTGCCCCGTCAGCGCCGGGCTCTGGGGCGTGCCGCCACTGAGCTGGATAATCGAGGTGCCGGTGATGCCGGTCAGGGCCAGCTTGGCCTGGGTGTCTTGCTTGATCGGTGTTTCTGCGCTCAAGCGCACCCGCGCCAGCACCCGGCGTGGGTCGTTCGGGTCCAGGCGCAGGTTGACGACGTCGCCGACCTTGATCCCGCTGTACTCCACCGAGCTGCCCCGGGACAACCCGCTGACCGCCTCGTTGAACACCACTTCGTAATCCTTGAACTCGCTGTCCACGCTGGACTTGGCCAGCCATAGGCCAAACAGCAGGGCGCCGGCCACCACAATGACGGTGAACAGGCCGATCAGCACATGATGGGCTCGGGTTTCCATGTCAAACCTCGTTGGATTGTGTAGCGGCCGATAACGCCGCGCGGCCGCGAGGGCCATGGAAGTATTCGTGAATCCAGGCGTCGTCGGTTTCCGACACCTTGTCGATGACATCGGCCACCAGCACTTTTTTCTGCGCCAGCACCGCCACCCGGTCGGTGATGGTGTAGAGGGTGTCCAGGTCGTGGGTGACCAGGAACACGCTCAGGCCCAGGGCATCGCGCAGCGTCAGGATCAACTGGTCGAACGCCGCCGCCCCGATGGGGTCGAGGCCGGCGGTGGGTTCGTCGAGAAACAGGATGTCCGGGTCCAGGGCCAGCGCACGGGCCAGGGCGGCGCGCTTGATCATGCCGCCGGACAGCGAGGCGGGGTACTTGTCTGCGGCCGAGAGTGGCAGCCCGGCCAAGGCCAGCTTCACCGCTGCCAGGTGCTCGGCGTCGGCCCGGCTGAGCCCGGCGTGCTCGATCAGCGGCAGGGCGACGTTTTCTGTCACGGTCAGTGACGAAAACAGCGCGCCTTTCTGGAACAGCACGCCAAAGCGCCGTTCCACCCGCGAACGTTGCTCCGCAGGCAGGCTCGGCAAGTCCTGGCCGAACACCCGCACGGAACCCTCGCTGGGCCGGTTCAGGCCGACAATGCTGCGCAGCAGCACCGATTTGCCGCTGCCGGAGCCGCCGACCACGGCGAGAATCTCGCCCTTGTACACGTCCAGGTCGAGGTTCTCATGCACGCTCTGGCGGCCGAAGCGATTGCACAGGCCGCGCACTTGAATCACCGCCTCGGTGGGCGGCCGCAGGGGTTGGCTCACCAGCTCATCTCCATGAAAAACAGCGCGGCCACGGCATCGAGCACAATCACCACGAAAATCGACTGCACCACGCTGGACGTGGTGTGGGCCCCGACCGACTCGGCGCTGCCACTGACCTTGAAACCTTCCAGGCAGCCCACGGCGGCGATCAGGAAGGCAAAGATCGGCGCCTTGACCATCCCCACCAGGAAATGCTGCACGCCAATGTCCGACTGCAACAGCGACAGGAACATGGCCGGGGAAATACCCAGCGACAGGGCACACACGACACCGCCACCGATAATGCCCGAGAGCATGGCCAGGAAGGTCAGCATCGGCAGCGCCACCAATAGCGCCAGTACCCGTGGCACCACCAGCAACTCGACCGGATCAAGGCCCAGGGTGCGGATCGCGTCGATTTCTTCGTTGGCCTTCATCGAGCCGATCTGCGCGGTGAACGCGCTGGCGGTGCGGCCCGCCATGAGGATCGCCGTGAGCAACACGCCGAATTCACGCAGGAACGAGAATGCCACCAGGTCCACGGTAAAGATGCTGGCGCCAAAGTCGGCCAGCACCGTCGCGCCGAGGAACGCCACCACCGCGCCGACCAGGAACGTCAGCAGGGCGACGATGGGAGCGGCGTCCAGGCCCGTCTGTTCGATGTGAACGACCATCGCTGTCATGCGCCAGCGCTTGGGGCGAAACAGGTTGCGGGCCAGGGTTTCCAGAATCAGGCCAACGAAACCCAGCAGTTGCAGGGTGTCTTGCCAGACTTTTTCCACCGCGCGGCCGATACGCGTCAGCAGCTGGGTCAGCACGCTGACCTGCGGCTCTTTCACCGGCACACAGAAGTCCGTCAGCGAGCAATAGACTGTCTGCAACAGCGCCCGCTCGGCGGCCGGCAAGCTGCAATCGGGGTGCTCGGCGGTCTTGCCCAGCCGTTCGGAGCCCAGCAGTTCCACCAGCAACGAAGCCCCGGCGGTGTCGAGGGCGCCGAGGCCGTTGAGGTCGATCAGGGTGTTCTCGTCGTATTGGCCGCGCAAGGATTCGCTCAAGCGCTTGAGCTGCGCGTAGTGGGCCAGCGTCCAGTCGCCGCTGACCCATAGCTGCGCCGGGGCGCGAGACGTGTCCAGCCGGGCAGTGCCAGTGGGGGATCCGGGGGTCATAAGCTCCATGCTCGTTCGACTTGAACAGCGCTACCTAATAGCACGACCACCGTTATTTTGCTTCGGGTGTGGCGGCGTTCACAGTGAAACGCAGCACACCGATCATCTGGCCATTTTCCGTCAGCACCCGCACTTGCCATTTGCCCGTCGGGTCTTGCGGGAAGTTCTGCTTGTGGGTCCAGGCGCGATAGCCTTCCTTGCGTCCGCCATGGATGTCCAGGGCGATGCGGTCGACTTCTTTGCCGTTGAACTGCCAGACGTGATAAATCCGCTCATCGAGCCCTCGCGGCGCGTTGATGGCGGTGTAGGCGTACAGGCCGCTGCCGCGGATCTGGGCCGCGCTGACCTCCTTGAGGCTGGCGCCCGGCGTGCGGTCCTCCAGTTGGGTGCTGATCGCCACTTCGGTCATCCACAGCGTGGCCGGCGGCACCCAGGAGCGCAGCACCCAGCCGGTGGCGCCAATCCCCACCGTGATGCAGAGGATCGCCAAGGCATTGCGCACGGTGCGGATCGGGAAGATCGAGGCCAGGCTGGGGAACGACAGCAGCATGGCAATGCCCAGCGCCAGCTTGAAGCTCTGGTCGGTGGTCAGGTGCAGGATGACCGGCAAAGAGGTGAGCAGGGCGGCGAACAGCGTCAGCGTGTGCAACGCCAGGAACGCCCAGCGCCGGGGCGCCAGCCATTTGTAGTACAGCGGGTCGGTGATCGAGATCAGCGCCGCGATCGCCAGCAGGCCGGTGAAAATCAGCTGGCTGCTGTTCCAGGTGGTGGTGATGAAGAAAAACGGCAGGACGAAAAACAGGCTCTCCTGGTGAATCATCTGCGTGGCGTAGCGCAGCAGCGGCTGGGGGATTTCCCGTTTGAAAATCCGCGTGAACAGCCGGGTCATGCTGTTTTCGACCATCAGCCAGAGCCAGCTCACCAGCATCATGATGGCGATCCAGGTCGCCAGGCCCTGCTGGCGGTCCACCAGCATGAAACTGCCGACCCCGGAAATGAAACCACCGAGTGCAATGACCCCTGGATAGCGCTTCATCAGTTCAAGGAGGCGCTGGATGTAGAGAGTCAGGTTTTGCATTCGGTCTTTTCACAGTAAGTCGTAGGAAATATCCCTGACAGAGTATCGTCAGGACATCGATGTGACGAGTGCTCTATGTGGTGAGGGATCTTCTGTGGGAGCAAGGCAGATGCCCTCGCCACAACAGTGTGTGCCGCCACAAAATCATTCTTCGTTCGGTCGGGCCCGCCGGCGCACCTGCCACACCACCAACCCGAGCAACAACAACCCCAGCAAACCAGCCATCCCCCAAACCAGCTCATCGTCACTGAGCAACGGCTTCTCGATGCGCAGGTAACCCGGGTCCTTGAGCAGTTCGCGCAGGGCCACGTTGGCTTGTTCCAGGCTCACCCCCTGCAGGCGCAGGGCCGGGTTGGCGAAGCGGCCGTCTTCATAGTCACCCAGGGCCCCCCAGTAATAATCGGCCAGTGCGCTGTTGCCTTGAACCGCCCAGGACTGATGGGCAATGGCCGCGCGCTTGATGCGCACGAAATCGGCGGGGTCCAGGCCATCCTTGAGCAATCTCTTGCGCAGTTCTTCCAGCGCCTGTTCGGCTTCGGGCAAGTCTTCGCGGGACAGGTCGGCGTTCAGGCTGAAGAAGCCGACGCCGCCGAGCACCTCGCGTTCGGTCCACGGCCCGTAGGACAGGCCATGGGCCAGGCGCAATTGGCGATAGAGCGCCCAGTCCAGGTAGTCCTTGAGCAGGTCGAAGGTTTCGTCATGCTGCTCGTCCAGCACCGGTTCCGGGAACAGCCAATGAAGCTTGGCGCTGTCGCCGGCCAGGCCACGGATCAGGTTGCGCTTGGTGACCGCCTTGTAGCGGATCTGCGGCAACGCCTCGTGCGCGCTGGGCTCCACCGGCTCGAGCTCGCCAAAGGCGCGTTCCAGATAGGCCGGCAGCAGTCGGTCGAGATCGCCGACCACGATCAGCGTCATGTTGTTCGGCGCATACCAGGCCTTGCGCACTTGTTCGAGACGGGCGAGGGTATGGCGCTCGACCTCGGCCCGTTCCGCGCAGCGCAGGCCCAACTCAACCGCCAACTGGTTGCTGGCCTTGTGGCCCAGGTCCTGGTGATCGAGCCAGCGTTGCAGGTGGGTGTAGTGGCCACCGTCCTCGCGTTCCACCACCCGCTTGGCCGCCTCCAGGGCTTTTTCATCGATGCGGGTGCGGGTCAACAGCGCCAGCAGCAGATCCAGGACCTTGCGTTGATTGCGTGCCGGCGCCTCGATGACGAACGTGGTGTCGGCATTGCTCGTGAAGGCATTCCACTCGCCACCCAAGGCCTGCATGCGCTCCTCCAGGCCGCCTTCACCGCTCTCATCGACGCCGCTGAACAGCAGGTGTTCGAGCAAGTGCGGCAGTTCCTTGTCGGCGCAACTGAAGTCGTCCAGGCCCACGCCGACCACCAAGCGGATCGCCACATGCCCGCGCTCGGAGCCGGGCTTGAGCAGCAGTTGCATGCCGTTGGGCAACATATAGCCTTCGACCTGGAACCGGTCCAGGGCGGCCACGGGCAGTGAGCCGAGCAAAAGAAAGGCGAGCAACAGACAACGCATATGGGCTTCCTGGCGACTGAGTGGGGTCCATGGTGCCGGGCAGGCCGTCATCGGCGGATCGCCGCCCGGAGTCGGCTCGCTCCCCTATCGAATCTATGCGTTTTTCATGACAACGGGAGCAGGCGGGCCGGCGAACGCTTTCAGGCCCGAGCCATTGTTACTGACTGACCAATGCGCCAGTCGTTCACGGCGAATGGGTAATGTCGCTAATTTCATCCGCCGCCAGCGCGCCGATCTCGGCCGTCTCCAGGACCACATAGGCGCTGCCGCAAAACAGTGAATTGAGACGCCTCATGTCGGCGATCAGCTCCAGGTGCAGGGAGCTGGTCTCCAGGCTTTGCACGACCTTGCGCTGCAAGCGGCTGACATGGGCATGGGCCATGCGCCGTTCCTGCGCCCGAAAGCGACGTTTCTCACGCAGCAACTGACGGGCGCTTTCCCGGTCGGCACTGAGGAATACCGACAGCCCCAGCCGCAGGTTGGCGATCAGGTGGCTGTGCAGCCCCGCCAACTCTTCCAGGCCTACTTCGGAAAAGGAGCGACGTTGCGAGGTCTTCTGCTGCTGGACCTTGCGCAACATGCGCTCGATCAGGTCGCTGGCCAGTTTCAGGTTGATCGCCAGTTCGATGATCTCCGCCCAGCGGCGGCTGTCCTGCTCACTGAGGTCCTCACGGGGCATTTGCGCCATGTACAACTTGATTGCACTGCACAACGCTTCGACGTCGTCATTCATGCGCCGTACGTCCTGGGTCACCGCCGTTTGCGCACCGCGCAGCACGTCCAGCATGGCTTCGAGCATGTTTTCGATCAGGTCGCCAATGCGCAAGGTTTCCCGGGCTGCGTTCGCCAGCGCCAGGCTCGGGGTGGCGAGGGCCGCGGGGTCCAGGTGGCGGGGCTTGGCCGTGCCGTTGGTATCGGGCCGCTCCGGCAGCAGCCAGGCACAGAGCCTGGCCATCGGGCCGACGCTGGGCAGCAGCACCAGGCACCGCACGGTGTTATAGAGCAGATGAAAACCGATCACCGTTTCCTGGGGGCTGAAATCCAGGCTGTCCAGCCAGCCCACCAGCGGGTCGAGCACTGGAATGATCAACAACAGCCCGATCAGCTTGTACAGCAGGCTGCCCAGCGCCACCTGGCGCCCGGCGGTGTTCTGCATGCTGGTGCTGAGGAACGCCAGCACGCCGCTGCCAATGTTGGCGCCGATCACCAGGCCGATGGCTACTGGCAGGCTGATCACCGCGGCACCGGCCAGGGTCGCGGTCAGCAGCACGGCGGCCAGGCTGGAATAGGAGATCATCGCGAACAGCGCGCCGACCAACGCATCGAGCAGGATGTCGCCGGTCAGCGAGGCGAAGATCACTTTCACGCCCTGGGCATGGGTGATGGGCGCCGCAGCTTCGACGATCAATTGCAGGGCCAGGATGATCAGGCCCAGGCCGATGCCGACCCGGCCCATTTGCCCGGCGCGCGTCTGTTTGCGCGAGAGGAAGAAAATCACCCCGAGGAAAATCAGCAGCGGCGACAGCCACGACAGGTCGAGGGTCAGCACCCGTGCCATCAGCGCGGTGCCGACATCGGCGCCGAGCATGGTCGCCAGGGCCGGGGTCAGCGCCATCAGGCCCTGGCCGACGAACGAGGTGACGAGCATGGCCGTGGCATTGCTGCTCTGGACCATGGCCGTGACCATGATGCCCGCGATAAACGCCAGCCAGCGCTTGGACATGTTCTGGCCGATGACATGGCGCAGGTTCGAGCCATAGACCCGCAAGATGCCGGTACGCACGATATGCGTGCCCCAGATCAGCAGGGCGACGGCGGAGAGCAAATTCAGCAGGGTCAGCATGAGAAGCCCCCTGTTAGCGTCCCAAAGGAACAAATTGACGATGCCACATTCTTCGTTCTTGTACTTAAGCTGTAGTTGGCGAACGGTTCGGGCGCCAGCATTGCACAGCTAAAGAATCGTTTGAAACAAAACCGTCATAAAAATACATTCCTCGAAAACGCCCAAACCCCCTGTGGGAGCGAGCTTGCTCGCGATAGCGGCCTGACAGCCAAAGAAGATGTTGGATGTCATGGCCTCATCGCGAGCAAGCTCGCTCCCACAGGTATTGCATGCGACCGCTTTCCTACGGGCATGAAAAAGGGGCTCCAAGAGCCCCTTCATTCATCGCCCTATACCGTTACTGCCCCGGCATATCCTTGCGCAGTTTCACCGGATCCTGCTGCTTGCGCTTGCGCGCCATGGCAGTACGCATCTTGATGTTGAACGCTTCGACCGCCAGGGAGAACGCCATGGCGAAGTAGACGTAGCCTTTTGGCACATGCACGTCCAGCGACTCGGCGATCAGTACCGTACCGACCACCAGCAGGAACGACAGCGCCAGCATCTTCAGCGACGGGTGCTTGTCGATGAACGTGCTGATAGTGCCCGCTGCCAGCATCATCACCAGCACCGCCACGATAATCGCCGCCACCATGACCGGTACATGGGAGACCATGCCCACGGCGGTGATGACCGAGTCCAGGGAGAACACGATGTCGATGATCGCGATCTGGACGATGGTGTAGATGAAGCTGCCGCCCTTGCCCGTAGGCGTCTCGCCGGTTTCGTCTTCGCCTTCCAGCGCGTGGTACATCTCCTGGGAGCTTTTCCACAGCAGGAACAGGCCACCGAAGAACAGGATCAGGTCACGACCGGAGATGCCCTGGCCGAACACTTCGAACAAGTCGGCCGTCAGGCGCATGACCCAGGTGATGGACAGCAGCAACAGGATCCGCGTGACCATGGCCAGCGCCAGGCCGAAGATCCGGGTGCGCGCCTGCATGTGCTTGGGCATGCGGCTGACCAGGATCGAGATCATGATGATGTTGTCGATGCCCAGGACAATTTCCAGGGCGGTCAGGGTAAAGAAGGCAACCCAGATTTCCGGGTTGGTCAGCCATTCCATGTGAGTTCCTTTGAGCGAGTGTTAGGCCGCGCCGCCGAGGCGACGCAGCGGGCGTTGCTTTTATAGAGTGCTGAACAGCGGAAAAATCCCCATCAGCAAGGCGGCGAACATTATGCACAGGCAAACCAGTACTGCCCACTTCAAGGTGAAGCGCTGGTGATCGCCGAACTCGATCCCGGCCAAGGCTACCAGCAGGTAGGTCGACGGAACCAGTGGGCTCAACAGGTGGACGGGCTGGCCGACGATGGAGGCACGGGCCATTTCAACGGCGGTGATGCCGTAATGGCTGGCTGCCTCGGCGAGGACCGGTAACACCCCGTAATAAAATGCATCGTTAGACATGAAGAACGTGAACGGCATGCTCACCAGCGCGGTGATGACCGCCAGGTAAGGACCGAGGAACTCCGGGATGACCGCCAGCAGGCTCTTGGACATGGCGTCGACCATGCCGGTGCCGGACAGGATGCCGGTAAAGATACCAGCCGCGAAAATCAGCCCGACCACCGCCAACACGCTGCCGGCGTGGGCCGCAACGCGGTCCTTCTGCTGTTGCAGGCACGGGTAGTTGACGATCATCGCAATACTGAACGCCACCATGAACAGCACCGGCAGCGGCAACAGGCCGGCGATCAGGGTGCACATCAGGCCCAGGGTCAATGCGCCGTTGAACCAGATCAGCTTTGGACGACGGGCGTCCGGGAACTGGGAAACGCTGATTTCGCTGTGGTCGATTTCATCTCCGACCAGGTGCAGTTCACCCAGGCGCGCACGCTCGCGCTTACCGTACATGTAGGAAATCGCCAGGATCGCCACCACACCGGCCAGCATCGCGGGAATCATCGGCACGAAAATGTCGGACGGGTCCACATGCAGCGCACTGGCCGCACGGGCCGTCGGACCGCCCCATGGGGTCATGTTCATCACGCCGCCAGCGAGGATGATCAGGCCGGCCATGATGCGCGGGCTCATGCCGATGCGGCTGTAGAGCGGCAGCATCGCGGCCACGCAGATCATGTAAGTGGTCGCGCCGTCACCATCAAGGGAAACGACGAGCGCCAGAACGGCGGTACCGACCGAAACTTTCAACGGGTCGCCCTTGACCAGCTTGAGGATCTTGCGCACGGCCGGGTCGAACAGGCCGGAGTCGATCATCAGGGCAAAATACAGAATCGCGAACATCAGCATCACCCCGGTCGGGGCGAGCTTGGTGATGCCTTCGAGCATCATCGGGCCGATTTTCGGTGCAAAGCCACCGAACAGGGCGAACAGGATAGGGATGATGATCAAGGCGATCAGCGCGGACAGGCGCTTGGTCATGATCAGGAACATGAACGTGATGACCATGGCGAAGCCAAGGAAAGTCAGCATGGGAAATACTCCAGGCGTGGCGCGGCTATGAAATGCGGACCGGACAGGTCAGCGCAGGATGCAGAGCACGAGGGGAACGGATGGAGTGGGTGCAGCGGGACGGGTAGCAGCGGACATCAGAATCACCATTGTTGTTGTTAAAAGGGCCGAACGAGCCTTGAAAACTCGCTTTTGGCCGACCGGTCTTTTGCCGGAAGTGAGGTGATCCTAATCGCGCAAGCTTTCAGTCAGCTTTCGTTGCAGACAATGGAGTTTTTCTGTGAGGCAAGGCTCGCCTGTGGGAGCAAAATTTATCTGTGGGGTAAAGCTCGCCTGTGGGAGCAAAGCTTGCTCGCGATGAAGTTGACACATTCCTGCTTGAGAGCCGCGGCGTCTTTATCGCGAGCAAGCTTTGCTCCCACAGAAAATCGGTGCGCCACCGGTCAATCAAAACGCCGAAAGATTCAACGGCCGCACCGCCCCCATCCAGATCGCATGCTCGGTGTGGTCGATCAGGTCATCGCCGGTCTCCGGGTGCAGGAAAATCACCAGGCCTTTGCGATTGAGCGCCAGCCACGGCAAGACCACGCCGATGTACTGCGGGTCGAAGGCCAGCTGACAGCTCCAGTCCGGGTGCGGGCCGACCGGGCGTTGATGAACGCGGCCCATTTTCAGCGGGAACAGTTGCGCCGCTTCCTCGCACAAGGCCCGCGCCTGGTCCAGGGTGCTGGCGTCGAAATACACGTGGGCGTGGTAGCCCTTGATCCGCTGCATCTGTCACTCCTTGAAAAGAGGCGAACCCTCGCCGTTTTCCGCGGGTCAGAGCCTTTACACGCGGGATAAAGAGGAAAGCAGCCATGAAAAACGCCGAAACCCCGGTCACCAAAGTGGTGCTCTATGGTGCCATGAGCAGCCTCGGCAGTGCGTTGATGGCTGAAATGCTGCGGCGCCAGCACGAAGTCATCGCCATTCTCGACGATCTTACCGCCCTGGCTCCACGCCCGGGCCTGCGGACCAAGACTGGTGATCTTTTCGATCCCGAGCGGGTCAAGCAAAGTGTTGCCGGTGCCAGCGCCGTGGTGTGTCTGCTCAACGCCCCGGGGTTGCCGATGAACAGCGAACAAGTGGAGCGGACACTGATTCCCGGCCCTGTAGAGCAAGTATTGGCCGTGGACGCACTGATCGCCGGCATGCAGGCAGTGAATGTGCCCCGGCTGTTTCTGGTGGGCGACTTTGCGATGCTCGACGAAGAGCAGGCCGACGACGACTTGCAGCGCCATGCCGCCGAAGAAGTCCTCGATGCCCTGAAGAACAGCACCTTGCAGTGGACCTTGATCAACGCCCCCTATGCCGCGCCTGGCCTGGGCATCGAACATTTCATCCAGGTCAGTACCAGCCTCGAACCCGGCATGGCCGAATCCCTGGAGCGGCTCATCCGGGTGGCGGTCGGCATCGCCGATGAGCTGCGCCTGAACCTGCACGTGGGTGAGCACGTCAGTTTTGTCGCCGCCAACTAGCTGTGGACACACATTCCCGTGGCGAGGGAGCTTGCTCCCGCTGGGCTGCGAAGCAGCCCCAAAAAAACGGCCACATACTCAAACAGCAATCGACGGCAACGGCAGCCCCGTGAGCGATTCGCCGCTGTTGGCCTGTTCTTCCATCAGCCAGTCGACGAATTGCCGGATCAACACACCACGCCGTTTACGCTGGGGCAAGACCACGTAATACCCCAGCCGCGACAGCACCGTTTCCGCGATCGGACGACACAGCAGGCCCTGGGCCAATAAGTTATCCACAAGGTGACGCCAGCCGATGGCAACGCCCTGGCCGCCAATCGCCGCTTGGATGAGCAAGGTGTAGTTGTCGAAGCGCAACTGTCCGGGCGCCGGTGGTGACGTGATGCCCAGCTCGCGAAATACGCCGCTCCAGTCGAACCAGCTGTTGCTGTTGCCCGCGCGCAGGTGCAGCAATGGAAACTCCGCCAAGGCCTGGGCGGACAAGGGCAGGGGACGTTCCTTGAGCAGCAGCGGGCTGCACACCGGAAAGACTTCTTCGCTGAACAGCCAGCGACTTTCGCCTTGTTTGAAGCGACCGTCGCCGAACAGCACGGCAACGTCGATATCGGTGCGCAGCATGTTGTGGTTGCGTTCGCTGGTCACCAGGCTCACGTCCACCTGCGGGTTGGCCGCGTGGAAACGATGCAGGCGCGGCATCAGCCAGTAGGCGGCGAAGGCGAAGTCCGTGGCCACTTGCAGCACCTCATGCTGATGCTGGGCGGTGATCGCGCTCAGCCCGGCGTCGATGCTCTGCAAGCCAGCCTGCACCTGCTCGAACAGGATCGTCCCGGCCTCGGTCAGTTCGATGCCGCGATAGATGCGGTCGAACAACCGCGTACCCAGTTGCTCTTCCAGGCGCTTGATCTGCTGGCTGATGGCCGGTTGCGTGGTGCCCAGCTCAATCGCCGCCGCCGTAAAGCTTTGTTGGCGGGCCGCGGCTTCAAAGGCACGGAACAGTTCCAGGGACAGGTTACCCAGGGCGTCATACATAAGCTGTGCTTATCCTAGTCATTATCCTGCATGGGCTTTACCCCAAAACCCGGGGGCTACATGCTCAATCGCAGCAATATCGCATAACTGCCTACTATGGAATGCCGCGAATACATGAAGCGCAAGAACATTCTTTTCATCATGGCCGATCAAATGGCCGCGCCAATGTTGCCGATCTACGGTCCTTCGCCGATCAAGCTGCCGAACCTGTCGCGCCTGGCCGCCGAGGGCGTGGTGTTCGATGCCGCCTATTGCAACAGCCCGCTGTGCGCGCCGTCGCGTTTCACTTTGGTGAGCGGCCAGTTGCCGAGCAAGATCGGCGCCTACGACAACGCGGCGGATTTTCCCGCGGACGTGCCGACCTACGCCCATTACCTGCGCCGCCTCGGCTACCGCACGGCGTTGTCCGGCAAGATGCACTTTTGCGGGCCGGACCAACTGCACGGCTACGAAGAGCGCCTGACCAGTGACATTTACCCGGCCGACTACGGCTGGTCGGTGAACTGGGACGAGCCGGACGTGCGGCCGAGTTGGTACCACAACATGTCGTCGGTGTTGCAGGCCGGGCCGTGCGTGCGCACCAACCAGCTGGATTTCGATGAAGAAGTGGTGTTCAAGGCCCAGCAGTACCTGTTCGACCACATTCGCGAGGACGGTGACCAGCCGTTTTGCCTCACCGTATCGATGACCCACCCACACGATCCGTACACGATTCCCAAGGCGTTCTGGGATTTGTATGACGACAACGACATCCCTTTGCCGCAGACCCCGGCGCAAACGGCGCTCGATCCACATTCCCAGCGGCTGCTGAAGGTCTATGACCTGTGGGACAAGCCACTGCCTGTGGATAAGATTCGGGATGCCCGCCGCGCCTATTTCGGCGCGTGCAGCTACATCGACAGCAACGTCGGCAAGCTGCTGCAGACCCTGGAAGACACTGGGCTACTGGACGACACGATCATCGTGTTCTCCGGCGATCATGGGGACATGCTCGGCGAAAAAGGTCTCTGGTACAAAATGCACTGGTACGAAATGGCCGCCCGCGTCCCATTGCTCATCAGCGCACCGGGGCAGTTCGCCAGCGGCCGGGTGGGCGCGGCCGTATCCACCGCCGACTTGCTGCCGACCCTGGTCGAGCTGGCCGGTGGCACGCTGGAACCGGGCCTGCCGCTGGATGGCCGTTCGCTGGTGCCGCATCTGCAAGGGCAGGGCGGGCATGACGAAGTCTTCGGTGAATACATGGCCGAAGGCACCATCAGCCCCTTGATGATGATCCGTCGCGGCCCGTGGAAATTCATCTACAGCGAAGATGACCCGTGCCTGCTGTTCGACGTACCCAACGATCCCAAGGAACTGGAAAATCTCAGCCAATCCCCTGAGCATCAATCCCTGTTCGCCGATTTTCTCGCCGAGGCGCGTGCCAAGTGGGACATCCCGACGATTCATCAACAGGTGCTCGCCAGCCAGCGGCGCCGCCGTTTCGTCGCCCAGGCGCTGACCCTGGGCAAACTCAAGAGCTGGGATCACCAGCCGCTGGTGGACGCCAGCCAGCAGTACATGCGTAACCACATCGACCTCGACGATCTGGAGCGCAAGGCCCGTTATCCACAACCCTGCCAAAACCAATAACGTAAGGGGCAAGCCATGCAAAAGTTATCCACAGTACTGACCGCTGGGCTGTTGGCGTTGAGCAGTGTTTCGGCCTGGGCCGAGCAAAGCTGCGAAACGGTGAAGATGGCCGATCCGGGCTGGAGCGATATCGCCGCCACCAATGCCATCACCGGTTTCCTGCTGGACGGGATGGGCTACAAGGCCAAGGTCGACACCCTCGCGGTGCCGATCACCTTCGGTGGCCTCAAGGATGGCCAGGTGGATGTGTTTTTGGGTAACTGGATGCCGGCGCAGCAGGGCTTTTATGACAAGTTCGTGGCCAATGGCGACGTCACGCAACTGGCCAAGAACCTCGACGGTACCGAATTCACCCTGGCGGTCCCGGACTACGTCTGGGACGCCGGTGTGCATAACTTTGCCGACCTGAACAAATTCGCCGACAAGTTCGACAAGAAGATCTACGGCATTGGCTCCGGCGCTCCGGCCAACCTCTCCCTGAAAGAAATCATCAAGACCAATGATTTCGGCATGGGCGAGTGGAAACTGGTGGAATCCAGCGAGCAGGCGATGCTGGCAGAAGTCTCCCGGGCGGTGAAGAAACAGAAATTCGTGACCTTCCTCGGCTGGACCCCGCACCCGATGAACGTGCAGTTGAAAATGCACTACCTCAAGGGCGGCGAGAAGTACTTCGGCGACACCGGCAGTGTCTATACCCTGACCCGCAAGGGTTATGCACAGGCCTGTCCGAACGTAGGCAAGCTGCTGACCAACCTGAGCTTCACCCAGGAAATGGAAAACAGCATCATGTCTGAGGTGGTGAACAACAAGGTCAGCAACGCCGATGCGGCCAAGGCCTGGATCAAGGCCAACCCGGCGGTCCTGGATAAATGGCTGGACGGTGTGAAGACCCTGGATGGCAAGGATGCGCTGGCGGCGGTGAAGGCCAAGCTCTAGGCATAATGGCGAGCCGCTTT
This sequence comes from Pseudomonas ogarae, assembly GCF_014268695.2. Lineage (NCBI taxonomy): Bacteria > Pseudomonadati > Pseudomonadota > Gammaproteobacteria > Pseudomonadales > Pseudomonadaceae > Pseudomonas > Pseudomonas ogarae. The sequence continues at coordinate 286,881 of NZ_CP077086.1, forward strand.
TGTGGCGAGGGAGCTTGCTCCCGCTGGACTGCGCAGCGGTCCCAATTTTTGCGGCCGCTGCGCGACCGAGCGGGAGCAAGCTCCCTCGCCACATGGGTTCACCTGATACTCTTGCGCCAAACCCCATTCCTTGAGGCCCCATGGCAATCCCCACGCGCCGTTCACTCTTGCCTTTCCTGAACTGGCTGCCCCGGCAGACCCGCGCCAGTGTCGGCCGTGACCTGATCGTCGGCCTGAGCGGCGCGATTCTCGCGTTGCCGCAGTCCATTGCCTACGCCCTGATTGCCGGTTTGCCGCCGGAATACGGCTTGTACGCGGCGATCGTACCGGTGCTGATCGCCTGCCTGTGGGGTTCGTCGTGGCACTTGATCTGCGGTCCTACAGCGGCGATTTCCATCGTCTTGTACGCCACCGTCAGTCCGCTGGCCTTTCCCGCCAGCCAGGACTACATCACCTTGATCCTGCTGCTGACGGTGTTGGCAGGCATTTTCCAATGGTTGCTGGGGTTGTTGCGTTTCGGTGCGCTGGTGAATTTCGTCTCGCATTCGGTGGTGCTGGGTTTCACCCTGGGCGCGGCGGTGGTCATCGCCCTGGGGCAGTTGCCGAACCTGCTGGGCCTCGACCTGCCGAACGAAGCCACGGCGTTGAGGGGGCTGCTGATGCTGGTCGAGCACATCGGGGCTGTGGATAAGCCGTCGCTGCTGCTGGGGTTGGGGACCCTGGTCCTGGGCGTGGTGCTCAAGCGCTTGCTGCCGCGCTGGCCGAGCCTGTTGATAACTTTAGTCATCAGCAGCCTGGTGGTCTGGTTGTGGCCGGCGATGTTCGGGCATGTGGCGCTGGTCAGTGCCTTTGCCGGGCGCCTGCCGCCGCTGACGCTGTTGCCGTTGGACCTGGAGCTGATCCTGCGCCTGCTGCCCGGGGCTGTTGCGGTGGGCATGCTCGGGCTGGTCACCAGCCTGTCCATCGCCCGCTCGTTGTCGGTACGTTCCGGGCAATTGCTCGATGCGAACCAGGAGGTGAGGGCGCAGGGGCTTTCCAACATCGTTGGCGGATTTTTCTCCGGATCATTGTCGGCCGGTTCCTTTACCCGCTCCGGCCTCAGCTATGAAGCCGGGGCCTGCTCGCCCCTGGCCGGTGTGTTCTCGGCCTTGTGGGTGGCGTTGTTTGCGGTCGCCGGGGCGAACCTGATCGCGCACATCCCGATTCCAGCCATGGCCGGCAGCATTTTGCTGATCGCCTGGGGGCTGGTGGACCACCGTGGTCTCCGGGCGTTGTACCGCGTGAGCCGCGCCGAATTCGTGGTGATGAGCCTGACCTGCCTGGCCACGTTGCTGCTGGAACTGCAAACCGCCATCTACGCCGGTGTACTGGCTTCGCTGTTCTTTTACCTCAAGCGCACCTCACAGCCGCGGGTGCAGCATTTTCGCGAAGGGGAGGCGGAGATCCTGCGGGTCGGCGGTTCGATCTTTTTCGGCGCCAGCCATTACCTGCAAGCGCGCCTGCAACGGCTGCAGGCGCAGCGGGTGGTCATCGATGCCCAGCAGATCAACTTCATCGATTATTCCGGGGTGGAAATGCTCCACCAGGAAGCCCGGCGCCTGCGCAGCCAGGGACGTAGCCTGACCTTGCGCATGGCCCGGCCGCAGGTGGTGGAGGAGTTGTTGAAGCTGGAGGGGGCGCAGAAGTGTCCGATTCACTTCGAAGACTAGGGATCGAGGCAGGCATACCCTGTGGCGAGGGAGCTTGCTCCCGCTGGGCTGCGCAGCAGCCCTAGAGGGCCTGCCAACCTTTAGTGCCGTGTGGTCAGATAGGCGGGCGCTTCGCACCCGAGCGGGAGCAAGCTCCCTCGCCACAGTTCACAGTTCACAGTTCACAGCGCCAACTGGCGGCGCAGCTCGGCCAGCACTGGCGCGGTGTCCGGGCGTACCCCGCGCCACAGGTAGAACGCTTCGCCCGCCTGTTCGGCGAGCATGCCCAGGCCATCCATGGCCACCGCCGCGCCGCGTTCCTTGGCCCAACGGCAGAATGAGGTCGGTTCCTTGCCATACATCATGTCGTAGCAAACCGTCTTGCCGTGCTCGATCAGGCTGGCGGCAATCGGCGGTACATCCCCCGACAGGCTCGCGGAAGTGGCGTTGATGATCAGGTCCACCGGCTCTTGCAACCAGTCGAACCCGCTGGCGGAAACCGGGCCCAGGTCGGCGAACAACTCGGCCAGCAATTCGGCCTTTTCCACCGTGCGATTGGCGATGATCACCGAGGCCGGCGCTTCGGCCAGCAGCGGTTCCAGGGCACCGCGCACCGCGCCGCCGGCCCCGAGCAACAGGATGCGCTTGCCCTTGAGGCTGAAGCCGGCATTGACGGTCAGGTCCCGGACCAGCCCGGCGCCGTCGGTGTTGTCACCCAGCAGTCGACCGTCGGCCAGTTTGCTCAACGTATTGACCGCCCCGGCCCGCTGGGCCCGCTCGGTCAGGCTGTCGGCCAGGCGGAAGGCGTCTTCCTTGAACGGCACCGTGACGTTTGCCCCACGTCCCTCGCGGAAAAATTCTCGGGCGCAACCGGCGAAATCCTCCAGGGGCGCCAGCAGCGTGCTGTAGTCCAGGGTTTGCCCGGTCTGCTCGGCAAACAGGCGATGGATCAACGGCGACTTGCTGTGGCCGATCGGGTTACCCATTACAACGTAGCGGTCCATGGACAATCCTCGTTCAGGCCGTCGCCAGCCAATCGCGATCCTGCAGGAAGTACTCGGTCAGCCGCGCTTCTTCGCTGCCCGGTTCGGCTTTCCAGTCGTAGCCCCAGCGCACTTGCGGTGGCAGGGACATCAGGATCGATTCGGTACGTCCACCCGATTGCAGCCCGAACAGGGTGCCGCGGTCGTAGACCAGGTTGAATTCCACGTAGCGCCCACGACGGTATTCCTGGAATTCCCGCTGTTTGGCGGTGAACGCGTCGTGCTTGCGGCGGCGCACGATCGGCAGGTAGGCATCGATATAGGCGTCGCCGATGGCGCGGATGAAGGCGAAGCAGGTGTCGAAATCCCACGCGTTCAGGTCGTCGAAAAACAGGCCGCCAATGCCCCGGGGCTCGTTGCGATGCTTGAGGTGGAAATAGCTGTCGCACCAGGCCTTGTAGCGCGGATACACCTCGGGGCCGAACGGCGCGCAGGCCTGCTCGGCGACACGGTGCCAATGGACGCAGTCTTCCTCGACGCCGTAGTAAGGCGTCAGGTCGAAGCCGCCGCCAAACCACCAGACCGGCTCTTCGCCTTCCTTTTCGGCGATGAAGAAGCGCACGTTGGCGTGGGAGGTCGGCACGTGCGGGTTGTGCGGATGGATCACCAGCGACACGCCCAAGGCTTCGAAGCCGCGCCCGGCCAGTTCTGGCCGATGGGCACTGGCTGAGGGTGGGAGACCGCTGCCGAAGACGTGGGAAAAGTTGACGCCGCCCTTTTCGATCACTGTGCCGTTCTCGATCACCCGCGTGCGACCGCCACCACCGGCCGGCCGGGTCCAGGCATCTTCGACGAAGCGAGTGCCGCCGTCTTCGGTTTCCAGGGCGGTGCAGATACGGTCTTGCAGGTCGAGCAGGTAGGCTTTCACGGCCTCGGTGCGAGTGGACATGACATCACCTTGATCAGGGCTACGCTACGCGGCGTATGGCGGGCCGGTGGCAAATGGGCGCACAGGATACCACCGCACTTGCCCACACCACAGTTGACGACGGTCAAGCTTAGGAGTCCGATAGCAGGCTTGGTAAAAGTCCTGCGACAAGGAGAAAGTGAAGATGGCCAAACGTATCCAGTTCAGTTCCCACGGCGGTCCCGAAGTGCTCGAGTACGTCGATTACTCGCCTGCCGAGCCCGGCCCGCAGCAGGTGCGCGTCAGCAACAAGGCGATCGGCCTGAACTTCATCGACACCTACTACCGCAGCGGCCTTTATCCGCCACCGGCGTTGCCATCGGGCCTGGGTGCCGAAGGTGCAGGCGTGGTCGAGGCGATCGGCTCGGACGTCACGCGGTTCAAGGTCGGCGACCGGGTGGCGTATGGCAGCGGCCCGCTGGGGGCCTACAGCGATGTGCATGTGTTGCCTGAGGCCAACCTGGTGCATCTGCCCGAATCCATCAGTTTCGAACAGGCGGCCGGCGTGATGCTCAAGGGCCTGACCGTGCAGTATCTGCTGCGTCAGACCTATGAACTCAAGGGCGGCGAAACCATCCTGTTCCACGCCGCTGCTGGTGGCGTGGGTTCCCTGGCCTGCCAGTGGGCCAAGGCCTTGGGCGTGAAGCTGATCGGCACCGTGAGCTTGCCGGAAAAGGCCGCCATCGCCAAGTCCCACGGCGCGTGGGAAACCATCGACTACAGCAAGGAAAACGTCGCACAGCGGGTGCTGGAATTGACTGACGGCAAGAAGGTGCCCGTGGTGTACGACGGGGTTGGCAAGGACACTTGGTTGACGTCGCTGGACAGCGTCGCTCCCCGTGGCCTGGTGGTGAGCTTCGGCAATGCCTCGGGTGCGGTGGAAGGGGTGAACCTGGGAATTCTTGCGGCCAAGGGCTCGCTCTACGTCACCCGCCCGACCCTGGCGACGTACGCCAACAATGCCGAAAACCTGCAGCGCATGGCCGATGAACTGTTCGGGATGATCGCCAGCGGCAAGCTCAAGGTGGACATCAACCAGCGTTATCCACTGGCGGAAGCGGCCAAGGCCCAGGCCGAGCTGTCGGCGCGGCGCACGACGGGGTCGACCGTTCTCCTGCCGTGACTAAAAGGTCGCTGAAGAACCTGTGGGAGCGAGCTTGCTCGCGATAGCGGTGTATCAGTCAGCATCAAAGCCAACTGACCCGACGCCATCGCGAGCAAGCTCGCTCCCACATTCGGTCCATGATGTTCATAAACACTGTGTGCAACACAAAACCTTGTGGGAGCGAGCTTGCTCGCGATAGCGGTGTGTCAGTCAACATCAAAGTTAACTGACCCGACGCCATCGCGAGCAAGCTCGCTCCCACAGTGAGTTGTGCACGGGCAAAAAGTCAGTCCGGGCGCACGACCTTGCCAGTAGCCAGGTCGCGAATCACGCTGGGGTTTCTGCGCCCGCCCAGGTTGCCGCCCAGCACCAGGTCGATCTGCCCGCGGAAATACTGCTCGACGCGAATCCGCGTGCGCGCCGCCGGGCGTCCTTGGGGGTTGGCCGAGGTGGACACCAGCGGCCCGACCAGCGAGCACAAGTCGCGCACGGTGGGGTGGTCGCTGACCCGCAGCGCGACGGTGTCGTGTACCCCGGTGATCCATTCCGGCAGCAGGTTCTGGTGCGGCACCAGCCAGGTGTTGGGCCCCGGCCAGGTGCTGGCCATGCGGTCCATCCAGGTTTCGGGGAAGTCTTCGAACAGGAAGTCGAACTGGTGGATGTTGTCAGCCACCAGGATCAGGCCTTTGTCGGGCAGCCGCGACTTGATCGCCAGCAGGCGTTCCACCGCCTCCTCATTCCACGGGTCACAACCCAGGCCCCAGACCGCTTCGGTTGGATAGGCAATCACCGCCCCGGCGCGAATTTCTCGCGCGGCTTGTTGCACACGCCAACTGTTGACCATGAAAGATTCTCCCGCAACGCAAATAAGGCTGTGGGCAGTTTACCGATCTTCCCCATAAAACCTAGCGCGCAAACCAGCGTCCGTTGTTGCAGGTGGCGCGTCCTTCCATCTCCAGTTCGGTCAACGCCGCCAGCACTTTGGGCAAGCCCCAGCCACTGGCGTCGGCCAACGCCTCGCTGCTCAGCGGTGCGGCATGCAGCAGGCGCAGCAGCGGATGGGTCACGGGCACGGGCTCCGAGGCCGGCGACAACCGCTGCCAGCCGCGCAGCGCTTCGAGGATGTGCTCGACGGTTTCCACCAACGCCGCACCGTCGCGGATCAACTGATGGCAGCCCCGGGCCCCGGGGTGATGGATCGATCCAGGAATGGCATACACCTCGCGGCCCTGTTCCGCCGCCAGTCGCGCGGTGATCAGCGAACCGCTGGCGACACTGGCCTCCACCACCAGCACGCCCAGGGACAAACCGCTGATGATCCGGTTGCGGCGTGGAAAGTTGCTGGCATGGGGCGGTGCGTCCAACGGGAACTCCGACAGCACCGAGCTGCCCTGGGCAATCATCGCGTCCGCCAGCCGACGATTGCGCTGTGGATAAAAATTTTCCAGACCGGTGCCCAATACGCCGACGGTGCGCCCGCCAACATCCAACGCCGCCTGATGGGCCGCCGCATCGATGCCCAGGGCCAAGCCGCTGGTGATGACAAAACCGGCCCCGGCCAGGCTGCGGGAAAACGCCGCCGCCGTGTCCATGCCCGGCCGCGATGCCCGCCGACTGCCGACCATCGCCAGCTGGGGTTTTTCCAGGATCGAGGGGTCGCCAGCGACGAACAGCAGCGGCGGCGCGTCGCTGATCTGCGCCAGCAGCGCGGGGTAGTCGGGTTGGTCCCACATCAGTAAATGCTGGGCCGGGCCCTTTAGCCAGGCCAATGCATGGGCGGCGCCGTCACGCACATCCGGGTTGCGCCGCGCCTCGGCACAGGCCAGCGGCAAGCCCAGCGCGCGCCAGGCGCTGGCCGGTGCACTGATGGCCTTGGAGGCCGAGCCGAAGGCCTCCATCAGGGTCATGAAACGTTTGGGTCCCAGCTCCGGCAAGCAGTGAAGGCGTAGCCGGGCCTCCAGTTCCGCAGGGGACACCGGCGTAGATTCAGGTAATGGCATGCGATCAATCCTTGATCGTTATGAGCCCCGTTCAAACGGGAACAAGCTGTGGATAACTCTGTTGGTAACTTGTGAAACCCGTTATGGATTACGGACCTTGTCGAGCACCGCCAACGAGCGCGATGCGTATAGCACCAGGCCATAGCTGAGCTTGTCGTAGGTGCGGAAAACCATCAGCAGGCCGGCGCGCTCATCGGGGATCTTCACCCGCTCGCCCGTGATGCGGTCGCGTACGGTTTCACCGGTCTTCATCACCGCCAGCACATTGCCTTCGGCCAGCCCATCGCGGCGGCCCTTGTTCAGGGTGACCACGTCCAGCGCGCCGATCTGGGTCACGCCCCGGGGCACGTCCAGGATCAACCCGTGGATGTCTGATTTTGGCGCGCTTGGCATGAAGGTCGAGTTGATCGAGCGTTCTTCGCCACTGAACAGGCGATCACCCAGGCGCACTTCCTGGGTGGTGCGTTGCAGGGCCAGGGTGGTGACATCGCCTTCGGTGGCGACCACCTCGCCGCCGCCGATGTCGTCGGCGTTGATGCCCAGGAATTCCTTGGTCTCCGGGTCGGTGTAGACCTTGCCCTGGCGGAAGATGCCGTACGCCGACTGGCTGGCATCGAACGAGCCACGGGCAAAGACCCGATCCCCCATGCCGCTGAGCACCCGTTCGGCATTGCCGGCGACGACGTAGGGGGCCTTGTTGAAATCTTCAGGCGTGTCGACGATGCGGTTGCTCAGCAGGAAGCTGTTGATGGCTTGCAGCGGAATGCTCGGGATGGCGTCGGCCACTGGCGAACTGCGAATGCGCGGCGACAGCTTGATGGTGCCGCGCGAGGTGCCGCGGTTGAGGGTCAGGCGCGGCTGGCCGTTGACGTAGACCAGCGACAGGGTGTCGCCCGGATAGATCAGGTTGGGGTTTTCGATCTGCGGGTTGGCCTGCCACAGCTCCGGCCATTTCCACGGCTCGCGCAGGTATTTGCCGGAAATGTCCCACAGTGTGTCTCCCGTCACCACCGTGTATTGCTGGGGAAAACCTTCCCGAAGTTGCACTTGCCCGTGCGCGATACCTGCCGAGGCCAGGAGCAGCAGGGCGAGTAGTGATTTCCTCATGCGGTGAATCCCTTTATTATGTGCGTTCGCGTAAAACGCCAGAGCCCCCGTGGCTCGCTGCTTAAGGAGCTATTCTCCACAAGCGCATCGTTTTACAACGGTAGCCTGCATCCCAAGACACGCCAGGCCAGCCACCCGACTTTACCTCACACGTGCATTTATCAAGCTTATGGCCATTTTGAACATTCTCGAATTTCCGGACCCGCGCCTGCGCACTATCGCCAAACCAGTGGCCGTAGTGGACGACGAAGTGCGTCAGTTGGTCGATGACATGTTTGAAACAATGTATGAAGCGCCAGGCATCGGCCTCGCCGCGACCCAGGTCAACGTGCACAAGCGTATCGTCGTCATGGACCTCTCCGAAGACCGCAGCGAGCCGCGGGTGTTCATCAACCCCGAGTTCGAAACCCTGACCGACGAGATGGACCAATACCAGGAAGGCTGCCTCTCGGTGCCGGGCTTCTACGAAAACGTCGACCGCCCACAGAAGGTCAAGATCAAGGCCCTGGACCGTGACGGCCAGCCTTATGAACTGATCGCCGAAGGTTTGCTGGCGGTGTGCATCCAGCACGAGTGTGACCACCTCAACGGCAAGTTGTTCGTGGATTACCTGTCTACCCTCAAGCGTGACCGCATCAAGAAAAAACTGGAAAAACTTCATCGCCAGAATGCTTGATGCCCCCCTTCAAAGGCTTGCCGCGGCAAGCCTTTTTCTTTTTGCGACTGCTTTGTAATTGAGAGCTACCCATGACTGAGCCACTGCGCATCGTCTTTGCCGGCACTCCCGAATTTGCCGCCGAACACCTCAAGGCCCTGCTGGCCAGCCCCCACGAAATCGTCGCGGTCTACACCCAGCCTGACCGGCCAGCCGGTCGCGGGCAAAAACTGATGCCCAGCCCGGTCAAGCAACTGGCCCTGGAGCACGGCATCGAAGTGTTGCAGCCGCCGACCTTGCGCGATGCGCAAGCCCAGGCCGAACTGGCGGCGCTCAAGCCGGACTTGATGGTGGTGGTCGCCTACGGCCTGATCCTGCCCCAAGTGGTGCTGGATATCCCGCGCCTGGGTTGCATCAACAGCCACGCCTCGCTGCTGCCGCGCTGGCGCGGTGCCGCGCCGATCCAGCGCGCCGTGGAAGCGGGCGATGCCGAGAGCGGCGTGACCGTGATGCGCATGGAAGCCGGCCTGGACACCGGGCCGATGCTGCTCAAGGTCAGCACCCCCATCAGCGCCGAAGATACCGGTGGCAGCCTGCACGACCGCCTCGCGCTCATCGGCCCACCAGCCGTGGTCCAGGCGATCGCCGGCCTGGCCGCTGGCACCTTGCAAGGCGAAGTACAGGATGACAGCCTCGCCACCTACGCGCACAAACTGAACAAGGACGAAGCCCGCATTGACTGGAGCCGCCCAGCCGTTGAGCTGGAGCGCCTGGTGCGGGCCTTCAATCCTTGGCCGATCTGCCACAGCACCTTGAACGGCGAAGCGCTGAAAGTGCTGGCGGCCAGTTACGCCGAAGGGAAGGGCGCACCGGGTGAAATCCTCAGCGCCAGCAAGGATGGCCTGGTCGTGGCCTGCGGTGAACAGGCGTTGTGCCTGACACGCCTGCAACTGCCCGGTGGCAAGGCGCTGAACTTCAGCGATCTGTTCAACAGTCGCCGTGAGAAATTTGCCGTTGGCACTGTGCTCGGCCAAGCGACGGACGCCTCATGAACCCGCGTCTGGCCGCCGCCAAGGCACTTGCCGCCGTCCTCAGCGGAAAAGCCTCCCTCAACAGCTCCCTGCCGACCCAACTGGACAAGGTGGAAGACCGTGATCGCGGTTTCACCCAGGACCTGGCGTTCGGCACCGCCCGTTGGCAGCCGCGGCTGTCGGCCCTCGCGGCGAAGTTGTTGCAGAAGCCGTTCAAGGCCGCCGATGCCGACGTCGAGGCGCTGCTGCTGGTGGGGCTCTATCAATTGCTCTACACCCGCGTCCCGGCCCACGCCGCCATCGGCGAAACCGTGGGCTGCGCCGACAAGCTGAAGAAGCCCTGGGCCAAGGCCCTGATCAATGCCGTGTTGCGCCGCGCCCAGCGGGAAAGCGAAACCTTGTTGGCCGAACTGGAGCACGACCCGGTGGTCCGCACGGCGCACCCGCGCTGGTTGCAGAAATCCCTGAAGGCGTTCTGGCCCGAACAATGGGAAGCCATCTGCGCGGCCAACAATGCCCACCCGCCGATGATCCTGCGGGTCAACCGTCGCCACCATAGCCGCGACGCCTACCTGGCGTTGCTGGGCGAGGCGGGTATCCCGGCCATCCCGTGCCAGTACAGCCGCGACGGCATCGTCCTGGAAACCCCCGGCGATGTGCGTGCCTTGCCGGGCTTTGCCGAGGGCTGGATCAGCGTCCAGGACGAAGCCGCCCAACTGGCCGCCGACTTGCTGGACCTGGCGCCCGGCCAACGGGTGCTGGACGCCTGCTGCGCGCCGGGTGGCAAGACCTGTCACATCCTTGAGGTCGAGCCGAAGCTGGCTGGCGTGGTGGCGGTGGACCTGGAAGCCAAGCGCCTGGTGCGGGTGAAGGAAAACCTCGAGCGTCTGGGCCTGGAGGCCGAGCTGATCGCCGCCGACGGCCGCGACACCGCGACCTGGTGGGACGGCAAGCCGTTCCAGCGCATTCTCCTGGACGCGCCATGCTCGGCCACCGGCGTGATCCGCCGCCATCCGGACATCAAGCTCACCCGCCAGCCGGACGACATTGCGGCGCTGGCCGTGTTGCAGGGCGAACTGCTCGATGCCCTGTGGCCAACCCTGGAAGTGGGCGGCATGCTGCTCTACGCCACCTGCTCGACCTTGCCGACCGAGAACACCGACGTGATCGAAGCCTTCCTCGCCCGCACCCCAGGCGCCCGGGAGCTGGACATTGCCAGCCAGGCCGGCCTCAAGCAGCCCCATGGCCGCCAGTTGCTGGCCCAAGAGGGCGGACATGATGGGTTCTATTACGCCAAGCTGATCAAGATCGCCGCCGCACGCGGTTAAGACCGATTCGATAGGAGTGACTGGATGAAAATCATCATCCTCGGCGCAGGACAAGTCGGCGGTTCGCTGGCGGAACACCTGGCCAGCGAGGCCAACGACATCACCGTGGTCGACACCGACGGCGAACGCCTGCGTGACTTGGGTGACCGTCTCGATATCCGCACCGTACAAGGTCGCGGATCGTTGCCCACGGTGCTGCGCCAGGCCGGCGCCGACGACGCCGACATGCTCGTGGCCGTGACCAACAGCGACGAAACCAACATGGTCGCCTGCCAGGTCGCCCACACGTTGTTCCACACCCCGACCAAGATCGCCCGGGTGCGCGAAGCGTCCTACCTGACCCGCGCCGACCTGTTCGACAACGAAGCGATCCCGGTGGACGTGCTGATCAGCCCCGAGCAGGTGGTGACCAACTACATCAAGCGCCTGATCGAGCACCCCGGCGCCTTGCAGGTGATCGACTTTGCCGAAGGCAAGGCACAACTGGTGGCGGTCAAGGCCTACTACGGCGGGCCGCTGGTGGGCCAGCAACTGCGCCAGTTGCGCGAGCACATGCCGAATGTGGATACCCGCGTTGCGGCGATTTTCCGCCGTGACCGGCCGATCCTGCCCCAGGGCGACACGGTGATCGAAGCCGACGACGAAGTCTTCTTCATCGCCGCCAAAGCGAATATTCGCGCGGTCATGAGCGAAATGCGCCGCCTGGACGAGAACTACAAGCGCATCGTCATTGCTGGCGGCGGGCAGATCGGCGAACGCCTGGCCGAAGCCATCGAAAGCCGCTACCAGGTCAAGATCATCGAGATGAACCCGGCACGCTGCCGCTACCTCTCCGACACCCTCGACAGCACCGTGGTGCTGCAAGGCAGTGCCTCGGACCGCGACCTGCTGCTGGAAGAAAACATCGCCGATGCTGACATCTTCCTGGCCCTGACCAACGACGACGAAGCCAACATCATGTCGTCGCTATTGGCCAAGCGCCTGGGGGCGAAGAAGGTCATGACCATCATCAACAACCCGGCCTACGTCGACCTGATCCAGGGCGGCGACATCGACATCGCCATCAGCCCGCAACTGGCAACCATCGGCACCTTGCTGGCCCACGTGCGCCGCGGCGACATCGTCAGCGTCCACTCCCTGCGCCGCGGCGCGGCCGAAGCCATCGAGGCGATTGCCCACGGCGATGCCAAGTCCAGCAAAGTGATCGGCAAGGCTATCCGCGACATCGGCCTGCCACCGGGCACCACCATCGGCGCGATCATCCGCGACGAAGAAGTCCTGATCGCCCACGACGACACCACCATCCAGACCGGCGACCATGTAATCCTGTTCCTGGTGGACAAGAAGCACATTCGCGATGTCGAGAAGCTGTTCCATGTGGGGTTGAGTTTCTTCTGACCAGAAACAACCCTGTGGCGAGGGGATTTATCCCCGCTGGGTTGCACAGCAGCCCCCAAAACCAGGCAACTCGGTGTGCCAAGAAGATTGAGTTAACTGCTTTAGGGCCGCTGCGCAGCCCAACGGGGATAAATCCCCTCGCCACAGGAACAGAACGCAGGAGACTTAAAGATGCTCGACTCCCTGGAAAAAATGCTCGCCAAGGGTGTGGACAACGCCCTGCTGCGCTTCGGCCTGGGCAAGGGCTACCTGGACCTCGGCGAATTCCCCCGCGCCGCCGAACACTTCCAACGCTGCGTCGAACTCGACCCCAAGTACTCGGCAGCCTGGAAACTCCTAGGCAAGGCCCACCAAGGCCAAGGCGACCTACCGGCAGCCCGCCAAGCCTGGGAGCAAGGCCTGGAAGCCGCCCGCGCCCATGGCGACAAACAGGCCGAAAAAGAAATGACCGTGTTCCTCAAAAAACTGGATCGCCACCCCTGAACTCACACAAAACAAGACTATCAGGCACCCGCTGTTACCGGGCTCGTGTGCCCCTGGGCAAAGCGAGTCGCCGATGTCTGCAGCAATAGGACAATGGACAAGGTAATCATCAGAAACGGTATCAACCACGCGCTCTCGATCAATGCCAGCTGCAGGCTGAGGATTAACAGCAGGACCGGCGTTGCGAGGGCATTCGCCCGGCTAACACACGCACCAACGGCAGCCTCGCTGTAGCGGTAGGCAATGGCTGCTCGGATATGCACCCGCGCACCGCCAAAGGCCATGCCAAGGATAAGCAGGCTCAGCGCCTTGAGCACCAGGGTATCTGGCACCATAAACCATACCGCTGCGGAAATGACGGCCAGCCCGATCAGCCCCGAGAGAAATACCGATAGATTGCGACCGGTATTACTCAGAATGATCAGCACTCCCACCAACGCCATCCCCATGCCAAACACTGCATCCAGCACACCAAGCTCAAATAGCGCCCAGCCATGGCTCGACACATACACGGGAAGCATGAAGTTGAAGGCACCGAGGATTGGCCAGATCAGTACCATCGGCACAAACAGGGTGAGTGGAAGCTTGGCTGGCGCAACTGTCTCGCTAGCCTCTTGTGCCACCACCGAGAGACCATGGCGGATGTAACAAATCGCTGATACCAGCAGGAATCCTGCGCCCAGAAAAATGAAGAACCCCATACCCGGCAGGATCGGCATCAAGCCGGCTGCCAACAACGGCCCAATCATCAGGGCCGCTTGACCGGTTGCAGTGGTTGCACCACTGATTCGCCTGACAGAGGCTTGATCCATACCGCGCTGAACCTGGGTGAACCACATATCCAAACTGGCTTCGAGCAGCATGAAAACCAGCCAGACAAAGAGGTTGGCGGCTAGTAGAGCGATGGTGATGTCTCGGCTTGCCCCTACCACCAGGCTGAGACCGGCCAGACAAAACGTAAACCAGCTGCTCATTTTTCGCCCGTTCATTCGCGCCGACAGCCGCTTGATAATCACCGGCGTGATGAAGGCCGGAATGAAGGAGCAAAAAATCGCCAAGGCCAAAGGCAAATAACCACCTTCGTTCTGGTTGAGGATGGTCCACGTCAGGGAGACCACCAATGCCCCGGAACATAGGCGGTAAGCCGTTGAGCAGACTAAAAAAATGACCAATTCTTTTGAAAAGTTCTTCATGAAGATTTCCCTATCGTGAGCGTTTCGGCATGACGGAAGCGAACGGCATCCTTGAGCGTTGTGAACGACCGCTTGGACCATGATCAATACTGGCCATAGCGTTTTTGTGCACGCTAAAACCCCGTTTTTAAGACACTTTGAAAGTTAAACTAACGAGCAAAAAATGCATTCCAGAATGACCAGTGGAACGCACTTTTTTTTTGGGCGGTTTGGCCGAAGCGGCATTGAAGTGGTGCATGCGTTCCTGCGGCCAATTTTAAACCTGAGCAAGGTCGTGTCATCTTTGTATGGCGGTCTTGTTAGACAACTGCTCAATGCTGTGTCTTAGGTTGAACAAGATCACGCCGCAGAAAACCAAGCCTATCGATAGAATGACTGTTCCGTTTATCGGGTAGCTGAAAAACAGGTAGGAAATGATGATGGCGAAAAACGGAACCAGCAAACCAATGGGGGCCACGGTGGAGCCGGAATATTTTCTGATGTTGTAGTTCCATATCCAGTACCCCAGCAGAGTCGTCACGTAAGACTGTGAGATCAGCGACACTATGACTTTGTAGTTTATCGCATCCTTCAGACTATAGAATGACTCGGCACCTTCAAAGTACAAGGCAAGAACAAATAGAACTGGAAGGCTAAATAAGAAGCTCCAAACCATAAAGGGTAGCAGGTCTTTAGGCTTGTATTTTTGAATAATGAAAGTACACAGGCTAAAGCAAAAAGCTGCGAGCAAGCAGATAGCAATACCCAGCGGATCTGAACCCTCATTGTTATTAATTAGCATCAAGAAAAGACCAGAGAGTGATATCGCGAGGGCGATAATGCTGATGTTGGAAGCTCTTTCCTTAAAGGCAATCAGGCCAATGATAAATGTAATGAATGCGCTGAGCTGAATGATCAGGGATACAGTGCCGGGAGAGGTGCCAGTATAGATGGCAATGTTGGCGCACCCCCATATTCCGCCACCAAACAATATTCCATAGGCGGCGAGCACATAAGCTGGAATCTTAGGTCTTGGCATGAAAAATACAAACGGGAAGACGCAAAGCGAAAACCTGATGAAGGTCATCACGAAGGGTTTGATTTGTTCAAGCCCTACTTTAATCAAGGCGAAGTTTCCCCCCCAGATCAGCGCCACTAGCAATAAGAATGCGTAATCATGTGGGGCGATTTTTTTAAAACTGTTCATTGCTCAGAATCCACTTTTCAGCATGTCATCATAGACATTACGAAAAGGTGATATTTTGGTCATTTCCTGCAAGCACTCATCGAAAATCTGTTGTCCCATGGGCGTCAACACACCGTCCCGCTTGATCTGCGCTGCGGTCGCGAAAAATCTCTTCTCAGCCACCCGCCCTTTCTCAAGCGCCTCCTCTGCGAGTTTTCCAGGCGCTATTTTCCCCAAGCCAGCCATCGCCAGTGCAATTCTAGCCAGTACGAAAAGTGCGTGAAATATACCGAGCATGGGACGTGCATCAGGCCTGAATGGCGCTGTGTATAATTCACTCTCTGGATTCAAAACAAACTTATCATCTGTGCTTTTTAAAAACAGTCTTAAATGGGCGGCCTCATGGACTACCTGTTGTGCGTAATAGATGGGGCTATGGACTTCATCGGCCCATATCAAAACCAGCCCTAATAAATTGTAACTGCTGGCCGATCTGACATGGTATTCATCACCAGGGCCGGTCAAGACTATTTCATCTATTAGGATCTCAGCTTCATTGTAGAGGTCTATCGATTGGGCCTTGAGAAGTTCTATGCCTGCGATTAATTTGGCTTTCTCTATCTCAGCAACATCAGCGCCGATGAAACCAATGCTGATTTTGCCAGACGCCTCTTCTCGTACTTCATCGGCAACCAAGTCGATTTCTTCTTTTCGGTTGTTTTCAGAGAAGCCAGAAACCCTGAATCCTTCTGATCCATGCCTTTCGTTTTGCTTGGCTTCTTGAAAAAACTGTAAGCCTGAATCTGCATCGTTGGCTTGCAAGCTTTTGATGCACTTATTGTAGAATGCGAAAGACTTCCAAGACAGCTTGGTCACAGAGTCGGATTTTTGATAGTCATCATTAAACACGCTTGCCAAGTAGCTCATCGACTCTTTGTATTGATTGAGCAATGCGTAGGAATCTTGGCGATACTCTTCATTTGTGATTAAGATGCTCACTTGATTTCTCCTTGAAAGCGGACTCTCCATAAAAAGAAGGACCGCCATAGCGATATGGCAGTCCTTCTAATAAATCACCGTCGAAATTTATTCGCCGATAGATTTGTTTACGCTCGACAGCGCAACCATTGCAGTCAGGCTCAGTGCGGATTGAGATACGATCAGTTTGGACATATCGAGTTTCATAAAAAGCTCCATTTTTTTGAAAGATTATGCCGTTCGCATTTCATTGCAAGGCAGAGCGAAACTAACATAACCATTTTGATAAACGACACTATTATTTCTTTGCGTCATATACCCATTTGCTATATTGGATCCAATTTTCAAGAATATAGGTTGTCGCTTGGTCGTTGAAGGCAAAATGGCAACCTGACTGAGCCGTGTCTATAGTTTTTGGCGCCAAATCTATCGGAGGCTTGGACATGAGCCAGAGCATTTCGCCCGCCGCTTCAACTGCGCAAAAAACAGGCATGGTCGCCACGACCTTATGGGGCTCGGACAAAATCGCAGGTATCGCGGTCGATCCGGACGGTGCTATCTGGCTTGGCGCTTATAGTCGCCTGGGGCTGGGAGGCGAAGAGGATTCAAGCTTCACCGGCAGCCTGGTCCGGTTCAATGCCAACGGTAGCCTGGACCGCAACTTCAGTGGCGACGGTAGATCCCTGCTCCCTGTGTCGCTCGATATCGAGGACGGCGGTAATGCCGCCGTGCAGCCGGAAGGGGGCTACCTGGTGGCGCGCTACGTGAACGTAGACAATGTCTGGGTGTCGGGCATCAGTCGTAACTTGGCCGACGGCAGCCTCGATACGAGTTTCGGGAACGGCGGCACCGTGACAGTGCCTTTCTATTGGAATGAAGATCTAGGCCAGCAAGCGTCGTTCTCCGTGCAACGCGACGGCAGCTTCTTCGCAAGCGCTGGGTATCCGTCCGGGGAGATCTATATCGCCCGCTTCGACGCAACGGGGACCTTGGTCTCGTCTTTTGGAGAGGCTGGGGTCCTGCACCTACCCGCGTCCGTCGGCATTCACCCCAGTGGCACGTTCGACGTTTCGCTGCAGGGAGACGGGAAGGTATTGGTCACCGGGCAAGATACCCTGACCCGCCTCAACCCCGACGGTACTCTGGATAGCAGCTTTGCGAACGGGGGCAGCCTGGCCCTGGATGTTCAAGCAGACGCCCTCGTCATCCAGGATGACGGCAAAATCCTGCTGGCGGGCGCCTCGGGCGCCTCGGGCGCCTCGGGCGGCGTGGCGACCGTCGTCCGACTCAATGCCGACGGCTCGCTCGACACCGGTTTCGGCGATCAGGGGCGGGTCAGTTGGGGCTCGGAAAGCGCTCCTTTCGCAGTCGCCGACATGATCGTACTGGCCGACGGCAAGCTATTGATTGGTGGAAGCCAAGGTACAAGCGCGGACGGCTATCTGGCCGCCTTGGTTCAGTTGACCCCCGACGGTCGCCTGGACCACAGCTTTGGCAATCCCGACGACGGCTATTACCACCTTGACGGTGGCGGCGATGCTGACTTCTTGCTCGGTACCGACTCGTTCGACGATGCGATCCTTGGCGGGGCCGGTAACGATCTGCTCGACGGCCAGCAAGGTCGTGACCTGCTGACGGGCGGTGCCGGGGCCGATACCTTCCGTTACCAGTCAGTCACAGACAGTTATCGAACCGCCACCGCGGCCCATAGCGACCGAATCACCGACTTCGACCCCAGCACCGATACGCTCGACCTTTCCTCCCTGGGCTTCCTCGGGCTGGGCAACGGACAGGACGGAACGCTGGCGATACGCGTCAATGAAAGCGGGACGCGGACTTACCTCAAAAGCTTCGAGGCCAACGCCGATGGGGAACGCTTCGAAGTGGTCTTCGACGGTAACTTGGGCCAAGCGCTGAATGAAGCCAACCTCGTGTTTCAGCAAGCCAGGTTGACGGGCACCCAGGGGGCCGATCGTTTACAAGGCAACGCTCGCGGCGAAATCATCGAAGGGTTGGCGGGCGATGATCGCCTTTATGGAGCGCTAGGCAATGATGTATTGGTTGGCGCAGAGGGCCGGGACCTATTAGCGGGTGGTGGTAACAACGATGTGTTCCGCTTCGACGCACTGAGCGACAGCTACCGTACCGCCACCGAAAACCACACTGATCGCCTGATTGACTACACCGTGGGTGAAGACACGATCGACTTGTCCGCCTTGGGCTTTACCCGGCTGGGGAATGGTTACAACGGCACGTTGGACGTGATTTTCAATGAAGCTAAGGACCTGACTTACTTGAAGAGCTATGAAGCTGATGCCTCTGGGGCTCGATTCGAGTTGAGCTTGGTGGGGGACCACTCTGGTTACGGTAACTTGAACATCACCTTCGCCGAGCCTTCGGAAGAGGAGGCTATTCGGTTGGTCGGAGTGGCTGACGACGTCTGGGTGTAGAACGCAAACTTGACCAGTTGAGATCGCCACTCCTGACTTCGCATAGGACCGCTTTTGTGGCGAGGGAGCTTGCTCCCGCTTGAGTGCGCAGCACTCACAAAAAAGCCCACCCCCAATCCACTGCCAATCCGCTAAAAGCTCAGCCGACGCAAAATCTGTGGGAGCAAAGCTTGCTCGCGATGGCGGTAGACCAGCCAAACCCGTTGTCGACAGACTTGCCCCAATCGCGAGCAAGCTTTGCTCCCACAGGTTTGTGGCTTAACGGATCTGCATTTCCTGCTCCCCGGTCCAGTAAAAATGAAATGATTTGAACCCAATCCGCTCGTTGTAGAGAATCGCCACCTTTACCCCAAAAGGACCCCAGGTATTCGGCAGCATGGAAACTACTGGGCAGGCCCACCAAGGCCAAGGCGACCTACCGGCAGCCCGCCAAGCCTGGGAGCAAGGCCTTGAAGCCGCCCGGGCCCACGGCGACAAACAAGCCGCAAAAGAAATGACCGTGTTCCTCAAAAAACTGGATCGCCACCCCTGAACGCCACGCACCTGTGGCGAGGGAGCTTGCTCCCGCTTGAGTGCGCAGCACTCACAAAAAAGCCCACCCCCAATCCACTGCCAATCCGCTAAAAGCTCAGCCGACGCAAAATCTGTGGGAGCAAAGCTTGCCCGCGATTGCTATCGAACTCCCAACCAATCAATCACTGACACAACGGATAAGGATGCCCGCCATGCTCGACTCTCTGGGGAAAATGCTCGCCAAGGGTGTGGATAACTCCCTGCTGCGCTTCGGCCTGGGCAAGGGCTACCTCGACCTCGGCGAATTCGCCCGCGCCGCCGAACACTTCCAACGCTGCGTAGAATTCGACCCCAGGTATTCGGCAGCATGGAAACTACTGGGCAAGACCCACCAAGGCCAAGGCGACCTACCGGCAGCCCGCCAAGCCTGGGGACTAGGCCTTGAAGCCGCCCGGGCCCACGGCGACAAACAAGCCGAAAAAGAAATGACCGTGCTCCTCAAAAAACTGGATCGCCACCCCTGAACGCCACGCACCTGTGGCGAGGGAGCTTGCTCCCGCTTGACCGGGCTGGCGCTCCAGTGCGCAGCACTCACAAAAAAGCCCACCCCCAATCCACTGCCAATTCGCTAAAAGCTCAGCCGACGCAAAATCTGTGGGAGCAAAGCTTGCTCGCGATAGCGGTAGACCAGCCAAACCAGATGTCGACAGACCTGCCCCAATCGCGAGCAAGCTTTGCTCCCACAGGTTTGTGGCTTAACTGACCGGCATTCCCCGCCCCCCGGTCCAGCAAGATGAAATGATTTGAATCCAATCCGCTCGTTGTAGAGAATCGCCACCTTTTACCTCGAAAGGAAACGAGCGATGAAGTTCGAAGGGACTTTCCAATACATGGGCAATCACGGGGTCGTCTTCAACGTCTCGCAGATCACCCTCACCGACAGCGAACGCGGACGCTTGCGCGAGCTGCATTTTGGCGAAGCGAAAAGTGCCCACTATGAAGTCAACAGCAAGGTCGTCGAGGTGTACGACAAGATGCTGGCCAAAAACCTGCCGTGCGTGATGATGATCGGCATCTCCAAACCGCTCACCCGGCAACAGGGCGATGCCCTCAACGCCCAGCGCACCACGATCGCCAACCTTGCAACCACGGCCTTCACTGCCGCCGCCAAGGCCGTGGCCCCCTATTACGTGGCGGCATCTGTAGGGGCCGGTGTGCGCACGTATGCCAATGAAATCCTGCCCACCTACCATGCGGGTGACGTACTGGTCAGCATCGAGGCGCAGGTCAACGGCGGCATCGGCCCGCAACGCACTCTCTCGACATTGATCATCAAGACCTGACTGGAGACGTACATGTCCGTAATTACTCAATTGGTCATTGCCTTGGTGGTGTCCTTTCTGCTCGATCGATTCCTCAAACCCTATCTGCTACGCAAGTGGCTAGGCGTGGTGTTGGTGGCGACGGGTGCGGTTGGCTGCGTTTTGGCCGGTGAGACCCGCGTGTTGGGGTTTGATCTGGGGTTGCTGTCGGCTTTTGCCGTGGCGATAGGGATGGGGTTGTTCATGAAGCGGCGGCGGTTTGAGGAGGTTGGCTGAGCGGGAAAGGCGGATGGATTAATATCAGAAAATAAATCCGTCCTCTTAAGTGGTCCCCTTAAGTGAGCGAGCCCTTGTATATGCGCATTGTAATGCTAGCCCTGGTCCTCACGCTGTTCGGCTGCGCTACCGCGTCGGACCCGCCGAGGGGCGAGGGTGGCGATTGGCGGTCCTTCTATGTAGTGAATCATGGCCTGCATGCTGGGTTGGCAATTGCGCGCCCCGATCTGCTTCAGGTGCTTCCCGCACTGGCCGAAGAATTCAGCGACGGCGACTTCGTCGAGTTCGGCTGGGGTGACGAGGATTTTTACCGAGCCCCAGAGGCCACCTTGAGCCTGGCCCTGCGAGCCTTGTTCGGGTCGACGGCAACCGTGCTGCATGCGGTCAAGATCGACGGGGACCCCAGGCGGCGCTTCGCCGCAAGCGAGGTCATCGAGGTGCGGGTGACGGAGGATGGCTACCGACGACTGCTCGCGTTCGTGGCCGGGACCGTCACCCACTCAGCGACGGGCGCTTTGGTGGTGCTCGGGCCCGGCCTGTATGGAGAGAGCCGGTTCTACCAGGCCGAGGGTAGCTATTCGCTGTTCTATACCTGCAATACCTGGGTCGCAGAGGCGCTGGCCGCGAGCAACTGCCCAATGTCGCCTACAGCGGTGATTACGGCGGGGAACGTCATGTCGCAGTTACGCCGGGCGACAGCGGTCGGTGCATCCTGCCTGGCTACCCGCTAACCCGTGCCTTGACTGAAAAAGGGACAGAATTATTTGGCTGGAAATAAATCTGTCCCCTTTTTGTTTAGAGATACCTTTGATGTTAACAATACCTCCAAAAACTTAAGCGTCCGTCTCCGCTATATATGCCTCGATATCATTATAAAGTTGTGCCGTATCTGGCTCATTAGAGATTTTTTGCAGCAACTGAGGTCTTTTGACATGGTAAAAATACGATGGACGCCCTGACGCGACACGTTCTTCCTTTCGAAGGAAATCATGTTTTAAGAGTAACTCTGACAAAACTGGCCATAGCGCGTCGTCAGTGATTTTTTTTGCCAAGACATCATCACCATCTTCTCGAAACCAATAACCACGATATCGTATAGCTCTATCGAGAAGCTTAAAAATCGAATGATCTAATGTTTTTGGAGGCTCGTTATCTTCTTGTGTTTCCCCTCCTACATTGGCCGAGAAGCTTTTCAAAAGTTTAACTATTTCTTCAGGGTCAGAAATTAACGATACGCCGTTGCCGCTCTCGTTCTCCATCTGAACATACGATGGCTGCAATGACATGTTAATCTGCGATCTATCGTCAAGAACTACCCCTCCAATCATACACTCATCGAAAATTACATTGGTAACATCCGCCTCCCTCACATCTAATTGATTTATGCTACAGTTTTTCAGGGTAAAGCCACTTGCTATACCACGAATAAGAGCATCGTCAATTTGCTGCCCCTTCAATCCGAAATTCGGTATCAAATCACCAAAGGGCGCACAGCACAGCAAGAGAGCCGATAGATTCCTCGCCCCACGATCTGTGCCTAAATAGGTATTCAGGAGAATGAAAGCAGACTCCATGAAATCAACAAGCTCTATTTTATCTTTTGTGGCGAGCTCATCCAGCACATTAGAAAAAGTAACAAGAAAGTCAGCGCTCAATAAATTCCTGCGGAGGAATTTAGGGACTTCTTTGTTTTTAATTAATGATATCGTTTCAAGCCCAAGGAAATAATTTTGCAGTTGCGAATGGGAGAAACGTCTGTAGCGAGGCCGTTCATCGGAGGTTAAAAACGCCATAACTAAAGCGCGATTTTGGAGAAGCCGGTTTATATCTTCAGGAACACTATCATTCAACGCAGCTTCGGCAGCCCATTTAATGGTTGTTTCATCTGCCGACTCCGTTTGATTGTCTGCCATATCCCTCGCTATTTCACCAAGAAAACTCAAGACGAATTTTTGTCGTTGCGCTTCCGTCAATACAGCCTCTACTGGCTGACCAAATTTACTGGTTTCTCGCATAATCATTAAATTGATCAGATTTGAGAGTGAACCTTCCGTCTCGGATAGCCCACCAACGAGCCCATTTTCCCCCAGATGCCTTAGGAATATTGGCCTTAAAGCAAACGAACCAGGCTGGAGCAACTCATCCAAATCATTTAATCTGTCATCCGTCCACCCTTGGTGTTTTAACCAAGCAAATGCAGCCTCTGTGCTAGGAGATTGTAATGTCACGGAGTCAATAATATCGGTTGTTTTGAGAGCCTTGATATCACGTACAAGCCTATCGCGACCGATGAATGTTTCACGTCCTGCGAGAATTAAACTCCCTTCTCCTCTTATTTGATTGATAAGATCTCCCACCTGTGCCCAGGCAGTCTCATAACCCGAAGGATCACCCAACTCATCAAAGCCATCGATCGCTATAGTTACTAAACCATTCCTCACGAGTATAGGCACTTGGTCGTAAGTCACACGAAGCCGTAAAGTTTGCAAGCTGAAAGCAATTAGATCCTGAAGGAATGTCAGTACTCTGCCACGACTTTGAACATGTAAAACCAATGGCTTTTGGGTTCGTTTAAAGCTGGCTGCTCTTTTTAATGAAAGTTGCTTTATGAATTCAGTTTTACCTATCCCCGCAGGCCCATCAATTAGAAGTATTCGAGCTGTATCATTAGAGTGACTTTTATCAAGCTCATCCTCTACTCCAGAGAAGTCCATTACCGTATTTGCTGAGTGTAAAAAGCCAAGCACAGGAATTGATCGTGGCTGAGAAGCTGATTCTTCGGTTAGAACGCTTAGTTGAACTGATGCCCAATCTCTAAGGTTGCCAAATCTATCCGAAGCAAGTAGAGCTTTATAATTTATGTGCTTGGTTTCAGGCTCATCATTGATCCGCTCACATATATTTCCGTTAGCGAGAAACCGGAGATTTATGTTGTCACCATATCGTATGAGGCGGGCTACAATTTCTTCGCCTTCGACCGCCAATTTGGGGGGGGGAACTCCCAAGTCAGAAAAGGACGCTAGGTCATCCAGCAGCAGCTCTTGATCAATCATTCCAACCTCCTTCCAACATTAACCCGTCCAAAAGCACTTTGCTTTTTACTACGCTTCTCTTTCGCAGTAGATATACCTTTCCACCATGACGGTCTTTCCAAGCTTCCGCAGTAAAAATTGGTGGAACTAAGTCATCATCTTCCGCTAAAACGATTGACCAATCCTTCGGCTCGCTGAAAGCCAGACTTAGTAGATCAGCAGCCAATGCCGTATCGACCATTTTTTCTCCAACGTTATCTCCACCTCTATCTCTTAACGTCCCTGGCAGATGGATATTGTGTGATCTTAGAACCCTGTGTGAAAGGCCCGCTACTAATAAATCCCCATAAGCAACGTCCGGGCTTATAACTACGTTCGGATACCTAGAGATAGTGGAAAAGTCCGCTTTGGCTATGGCCGTCACAACGGCACTTTTGTTGGGAGTCCATTGATACCCCTTACTCCAGCCATGATACAGCCTTAATGTAACCTTGTATCTCAACTTGCTATCAAGTTTGTTTAGAGCCTTGCTTAACGCAGCCACTGTTTTTTGAAGCGTCCGAGTTGCTTGCTCCATCTTGTCGCTTAATTTATCCGCGCCACAGTTATGCATCTGTGACTTCCAATCAATCAGTGCTGTAACCGATATACCACTGGGCATCATCTAATTCCATTTGGCCATAAATGATTTTTATATTGATACCTTACGTATAAAATATAAAAACTTCATATCCTTCCAGCTCAACCACCTAGGTCCGATACGCTAAAAACCCGTTGGTAGTAACTACTCAGCATAGGGAGCTTGGCGTCTAGCAGCAAGCGTAGGTTTGCCTGCGTACCAAAGGATATATTTCAGTGTTTTCCAGATGAGACTCGCGCTGGTTGTAATCTGCTCGTTGCCTGAGCCAGCTGCCCGCGTACTGACTGCCAAAACGCCTTTCTTGCGCGCTGCTACGTGAAATCTGAGCCCGAAACTCTCTGCTCAAAATAAAGACTTCAATCTCTGGCGCGTACTTTTCTGCCGTGGAAACGGTGGTCATTTTTCAACAGAATCGGCCGTTTGCAGCCTATCGCTAGGAAGGACAATGGCGGGATATACGGGAAAAGAATTTGAGAATATTTAGAGCTTATTCGTCCGCGTCTACGGATGGAAAAACCAAAACCCGACGCAAAACGTCGGGTTTTTTCATTGGCGAAAAAGTGCTACTGCCGCGGCTCCACGTTATCCAACACCCGATTCGCCAGCAACGAACTCAGCTCAATCAATTGCTGGATACCCTGCGCCACATGACGCCTCGATCCATCCAGATCAAACGCCAGGTCACTCACCATGGCATCAGCCGAAGCCAGGGTTTCGCTGAGGTTGGCGAGCAGGCATTCGTTATCGAGGCCTTTCACGACGGTGTATAGCTGCCCTGGTTTGGGGGCGTCTTGGGATTTGTCCGGTTTCGGTAGCAGGTAGTGATCGAGCACCCGTTTGGTGGTTTCGTCTTGCTGCTTGGCTTTGGATTTTGCGGATTGTGGGGTGGGGTCTGCATCTGGGGGATTTGGAGTTGCTTTGAACATTTGAATATTTCCATTTAGTAGGGCCGCAACCGCCTCGCTACTAAACGAAATGGTGGCAGCTGTGCGCAAGTTAGTAGACCGGTGAAATACACAAAGCCCGGCGCGCCCGAGGGCGCCATGCGCACAGCTACCATCGAGTGCAGGCAAATGCCCGACTGATGAGACCTGTGCAACCGCCGTGTATTTCCTGGGCTACTAAACCCGACCACTGATGGGCAGTGGCAGGAAGACAATAGAACCCGGGGACAAGGCGCACAAGCGGGCGGATTCTGGCGTAGTTGTAGGCAAAGGCGCAAGGATGCGTAGCTTGATAGAGGTGTGTAGGTCGGGGCTGTAGGAGGGAGACTTTTTGGTGATGCGGGCGGGTTGTTTGGCTCTGGGACCGTGTCGTTTTCATCGCGAGCAGGCTCGCTCCCACAGGGGGATTGGGGCTGTTGCAGATACTGTGTTCACCGCCGCCCAGTGTGTGCGAGCTTGCTCGCGAAGAGGGTGGCACATTCAATATTGATGCAAGCTGACCCGCCGCTTTCGCGAGCAAGCCCGCTCCCACAGGGGAGTTGGGTTGAATGCAGTATTTGTGAACACCCCAGGTTGGATGTGGGGGGCTTGCCCGCGGGGATACATTCAGTACTGATGCAAGCTGACCCGCCGCTTTCGCGAGCAAGCTCGCTCCCACAGTGGGTGGCGTTGGGCTGGATATTCGGCTCGACACTAACCCCTGTGGTGAGGGGGGCTTACTCCCGCTGGTCTGAGTAGCAGGCCTCTGCATTTTTCCAGGCCAACTGCATTGTCTGGTTTTGCGGCTGCTGCGCAGCCGAGCGGGAGCAAGCTCCCTCGCCACGGGGGTGTCTGGGCGGGTGTCATCGCGAGCAGGCTCGCTCCCACAGGGGGATTGGGGGTGTTGTAGATATTGTGTTCACCACCGTCCGGGGTGGGAGGGGGCTTGCTCGCGATAGCTATCTAGAGCGGAAATGACGGTGTTCCTGAAACAACTGGATTGGTAGGAGTTGGTAGGGGCTGGTAGGAGCTGTCGAGTGAAACGAGGCTGCGATCTTGCCCCAGACAATTGAGTCATGAGTGAAAGATCAAAATCAAAAGATCGCAGCCTCGTTTCACTCGACAGCTCCTACACAGCTCCTACAGGTGGGGCGAGTCCCCGCGCTATAAAGGTTGCGCCGTTATTTACGCTTGAGCATCTCCGGCAACTGCGCCACCAACTTCTGGTTATTCAACGGCGCGCGAATGAACCCACGCTGGGTGCCGTCCGGGCCAATCACGGCGAGGTTGCCGCTGTGATCAACCGTGTAGTTGGGTTTGCTGGTGTCCGCCGGGATGAACGGAATGCTCACTGCATTGGCGAGTTTCTGCAGGTCTTCCACTGAGGCGGCGGTCAGCCCGATGAACTGCGGATCGAAGTACCCCAGGTACTGCTTGAGTTGCTTGGGCGTGTCGCGGTTGGGGTCGACGCTGACCAGTACGATCTGCAACTTATCCACAGCCTCGGGCGGCAGTTCGCTTTTGATCTGGCGCAGTTGGGCGAGGGTGGTCGGGCAGATGTCCGGGCAGAAGGTGTAGCCGAAGAACAGCAGGCTCCATTTGCCTTTCAACCCGTCCATCGCCACCGGTTGGCCGTCCTGGTCGGTCATTTTCACGTCCGGCAGGTTGCGGCTCTGGGGCAGCAGGATGATGCCGGCGTCGATCAGCGCGGTCGGGTCGCCCTGGCCTTTGCCGGACAGCACCTTGTTGATGGTCAGGCCGAGGATCACTGCGATCACGGCCGCGAGGATGAAGACGGTTTTCTGGGTTCGAGTCATAGGCTCAACAGTAAGTAGTGATCTACAAGCAGGGCGATGAACAGCAGGAACAAGTACCAGATAGAGTACTTGAAGGTGTTGATCGCCGCGTGCGGCCGACTGCCACGGTACAACACCACGGCCCATTGCAGGAACCTGCCGCCCAGCACCAGGGCACAAATCAGGTACAGCATCCCGCTCATCTGGATCACGAACGGCATCAGGCTCACCGCCAGCAGCACCAGGGTGTACAGCAGGATATGGATCTTGGTGTAGTGCTCGCCGTGGGTCACCGGCAGCATCGGGATGTCAGCCTTGGCGTATTCCTCCTTGCGGTGAATCGCCAGGGCCCAGAAATGCGGCGGGGTCCAGGCGAAGATGATCAGCACCAGCAGCAGTGGTTCGGCGCTGACATGACCGGTGGCCGCGACCCAGCCCAGCAGCGGTGGTGCCGCGCCAGCCAGGCCGCCGATGACGATGTTCTGCGGCGTCGCCCGTTTCAGGAAACCGGTATAGATCACCGCATAGCCCAGCAACGAGGCCAGGGTCAGCCAGGCGGTCAGCGGGTTGGTGAAGGCCAGCAGCATGGCCTGGCCGGCCACGGCCAGTGCCACGGCGAAGGTCAGTGCGGCGGTGGGTGAGATTCGCCCTTCGGCCAGTGGTCGTTTGTGGGTGCGGGCCATCACCGCGTCGATGCGCCGGTCCACCACATGGTTGACCGCCGCCGCGCCACCGGCACACAGGGCGATGCCCAGGTTGCCGAACACCAGGACCGTCCACGGCACCCCGGCGCGGGTGGCGAGGAACATGCCGACCAGCGAGGTGATCAGCATCAGCACCACCACTTTGGGCTTGGTCAGCTCCAGGTAATCGCGCCAGATCGCTTGGCTGTGGCGTTCACCGGTCAAGGTTGCCATGGCATCTCTCCTTTTATTGTTATGGGGCTGGCGCCGTGTTTAGGCGGGTTGAACCGCCAGCGCAGCGGGACTTGATGCTTGACCCGGACCAGGCTGGTACGGGCGTGATAGTTGACCAGCACCAAGGTCAGCAGCAGTGCGGCGCCCCCGGCGTTGTGGGCGACGGCCACCGGCAACGGCAGATGGAACAGCACGTTGCTGATGCCCAGGGTGATCTGCGCCGCCAGCGCGGCCAGCACCAGCCCGGCCAAGCGGGTCATGCCGACGGTTTTCAATTGCCAGGCCAGCCCCAGCAGCACCACGGTCACCAGCAAGGCGCCGATGCGGTGGGTCAGGTGGATGGCGGTGCGGGCGTCGCTGTCCAGTTGCCCGCCCAGGTAGTTCGGGCCGATGTGCTGGGTCAGGTGGAAGCCGTTGGCAAAATCGGCCGGTGGCAGCCATTGGCCGTGGCAAGTGGGGAAATCGATGCAGGCCACCGCCGCGTAATTGGAGCTGACCCAACCGCCCAGGGCGATCTGGCCGATCACCAGCAGCAGCCCGGCGGTGGCCCAATGTTGCAGGCGCTTGGGCACGGTCAGCGCCGGCAACACGCCGGACAAGCGCAAGGTGAGCAGGAACAGCAGGCTCAACGTCGCGAAGCCGCCGAGCAAATGCCCGGTGACCACCTGTGGCCATAGCTTCAGCGTGACGGTCCACATGCCGAACGCCGCTTGCGCGAAGACCACGGCCAGTAGGAACAGCGGCAACTTCACAGGCTGGCCGGGGCGGCTACGGTTCATCCAGGCCCGGGCGGCTAGCACGGTAATCATCAACCCCAGGGCACCGGCGAAATAACGATGGACCATCTCGTTCCAGCCTTTATGGGCCTCCACCGGAGTGTCGGGGAAATGCAACTCGGCATGGGCCAGTTGGGCTTCGCTCTTGGGCACGCTGATGAACCCGTAGCAACCGGGCCAGTCCGGGCAGCCGAGGCCGGCGTGGGTCAGCCGGGTGTAGGCGCCCAACAATACGACGATCAGTGCCAGCAACGTGGCAAACAGCGCGAGGCGAAATCCAGGTTTGGCCATGTCGATGCCCTCATCCGATGTTCGACAGTTTCAGCAAGTGGCGCAGGTCGTTGAGCAGGTCCTTGCCCTTGACCCGGGCGTCGTAGCGCAGCACCAGGTTGCTGTGGGGATCGATGATCCACAGTTGCGCGCCGCCGGAACCTTGGGCGCCTTTCTGATAGGCCGGCAGGTCCAGTGGGTAGCGTTGCAGTTGTGGGTATTCACGCTGCAGTTGGGCGTCGTACTCGGCATCGAGCGGTTGTGCGATCGCCAGGGCATGACTGGCGCGGCCGGCTTCACGGCCGAGGCCGATCTGCACCTGCCGGGCCAGGTACACCAGTTGCCGGCAATCCACCGAACATTCCTGCGGCGCCGTGACGAGGATCTGCCAGCGCTGTTCATCGGCCTGCACGCCAATCTCGGCGCGGGTCTGGCCGGTGCCGATCAGTTCGCCGTGGTAGCTGCGGCTGTCGGGCACCCAGAACTGGAATTTGTACATGCCGGTGGCGAGGATCATCGGCCCGATCACGCCGAGCACGATCAGCAGCAATTGCACGCGGCCCTTGCGACGGTTGGGCGCCACGGGCGCCTCAGACGTGTTGGTTGGATTCATGGTGCTTCCCATGGTGTCTCCCTGCGTTGTGCCATCCGAGATAAAGGAACAGGCCGAACAGTGCCGCCGCCATGGCGAACCACTGCACGGCATAGCCGAGGTGTTTTTCCGGGCCCATGGCGACCACCGGCCAATCGGTCCGGTAGGCGCCGGGGCCGCTTTGTTGGCGCAATTGATAGGCGAAGCCGTTGCGGCCTAGATCAGTCCACAGCTTGTCCGGCTCAATGGTGGTGACCAGTCGCGGCCAGGGCGCATCGGCCGGGTCGGCGTGGAGCTGGAAGGTGGCGCCGGGTGCGACGTAGACCCAGGCCTGGAGGCTCACCGGTTGCTCCGGCGTGTTGAAGGCCGGCGGGGTGCGCCGGTCCGGCCAGGGTAGCCAGCCGCGATTGACCAGCAGCCACAGCCCGGTGCGGTGGTCGAGGAACGGTTGCAGCAACTCGACGCCTACCTTGCCGTCGTGTTGGCGGTTATCCAGCAGGATGCTGTGCTCGGCGTCGAACTGGCCCTGCAGCGTGACCGGGCGAAAGGCCGGGTCGGCGGTGTGCGTAAGCTCAGTGCTGTCCATCGGCGGTGCCACGCGGCGCTCGGCGTAAGTGTCCATGAGCACGCGCTTCTGTTCGCCCCGGCTCAATTGCCAGAACCCCAGGCACACCATCACCGGCACCAGCACGGCCACCACCAATGACGGCACTAGGCCTGGCCGGAAGCCTTTCATGGCGCCGTCCGAAAGCCGTCGAACGGGATAGCTATACTCACGTGCATCGCGTCCCCCCGGAGTGTCCCTAATGCTCAAAGCAGCCATCGTCCTGATGCTGATTGCCACGATTGCCAGCCTGTTCAGCGGCCTGTTTTTTCTGGTCAAGGACGACAGCAGTTCCAATCGCCTGGTCATCGCCCTGGCGATCCGAGTCAGCCTGGCCGCCGCCACCGTCGGCTTGATTGCCTGGGGTTTCTTCAGCGGCCAGTTGGTGTCGCATGCTCCTTGGTAAAGAGCCGCCCTGATAACGGTTGCGTCAGAGGATGTAGACGAAGACGAACAAGCCGATCCACACCACATCGACGAAGTGCCAGTACCAGCTCGCCGCCTCGAAGCCGAACTGATGCTCGTTGTCGAAGTGCCCACGCATGATGCGCATCAGCATCACGAACAGGATGATCGTGCCCATGGTGACGTGGGCGCCGTGGAACCCGGTGAGCATGAAGAAGGTTGCCCCATAGATCCCCGAGCCCAACGTCAGGCCCAGCTCTTTATAGGCGTGGATGTATTCCTCGGCCTGGAAGCCCAGGAAGGCGCAACCCAGCAGCACGGTGATCGCCAGCCAGATTTTCAGCGCGCCGCGATGGCCTTTTTTCAGGGCATGGTGGGCGATGGTCACGGTGACGCTGGAACTGACCAGCAGGATGGTATTGAGCAGCGGTAAGCCCCAGGGGCTGATGACGTCTTTGGGCGGCGGGAAGAGTTTAGGATCGGGGTTGTTCAGCAACGGCCAGACATATTCGAAGTTCGGCCACAGCATCTCCGACAGGCCCTTGGTGCCTTCCCCCGCCAGGCCTGGCGCCGAAATCACGCGCACATAGAACAGGGCCCCGAAGAAGGCGATGAAGAACATCACTTCGGAAAAGATGAACCAGCTCATGCCCCAGCGGAACGAGCGGTCGAGCTGCGCGCTGTACAACCCGGCGCGGCTTTCCTTGATCACCGCGCCGAACCAGCCGAACAGCATGTAGGCCAGCAGAAGCCCGCCGACGAAAAAGATCAGCGGGCCGTGGGAATCCGGGCGCGCCGCCTTCATGTCGTTGAACCAGGTTGCCAGGCCATACACCGTGACGAACATGCCAACCGTGGCGATGATCGGCCATTTGCTCTGGGCCGGAACGTAATAGTGTTCGTGAGTTGCCATTTATTGTTCTCCTTATCGGGCACGCTATCGGTCAGTGTTTAGAGCCACCGGTGGATGACGAGCGGTGATGTCGAACAGCGTGTAGGACAGCGTCAGGTGCTTCACTTCCTTGGGCATGTCCCGGTCGACGATGAAGCGCATGGGCATTTCGATGCGTTCGCCGGGTTGCAGCACTTGCTGGGTAAAACAAAAACATTCGGTCTTGTGGAAATACGCCGCCGCGTTGCTCGGCGAGATACTCGGCACCGCCTGGGCGCTCATCGGCCGGTCGGTGGGGTTGTGGGCGACGAACACCATCTCGTTGACCGCCCCGGGCTTGACCACCAGCTCATCGCCCTTGGGGTAGAAGTCCCAGACCATGTCCACCGAATTGGTCGACAGGAACTGCACGCGCACCTGCCGTGATTCATCGACGACCTGCTCGCCTTCGTACTGCCCGCCGGTCTTGCCGTTGATGCCGAACGCCTTGCACATCACGTCGTAGATCGGCACCAGGGCAAACCCGAAGATGAACATGGCCACCACCACCAGCAGCAGGCGGGTGACCAGTTTCTTCATCGAAATCGAATCAGCCATGGTTCCTGCTCCGTGCACCGAGCCCTGTGGGAGCGAGCCTGCTCGCGATGCAGGCGACGCGGTGTGCCTGGTCTACCGCTATCGCGAGCAGGCTCGCTCCCACAGAAGCTTGCGTGTTCATTTCACTTCCGGCGGCGTAGTGAAGGTGTGATACGGCGCCGGCGAAGGCACGCTCCACTCCAGCCCTTCGGCCCCATCCCACGGCTTGGCCGGTGCCGGCTCGCCGCCACGGATGGTCTTGATCACGATGAACAGGAAGAAGATCTGCGTGGTGCCGAACATGAATGCGCCGATGGACGAGACCATGTTGAAGTCGGCGAACTGCAGGTTGTAGTCGGGAATCCGCCGGGGCATGCCCGCCAGGCCGACGAAGTGCATGGGGAAGAACGCCAGGTTCATCCCCACGAACGACAGCCAGAAGTGCAGTTTGCCGAGGGTTTCGTCGTACATGTGGCCGGTCCACTTCGGCAGCCAGTAGTAGGCCGAGGCGAATATCCCGAAGATCGCGCCGGGCACCAGCACGTAGTGGAAGTGCGCGACCACGAAGTAGGTGTCCTGGTACTGGAAGTCCGCCGGGGCGATGGCCAGCATCAGCCCGGAGAAACCGCCGATGGAAAACAGGATCACGAACGCCACGGCAAACAGCATCGGTGTCTCGAAGGTCAGCGAGCCTTGCCACATGGTGCTGGCCCAGTTGAACACCTTCACCCCGGTGGGCACGGCGATCAGCAGGGTGGCGTACATGAAGAACAGTTCGCCCACCAGCGGAATGCCAACCACGAACATGTGGTGCGCCCAGACGATGAACGACAGGAACGCAATGGCGGCGGTGGCGTAGACCATCGAGGTGTAGCCAAACAACGGCTTGCGCGAGAACGCCGGGATGATCGAGCTGACGGCACCGAAGGCCGGCAGGATCATGATGTACACCTCGGGGTGGCCGAAGAACCAGAACACGTGCTGGAACAGCACCGGGTCACCGCCGCCGGCGGCACTGAAGAAGCTGGTGCCGAAGTGGATGTCCATCAGCATCATCGTCACGCAGCCGGCCAGCACCGGCATCACTGCGATCAGCAGGAACGCGGTGATCAGCCAGGTCCAGACGAACAGCGGCATTTTCATCAGGGTCATGCCGGGGGCGCGCAGGTTGAGGATGGTGGCGATCACGTTGATCGCGCCCATGATCGAGCTGATGCCCATCAGGTGGATGGCAAAGATGAAGAACGTCACGCTTTCTGGCGCATAGGTGGTGGACAGCGGCGCATAGAAGGTCCAACCGAAGTTCGGCCCGCCTCCAGGGGTGAACAGCGTCGAGACCAGCAGCAGGAACGCCGCCGGCAACAGCCAGAAGCTGAAGTTGTTCATGCGCGGCAGGGCCATGTCCGGCGCGCCGATCATCAACGGGATCATCCAGTTGGCAAGGCCGACGAACGCCGGCATGACTGCGCCGAAGACCATCACCAGGCCATGCATGGTGGTCATCTGGTTGAAGAATTCCGGTTGCACGATCTGCAGGCCGGGCTGGAACAGCTCGGCGCGGATCACCATGGCGAACGAGCCGCCCAACAGGAACATGGAGAAGGCGAACCACAGGTACAGCGTGCCGATATCCTTGTGGTTGGTGGTCAGTACCCAGCGCATCAGGCCCTTGGCGGGGCCGTGGGCGTGGTCGGCATGACCGTGGTCATCGATCACAGCACTCATGTCCTGTCTCCTTCGAACGAGTGGGCTGGGCGGCCCGGGGCGGTGAGCCCGGAACGGTTGCGGGAACGATCGTCAGGCCGGCTCATTGGCTTTCCGCCTGTTTGAGTTCCAGCACTTCTTTAGGCGTCACCATGTCGCCCTTGTTGTTGCCCCAGGCGTTGCGTTCATAGGTCACGACCGCGGCGATATCGACTTCCGACAACTGTTTGCCGAACGCGGCCATGGAGGTGCCGGGTTTGCCGTGGAAGACAATGCCCAGGTGATCCTTGATCGGCCCGGTGGCGATTTTCGAGCCCTTGAGTGCCGGGAACATCGGTGGCAAACCCTGGCCTTCGGCCTGGTGACAGGCCACGCATGTGGTGTGGTAGACCTTGTCGCCACGCTCGATGAGTTCTTCGCGCGTCCATTCCTTGCTGGTCAGCTCCTTGAGCTGCGCGGCTTCGGCCTTGCGTTCGCCCAGCCATTTTTCGTAGTCGGGCTTGCTCTTGACCTCCACCACGATCGGCATGAAGCCGTGGTCCTTGCCGCACAGCTCGGCGCACTGGCCACGGTACAGGCCGGGCTTGTCGACACGGGTCCAGGCTTCGTTGACGAAGCCTGGGATCGCATCGCGCTTGACCGCGAAGGCCGGCACCCACCAGGAGTGGATCACGTCGGCGGAGGTCACCAGGAAGCGCACCTTGGCATCGACCGGCAGCACCAGCGGCTTGTCGACCTCCAGCAGGTAATGCTCGCCCTTGGCGCTCTGGTTATGGATTTGTTCGGCGGGGGTCGCCAGGTTGCTGAAGAACTCGACGTCCTGGCCCAGGTACTTGTAGTGCCACTTCCATTGATAGCCGGTGACCTGGATATCGATGTCCGACTCGCTGGAGTCGTACATCTTGATCAGGGTGGCGGTGGCAGGAATCGCCATCAGCACCAGGATCAGCAAGGGCACGATGGTCCAGAGGATTTCGACGCGGGTGTTTTCGTGGAAATGCGCGGCATTCTGGCCGGTTGAGCGGCGGTGCATGATCATCGACCAGAACATGGCGCCGAAGACGATGATGCCGATGACCACACAGATCCAGAAGATGGTCATGTGCAGGTCGAACACTGCGTTGCTGATCTGTGTCGCTCCCGGCGCCATATTCACAGTCCAGGCCGCTTGCGCCTGGCTGAAAATCGACCACAACAGGAGGCCCATCCATACGTGTGGATGTCGCGTCATTGCGGGTTCCCCTTATCGTTCTTGTTATCCCGTAGGCGTAAAGCCTGCGGCAAGGGATCGGCTATTCAGACTGCTTAATTGACTCGCCGCGCCTTGCTGCACATGCAATCGGGTGTCATCAGCTAACTCCATTCCAACCCGAGTATAGACAGCACCTGCAACCTCGCAACGCGATGGCGTAAATCGTTTGAAACAGCCGGGGCTTGCGCTAGAGCCCACGAATGGAGAAGGATGCGAACCTGAGTGATGGCAAACCGATATAACTGTGCTGTAGCAAGGAAGGGACGGTTATGAAAAATAGGTCTTAGGAGTGTTTTTGCGCCAGCTAAGTTATGTCTTCCCTATTTCTTTGCCTTGTTTCCTGGAGTTTTCATGAACACCGCCGCATTGCGCGAGCAGATCCAAAAAGCCCAACAACACGAAGCCGAGACCGGCCAATTGACCCGCCAGCTGGAGGCCCAGTTACCGCATCTGCATGCCGCGATCCAGTTGCCAGACATCGACGCAAAGGGCGTCATGACCCGTTTTGTCACCGCCTACATCGAGCAAGTGCCGGACCTGCTGGACGCCGCCAACGAGGTGGCCCGCGAAGCCGGTATCGAATCGCAGATCAAGCCGGTACTGAAAATCGCCGAACAGTTTTTCCTCCAGCCACCGAAGTTGATGGAAGGCCACGTTGGCCTGGACAGCCTGTTGGACGAAGCCTATCTGGCCCATCGGTTGGTGGAGGAGGTCAACGATTTGTACATCAAGCACTTCAGCCAGCCGCTGATCCCGCTGGACATGACGGTTGCCAACCTGATCGCTCACCATCTGATCGGCGAACCGTTCGCCAACCAGTTGGATGAAGCCGTGCACCACGCCGTGGACGAAATGCTCGACGAAGACAGCTTTGCGCTGGAGTCGGTGGAGTCTTACCGGGAGAAACTCGGCAGCCCGGACACAGGCGCTGCCTGGAAGCGCTGGCCGTGCCTGTCGCGCCAGCTGGGCGTTGGGCTGGAGCTGGATCAGCCAGCGGCTTGATCCAGCTGAAACACACAACCCCTGTGGGTGTTCACAATCATTGTGCTCACCGCAAAATCCTGTGGGAGCGAGCCTGCTCGCGATAGCGGTTGGACATTCAACATTTATGTCGACTGATCCACCGCAATCGCGAGCAGGCTCGCTCCCACAGGGGCAGGGTTAACCGGTCGCTGCGCCAACCCCTACGGTGGTACGCAACCGCCCTTCCAACCGGCGCTTGAGCCCGCGGGATTCGATCAGCAGCTTCGAACCCTTGCTGGCATTCGCCCGGCCCCATTCTTCCAGTAGCTCCAGGCACGAGTGATCGATGTAGCTCAGGTTATTGAGCGGCACATGCACGGTCGCGCCTGTCGGTATGCTGCCCAGCACCTGGGTCAGCGCCGGCACCTTGAGGAAGGTGGCTGCCCCGACCAGTCGCAGTTCCATCTCGCCTTCCTGGGGCAGGTCGATCAGGCTGATTTTCAGTCGCGAGGCTTTCCAGGCCAGTTTCGCCAGGGTCAGGCCGAAGCCGATCAGCACACCGGTCAGCAGGTCGGTAAAGATGATCGCCAGCGCCGTGGCGGCGTAGGTGAACATCGGCATACGGCCGTAGCGGCCCAGGCTGCGAAACGCCTTGAGGTCCACCAGCTTGAAGCCGGTGTACACCAACACCCCCGCCAGGCTCGCCACCGGGATGCTTTGCAGCACGCTGGACAGCAACAGCACGAAGAGCAACAACCACAGGCCGTGGAAAATCGTCGACATCCGCGTGGTGGCCCCGGCCTGGACGTTGGCCGAGCTGCGCACGATCACCCCAGTCATCGGCAGGGCGCCGAGCAGGCCGCAGAGCATGTTGCCGATCCCTTGCGCCGACAGTTCGCGGTCGAAGTCCGCACGCTCGCCGCTGTGCATGCGGTCCACGGCGGCCGCCGACAGCAGGGTTTCGGCGCTGGCAATGAAGGCCACGGCGAATGCGGCGATCAGCAGCGTCGGGTCGGCCAGGTTCAGCAGGTCCGCCGGGCGCAGCCAATCAATGGCTTCGGCGAGGTTCTCCGGGACTTCCACGCGTTTGACCTGCAAGGCCAGCAGCAGGCTGGCGACGGTCGCCAGGCCTACACCGAGCAAGGCGCCGGGAACGAAGCGCAGGCTGTGGGGGCGAAACTTTTCCCACAGCCACATCACCGCAATCGTCGATAAACCAAGCAGGCCGGCCTGCCAGCCGAAGGACGGCAAGGCCTGGGCCACGGCCGCCGGGAATGCCGCCAGGTTATCCAGCCCTGACGGCTTGGGCGTCGCGTCGAGCATCACATGGACCTGGGACAGCACGATCAGCACGCCGATACCCGCCAGCATCCCGTACACCACCGCAGGTGCGGTGACCCGGAACCAGCAGCCGAGGCGAAAGCGCCCGGCCAACAATTGCAGCAGACCGGCCAGCAGCAGGATCGGCCCGAGCATGGCCACGCCATGCTGGCGCACCAATTCGAAGACCAACACCGCCAACCCGGCGGCCGGGCCACTGACTTGCAGCTTGGAACCGGCCAGGAAACCCACCACCAGGCCACCAATGATGCCGGTGATCAGGCCTTTGGCCGGTGGCAGGCCGGAGGCGATGGCAATGCCCATGCACAAGGGCAGCGCCACCAGGAACACCACCACCGAAGCCAATAGCTCCCGTGGCAGAACAGCTTTTAATTGAGCACGCATGGCGACTCTCCCGAAGTTTTCTTCAGGCATGGCGAGGCCCTACCGCGCAAATGGCGGCAAGGCTTGAACCACACAAGTTTAGGAGTGGTTAGAAGCGCGCTTTGGGCGTCGCCACCGGTATCGGATGGCTGCCATCGAGCGGCAGGAAACGTCCCTGGTCCGCGTCATAGGCTTTGATCTCGCTGGTCTCGATGTTGTACACCCAGCCATGGATGAACAACTGACCATTGGCCATGCGCGATGCGACCGAGGGATGCGTTCGCAAATGCTGCAACTGCGCGATCACGTTCTCTTCGGTGAGGATCGACATGGTCTGTTTTTCGTCGCCACACGGACAGTTGTCGTGGACCATGGTCTTGGCCACTTCGGCGTGGCGCAGCCAGGCTTTTACCGTGGGCATTTTTTCCAGGGTGTCGGGGTTGAGCACCGCACGCATGGCGCCGCAATCGGAATGGCCGCAGACAATGATGTGTTGCACACCGAGGGCCAGCACGGCGTATTCGATGGCGGTGGAGACGCCGCCGTTCATCTGCCCATAAGGTGGCACGACGTTGCCGACGTTACGGGTCACGAACAGGTCGCCGGGGGAGCTATGGGTGATCAACTCGGGCACGATGCGCGAATCGGCGCAGGTGATGAACATCGCCCGGGGCGCCTGGGCGGTGGCGAGTTTCTTGAAGAGCTCTTCCTGTTGCGGAAAGATCTCGTGATGGAAATGCAAAAAGCCGTCAACAATATGCTGCAGCGCTGCATCGGCGGTTTCCGCCTGGGGTTGGGCTGAAGCCGACGCAGCCAACGGCTGTTTATCCTTGTCACTCATGATTCATCCTCTTTGACGTTGACGCCAGTGGCTGGTTAAAAAACATCCAGATCGAGGTGTTCGACCCGTCAGTCACTCGCTGAACAAGGTAGCGGCCGAAACTTAACTCAAACTGAAATCCAAGGCTCTAGAACAACGATTCCAGGGGTGGCAAAACGCTGGCGCAGCTCATGCCCGGCGCTGTTTCAAGGTCAACTTTAATCAAATCAAAGACAT
The DNA here is from genome assembly GCF_014268695.2 of Pseudomonas ogarae. NCBI lineage: Bacteria > Pseudomonadati > Pseudomonadota > Gammaproteobacteria > Pseudomonadales > Pseudomonadaceae > Pseudomonas > Pseudomonas ogarae. The sequence continues at coordinate 325,626 of NZ_CP077086.1, forward strand.
CTGTCGGCCCGGCGGACAGAAGGCATCGCAATCAAGATTGTATCCGTCGCGACGCTCAAGCCCCAAGCGCTTGAGGGCCTTGGCGAAACGCTGGGCCAGCAGGTCGGCGAACGGGCCTTCGCCGCGCATCCGCGCACCGAAACGGCTGTCATACAGTTCGCCACCGCGACTCTGGCGCACCAGGCTCAGCACGTGGGCGGCGCGTTGCGGGTAGTGCGCCTGCAACCACTCCTCGAACAGCGGCGCAACCTCCAGCGGCAGGCGCAGCATGACGTAGGCGGCATTCTGCGCGCCGGCGGCGTGGGCTTCGGCCAGCAGGCTTTCGATCTCGCTGTCATTGATCATCGGGATCATCGGCGCACACAGCACCCCCACGGCGATGCCTGCCTCGCGCATGACCTTGATCGCCCGCAACCGCGCCTTGGGCGCCGCAGCGCGGGGTTCGAGAATGCGCTTGAGCTCATCGTCCAGGGTGGTGAGGCTGATCATCACGTGCACCAGGCGTTGTTGCGCCAGCTCGGTCAGCAGGTCCAGGTCGCGCAGGATCAGCGAACCCTTGGTGACGATGGTCACCGGATGCCGATAGCGCAGCAGCACCTCGAGAATCCGGCGGGTTATCCGTTGCTCGCGTTCGATAGGCTGGTAGGGATCGGTGTTGGACCCCAGCGCGATTGGCGCGCATTGATAGCCGCGCCGGGACAATTGCTCTTCCAGCACATCGGCGGCATTGGTCTTGGCGATCAGCTTCGTTTCGAAATCCAGCCCCGGCGACAGGTCCCAGTAGGCATGGCTGGGCCGCGCATAGCAGTAGATGCAGCCGTGTTCGCAGCCTCGGTACGGGTTGATCGAGCGGTCGAAGGGAATATCGGACGAGGTGTTGCGGGTAATGATGGTCTTGGCCATTTCGATGCGCACTTCGGTGCCCTGGGTCGGCGGGACTTCCTGGCACCAGCCGTCATCTTCGGCCACCGAACGACTCGGGGCGAAGCGGTTGTGCGGGTTGGTCGCGGTGCCGCGGCCGCGAGGCGGAAGAGAAGCTGACATGGGAGCACTCCGAAAAGCTGTATGTGCATACAGTATTCGTTGCATTCGATTTAGACCAGTGCCATTCAGCAGCCCGAACCCCCGATCATCGTTCACAACGCTTTGACGTTCTCCTCACGGGCTTTTAACCGCAGCGAGCCGAAACTGCTGATCTCGCATTCCTTCGTTTTCGGTCATCTGTGCATGCTCAAGCTCTGTTCCCGTTCACTGCTGTGCCTGGCCTTGCTCATCGGGCTGGCCGAGATCCCCGCCCAAGCGGCCGACTCCACGCAGGTGAGGCCCGTTGAATGGGCGCAGCCGGTGGAAAAGGCCTACAACCTCTACCAGATGTCTCCGACGCTCTACCGCAGCTCCCTGCCGGACGGCGCAGCGCAGCCCTTGCTGAGCAAGCTGAGGATCGGCACGGTCATCAACTTCCTGCCGGAGTCGGACAATCGCTGGCTGTCCACCCCCGGCATCGAGCAAGTGCAGTTGCCCTATCGCACCAATCATGTCGATGACAGCGACATACTCATGGTTTTGCGCGCTGTCCAGGCGGCCGAAGCCAAGGGGCCGGTGCTGATGCACTGCAAGCACGGCTCGGACCGCACCGGGCTGGTCGCCGCCATGTACCGAGTGGTGGTGCAGGGTTGGAGCAAAGAGGACGCCTTGAACGAAATGACCGAAGGGGGCTTCGGTGACAGTCATCACTTCAAGGACGGCGTGCGCTACATGATGCAGGCCGATGTCGACAAACTCCGCGTGGCGCTGGCGAATGGCGATTGCAGCACCAGCGTCTTTGCCCTTTGCTCCCTGGCAAGCTGGGTCAACTCAACCACGACGACGCGTCACCTTGACACTCAGGTTGTGCTTCCCGAGCGATGATCGCTACGTGCCCAGAAACGCCGTGACCGACTCAGACAGCGGACGCGAATCGCCCGACCCGAAAATCGTCTCGCGCAACGCCTGCCCGGTTTCCCGGTTGAACAGCCCGTCGCGCTTGAACCTCTGGAACACGGTTTTTGCCAATTCCTTCGACCAGGCATAGGCATAGATGCCGGCCCCATAGCCGGTCACCATATAGTCCAGGCCATTGGGCCAGCGTTCGGTGGCAGACACCGGCAGATGCCCGACCTGTGCGCTGACTTGATCGAATACTTGTTGGGCGGTGCGTCCGTCGCCGTGGCTGCGGTGCAACTCCATGTCGAACAGCGCATCGCGCAAGAACGCGGCGCTGTCCCAACTGGTCTGGGTATGGAGGTAGACCAGCCATTGATCGGCGAGGGTGTCCGGCAAGGGCGCTCCGGTTTGGTGATGTTTCGAGACACGCATCAGGCAGGGCTTGGCGAAGCACCATTGCTCGAACAACACCCCGGCGAATTCGGCCGTTCCCCTGGACAGTTCCGTGATGCCCGAAATTTCGCGGTATTCAGCCCGGGTCAAGACGTGATGCAAGCAATGGCCGAACTCATGAAAGAGGATGCGTAACTGCCGATGATCCAGCAACGCCGGGTTCGTGCCTGAGCCACGCGGCAACCAGCCATGCAAGACCGCGATGGGGAGCCGAGGGCGGCCTTCGGCAGTGATGCGGCGATTGCGCAGGGTGGTGGTATTGGGAAAACCGTCCTGGTTCGCCTCTGCAAACGGGTCGAAATAGAGGTAGCCCACGGTCTCGTCCGCCTCGCGGACTTCAAAAAGGCGCACGTCCGGATGCCAGGTCGCCACGTCCTGGCGTTCAACGATGTTCACGCCGAACAGGTCCCTGGCGATCAGCAACAGCTGTGCAAAAGTCGACTCCAGTTCAAACCAGGCACTGGCGGCTTGCTCCGAAACCCCAGCCGTTTGCCGCCGAAGCTTTTCGGCCAGGTAGTGGTAATCCCAAGGCTGGAGGCTGCTGAAATCTTGCGTTGCGGCAAATTTTTCCAGTTGTTCAGTGTCCCGGGCAAATACGCTGCGCTGCTGTGCGAGCCGTTCCTGCAAGAACGCCAGGACCTGTTCAGGCGACTCGGCCTGCTCTGGTTCGAGCGCCATTTGAGCGTAATTCGAATAGCCCAGTAACGTGGCGTGCTCGTGGCGATCCCTGAGCAACTGCGCGAGGACTTCGCCGTTGTCGAACACGCCGGCATGGGGCCCCTGATCCGATGCGCGCGTGCTGAAGGCGACGTACATTTGCTGGCGCAAACCGTGATTGTCAGCGTAACGGGTGACGATACGAAACGACTCCTCATTGAGCGTCAGCAACCAGCCCTTGCGTCCAGCCACCCGCGCCTGGTCGGCCATGCGTTGTTTGAAGGACGACGGCAGGCCGCTCAACTGGGCCTCGTCGTCAAACGTTCGGCTCCAGGCTTTATGGGCCTCGTGCAAGTGTTCCAGGAACAAGTCCCGGGCGCCTTGGATACGCAGTTGCAGGTCTTTCAAGTCTGCCTGTGCGGTGTTCGCCAAGCCGTTCTGGCGAAACTGCCGGAGGATCTTTGCCAGGGTTCTTTTTCTCGCCGGCGTGAAATGTCGGGCTATCGGGCTGTTCGCCAAGCGCTGATACAGCTGGAACAGGTCGGGATGGTGTTGGAGCGACCGCTGGAAATCCTGCAGCCGTTCGCTGCAGTCCGACCAAGCCTGGACCCAGGCGCCACCGATCCTGTTCCAGCTCAGTCGCTCCAGCACATAGCCGAAGCTCTTCAAGCGGGCGTGGATCTCGTCCATCGCCAGCACGAGGTCGTCCCAGGTGGGGAACGGTGTCTGGGTCTTGATGATGTCGGCGACTTGAGCGCGGCTCTCGGCAAGAATCCGGTCAAGGGCCGGTGAGAAATGTTCGGCTTGGATCAGCGAAAAAGGCGGCAGGTCATGGGCCTGCAACAGCGGATTGGCATCGTCGGGCATGGAAACCTTCCTCTCAGTCTGGACGTGATGAACAGTCTGCAAAGGACGGTGTGGGGGCGGGCGGTATATATGTATCGCTTCCGGGCCCTGGGGCCCGGAAGATGATACCGGATCATTCCGTCGGTTTTTTCTTCAACTTGGGGTTGGGGAAAAACTGCACTGCCTGGACCTTGGCGTCCGGCACCTTGACCGCCGAGGTATTGACCCGGGTGCCCAATTCCTTGGGCACTGACAGGCCTTGCTCGTTGAGTGTGTCGGAATAACCGCAGGCCACACATTCACGGTGCGGCACGCCGTCTTCGTTCCACATCATCAACTTGTCCGGCTCGCTGCAGGCCGGGCAGACCGCCCCGGCGATAAAGCGTCGCTTGGTAATCACAGGTCCCTCGCTCATGCTGCCGCGTCCTCGGTCAGGCCGCTGTGGCGCAAGAGTGCGTCAATCGACGGCTCACGGCCACGGAAGTCGACGAACAGCACCATCGGCTCCTGCGAGCCGCCACGGGCCAGGATCGCCTCACGGAAGGCTCGCCCGGTGTCGGCGTTGAGCACGCCGTCCTCTTCGAACTTGGAGAACGCGTCGGCCGACAACACTTCCGCCCATTTGTAGCTGTAGTAGCCCGCCGCATAACCGCCGGCGAAGATGTGGGCGAAGCTGTTGGGGAAGCGGTTGTAGGCCGGTGGACGCATCACCGAGACTTCGTCGCGCACGCCTTCGAGCACTTGCAGCACGCTGCGGCCATCGCCGTGGGTGGCGTGCAGCTCGAAGTCGAACAGCGAGAACTCCAACTGGCGGACCATCATCAGGCCGGACTGGAAGTTTTTCGCCGCGAGCATTTTCTCCAGCAGGTCCTGGGGCAGTGGTTCGCCGGTTTCGTAGTGGCCGGAAATCAGCGCCAGGCCTTCAGGCTCCCAGCACCAGTTTTCCATGAACTGGCTCGGCAGCTCCACGGCATCCCAGGCCACGCCGTTGATGCCGGACACGCCAGCGTGTTCGACGCGGGTCAGCAGGTGGTGCAGGCCATGGCCGAATTCGTGGAACAGGGTGGTGACTTCATCGTGGGTCAGCAGCGCCGGTTTGCCGCTGTCGGCCGGGGTGAAGTTGCACACCAGGTTGGCGACCGGGCTCTGCAGGACGCCTTCGAAGGTGCGACGACGGTCGCGGGCGCCGTCCATCCAGGCACCGCCACGCTTGTTGGCGCGGGCGTAGAGGTCGAAGAAGAAGCGGCCGACGTGCTGGCCGTTCTCCTTGATTTCGAACAGGCGCACGTCCGGGTGCCAGGTATCGAAGCCTTTCAGTTCGGCGATCTCGATGCCGTAGAGGCGTTGCACGATGGCGAACAGGCCGCCCAGTACCTTGTCGATCGGGAAGTACGCACGCAGGGCTTCCTGGGCCACGCTGTAACGCTGCTGGCGCAGTTTTTCACCGTAGAAACCGCTGTCCCAGCTTTGCAGGTCGGGGCAGCCCTGTTCGGCGGCGAAGGCTTTGAGCTGTTCCAGGTCCAGGGCGGCGAATGGTTTGCTGCGCTTGGCAAGGTCCCGCAGGAAACTGAGGACCTGATCGCTGGATTCGGCCATCTTGGTCGCCAGGCTCAACTCGGCGAAGTTGGCGAAACCGAGCAATTGGGCCAGTTCCTGACGCAGGTCGAGGATCTGTTCCATCACCGGGCCGTTATCGTTCTGGCCGGCATTCGGGCCTTGGTCCGAGGCGCGGGTGCAGTACGCAGCGTAGACTTCTTCACGCAGGGCGCGGTCTTCGGCGTAGGTCATCACCGCGTAATAGCTGGGGAATTCCAGGTTGATCAGCCAGCCGTCCAGCTCCTTGGCTTGGGCGGCCGCGGCCATTTGCGCCTTGGCCGAGTCGGTCAGGCCGGCGAGGGCGGCTTCGTCTGTGACGTGCTTGGTCCAGGCCTGGGTCGCGTCCAGCAGTTGATTGGAGAAGCGGCTGCCCAGCTCGGACAGTTTGCTCTGCACTTCGGCGTAGCGCTTCTGCTGCTCCGGCGGCAGGTCGATGCCCGACAGGCGGAAGTCACGCAGGGAATGTTCCAGGATGGTTTTCTGCGCCACGTCGAAACCCGCGGCTTCAGGGCTGCTCGCCAGGGCTTCGAACGCCTGGAACAGCTCGCGGTTCTGGCCCAGCTCGGTGGAGTAGGCACTCAGCGCCGGCAGGCAGGCCTCGTAGGCTTCGCGCAGTTCAGGGCTGTTGCGCACGGCATTCAGATGACTGACCGGGCTCCAGGCCGCGCCCAGGCGATCATTGAGCTCGTCCATCGCCAACACCAGGCCGGCCCAGGTAGGCTGCTGGACTTGGGTCTTGAGGAGCTCGGCGATGGCGGCACGGTTGTCAGCCAGGATCTGCTCGATGGCCGGTTGCACGTGCTCGGCACGGATCGCCGAGAATGGCGGCAGGTCATAGGGCTGCAAAAGAGGGTTGTTCACGCTCACGGTCGACACCTTGGCTGGAAGAAACATGGGCCCATCTTAATTACAATCGACGCTCACCGCAGCTAGCAGCGCCTATCACCGGATAAGAGAGAGCCTATCGTGACCCTTCGCACGTACCAGAACCACAGCCCGCGGCTAGCCCGTGGCGCTTTTGTCGACAGCACTGCGGTGGTGATCGGCGACGTCGAAATCGGCGAAGACAGCTCCGTCTGGCCGCTGACGGTCATTCGCGGCGACATGCACCGCATCCGAATCGGTGCGCGTACCAGCGTCCAGGATGGTTGCGTGCTGCACATCACCCACGCCGGTCCGTTCAATCCCGAGGGTTTCCCGTTGCTGATCGGCGACGACGTGACCATCGCCCACAAGGTCATGCTCCATGGTTGCTCCGTGGGCAGCCGGATCCTGATCGGCATGGGCAGCATCGTCATGGACGGCGCGGTGGTCGAAGATGATGTGATCATCGGTGCCGGCAGCTTGGTACCGCCGGGCAAGCACCTGGAAAGCGGCTTTTTATATGTGGGCAGCCCGGTGAAGCAGGCCCGGCCGCTGACGGACAAGGAGCGCGCATTTTTCACCTACAGCGCGGCGAACTACGTGAAGCTCAAGGACCTGCACCTGGCCGAAGGCTACGACCAGGCCTGATGAGGTTCATCGTGGCGAGGGAGCTTGCTCCCGCTGGGCCGGTCCGACGCTTCGGGCGCAGCAGCCCCATTACTCCCAGGAACTGCAATGCATTACCAGACTGTACTCTTCGACCTCGACGGCACCCTCACCGACCCCCGCGAGGGCATCACCCGTTCGATCCAGTTCGCCTTGAGCAAACTGGGCATCGACGAACCCGACCTGACCCGCCTCGAGCCTTTCATCGGCCCACCGCTGTTGCAGGCGTTCATGCAGTTTTACGACTTCGAGGAAGCGAAGGCCTGGGAGGCGGTGAATTTCTATCGCGAGCGGTTCAAGGTCACCGGCCTTTATGAGAACCGTGTATTCGACGGCGTGATGCCGTTGCTGGAGACCTTGGGTGGCCAAGGGCGCCAGTTGTACATCGCCACCTCCAAACCCTGGGTGTTCGCCCGGGAAATCGCCCGCCACTTCGACTTCGCCCGGCATTTCAAAGTGATCTACGGCAGCGAACTGGACGGCACCCGCACCAACAAAGTCGAGCTGATCGCCCACCTGCTGGCCGAAGAAGGCCTCGACCCGGCTAGCACCCTGATGATCGGCGACCGCAAACACGACCTGATCGGCGCCCGCAGCAACGGCCTGGATGCGGCGGCGGTGGGGTATGGATTTGGTAGCCACGAAGAACTCAGCGCCGAGGGCCCGGCGTATCACTTCGAGACGGTGGATGCGTTGCATCAGGCGTTTTTGCGGGGTTAGTCATATTGCCATCGCGGGCAAGCCTTGCTCCCACAGGGGTCAAGCCCTGAACTGGCTTGGCGCCACGCCGCTCCAGCGCACGAAGGCATGGCGGAAGCTGGCGGTTTCGCTGAAGCCCAGTCGTTCGGCGATTCGGTAGATCGGCAATTGGTCCTCGCAGAGCATCTGCTTGGCCCGTTCGAAGCGCAGTTCGTCCAGCAGTTCCTGATAGCTGCAGCCCAGGTCCTTGAGGTGCCGGCGCAAGGTGCGCGCCGAGCAGTTCATCTGTTCGGCCAGGCCTTCCAGTCCGGGGGCGGCGTCCAGTTGGGCGTCGAGCAACTGGCGGATCCGTCCCAGCCAGGCCTGGCGTCCGGTGAACTCGGTGTTCTGCCGGCGGCAACGTTCGGCCATGGCGTGATGGGTGATAGGGTCGGCCAGGGGCAAGGGCTGTTCGAGCCAGTGGCGGTCGAAGGCGAACGCATTATCGACGCTGTCGAAGCGCACCGGGCAGTCGAAGGGCGCGGTGTAGCGTACCTGGTAGTCGGGCGCCGGATGTTCGAAGCGTGCTGCACGCAACGGCAGTGCGTGGCCGAGGAGGTCGTTGCAGATGACCTTCAGCGAAACCATGCAGAACTCGGCATTGAACACCGCCAGGGCCGGGTTCTCCCGATAATCGCTGGCGCTGAACCAGATGTACTGGCCGTCATCGTCCAGGTTCAGTTCGAAGAGTGTTCCCAATAGCGCCGGATAGCGCAGCGCCAGGCGCAAGGCGTCACCTAAGGTGGCACTGGTGAGCAGGGCATAACCGAGCATGCCGTAGGACGAAACGTGCATGCGCCGGCCCAGTTCCAGGCCGATGTCGCGCTTGAGGGCCACGGCGTTGGCGCAGACTTGCATCTCCTGGTTGGTGGTGATGCGCGTATCGGCCCGGCTCAGGTCCGCCGCGCTGATGCCGCTGCCGGCCAGCAATGCCTCACTGGACAGCCCTTCATTCTTGAAGGTGCTCAGAACCAGGGAGACGGCGTTGAGGGTGGTGAGGTGGGAATGAAGCATGTCCGTTTCCAGCCTGGGGAAGCTTGGAAACGGAGCAAGTTATATGCCGGGTGAAAATCGAAGGTTCAACACAACCTCTAATGTGGGAGTAAACCTGTGGGAGCAAAGCTTGCTCGCGAAGAACGATGACGCGACCTTACAGTTGATCTGTGTCGCCTGCATCGCGAGCAAGCTTTGCTCCCACAAGTGCCCCCTCCCACAGGGTTTGCCGGGTGTCAGCTCAGCTCGCCACACAGGTCCAGCTCTACCAGCCGCCGAACCTCGTCCACCGGCAGCCCGGCGCCAATCAAGGCCTGCAACTTGCCGAACGCGGCCTCGCGGGTCATGCCGCCGCCGGACAGCACGCCGACGCCGCGCAAGCGGCTGCCAGCCTCATACACGTCCAGCTCGACGCCACCTTCATGGCATTGGGTCACCGCCACGACCACCACGCCGCTGTCCCGCGCCCGCTCGAGGCTGGCGAGGAAGGCCGGGTTGTCGCTCGGCCCGGTGCCGCTGCCGTAGCATTCCAGCACCAGGCCCTGGATGCCGCTGCCCAGCAGGCCATCGAGGACCTGCGCGCTGATGCCGGGAAACAGCGGCAACACCGCGATGTTCGCCAATTGCTTGGGCTGGTTGTAATTCAACTGCGCTGGCAGCGAGGAGGCTTTGACGCCGCCACCCTGGCGTTCCAGGCGCTTGAACGGGTGGCGACCGAAGCTGCGCACTTTCGCGCAACGGGTTGGCGCCAGCAGCTCACCGTGGAAGTACAGGTGCACGCCCGGCGCCAGACCCTGGCCAAGGGCGACCAGTGCGCCGCTGAGGTTTTCCCAGGCGTCGCTGTCGGTCACGCCGGCGGGCAGCATCGAGCCGGTGAAGCAGACCCGCGCATGCAGGCCCAGCAGTTGGAAGCTCATCGCCGCGGCGCTGTAGGCCAGGGTGTCGGTGCCGTGCAGGATCAGTACGCTGTCGCAGCCCTGCACATCCACGGCATCGACCACCGCTTCGCGCAGTTGCTGCCAGTAGGTGGGGGTCATGTTGGCGCTGTCGATCAGCGGCGACATTTCCCGGAAGCGCCATTGCGGCACGACGAGTTCGGGTTGGCTGTGCAGGTAATCACGCATACGCGCTTCGAAACCGGATGCCGGGGCCAGGCCGTGGGCGCTGGCCTGCATGCCGATGGTGCCGCCGGTGTAGAGCACCATGACGTGCTGGGCGGCAGGGTAGGTCGAGCCATTCATGGGGTTGTTCTCCGAGGACGAAAACGGCAGCTTGGGTCAGCTGCCACAACATAAGGTCGAGCATGACGCCGACCTTACGCTGTGTCACGCCGGGCGCAGGGGATGCGCCCGGTTTTTTACCATCAGCCTGCCGATCAGCGTTGCGCTGCGGTCACGCCCGCCGGGGCGTTTTCAGGCTTGGCAGCCGGTACCGACGGGGTGGCTGGCCATGCATTGCGGTCCAGGTCCAGGTCCGGGAACTTGCTGGAGTCGAAAACTGGCACCTTGATGCCGGCCGCACGCTGGTCATCGTAGTCACGCAGGATGCGCATGCCGACCTTGAACAGCAGGAACAGCGCGATCAGGTTCACGAACGCCAGCAGGGTCATGGTGATGTCGGCGAAAGCGAACACGGTGCCGAGGTTTTCGATGGCACCCCAGAAAATCAGGACCAGGACCAGCGCGCGGTAGCCGATCAGGACCTTGCGATTGTCACCGATCATGAAGCGCAGGTTGTTCTCGCCCAGATAGTAGTTGTAGAGGATCGAGGTGAACACGAACAAGGACAGGGCCACGGAGATGAATATCCGGCCCCAGTCACCCACGACGGCCGCCAGGGAGTTCTGGGTCAGGGCAATGCCGTCGCCTTCGAAACCCGGGGTGTAGAAGCCCGACAGCAGGATCAACAGCGCGGTGCAAGTGCAGATCAGGAACGTGTCGAGGAACACGCTGAACGCTTGAACAACACCCTGAGCTACTGGGTGCTCGACCGACGCGACGGCGGCGACGTTAGGCGCACTGCCCAGGCCGGCTTCGTTGGCGAATACGCCACGCTTGACGCCCATGACGATGGCGCTGCCGATCAGGCCGCCAAAGGCCTGATCCAGGCCGAACGCACTTCTGACGATAGTCGCCAGCATGTCCGGTACGTGTTCGAACTGCAGCACGATGACGTAGAGGGTCACGCCGATGTACGCCAGGGTCTTGACCGGTACCAGCAGGTCGGCCACCTTGGCGATACGCTTGATCCCGCCGATGAATACCAGGCCCAGCAGCACCGCCAGGCCCAGGCCGGTGTAGGTGGTGTCGAAGCCGAAGGCGTTGTTCAGGGAATGGGTGACCGCGTGGGCTTGCAGGCCGTTGAAGGCGAAGCCGAAGGTAACCAGCAGCAGGAACGCCATGATCATGCCCAACCAGCGCTTCTGCAGGCCGTGCTGGATGTAATAGGACGGGCCGCCACGGTACTGGCCTTCGGAATCGCAGCGCTTGTAGAGCTGGCCGAGGGAGCATTCGAAGAAGCTGCTGGACATGCCGACCAGCGCGGTCACCCACATCCAGAACACCGCACCAGGACCACCCAGGGTCACGGCGATGCCGACACCGGCGATGTTGCCCGCGCCGACACGGCCGGCCAGGCTGAGCATCAGGGCCTGGAACGAGCTGAGCTGTTCAGTGCTGCTTTTCAGGCTTTCACGGAATACCGTGAACATATGAAAGAAATGACGGAACTGGACGAAACGCGAGCGGATCGTGAAGTAGCTCCCGAGCCCGACAATGAGCACGATCAGCACTTTCCCTGAGAGGAAGTCGTTGATGACTTCAAGCATGAGTATTCCTCGCTGTTTTTTGTTTAAGCAAATGCTGGCCATTTGGAAATATCGCGTTACATCGGTCGGCGCGCGGCCCAACAGGTGAGGCGATGTTTCGTCCCGGTCCATTTTCGCGGGTTTGTTATTAGTTCGGTTTTCGCATGTTTAAGGATCTCGCTGCAGACGACCGCTCATGCGAAGAGGGGCGGCACTATACCTATCAGCGCGGTGCCCGTCTGCACAGTTGTGGTGCGTCCGACGAAACGAATCCTTTGAAACACCTGGCCTTTCGGTCAGGTTATTGTGGGGGCGAGCCTGCTCGCGTTGGCTGGCGACGCGGTTTACAACGGGCAGCGCGTCGTCGTTTATCACGAGCAGGTTCCTTCCCACAGGTTCAGTCATCCTTGGCTGCTATCAATTAAAAAAAGGGCTTGGGGAAGATCCCCAAGCCCTCAAAAGGTGAGAGGTGTCTAGTCCCTCGACCTGGTGAGCGGTGGTCGTGTCGATCACGCTTTGAGCGGGACCAGACGCGGAGCAATCATGTTTTCCGGGCGCAGGATGTCGTCGAGCATGGCGTCGTCGAGCAAGCCTTCTTCGCGCACCAGTTCCAGCACGCCGCGGCCACTTTCCAGGGCTACACGGGCGATGCGGGTGGCGTTTTCATAGCCGATGTACGGGTTCAGGGCGGTGACCAGGCCGATCGAGTGCTCGACCAGTTCACGGCACCGCGCTTCGTTGGCGGTGATGCCGACGATGCAGTGCTCGCGCAGCATGTCCATGGCCCGTTGCAGCAGGCGGATCGAGTCGAAGATCTTGAAGGCGATCAGCGGTTCCATCACGTTCAGCTGCAGTTGGCCGCCTTCGGCCGCGATGGTCAGGGCCAGGTCGTTGCCGATGATCTGGAACGCCACCTGGTTGACCGCTTCCGGGATTACCGGGTTGACCTTGCCGGGCATGATCGAGCTGCCTGGCTGGCGGGCCGGCAGGTTGATTTCGTTGATGCCGGTGCGTGGGCCGCTGGACAGCAGGCGCAGGTCGTTGCAGATCTTCGACAGCTTGACCGCGGTGCGCTTGAGCATGCCGGAGAACAGCACGAAGGCGCCCATGTCGGAGGTGGCTTCGATCAGGTCGGCGGCCGGAACCAGCGGCTGGCCGCTGATGGTTGCCAGGCGCTGTACGGCCAGGGCCTGGTAGCGCGGGTCGGCGTTGATGCCGGTGCCGATGGCGGTGCCGCCCAGGTTCACTTCAGTGAGCAGTTCAGGCGCCAGGGTTTTCAGGCGCGCCAGGTCTTCGCTCAGGGTGGTGGCGAAGGCGCGGAATTCCTGGCCGAGGGTCATCGGCACGGCGTCTTGCAGCTGGGTGCGACCCATTTTCAGGACGTGGCTGAATTCTTCACCTTTGGCCGCGAACGCCTGGATCAGGCTGTCGAGGCTGGCCAGCAACGCATCGTGGCCCAGCAGCAGACCCAGGCGGATCGCGGTTGGGTAGGCGTCGTTGGTGGACTGCGCCATGTTCACGTCGTTGTTGGGGTGCAGGTACTGGTACTCGCCTTTCTGGTGGCCCATGGCCTCCAGCGCGATGTTGGCGATGACTTCGTTGGCATTCATGTTGGTCGACGTGCCGGCGCCGCCCTGGATCATGTCCACCACGAATTCTTCGTGGAAATCGCCGCGGATCAATCGTGCACAGGCTTCACTGATGGCGGCGTGCTTGGCTTCGCTGAGCTGGCCCAGTTCGCGGTTGGCGTCAGCGGCGGCCTGTTTGACCATTGCCAGACCGACCACCAGTTTAGGGTAATGCGAGATCGGGACGCCCGAGAGACGGAAGTTGTTTACCGCTCGTAGGGTCTGGATGCCGTAATACGCTTGCGCCGGTACTTCGAGTACGCCAAGCAGGTCTTTTTCTGTGCGGAATGATGCAGCGGAGGACATGATAGAAATCATCTCGATAAGGACCCGGTCTGAGCCGGAACGCTGCGAATCCTAGGCTCTGGAAAAAAATAGGGCCAATGCTGTTAAGCACTGGCCTATGCATATTCGGCATAATGTCGGTGTGACGTCGGCGGTGCGACGGACGTGTGACCTGTTTTGGTGCGTGTAAGGGAGGACGTGATGAATCTTGAAAGCAAATGGCTTGAGGACTTCAGTGCCCTGGCCGCTACCCGCAGTTTCTCCCAGGCGGCCGAGCGGCGTTTCGTGACGCAACCGGCATTCAGCCGGCGAATCCGCAGCCTCGAGGCGGCGCTGGGGCTGACCCTGGTCAACCGTTCGCGCACGCCCGTCGAGCTGACGGCGGCGGGGCAGTTGTTCCTGGTGACGGCGCGCACGGTGGTCGAGCAACTGGGTGAAGTGTTGCGTCATTTGCATCACCTGGAAGGCGGGCAGGGCGAAGTCATCCAAGTGGCCGCTGCCCACTCCCTGGCGCTGGGCTTTTTCCCGCGCTGGATTGCGCAATTGCGCAACGAAGGGATGAACATCGCCACGCGGCTGGTGGCGACCAACGTCGGCGATGCCGTCCACGCCTTGCGTGAAGGGGGCTGCGACCTGATGTTGGCCTTCTACGACCCGGATTCGGCCATGCAGATGGACCCGGAGATCTTCCCGTCGCTGCACCTGGGCCAGACCGAGATGCTCCCGGTGTGCGCCGCCGATGCCGATGGCAAGCCGCTGTTCGACCTTGAAGGCGAGGCCAGCGTGCCGCTGCTGGCCTACAGCGCCGGGGCGTTCCTCGGGCGTTCGGTCAACCAGTTGTTGCGCCAGCGGGCACTGCGGTTCACCACGATCTACGAGACGGCCATGGCCGACAGCCTGAAAAGCATGGCCCTGGAAGGCCTGGGCATCGCCTGGGTGCCGCACCTGAGCGTACGCGCCGAACTGGCCCGGGGTGAGCTGGTGATCTGCGGCGGGACGCAATGGCACGTGCCGTTGGAGATTCGCCTGTACCGCTGCGCCTTGGTGCGCAAGGCCAATGTGCGGTTGTTGTGGCGCAAGCTTGAAGGTGGCGTGGCGCAGGGTGCTATTGGATCTTGAATCCAACGCAGTCCCCTTTGTGGGATGTCACTGATATCAGGGGCATTACCGAGCCCTTGTGGGAGCGAGCTTGCTCGCGATGACGGACTGATATTCACAGTTGCATTGACTGACCTATCGCTATCGCGAGCAAGCTCGCTCCCACAAGGGATTTGTGTCGTTGTTCTGCTGACCTGCGAGTCAATAAAACCGCCACTTCACCGCAAATGACAGATGGTCGGCGAAAGTGCGTTTAACGCACCATTTTCGGTATACTGCCCGGCCTTCGGTCGGCTTGCCCGGCCATAATTCGTACAACAAGCCACGCCGGTTTCCTGCGTGGCTTGTTGTTTTTTGACGCGCCTGCGGGCGCCCAGAGAGAAGAGGCACGACGATGAGTGCACTGGTTGGCGTGATCATGGGCTCCAAGTCCGATTGGTCCACCCTTAGCCACACCGCCGATATGCTGGAAAAGCTCGGCATCCCTTACGAGGTGAAAGTGGTCTCCGCCCACCGTACCCCGGACCTGCTGTTCCAGTACGCCGAAGAGGCCGAGGCGCGTGGCATCGAGGTGATCATCGCCGGTGCCGGTGGCGCCGCCCATTTGCCAGGCATGTGTGCGGCCAAGACCCACCTGCCGGTGCTGGGCGTGCCGGTCCAGTCTGCGATGCTCTCGGGTGTCGATTCGCTGCTGTCGATCGTGCAGATGCCGGCCGGTATCCCGGTCGCGACCCTGGCCATCGGCAAGGCCGGCGCGATCAACGCGGCCCTGCTGTCGGCGAGCATCCTGGGCGCCAAGCACCCACAATTTCATACCGTGCTGAAAAAATTCCGCGCTGAGCAGACAGACAGCGTCCTGGACAATCCAGACCCACGCATTGCCTGAGGTTGTTGACGAATGAAGATCGGTGTAATCGGTGGCGGCCAGTTGGGTCGCATGTTGGCCCTGGCAGGTACACCGCTGGGGATGAACTTCGCTTTCCTGGATCCGGCGCCGGACGCCTGCGCCGCGGCACTGGGTGAACACCTGCGGGCCGACTACGGCGACCAGGATCACCTGCGCCAATTGGCCGATGAAGTTGACCTGGTGACCTTCGAGTTCGAAAGCGTCCCGGCCGAAACCGTGGCCTTCCTGTCCCAGTTCGTCCCGGTCTACCCGAGCGCCGAAGCCTTGCGGATCGCCCGTGACCGCTGGTTCGAAAAGAACATGTTCAAGGACCTGGGCATCCCCACGCCAGCCTTCGCCGACATTCAGTCCCAGGCCGACCTGGACGCTGCCGTCGCTGCCATCGGCCTGCCCGCCGTGCTCAAGACCCGCACCCTGGGTTACGACGGCAAGGGCCAGAAAGTCTTGCGCAAGCCTGAAGACGTGGTCGGCACGTTCGCCGAGCTCGGCAGCGTGGCCTGCTTGCTGGAAGGCTTCGTGCCGTTCACCGGGGAAGTTTCGCTGATCGCCGTGCGTGCCCGCGACGGTGAGATCCGCTTCTACCCGCTGGTGCACAACACTCACAAGGACGGCATCCTCAAGCTGTCCGTGGCCAGCACCGATCATCCGTTGCAGGCCCTGGCCGAGGACTATTCCAGCCGGGTGCTCAAGCAGCTCGACTATGTCGGCGTGATGGCGTTCGAGTTCTTTGAAGTGGACGGTGGCCTCAAGGCCAACGAAATCGCCCCTCGGGTCCACAACTCCGGGCACTGGACCACCGAAGGCGCCGAGTGCAGCCAGTTCGAAAACCACCTGCGGGCGGTGGCGGGGCTGCCGCTGGGGTCGACCGCCAAGGTCGGCGAGAGCGCGATGCTCAACTTCATCGGCAAGGTGCCGGACAGCGAGAAAGTCCTGTCGATCGCTGACTGCCATTTGCATCACTATGGCAAGGCGTTCAAGGTCGGGCGCAAGGTCGGTCATGCCAACCTGCGCTGTGCTGACCGGGCGACGCTGGCCCAGCAGATCATCAAGGTCGAGACACTGATCGCCGAGCAATAATCTGCAGCATTGGTGGAACCATTCGTCGGCTAATCTCTCTCATGGCTAAGTGCCAAATCCTGTCCAGGCTTTGGCTTAGCGTTTTAACCAGAGGGTAATGCCATGGGAATCATCGGAACCATTTTTATCGGCTTGATCGTTGGCCTGCTGGCACGCTTCCTGAAGCCGGGCGATGACAGCATGGGCTGGATCATGACCATCCTGCTCGGTATCGGCGGTTCGTTGGCGGCCACGTACGGCGGCCAGGCCCTGGGCATCTACCAGGCCGGCCAAGGTGCTGGTTTCATCGGTGCCCTGGTGGGCGCAGTGGTATTGCTGGTGATCTACGGCCTGATCAAAAGAAACTGATTCAAATGCGATAAAGCCCTCTCTGCCTGGCGCGCAGAGGGGGCTAGAATGCTCGGCGGTTCACTTTCCACTCATTGCCGAGCCCTTTCATGCGCCGTCTAGTGTTGACCCTTCTTCTGCTGGGCAGTGGCCTGGCCCATGCTGCCGAACTGCCGGAAACCGACTGGCTCGAACTGATGCCCAAGTCGGACCAGAAAGCCCTCGAGGCCATGCCCGATATCGACCACAACTCCCCGGAAGCCAATGGCACCTTCACCGAAAAAGGTGGCCTGAAGCAAAGCAAAGGCTTGCCGGCGGTGATGTATTCGACCAAGACCGTGGCGGCGATGAATGACAAACACATCCGCATCGGCGGTTACCCGGTACCGCTGGAAACCGACGCCAAGGGCCGCAGCACGCTGTTTTTCCTGGTGCCCTACCCCGGCGCCTGCATCCACGTCCCGCCACCGCCGCCTAACCAGTTGGTGCTGGTGCGCTTTCCCAAGGGCCTGAAGCTGGACGACATCTATACACCGCTGTGGGTGACCGGCACGTTGAAGATCGAAAAGGTCGACAATGATCTGGCGAGTGCGGCGTATGCACTGGAGGCGCAGAAGGTGCGGGTGGTGCAGGAGGCGGATTTGTAGGTCTGGTACGAGTCCACTGTGGGAGCGAGCCTGCTCGCGATAGCGGACTGACAGTCAATATTTGCATTGACTGATACACCGCTATCGCGAGCAGGCTCGCTCCCACATGGGGATTTTCAGTGTGGCTTAGAGCGGCTTGCTGCCGATGCTCACGCCCAGGGTATGGCTGGCCTGTGGCAACAACGTCACCACATCGTCCATCACATTGGCTGTCTCGATGCACAGCATGCGCTGCCAGCCGTCGTCGGCCATGTCGCTGAAGGCCTTGGCGCGTTCGGTCCAGGGGTTCCAGATCACCGCCGAGCGCGAACCGTTGCTGGTCAGCTCGATCCGGCGTTCCCACTGCGGGTCAATGATGCTCAGCTTTGGCGGGGTATCGAGGTAGATGCGGTCGGTCTCGCCAGTAAAGTGCAGGTTGCCGGCCTGGGTAACGGTTTTCCAGTCGTCCAGGGTCTCGATATAGCTCAAGCCATCCACCCCTTCGACCTGCACGTTGCACACGTCGCTCACGGCAAAGTAGCTGTGCAGCGCCTGGCTGAGGCTGACGGTGTCGCTGCCACGGTTATGGCTGGTGAGGCGGATGTGCAGTTGCTCGTCCATCACGATGGTCAGCGTCAGGTCGACCTGATGAGGCCAGCCAGGGAGGCCGTTCTCGGGGTAGGGCAGCACGAATTCCACCTTGAGGCTTTCGCCTTCGGCTTCGATGCCCTTCAACGACCAATCCATCGCCCGCACCAGGCCGTGGGCGGTGGCCGGGTCGTTGCTCACGCGCATGGCCTGTACGCTGTCGGGGTTGCGCGTCAGGTTGCCGAACCACGGCCAGCACACCGGCACGCCGGCGCGGATGCTTTTGCCGGCCTTGAACGTGGCCTGGTCGTTGAGCCAGATCAGCGGCGGCTGGCCGTCCACTTGATAGCTGAGGATATGCGCGCCTTGTTGGGCCACCAGCAACTCGGCCTGACCGTGGCGGATACGCCAGGCGTTCAGTTCATCCAGTTTGACGGCTTCGACGTTGGGCGTAGGCATGTTGCAAATCTCGCTCGGGAACAGGGACTGCAATGGACCGCAAAACGGTCGCCGTGTTTAACGGGCGCGCGGCGGAACCGAGCGGGTGCGACCGCTGCCGTCGATGGCGACGAAGACAAATACCGCCTCGGTCACCTTGCGCCATTCACTGGACAGCGGGTCGTCGCTCCAGACCTCGACCATCATCTGGATCGAGCTGCGGCCGATTTCCAGCGCCTGGGTATAAAAGGAAAGCTGCGCCCCCACCGCCACCGGCACGAGGAACGCCATGCGATCGATCGCCACGGTAGCCACGCGTCCGCCCGCCACTTTGCTGGCCATGGCCGTGCCGGCCAGGTCCATCTGGGACACCAGCCAGCCGCCGAAAATATCGCCGAAACCGTTGGTCTCGCGAGGGAGCGCGGTGATTTGCAGGGCCAGGTCGCCTTGCGGGATTGGATCTTCTTGTTCGAGCTCTATCATGCCGGGGGTGCCTCTGACCCGTAACGCTGTCTTGTACTTCAGGTGAATAGCCGTCTTTGTAAAAAACGATTCAGCCCGAACATACTGCGTTCGTCACGTTTTTCGTAAAGGCGTGCCAAAGGGAAACTCTGCGAAACCGGCTGGTTCTGGTACTACGCCACCAACGACGTTTTCGCACAGCAACCCCTTACAGAGTACTGCAAGGTTGCGAGTATATCGGGCGATAGACGTCGAGACGACCACTCGGTTCTGATTTTGACTATCAAATACGCACCTCTATGTGCTTTTTCGAACAATTTGCTATCGTGCCGGACCTGCCCAGGCCCCCAACCCGTGTTAACAGGGTTGCAGAACCAACTATAAGAGAAGTCCTTGCCATGACCACTGCGCCTTCGAGCACGGCGACGCCCGCACAACCGGCACGTCCACTGACCCGCAACGATTACAAGACCCTGTCGCTTTCTGCTTTGGGCGGTGCGCTGGAGTTCTACGATTTCATCATTTTCGTGTTCTTTGCCACCGTGGTCGGCAAATTGTTCTTCCCTGCCGAAATGCCCGAGTGGCTGCGCTTGATGCAGACGTTCGGCATTTTTGCCGCCGGTTACCTGGCCCGGCCGCTGGGCGGGATCGTCATGGCCCATTTCGGCGACCTGCTGGGGCGCAAGAAGATGTTCACCCTGAGCATTTTCATGATGGCCGTGCCGACCCTGATCATGGGGCTGCTGCCCACTTATGCGCAGATCGGCATGTGGGCGCCTATCCTGCTGTTGCTGATGCGGGTGATCCAGGGCGCGGCCATCGGCGGGGAAGTGCCGGGTGCCTGGGTATTCGTTTCCGAACACGTTCCGGCGCGCCACATCGGCTATGCCTGCGGCACGCTGACCTGCGGCCTGACGGCGGGAATTTTGTTGGGTTCGCTGGTCGCCACGGCGATCAACAGCATTTATACACCCGTGGAAGTGGCCGATTACGCCTGGCGGATCCCGTTCCTGCTGGGTGGCGTGTTCGGGCTGTTTTCGGTGTATCTGCGCCGCTGGTTGCACGAAACCCCGGTGTTCGCCGAGCTGCAACTGCGCAAGGCCCTGGCCGAGGAAGTGCCGCTGCGGGCCGTGCTGCGTGATCATCGCGGCGCCATCGCCATTTCCATGCTGTTGACCTGGCTGCTGTCGGCCGGCGTCATTGTGGTCATCCTGATGACACCGACCGTGCTGCAGACGGTGTACCACTTCAGTCCGACCATCGCGTTGCAGGCCAACAGCCTGGCGATCGTGTTCCTGAGTTTCGGTTGCATCGGTGCGGGTGTGCTGGCCGACCGTTTTGGCGCCGGCCGGGTGTTTGTCTTCGGCAGCGGTTTGCTGTTGATCACCTTCTGGACCTTCTACCACTGCCTGTTCGATCACCCCGAGTGGCTGTTCCCGCTGTATGCCTTGAGTGGCCTGCTGGTGGGCACCATCGGCGCGGTGCCCTATGTGATGGTCAATGCCTTCCCGGCCGTGGTGCGCTTCAGCGGCTTGTCGTTCTCCTACAACCTGGCCTATGCAATTTTCGGCGGGTTGACGCCGATGATCGTGACTCTGCTGTTGAAAGAGAGCTCGATGGGGCCGGCGTATTACGTGGCGGCCATTTGCGGGATCGGGATTGTGGTGGGCGGGTATCTCTGGAAGAAGGGGCGCTAGGACCGAATCTTTCACTGACTGCACTGGCCTCATCGCGAGCAAGCTCGCTCCCACAAGGGTTCTGCGTTCACCGCAAAGCCCCTGTGGGAGCGAGCTTGCTCGCGATTGGGGCTGCATGAATCATCTTGTAAAACTCGATACTGGCCTTTCATCCAATTGTCATATTTCAGCCATAGAGTGTTCACACGGCTTACCGATACTTGGCCGACTTAACACACCCTATCTGCTAGGAGTAAGGCATGAAACTGAAGCGTTTGATGGCGGCAATGACGTTTGTCGCTGCTGGCGTTGCGACTGCCAGCGCGGTTGCCGCTGGTGTTGACCCGGCAATTCCGTCTTACACCAAGACCACTGGTGTATCGGGCAACCTGTCCAGCGTCGGCTCCGATACCCTGGCTAACCTGATGACCTTGTGGGCCGAGAACTACAAGAAAGAATACCCGAACGTAAACATCCAGATTCAGGCTGCCGGTTCTTCCACCGCGCCACCCGCGCTCACCGAAGGCACCTCCAACCTGGGCCCGATGAGCCGCAAGATGAAGGACAACGAGCTGCAGGCTTTCGAAACCAAATACGGTTACAAGCCTACCGCCATCCCGGTTGCCGTGGACGCCCTGGCGGTATTCGTACACAAGGACAACCCGATCAAAGGCCTGACCATGGCTCAGGTTGATGCGATTTTCTCCTCCACTCGTCTGTGCGGCGCCAAGGCTGACGTCAAGACCTGGGGCGACCTGGGCGTGACCGGTGACCTGGCCAACAAGCCAGTCCAGTTGTTCGGTCGTAACTCGGTATCCGGCACCTACGGCTACTTCAAAGAAGAAGCCCTGTGCAAAGGCGACTACAAGTCCAACGTCAATGAACAGCCTGGCTCGGCCTCGGTTGTACAGTCGATCAGCAGCTCGCTCAACGGCGTTGGCTACTCGGGTATCGGCTACAAGACCGCCAGCGTGAAAACCGTTGCCCTGGCCAAGAAAGAAGGCGGCGAGTTCATCGAAGACACCGAAGAAAACGCCCTGAACGGCAAGTACCCGCTGTCGCGCTTCCTCTACGTTTACGTCAACAAGGCACCGAACAAGCCTCTGGCCCCGCTGGAAGCCGAGTTCGTGAAGCTGATCCTGTCCAAGCAAGGCCAGGAAGTTGTAGTCAAGGACGGCTACATCCCGCTGCCAGCCAAAGTAGCCGCCAAGGCACTGGCTGACCTGGGTCTGCAAGAAGGCGGCAGCGTCGCCAAGAAGTAATACCTGAGCCCGGGCCTACGCCCGGACTCCTGTGGGAGTGAAGGTTGCTCCCACAACCCAAATTCCTGTCCGCTGCCGCTTTCTGTCGGCGGCGGATTTGTTGCGTCACTGCATTGTCATCTTTCTGTCATACAGGATCGCTAGGGTGTGCGCATGAATGATCTGGCCAATTCCACAATGACTACGACTTCCCCTCCCAAGCGCATTGACTTCAATACGCCTGAGCTGCAACGCAAGCGCCGCATTCGCGCGCTCAAGGATCGCCTGACCCGCTGGTACGTGCTGGTCGGCGGCCTCGCCGTCCTCGCCGCCATTACGTTGATCTTCTTCTTCCTGGCCTACGTCGTGCTGCCCCTGTTCCAGGGCGCGGACCTGACGGCCAAGGACTCGATCACCCCGGCCTGGATGCAAGACGCCGGCAAACCGCTGATGATCGCCATCGAAGAACAGAACCAAGTGGCCATGCGGGTTTCCGACAAGGGCCAGGCGCTGTTCTACGACCTCGACAGCGGTGCCGAACTGCGCCGCGTCGACCTGCCGATTCCGGCTGGCGCCAGCGTGACTGCCATTGGCGAAGACCAGCCCGGCAGCCCATTGGTGGCGATCGGTCTGTCCAACGGCCAGGCCTTGGTATTCCGTCACACCTATAAGGTCAGCTACCCGGACGGCAAGAAAACCATCTCGCCCGCCGTCGAATATCCTTACGGCGAGACGCCGATCGCGTTGAACGAACAGGGCATGGCCCTGGAACATGTCAGCCTCAACGCCACCGATTCGACCCTGCTGCTGGCCGGTTCCAGCGGTGCCCAGCTGCAAGTGCTGTCGCTCACCAGCGAAGAAAACATGATGACCGGTGAGGTTACCAGCGAGCAGACGCGCATCGACCTGCCACAAATGACTGAGCCGGTGAAGAACATTTTCGTCGACCCGCGCCAGCAATGGCTGTATGTGATCAACGGACGTGCCCAGGCCGATGTGTTCAGCCTGCGGGACAAGAGCCTCAATGGCCGCTACAAACTGCTCGAGAACGCCGACGCCCAAGTCACCGCCGCCACCCAGCTGGTGGGCGGGATCTCGCTGATCGTCGGCGACTCCAAGGGCGGCCTGGCCCAGTGGTTCATGGCCCGCGATCCGGACGGCGAGTTGCGCTTCAAACAGATTCGCACCTTCCAGATGGGCAGCACGCCCATCGTCGAGATCAGCGCCGAAGAACGTCGCAAAGGCTTTGTTGCGCTCGACGCCGCCGGCAAGCTGGGCGTGTTCCACAGCACCGCCCACCGTACTCTGCTGGTGGACCAGGTGGTCGACGGCCAGGGCCTGTTCGGCATGTCGCCACGGGCCAACCGCCTGATCGTTGAACAGGGCGGCAAGCTGCAACCCTTGACGCTGGACAATCCGCACCCGGAAGTGTCGTGGAGCGCGTTGTGGAGCAAGGTCTGGTACGAAAACTACGACGAACCCAAGTACGTCTGGCAATCGACCGCCGCCAACACCGACTTCGAACCCAAGATGAGCCTTTCGCCGCTGACCTTCGGCACCTTGAAAGCGGCGTTCTACGCGATGTTGCTGGCTGCGCCGCTGGCCATTGCCGCCGCGATCTACACCGCCTACTTCATGGCCCCGGGCATGCGCCGCAAGGTCAAGCCGGTGATCGAACTGATGGAAGCGATGCCGACGGTGATCCTCGGGTTCTTCGCCGGCCTGTTCCTGGCGCCGTACGTCGAAGGGCACCTGCCGGGTATTTTCAGCCTGCTGATGTTGCTGCCAATTGGCATCCTGGTCGCCGGTTTCGTCTTCAGCCGGCTGCCGGAATCCATTCGCCTGAGAGTGCCGGACGGCTGGGAAAGCGCCCTGCTGATCCCGGTGATCCTGTTCGTGGGCTGGCTCTCGCTGTACATGAGCCCGTACATGGAAGCGTGGTTCTTTGGCGGCGACATGCGCATGTGGATCTCCCATGACCTGGGCATCACCTACGACCAGCGCAACGCCCTGGTGGTCGGTCTGGCGATGGGCTTCGCGGTGATCCCGAACATCTATTCCATCGCCGAAGACGCCGTGTTCAGCGTGCCGCGCGGCTTGACCCTGGGCTCCCTGGCCCTCGGTGCCACGCCATGGCAGACCATGACCCGCGTGGTGATCCTCACCGCCAGCCCCGGCATCTTCTCGGCGCTGATGATCGGCATGGGCCGTGCGGTGGGCGAGACCATGATCGTGCTGATGGCCACCGGTAACACGCCGGTCATGGAAATGAACCTGTTCGAGGGCCTGCGCACCCTGGCGGCCAACGTGGCGGTGGAGATGCCTGAGTCGGAAGTCGGCGGCAGCCATTATCGCGTGCTGTTCCTGTCGGCCCTGGTGCTGCTGTTGTTCACCTTCGTCATGAACACCCTCGCCGAGCTGATCCGTCAGCGTCTGCGCAAGAAATATTCGTCGCTTTAAGAAAGGTAGAAGTCTGTGAAACAGAACTCCCTGAAAGGATGGTTCAAGAGCGGCGCCCCCGGCGTCTGGATCAGCGGCGGCGCGGTGTCCATCGCGGTCATCATGACCATTGGCCTGCTGGCGGTGATCGCCGTACGCGGCCTGGGTCACTTCTGGCCGGCGGACCTGATCCACGCCAGCTACAACGTGCCGGGCATGCCTGCGCACCTGGTGGTCGGCGAAGTCGTGCAGAAGGAACAAGTGCCTCGTGAGCGCCTGAAAAGCGCTGGTCTGCCGGTGCCCGACGAAGGCCCCGAGTTCATGACCCGCGAACTGATCAAGGTTGGCAACCGGGACCTGAATGGCACCGACTTCACCTGGATCGTCGGCGACTGGCTGACCAACCAGACCACGCCGCCGGAGCTGATGGCCATCGAGCGTCGTGAGTGGGGCAACTTCTACGGCTACCTGGTCAACGTCAAGGAAGACGGCAAGGTCATCGCCGAAGGCGAGGCCGCCTGGCCGCAACTGCAGGCTCGCGTAGAGCGCGTCAACCAGTTGGCCTCCGAGCTCAAGACCCTGGAAAAAGTCGACATCGGTGCAATCAACGCCGGCCTGGAACGCATCCGTCTGCACGGCCGCAAACTGGAACTGGACGGCAAGCTCGATGCCGCCGCCCAAGCCGACCTGGAAAGCGAGCGCGCCGAGCTCAATGCCCGCTACAAGGACATCGAAGCGCGCCTGGCCGACCTGCATGCGCAGTTCAATCGCGACAGCCTGACCGCCCGCGATGCCAACGGCAAGGAAGTGGAAATCGAAATCGGCAAAGTGGTGCACGCCTACCAGCCAAACGGCATGGGGACGTTCACCAAGATGGGTTTCTACGTCAGCAAGGTCTGGGAATTCCTCAGCGACGACCCGCGTGAAGCCAACACTGAAGGTGGCATCTTCCCGGCGATTTTCGGCACGGTGATGATGACCCTGATCATGGCGATGATCGTGACGCCGTTCGGCGTGCTGGCGGCGGTCTACCTGCGTGAATACGCCCGCCAAGGCCCGATGACCCGCCTGATCCGCATCGCGGTGAACAACCTGGCGGGTGTTCCGGCCATCGTCTACGGTGTGTTTGGCTTGGGCTTCTTCGTCTACGTGCTGGGTGGTTCGGTCGACCGCCTGTTCTTCCCCGAGGCCTTGCCGGCGCCGACCTTCGGCACCCCGGGCCTGCTCTGGGCATCCCTGACCCTGGCACTGCTGGCGGTGCCGGTGGTGATCGTGGCCACCGAGGAAGGCCTGGCGCGGATCCCGCGGACGGTGCGCGAAGGCTCCCTGGCCCTCGGCGCGACCAAGGCCGAGACCCTGTGGAAAATCGTCCTGCCCATGGCGAGCCCGGCGATGATGACCGGCATGATCCTCGCCGTGGCCCGTGCTGCCGGTGAAGTGGCGCCGTTGATGCTGGTGGGCGTGGTGAAACTGGCGCCGTCGCTACCGCTGGATGGCAACTACCCGTACCTGCACTTGGACCAGAAGATCATGCACCTGGGCTTCCATATCTATGACGTGGGCTTCCAAAGCCCGAACGTCGAAGCGGCGCGACCGCTGGTGTACGCCACGGCACTGCTGCTGGTGCTGGTGATCGCCACGCTCAACCTGTCGGCGGTGTGGATCCGTAACCACCTGCGCGAGAAGTACAAGGCACTGGATAGTTGATTGTCTGTGGGAGCGGGCTTGCTCGCGAAGCTTCTGGCGGCCTCGAGGGCCCCTTCGCGAGCAAGCTCGCTCCCACACTGATCGGCGTTCACCGAAATTTTATGGGGCCGCCACAAAGGCGTTCCGAACCGAATTTGTTAGCACAGGGAGCCTCCCATGCAACACGAAGCACATACACACGGCATCAACATGTCGGCCCTGGGCCGCGACAAGCAGAGCCTGGACCTGGCTCAGGAAACCGTCGCCATCGAAGTGCCCGGCCTGAACCTGTTCTACGGCGACAAGCAGGCGCTGTATGACGTCAGCCTGAATATCCCGAAACAGCGCGTCACCGCGTTCATCGGCCCGTCGGGCTGCGGCAAATCAACCTTGCTGCGTACCTTCAACCGCATGAACGACCTGGTGGACGGCTGCCGTGTCGAAGGGGAAATCAACCTCTACGGCAACAACATCTACCGCAAGGGCGAAGACGTGGCCGAGTTGCGTCGTCGCGTGGGCATGGTGTTCCAGAAGCCCAACCCGTTCCCGAAAACCATCTACGAGAACGTGGTCTACGGCTTGCGCATCCAAGGCATCAACAAGAAGCGCATCCTCGACGAAGCCGTGGAATGGGCCCTCAAGGGCGCGGCGCTGTGGGATGAGGTCAAGGACCGTCTGCATGAGTCGGCCCTGGGCCTGTCCGGCGGTCAACAGCAGCGTCTGGTGATCGCCCGCACCATCGCCGTGGAGCCGGAAGTGCTGCTGCTCGACGAACCTTGCTCGGCCCTGGATCCGATCTCGACGCTGAAAGTCGAAGAACTGATCTACGAGCTCAAGTCCAAGTTCACCATCGTCATCGTGACCCACAACATGCAACAGGCGGCGCGGGTTTCCGACTACACGGCGTTCATGTACATGGGCAAACTGGTGGAATTCGGCGATACCGATACCCTGTTCACCAATCCGGCCAAGAAACAGACCGAGGACTACATCACCGGTCGTTACGGCTAGTCGGGGCTGCTGCATAGCCGCACTGCGCTATCAGGATCAACATTTAACTGCTTGAAGCTTGCAGCTTGAAGCTTGCAACTTTCGCGGAGCGAACAAGATGATTTCGAAGGAAGGCCTTACTCACCACATTTCCGCACAGTTCAACGCTGAGCTTGAGGAAGTGCGCAGTCACTTGCTGGCCATGGGCGGGCTGGTGGAAAAGCAGGTCAACGATGCGGTGACCGCGCTGATCGAGGCCGACTCCGGCCTGGCCCAGCAGGTGCGCGAAATCGATGACCAGATCAACCAGATGGAGCGCAACATCGACGAGGAGTGCCTGCGTATCCTGGCCCGTCGACAGCCGGCGGCTTCTGACCTGCGCCTGATCATCAGCATCTCCAAGTCGGTGATCGATCTCGAGCGAATCGGCGACGAAGCTACCAAGATCGCCCGTCGTGCCATTCAGTTGTGCGAAGAAGGCGAGGCGCCGCGCGGTTACGTCGAGGTTCGCCACATTGGCGACCAGGTGCGCAACATGGTCCGCGATGCACTGGACGCCTTTGCCCGCTTCGACGCCGACCTGGCACTGTCGGTGGCCCAGTACGACAAGATCATCGACCGCGAATACAAGACCGCCCTGCGCGAGCTGGCGACTTACATGATGGAAGACCCGCGCTCCATCTCCCGGGTGTTGAGCATCATCTGGGTGCTGCGTTCTCTGGAGCGTATCGGCGATCATGCGCGCAACATCTCGGAACTTGTCATCTATCTGGTGCGCGGCACCGATGTGCGGCATCTGGGGCTCAAGCGCATGAAGGAAGAAGTTGAGGGCACCCCGTCCGAAACTGCTAATGTTCCGGGCGAAACTGACGATAAGTAAGATTGCCAAGAAAAGCGCCCGGCCTTCTGGTCGGGCTTTTTTTTGGGTTTTTTTTAATCGAAAGCAGCACCCCGCGAACGAAAAGTCCCGGCGTGACTGAAGGTTTTTGGCAATGTGCCATCAGTAAAAGCGGTATGCTTGCCGGGATTTTTTAGAGGTGTATCTGGATGAGTAAGGTCAGTGTGTTGGTCGTGGACGATGCTTCGTTCATTCGTGACCTGGTGAAGAAGTGCCTGCGCAACTACTTCCCGGGCGTGCGCATCGAAGACGCGGTGAACGGCAAAAAAGCCCAGGCCCTGCTGGCTCGCGAAGCGTTCGACCTGGTGCTGTGCGATTGGGAAATGCCGGAAATGTCCGGCCTGGAACTGCTGACCTGGTGCCGCCAGCAGGACAACCTCAAGGGCATGCCGTTCGTGATGGTCACCAGCCGCGGCGACAAGGAAAACGTGGTCCAGGCGATCCAGGCCGGCGTCTCCGGTTATGTCAGCAAGCCGTTCACCAACGAGCAGCTACTGACCAAGGTCAAGCAAGCCCTGCATAAGGTCGGCAAGCTTGACACGCTGATGAACAGTGCCCCGACCAAGATGAACTCGGCGTTCGGCAATGACTCCCTAAGCGCCCTGACGGGCGGCAAGGCTGCGGTGGCGGCGGTCGCTTCGGCGCCTGTGGCGAATCCTTTTGCCAAGCCGGCTGCCGCCCCCGCCCCCGCCGCTGCTGCCCCGGCCCGTGGCCTGCTCAACAGTCCACCCGTCAAGGCACCGGTAGCCGCCGCTTCGACGACCAACCGTGGCCAAGGCCAGTTGCGCCTGTCCAGCGGCACCCAGCAATGTGTGATCAAGGCCCTGAGCCTCAAGGAAGCGCTGCTGGTGGTCAAGCGCAGCGAGACCCTGCCGCAAGTGCTCGAAAGCGCAGTGCTGGACATGGAGCAGGGCGACAACGCCGAAACCGCTCGTCTCAACGGCTACCTGCACGCCATCGTCGCCCATGAGCAGACGCCTGACAGCGAGTGGCTGCAATTGACGTTCCGCTTCGTCGACAAAGACCCGCAGAAACTCGACTACATCTCCCGCCTGATCGCCCGCGGCACTGCCCAGAAGCACTTCGTACCAGGCGCTTGATGCGGCGGCGCCCTTGAGTCCGCTATCGCGAGCAAGCTCGCTCCCACAGGGGATCTTCAGTGTTCACTGGATCGAGTGTGGGAGCGAGCTTGCTCGCGATGGGGCCATAAGATCCAACACCGATCGCTGATCCAATTTTGAAACATCCGTCGACTACGCTGGTCCATCCCAGCTGCTAGGCTGCTGTGCAGGCCTTCATTTTTTCGACAGAACCCTTACCCATGCTCGCACCCCTGCTGTTTGCCTGTGGTCTTGTCCTGGCCTCCACCTCGGCCGTGGCCATGACGATCTACAAATCCACCGATGCCAATGGCGTGGTGTCCTATAGCGACCGCCCCAGCAAGGGCGCCCAGGTGTTCGTGTTCCGCGACCGCATGGTCGAGCGCCTGGAGCGGCAGGTATTCCTCGATATCAAGAAACAGAACGGCGCGGATGCGGTGTTCGTGCGCAACGATTTGTATGCGCCGGTGGAGATCGAGTTGAGTTTTGCCGGGCTGCGCAACGTCAGCGGGGCGCCGAGCCGGCCGATTCGTCGGGTACTGCCGGCACGCAGCAACCTGCGCCTGGCGCTGCTCACGGCCACTCGGCCCGGCAGGCCGCTGGTGTATACCCCAAGGTTCGAATACTCCCTGGGCGACCCCACCGGCGCGGCACAGGCCTATCAGTACCCGTTGCCGTGGCGTGGCGGGCCGTTCCGGCTGAGCCAGGGCGCCAACGGCCAGTACAGCCATTACGGCCCGAAGAACCGCTACGCCATGGACATTGCCATGCCCGTGGGCACGCCGATCATCGCGGCGCGGGGCGGCGTGGTCATCAAGACTGAAAACGAGCAGACCGGCCGTGGGGACGACCCTTCGGGCAACTTCGTGCGGGTGCTGCACGATGACGGGACCATGGGCGTCTACCTGCACTTGCAGAAAGGTTCGGTGAGCGTACGGGAAGGGCAGCGGGTCGGGGTGGGCGCGCCGTTGGCGTTGTCGGGCAATACCGGCAACAGCTCAGGCCCGCACCTGCATTTCGTGGTGCAGCGCAATACCGGCCTGGGGCTGGTGTCGATTCCCTACCAGTTCAATCAACCGGTGGGCGACTTGCCCAACTTTGCGGTGGGCAAGCAATAGCTTCTGCAGATGCGAAGGCGCTTTTTGTGGTGGAGGGATTCATCTGTGGGAGCAAGGCTTGCCCGCGATGAGGGCGACGCGGTCTTCCAGAAACTGAGTTGCCTGTATCGCGAGCAAGCTTTGCTCCCACCGTTTTGCCACCGGCTTGCCAGAGCAGGTTGACACTCAATCGAGCATCAACACCTTCGCCAGAATGATCTTCGGCCCTTTCATCTTCTTGATGATGATCCGCAGGCCTTCGACCTCCAGTACTTCTTCCTCTTCCGGTACGCGCTTGAGGGTTTCATAGACCAGCCCGGCCAGGGTTTCGGCTTCGATGTGGTCCAGGTCGATCCCCAGCAGGCGCTCGACCTTGAACAATGGTGTGTCGCCGCGCACCAGCAGCTTGCCCGGCTGGTAGGCCAGGATGCCGCGTTCGGCCTTGCGGTGTTCGTCCTGGATGTCGCCCACCAGCACTTCCAGCACGTCTTCCATGGTCAGGTAGCCGATGATGTTGCCGTCGGCTTCCTCGACCAGGGCGAAGTGCGAGCCGCCCTTGCGGAACTGCTCCAGCAATTGCGACAGCGGCATGTGCCGCGACACGCGCTCCAGCGGCCGGGTCAGTTCGGCCAGGTTGAACGACTCGGGAATGTGATCCAGGGCCGCCAGCTCCAGCAGCAGGTCCTTGATGTGCAGCAGGCCGACGAACTCCTGGCGTTCGCTGTCATACACCGGATAACGGCTGAACTTGTGGCGACGGAACATCGCCAGGATTTCCTTGAGCGGCGCGTTGAACTCCAGCGTCACCAGGTCTTCCCGGGAGTTGGCCCAGTCCACCACTTCCAGCTCGCCCATTTCCACGGCCGAGGCCAGCACACGCATGCCTTGGTCGCTCGGGTCCTGGCCTCGGCTGGAGTGCAGGATCAGCTTCAGTTCTTCGCGGCTGTAATGGTGTTCGTGATGCGGGCCGGGCTCGCCTTGGCCGGCGATGCGCAAAATGGCGTTGGCGCTGGCGTTGAGCAGGTAGATCGCCGGGTACATGGCCCAGTAGAACAGGTACAGCGGCACGGCGGTCCACAGCGACAGCAGCTCGGGTTTGCGAATGGCCCAGGATTTGGGCGCCAGTTCACCGACCACGATGTGCAGGTACGAAATGATGAAGAACGCGGTGAAGAACGACACGCCCTTGATCACTTCCGGCGACTGTACGCCGACCGCGCCCAGCAGCGGCTCGAGGATGTGGGCGAACGCCGGCTCACCGACCCAGCCCAGTCCCAGGGACGCCAGGGTGATACCCAACTGGCACGCCGACAGGTAAGCGTCGAGCTGGCTGTGGACGGTGCGCAGGATGTGCCCGCGCCAGCCGTTCTGCTCGGCAATGGCCTCGACCCGGGTCGAACGCAGCTTGACCATGGCGAATTCGGCCGCAACGAAAAAACCGTTGAGCAAAACCAGGATCAGCGCAAAAAGAATCATGCCGAATTCGGCGAAGAGTGTGACGAGGGACAAGCCAGGGGAAGGGTCCATGATGGGGTTTTGCGGGTTCCGTAAAGTCGTAGGAATTAAAAATGAGCGCCTGAAAAGGCAGGCGCAAGTCAGCCAATGTAGCGGCTGACTCGGCGATTGCCTAGGGGGGGCGTTTAATCAGCGGGGCGGGCGAGGCGTGCGCGAACCACCTGGGCCGGGGCGAAATGGCAGGTAAAGGTGCTGCCATGGCCGGGTACGCTGCTGATTTCCATGCGGGCGCGGTGGCGCAGCAGGACGTGTTTGACGATGGCCAGGCCCAGCCCGGTACCCCCGGTGTTGGAGTTGCGGCTGGAGTCGACACGGTAGAAACGTTCGGTCAGGCGCGGCAGGTGCTTGCTGTCGATGCCAATGCCCGAATCGCGCACGCTCAGGTGCGCGCCTTGCTCATCGCCCCACCAGCGCACATGGATCCGGCCTTGCTCCGGCGTGTACTTGACCGCGTTGAACACCAGGTTGGAAAACGCACTGCGCAGTTCCGCCTCGCTGCCTTTGAGCTGCACGGCCGGGTCGGCCTCCAGGGTGATGGTCTGCTGCTTGGGGCCGGACAGTTCCTGCGCATCTTCGACAATGATTTGCAGCAGGTCGTCGATGGGCACTGGCTGGTTGTCCGACGGGTAGTCGGTGGCTTCCAGCTTCGCCAGCAGCAACAAGTCGTTGAGCAGGGTCTGCATGCGCCCGCTTTGCTGGTGCATCTGTTGCAAGGCCCGGCTCCAGCGTGGGTTCACCTCCTCGACGTTGTCGAGCAGGGTTTCCAGATAACCGCAGATCACCGTCAACGGCGTGCGCAGTTCGTGGGAGACGTTGGCGATGAAGTCCTTGCGCATCTGTTCCAGCTGATGGATACGCGTGACGTCGCGCACCAGCATCAAGTGCTCATTGTTGCCATAGCGGGTGATGTACAGCTGGATGCGTAGCCGATCATTGGTGGGCGAAGGGATCTCCAGCGGCTCGGCGTAATTGGCCTGCTCGAAATATTCCTTGAAGCGCGGATGACGCACCAGGTTGGTCACCGGCTGGCCGCTGTCCTGTGGCGTCTTGAGGCCCAGCAGGGTCTCGGCGGCGCGGTTCCACCACTCCAGGTTGCCGTCGCTGTCGAGCATGATCACCGCGTCTTTCAGCGCGGCAGTGGACTCCTGGACCCGGTCGATCACCGCCTGCAGGCGCCCGCGAACGCGCTGGTCGCGCCGTTGCAGGTGGTAGATGCTGTCGAACACCTCACCCCACAGGCCATAGCCGTCGGGCGGCGCTTCGTCGGGTTGGTGCAGGCGCAGCCATTCATGCAGGCGCAGCAATTGCTTGAGTGTCCAGGCCAGGTAAAGCCCCAGGCCCGCGGCCAGGCTCCAACCGTAATAACCACTGATCAGGCCGATCAGCAAACAGCCGGTCACCAGCAACAACATGTGGCGAATCAGGGTGCCATGCCAGTTTTGGTTCACGTGACGCGCGTCCTTGTCAGCTTTGTCGGGCGGTAAGGGCTCGGATCAGGCCTTGGTCGAAAAACGATAACCGGTGCCGCGCACGGTTTGTACCAGATTTTCATAGGCATCGCCGAGGGCCTTGCGCAGGCGCCGGATGTGTACGTCCACGGTGCGCTCCTCGACATAGACGTTGCCACCCCAGACCTGGTCCAGCAGTTGGCCGCGGGTGTAGGCACGTTCCTGGTGAGTCATGAAAAACTGCAACAGGCGGTATTCGGTCGGACCCATTTCGGCGGGTTTGCCGTCGATGGTCACGCGATGGCTGATCGGGTCGAGCAGCAGGCCACCGACTTCGATGGGGGCTTCGCCATCCGTCGGTCCGGCGCGGCGCAGCACGGCCTTCAGGCGCGCCACCAGCTCCCGTGGCGAAAACGGCTTGGTGATGTAGTCGTCGGCGCCGACTTCCAGGCCCTGGATCTTGTTGTCCTCTTCGCCCTTGGCCGTGAGCATGATGATCGGAATATCGCCGGTCAGCTCGTCACGCTTGAGCCGCCGCGCCAGTTCGATACCTGACGTGCCGGGCAGCATCCAGTCCAGCAGGATCAGGTCGGGCTTGCGGTCGACGATGATGGCGTGGGCCTGTTGAGAGTTTTCTGCTTCCATGCAGTCATAGCCGGCCATCTCCAACGCAACGGCGATCATCTCGCGGATGGGCGCCTCGTCGTCGACGATCAGAATGCTCCTGCCAACCATGGGGTAATCCTCTTGTCATTTAACTGTCTTGCGCCGCATTAGATAACGGAATTATTGCAGTCGTGTGACAGTTATTTCGTCGTGCGGCGGTGAAAGGGATCCTGGACTACGCTTTTCAGTCCGAATCCTGACAACTACAAAGGAAGGTTTCCATGAAACAAATGACTGTTTCTTTCAAAGCCCTGCTGATGGCTGCTGCCCTGATGCTGCCTGGATTGGCGATGGCAGCCGATCCTGCGATGGAGAAGGACGGTATGTTCACCGACCATAAGGGCATGACGCTTTACACCTTCGCCAAGGACTCGGCCGGCAAGTCGGCGTGCAATGACAAGTGTGCCGCCAATTGGCCACCGCTGATGGCTGAGGCGGGTGATAAATCCATGGGTGACTGGACCGTGATCAAGCGTGATGATGGCTCAATGCAGTGGGCCTATCAGGGTATGCCGCTGTACACCTTCGTGAGGGACACAAAAGCCGGAGACATGACGGGTGATGGCTTGATGGACGGTGCCTGGAAAGTTGCCAAGCCCGATTGACGAGCCCAGCCAAGATGCTTTTTGTGGCGAGGGAGCTTGCTCCCGCTGGGCTGCGAAGCGGCCCCAAGATTTAGCGGTCGCTGCGCAACCGAGCGGGAGCAAGCTCCCTCGCCACAGAGGTTTTCATGACCCAAGGTGTACTGCAGCAGGGACAGCGGATCAACGCAACGCGTAATCCAGCACAATCCCCACGAAAATCGCCAACCCGGCCCAATGGTTGTGCAGGAATGCCTGGAAACAGCGCATCCGATCCCGGCCACGTGTGTACCAGAACTCCCAGGCGAAGCATGCGGCAGCGGCCACCAGCCCCAGGTGGAACCAGCCGCCGAGTTGGAATTTCGACCCGGCCAGCAGCAGGCAGCCCAAGGCCAGGCCTTGCAGCGTCAGGATGATCACCCGGTCGGCATCGCCAAACAGGATCGCCGTGGACTTCACGCCAATGCGCAGGTCATCGTCCCGGTCGGTCATCGCGTAATAGGTGTCGTAGCCCACCGTCCACAGCAGGTTGGCGATGTACAGCAACCAGGCGGCGGCCGGCAGATGACCGGTTTCGGCGGTGAACGCCATCGGCATGCCCCAGGAGAACGCCGCGCCCAGGACCACTTGAGGGTAGTAGGTATAGCGCTTCATGAACGGGTAACTGAACGCCAGCGCCAGGCCGCCGAGGGAGAGCAGGATGGTCGGGGCGTTGGTGCACAGCACCAGCACGAAGCTCACGCTCATCAGCACGGCGAAGAACACCAGTGCCTCTTTCGAACTGATCTTGCCGCTCACCAGCGGGCGCTGCTCGGTGCGCTTGACGTGGCCGTCCACCTTGCGGTCGGCCCAGTCATTGATCACACAGCCGCCAGCGCGGGTCAGCACCACGCCGAGGACGAAGATCACCACGTTGGCGATGGACGGCGAGCCTTCACCGGCAATCCACAACGCCCACAACGTCGGCCACAGCAGCAGGTAGATGCCAATGGGCTTGTCCATGCGGGTCAGTTGCACGAAGTCCCAGGCCCGCGGGTTCAGGCGGTTCAAGGATTTGAGCAGTTGCACGTACATCAGCAATTCTCCGAATAGGCGCGGGCGACGGTCCACAAGCGCGGCAGAAAGATTTCCGCCACCAGCACGCTCAACGCACCGCGATCGAAACGTGAACGGCGACCCCACAGCCCACTGGCGCGCACTTCTTCCGGCAACCCGGCGTCGGGGTAATGGCAGACTTCGATGGCCCGGCGCTGGAACGCCTGGTCGCAAAACAGCAACTCCCCCAGGGAGCGGCTGCCCAGTTCGTCCATCTGCAAGCCGTCACCCTGCAAGGCGCTGCGCGCCGCCACACTGCGGGCGAACACCCAAGGCTGGTCGCGGCCGCGCAGATACACCTCGCGTACCCAGCCCTCGCTGCCCTCGGCCAGGTCCAGGGCGGCGCATTCGTCGGCGCGCAATGGCTGCCAGCCTTCGAACAACGGCGTTACGCTGAAATGGCCGTCCGACAGGCGCGTGAGACGCCGGGTCAGGGAGCCTTCGTCGAACAGCCAATCGAGGACACCCGCATCGGGGCGGGGCGACAGCAGGGGCTGGGGCAGCCATTGGAGTGTAGGAAATATCGAATTTGTATGCGGCACAGAGGTCTTGAATGGCAGCAAATGAGGGCGCGAGCTTACCATGTCGGTCGATGGTTTTGACTGGCTCGGCCTGCCGCCGCGCCGATCATGCTTGCATCTGTCGCAACCGATCAGTACAAAACGCCCTGAGCCGGAAGGGGCTGCTTCATCGGCCCGAGCATACCGGCAAACGCCTGACACCTGAGGAAGTACCTGAATGAAGAAGTGGCAATGTATCGTCTGCGGTCTGATCTACAACGAAGCTGACGGCTGGCCTGACGATGGTATCGCGCCTGGCACTCGCTGGGAGGACGTACCGGCGGACTGGCTCTGCCCGGACTGCGGCGTCGGCAAAATGGATTTCGAGATGATCGAAATCAACTGATCGTTTCCCCTCTGATCGTTTCCCCGCTGGAGAGCAACATGAGTGCACCTGTCGTTATCGTCGGTACTGGGCTGGCCGGTTACAACCTGGCCCGGGAATTTCGCAAGCTCGACAGCGAAACCCCGTTGCTGCTGATCACCGCGGACGACGGTCGCTCGTATTCCAAGCCGATGCTCTCCACAGGCTTTGGTAAAAACAAGGATGCCGACGGCCTGAGCATGGCCGAACCGGGGGCCATGGCCGAGCAACTCAAGGCTGAAGTACGCACCCACACCCGTATCAGCGGCATCGATCCGGGCCACAAACGGCTGTGGATCGGCGAAGAGGCGGTGAACTACCGCGATCTGATCCTGGCCTGGGGCGCCGAAACCGTGCGCGTGCCGGTGCAGGGCGACGCGGCAGAGCTGATTTTTCCCATCAACGACCTGGAAGACTACGCACGTTTCAGGGCTGCGGCCGCCGGCAAGCGCCGGGTGTTGTTGCTTGGCGCTGGCCTGATTGGTTGCGAGTTTGCCAATGACTTGAGCTTGGGCGGCTACGAAGTGCAACTGGTGGCGCCGTGCGAGCAAGTCATGCCGACGCTGTTGCACCCGGCCGCTGCCGCAGCGGTCCAGGCTGGGCTGGAAAGCCTTGGCGCGCGTTTCCACCTGGGCCCGGTACTCAACCGCTTGCAGAAGGTCGCCGACGGGCTGGAGGCGCACCTGTCCGACGGCCAGGTGCTCGCCTGCGACCTGGTGGTCTCGGCCATCGGCCTGCGCCCACGCATCGACCTGGCAGCTGCGGCGGGCCTGGTGGTCAACCGCGGCGTCGTGGTCGACCGCCACCTGAAAACCTCCCACGCCAACATCTACGCCCTGGGCGACTGCGCCGAGGTCGACGGCTTGAACCTGCTGTATGTCATGCCCCTGATGAGCTGTGCCCGCGCCCTGGCCCAGACCCTGGCCGGCAACCCGACTGCCGTCAGCTACGGCGCCATGCCGATTACCGTCAAGACCCCGGTGTGCCCATTGGTGGTGTCGCCACCACCGCGAGGCAGCGAGGGCGTGTGGAGCGTCGAAGGGCAGGGCGCGGACATCAAGGCGCTATGCCGCGATGCTCAAGGTAATCTGCTGGGTTACGCCCTGACAGGCACGGCGGTGATGGAGAAACTGGCACTGAACAAGGAACTTCCACCCCTGCTGGCGTAAATACTGGTCGTTCTGTCGCAAAAACCCTACTTTTGGTCCCACAAAGGTCGCCCGGACACTGGCGCCGTTATCGGCACCGTGCCATCCTCACTCCCGTCTGCCGCAGAGTAGAGCCTGCGGCGCCTTAGGGGCTGTTCCAAAGAGAACGGCACGGACATAACAACAAAAAAACCGTCAAAGGGGCTTCATTCATGCGTAAACCAGAACTCGCCGCCGCCATCGCGGAAAAAGCAGACCTCACCAAAGAACAAGCCAACCGCGTCCTCAACGCCGTCCTCGAAGAAATCACCGGTGCCCTGCACCGCAAGGACAGCGTCACCCTGGTGGGCTTCGGCACTTTCCTGCAACGCCACCGCGGCGCCCGCACTGGCAAGAACCCACAGACCGGTGAGCCGGTGAAGATCAAGGCCAGCAATACCGTTGCCTTCAAACCGGGCAAGTTCTTGAAAGACAGCGTCAACCCGTAATTGCTGCGGAGTACCTCGGCTAGGGGGAAGAAAGCGGCAATCAAAAGGGCATACCGATGAATCGGTATGCCCTTTTTTGTGCTGGGTGTCCCGTGGCGAGGGAGATGCTCCTGTGGGAGCGAGCCTGCTCGCGATGACGTCCGCCTAATCCGCAGAAATCTTCGGCGCTGCCAACGCCTTCAAAGCCGTCTTGCGTTCCTCGATCGGCAATTTGCCGAGCTTTTCCACCGCTGCATAAAACGCAACCCAACTACCGCCCTCCCGCTTGAACAGCGCCGCAAACGCCGGCACCCACTGGTCATACAGCCCGAAAGGCAGCAACCGCGCGTTGTTCAGGGGGGCATAGACCCAGGCGTCGTAGCGTTTGTCACCGGCCCATTGAGTGTCGCGCAACTGCTCATAGTCGGTGCGCAGGCGTTCGAATGCCTGTGCTTTGCGTTGGCGCATCTGGTCGGTCGGCAGGGGTTGGGAGTAGAGCTTTTCCAGGCGCTGGCGGGTGTCGAGGATCAATTGGATGAATTGGTCGCGCTGGCGCACCTGCTTGCCGTTATCCGGCGCCAGCCCACGACTGGCGCGCCATTGCCGGCTGCCCTCCTGCTCGACGAAGGTGGCGAAGGACTCATTGAATTCGGTGTCGTCCTTTACATAAAAGCGCTGGTGCGCCAGTTCATGAAAAATCAGCGTCGCCAGGCGTTCGTCGCCCCAATGCATCATCGAACTCAGGATCGGATCATTGAACCAGCCCAGCGTCGAGTAGGCCTCTACACCACCGATCGACACGTCCATGCCCTGCAAACGCTGCAATGCGGCCTCGCCACGGGCGGCACCCTGGCTGTAATAACCGCGATAAGCCACGCAACCGGCAATCGGGAAACAATGATTTAGCGGCGCCAGGGAAAACTCCGGCGTGGCGAAGACATTCCAGACAACGAATGGCCGGCCAATGTCCGCATACAGGCGATAGCTTTGATTGTCCGGCAAGTGCAGGTGAGCGCTGGCGAACGCCCGTGCCTCGCGCGCCTGGGTCAGGTGCGCCTTCAGTTGGGCATCGCGAGCAGGGTCGGCAATGACCTGGTCGATAGGCTCCCGGGCCTGCAACAACCGCAGTTGCCCACCGACGAGCTGGCTGTAGTAACTGGCGCTTGTGCAACCGTTCAGTAACAAAAGCAGGAGGCCTGGAAACAAAATCTGGAAAACGCGGTCGAGTAACCGATGGCTTGAACGCGGCCTGATCAATTGGAATCACCCTGGGAAGTCTGTCCACAAGACTATCTCGCTTGCCTGGAGCTTCGCTATGCGCGTGTTGATGCTGACGAGCGGCCTGTTGCTGCTGACCGGTTGCGCCGGTTTGCCTGATCCTGATCCATCCCAAGCCTGGATCGACCTGGGAAACCAGCAGGACACTGCGCTGCAAGCGCTAAAAGTCGATGACAGGACGTCCATCGACCGACGCTATTTCGAAGTGCAACCCGGCAGCCATGAACTGACGGTGCGTTATCAATTTGCCGTCGAACCGGGCAACATCGGCCCGGATGCCGAGCCGCTGTGGCGCGATTGCCGGTTGAACGTGAAATTCAAGGACTTCAACGCCGGCCAACGGTACCAGCTGCAGGCCGGCAGCATTGGTTTCCGGCCATGGGCCAAGCTTTACGATCAGCAACGCAAAGTGGTGGGGCAAGGTACGCCGGCGGGCTGCCAACAAACGTGATTGGCGCTATGCTCAGGGTCTGATTTCAGGAAATTCACCATGCGCTTACCTCTGCTGTTACTGGTCCTGGTCTCCATGAGTGGTTGTGCAACGAGCCCACTGCCCCAGGTCGATCCGAACATGGCGTGGATCGATTTCGCTACCCCCATGCCGGGCGGCAAAATGCTGATGGCTGAAAGCCTGGATGGCCAGCGATTGCGAGACGGCCGGTTCTTTCAGGTTTCGCCGGGCAGCCACGAACTGAAAGTGCGCTTCGACTTCGAAGTGTTTAGCGGTGGTGGGCTGGGCATGCAAGCCGAACCGCAAGAGCGGCTGTGCTACATGCTCGTGCGTTATGACCATTTCGAGGCCGGCCAGCGCTATCGGCTGGAGGCTCGCAACCTGGCGTTCACGCCCAGCGCCCGGCTCTATGATGCCAAGCGTCAAATCGTGGCCGAAGAGCGACAAATCAATTGCGTTCCGTAGAGCGTCCTAGCGGTCGTTCTTCTGGTAGATGATTTTCTTCGTGCCGCCTTCGCAACTGCCCACCACCATGTTCTGGTCATGAACTTCGTCGTTGGTGACGATTTCCAGCGTGTAGGACGACACGTTATTGGCCTGGATCTTCGCTTCGATTTCCGCTTTCAGCTCTTCACAGGATTTGGGGGCTGCAAGGGCTGATGCAGTGAATGCGCAACCGATGACCACCAGGGCTGCTCGTTTCATGTTCGAATTCCTCATGGCAGCGCGCACTGCCTGTGCGCTGAAACTGCAGGCTTCATTCGATCATAATTGCGCCAGGGTAAACAGCTCGACCGTATTCAAGTGATCGCAGCCTTCGGCAGTGTCTGCAAAGGCTGCGACCCTTTCATGCGTCAGTTCACCAGCGTCGCATCCAGGGTGATCTGGGCGTTCAGCACCTTGGAAACCGGGCACCCTTCCTTGGCCTTCTTGCTCAGTTCGTCGAATTGCGCCTGGCTGGCGCCGGGAATTTTCGCCTTGAGCACCAGCTTGACCGCCGTGATCGCGAAACCGCCATCGACCTGGTCCAGGGTCACTTCAGCACTGGTGTCGATGCTGTCGGCCTTGAGCCCGGCATCGCCGAGGATCATCGAAAAGGCCATGGAAAAGCAGCCGGCGTGGGCCGCGCCGATCAATTCCTCTGGGTTGGTGCCCTTGCCGCCTTCGAAGCGCGCCTTGAAGCCATAGGGCGCTTCGCGCAGCACACCGGTTTCCGTGGAAATGGAGCCGATACCGGTTTTCAGGTCACCTTCCCAATGAGCCGATGCTTTCTTGATGATAGCCATGTCTGCCTCCTGAAGATCCGGCGCGAGAGACGCGCCTGGGTGTTTTTTTAACTGTCTGGGTTGTGAGGATAGACCGCCCGGAAAAGTTCACCTTGTCGATTAGCCGACGAATTCAGTAGGAAAATTCTTCGCAGCTATTGAAACTCGGGTATATGCCCACATTGCATGGAACACACCTTTAGAAACGGCAGGCTTTTGCCCTGGAAAAGCCCGGAACGCCGTTGGAGATCCCGGCCCATGAAACAGCTGTCCGACGTGAAATTCTCAACCCTCGACCTGGTGCCTGTCCGCGCCGATGGCAATGCCGCCCAGTCCTTGCGCAACTCGCTGGACCTGGCGCAGCACGTGGAAAAATACGGCTACACCCGTTTCTGGGTGGCCGAACACCACAACATGGACGGTATCGCCAGCTCCGCGACGGCGGTGCTGCTGGGTTATCTGGCGGGGGGCACTTCGACCATTCGTGTCGGCTCCGGCGGCGTCATGTTGCCCAATCACGCGCCGTTGATCATCGCCGAACAGTTCGGCACGCTGGAAAGCCTCTACCCGGGTCGAATCGACCTGGGGTTGGGCCGCGCACCAGGTTCCGACCAGATCACCGCCCGGGCGCTGCGTCGCGAGCGCTCCGGCAGCGCGGACGATTTCCCCGAAGACGTGGCCGAGCTGATGCGTTATCTGGGCCCGCGCACCCCGGACCAACGCATCATCGCCATGCCCGGCACCGGCACCAATGTGCCGGTGTGGCTGCTGGGTTCGAGCCTGTTCAGTGCGCAATTGGCCGGTGAGTGCGGTTTGCCCTACGCGTTCGCCTCCCATTTCGCACCGCGCTACATGCACGAGGCGATTCGTATCTACCGCAACCATTTCAAGCCGTCGGCAGTGCTCGACAAGCCTTATGTGATGCTCGGCGTGCCGCTGGTGGCGGCGGACACGGATGAACAGGCCGATTACCTGGCGACGTCGGTGTACCAGCGGATCCTGGCATTGATGCGCGGCCAGAGCCTGGTCCAGCGTCCGCCGGTCGAAACCATGAACGGCCTCTGGTTGCCCCATGAAAAAGAAGCGGTTGGTGATTTCCTTGGCCTGGCCATGGTCGGCAGTCCGCAGAAGATTCGCGCCAAGCTGGAGGTGCTGATTGAGCAAACCCAGGCCGATGAGCTGATTTTCACCAGCGACCTGTACGAGCATGCCGATCGTTTGCACTCATACGAGTTGTTGGCGCAGGTCATGAAAGGCTGAATGACGCGCATAAAAAAGCCGACGCATTGCGTCGGCTTTGACGTTCGAAAAGAATCACTTTTTATAGACGATTTCTTTCGTACCGCCCTCACAGGTGCCTACGACTTCTCCGTCAGCCGCTGCGCCCTTATCGACGATTTCCAGCGAATAACCTGACACCCCCTTGGCGTCCAGCTTCGCTGCGATTTCGCTTTTCAGCTCTTCGCAGGGCTTGCCCGCCGCAAACGCACCACCGGCAAGGCTCAGCAAACCCAGGGCTACCATCAACTTTTTCATCGCTCGCACTCCTTGGTCGGATCAAATAGGGCAGGTATTGGAAAAACAGGATGCGCACACCATAGCGCATCGCCATTCCCTATGGCACTCCGCCAGCGTGCAAGTTCACCGCCCCTCAGCTATTGGCAATCCGGAAGCCGACCTTGATGGTCACTTGGAAGTGCGCTGCCCGGCCGTTTGCGATGTGGCCGCGGGTTTCCGTGACTTCGAACCACTCCAGGTGCTTGAGGCTTTTGCTGGCCTCGGCCAGGGCGTTGTTGATGGCGTCTTCAATGCTGGTGGGAGACGAGCCGACCAGCTCGACTTTTTTGTAAGTGTGATGATCACTCATGAGGTTCTCCTTGGTTGTTTTTAACAGCCTAGCAGCGATTTTTCGTCTTACGTGTGTCGCCGTTTGCGCGCTGAAGTTCAGATTTACTGCACTTTCAGAAACGCCCGCAGTCCCAATTCACACACGCCACTCAACCACTGCAGGAGAGAGCCACCATGGCCAGCAATTCGTTACGCAAAGCCTCGTTGCAAAGCATGGAAGCGGAGATCGAGAGTCTGCTCAAGTCGTTGGAAAGCCTGAAAGACGACGCTTCGGACGAGTCGCGTAAGACCCTCAAGTCGCTCAAGGCCAATGCCGAGAACGCCCTGAAACATTCTCGCCATCTGCTCAGCGACGCGTATGAAGAGGTCAAGGTGAAAACCCGTGAAACCGGGATCGCCACACGCGACTACGCGCAAGAACACCCTTGGACCACGGCGGGTGTCGCAGTGGGTGCGCTGGGTCTACTGGCTGCTTACTTGCTGTGCAAGCGCGGCGACTGAGTCGGTTGGCTCAGCTCATGCCTGAGCCACTGGGCCAATTGCCGAGCACGCCCGTCTGCGGCGCGCTTGGGTAGCCACAACGCCAGGCGCGCCGCCGTTTCATCGAAACCCCACGGCGCGACCAGGCGACCGGCGCGCACGTCCTCAGTCACCAGCGGCTCGGGCGCGATCGCCACGCCGAGCCCCGCTACAGCGGCCTCCAGCAAATAATATAAATGCTCGAATCCTTGCCCGAATTTCAATGCCCGGGGATCAAGGTTGTTTTGCTGTGCCCAGGTCGGCCAGGCCTGTGGGCGGGAGGTGGTGTGCAGCAACGATTCGTCCAGCAGCGCGCTGGCCGGTGCGGCCTGCAGGCGGGCGAACCCGGCGTAGTGCGGGCTCATCACCGGGCCGATCCGCTCGCTCACCAGTTCATACACCTGCATGTCGGCCGGCCAGGGTGGTTCGGCGAATACCAGCAAAGCGTCCAGTCCCGGTCGCCTGGGGTCCAGGTCGCCC
This sequence comes from Pseudomonas ogarae, assembly GCF_014268695.2. NCBI lineage: Bacteria > Pseudomonadati > Pseudomonadota > Gammaproteobacteria > Pseudomonadales > Pseudomonadaceae > Pseudomonas > Pseudomonas ogarae. Next base: position 369,416 of record NZ_CP077086.1, read on the forward strand.
TCGCCAGCGGACAGGTGCAGGCGCAAATCCGGCAGGTCGGCATTGAGCCTGCCCAGGCGGGGAATAAACCAGCGTGCCAGCAAACTTCCCGAGCAGCCCAGGACAAACGGGGCATCGGCCGTACTTTGCGTCAGCTCCGCACAAACACCACGCAGTCGCTCGAACGCATCGGCGCTGACATCCCGCAGGCGCATGCCGGCATCTGTGAGTTTCAAGCCGCGTCCATCCTTGGCGAACAGGCTGACACCTAAATGCTCTTCCAGCACCTTCAGCTGTCGACTTACGGCACCATGGGTGACGTGCAGCTGTTCGGCCGCCTGGCTTACGCTGTTCAGGCGGGCGGTGGCCTCGAAGGCGCGCAAGGCGTTGAGGGGGGGAAGGTCGTGGCTCATGTTATCTGTGAGTTTTTCTGACAGGTTGTGGCGATCTTATCGGTTTTCAGTGGCGGATGTCAGGGGTAGAGTGAACCTCATTGTCTTTCAACGCATTTGCTTGGAGCGCCCGATGACCCAGTCCACGACCCCTTTCAACCTGCGCAGCGGTCCCGATGCCAACGGCCTGTTCGGTGCGTTCGGTGGCCGCTATGTGGCCGAAACCCTGATGCCGCTGATCCTCGATCTGGCCCGCGAATACGAAGTGGCGAAGGAAGATCCGGCGTTCCTCGAAGAATTGGCCTACTTCCAGCGCGATTACGTCGGTCGTCCGAGCCCGCTCTACTTCGCCGAGCGCCTGACCGAATACTGCGGCGGCGCCAAGATCTATCTCAAGCGTGAAGAGCTGAACCACACCGGCGCGCATAAGATCAACAACTGCATCGGCCAGATCCTGCTGGCGCGGCGCATGGGCAAGAAACGCATCATCGCCGAGACCGGCGCCGGCATGCACGGTGTGGCCACCGCCACCGTAGCCGCGCGTTTTGGCCTCGATTGCGTGATCTACATGGGCACCACCGACATCGAGCGCCAGCAGGCCAATGTGTTCCGCATGAAGCTGCTGGGCGCTGAAGTGATCCCGGTGGTCGCTGGCACCGGTACCCTGAAAGATGCAATGAACGAGGCCCTGCGTGACTGGGTCACCAACGTTGATAGCACGTTCTACCTGATCGGCACCGTGGCTGGCCCGCATCCGTATCCGGCGATGGTGCGTGATTTCCAGGCCGTGATCGGCAAGGAAACCCGCGAGCAGTTGCAAGCCCAGGAAGGTCGCCTGCCGGACAGCCTGGTGGCGTGCATCGGCGGTGGCTCCAACGCCATGGGCCTGTTCCATCCGTTCCTGGACGACAAGAGTGTCGAGATCATCGGCGTCGAAGCCGCCGGTTATGGCATCGAGACCGGTAAGCATGCGGCGAGCCTGAACGGCGGCGTCCCCGGTGTACTGCACGGCAATCGCACCTTCCTGTTGCAGGACGACGACGGTCAGATCATCGACGCTCATTCGATTTCCGCCGGTCTCGACTACCCCGGCATCGGTCCGGAACATGCCTGGTTGCACGACATTGGTCGCGTCCAGTACACCTCGGTGACCGACGCTGAAGCCTTGGAAGCCTTTCACAAATGCTGCCGACTGGAAGGGATCATTCCTGCACTGGAAAGCGCCCATGCCCTGGCGGAAGTGTTCAAACGCGCACCGAACCTGCCGAAGGATCACCTGATGGTGGTCAACCTGTCCGGCCGTGGCGACAAAGACATGCAAACCGTGATGCACCACATGGAACAGTCCCAGCAGGAGAAACACTGATGAGCCGCCTGCAAACCCGTTTTGCCGAACTCAAGGAACAGAACCGCGCCGCCCTGGTGACTTTCGTCACGGCTGGCGACCCGGACTACGACACCTCGCTGGCAATCCTCAAGGGCCTGCCAGCGGCCGGTGCCGATGTCATCGAGCTGGGCATGCCGTTCACCGACCCGATGGCCGACGGCCCGGCGATCCAGTTGGCGAATATTCGTGCCTTGGGTGCCCAGCAGAACCTGGCGAAAACCCTGCAGATGGTTCGTGAGTTCCGCAAAGACAACAGCCAGACACCGCTGGTGCTGATGGGGTACTTCAACCCGATCCACCGTTATGGCGTGCAGCGTTTCATTGGCGAGGCGCTGGAATCTGGCGTCGATGGCCTGATCGTTGTGGACATGCCGCCCGAACACAACAGCGAACTGTGCGAACCGGCCCAGGCAGCTGGCCTGGACTTCATCCGCCTGACCACGCCAACCACGGACGATGTACGTTTGCCAACGGTGCTCAACGGCAGTTCGGGCTTTGTATATTACGTGTCGGTGGCGGGAGTGACCGGTGCCGGTGCCGCGACGCTGGAACATGTGGAAGAAGCCGTGGCGCGGCTGCGTCGTCACACCGATTTGCCGATCAGCATTGGTTTCGGTATTCGTACGCCGGAGCAGGCGGCGGCCATCGCTCGATTGGCTGATGGGGTGGTGGTTGGCTCGGCGCTGATCGACCATATCGCCAATGCCGATACGTCGGAACAGGCGATTGATGGCGTGTTGAGCTTGTGTGCCGCCCTGGCTGAGGGTGTGCGCAAGGCGCGCCTAGGCTGATTCCTGGTTCGGCTCGCAGCCAAAAAAAGGGTTCAGAACTTAGTTCTGAACCCTTTTTTATTGCGCATGAAATGCTTGGCGGTTGATGTCTGAGGCCTGGCTTTTGTGGCGAGGGGATTTATCCCCGCTGGGGCGCGAAGCGGCCCCAATTCGGCTCCATGCAGTATCGACTTCTCGGGACTGCTTCGCAGTCCAGCGGGGATAAATCCCCTCGCCACAGGTTCATCATGTCGCCTGTCTTAACATGTGGCAGGGAGATCAGGGCAACTCCAACCCGCCCCCGGCCTTGTGCAGTTTGCGCAAATGCTCGCCGATCGCTTTCACATTGGCTTCGCTCGCAGCAATTTCGGCGGCGCGGCTTGGCTCAAGCAATGCCCGGACTTCCTTGTCCAGGTCGCCTGTCAGCGTTTGAAGCTGTTTCTGACGCAAGCTGCTTTCCGATTCCAAGCGTTGCCACTCGCTGGGTTGCGGCAAGCCGTAGCCGCTGCTGCCCAACAACTCAGCGGGACGGCTGAGGAAGCCGCTGTTGGCGAGGATCTGCTGCAACGTCGCGTTAGCCCTTTCCATACCGCCATTCTCCAATTCACGGGCGCCGAGGTAACGCTGTTTGACTTCATCCTGCGCCAACAACAGTTGCCGACGATAACTGGCCTGTTCCAGCAGCAATAACGCCGCGCTGGTGCGCAGGTCGGCCTGTTCGAACCAGACGCGGCGTTCGGCGGCGTCCAGGGCCAGCCAGTCTTCCACCGTTTGCTGCTTGATCGGCAGATACTTCTTCAACACATCGAACATCGCCTGATACCGCTCACGGAATGAGTCGAAGCGGTAGCCCAGGCGCAAGGCTTCCTTGGGATCATCCAGCACGCTGGTGTCCGCCAGGCCTCGGCCCTTGAGGACTTCCAACAAGCCGTTGGGCAGGATGCTGTCCAGGCCGTTGAGCTGCGCGTTATTGCTGCCGCTGCGCAGCAGCTTCAAGCTTTCCACGGCGCAGTTATTGGACAGGAAGTAATAGTTGCCGTCGTAGCTCCAGTGCATTTCGGCAGCGTGCTCGACCGTCTCCTCGATCTCGGTGCGCGACAGGTTCAGTGGCACCGATGCCAGGCTGCGCAGTTCGGTCTTGGTGTATTCATCGATCACCTGGGCCAGCGGCAATACGAACAGGCGCGACGGGTATTTGCCGACCAGCCCGTCCCAACTCGATAGCTGCACATCGCCGACGAAGGCGCGGTATGACAGCACCAGGTGTTGGTCCAGATCCAGTCGGCAGTCCGGGCCACGTGGGCGACCCGGTGCGCAGATCACCAGCCGGAGCATGCTGTGGCCCCAGCGGCTCACCCAGTTCTGGTTGGCTTCGGCCAGCAGGTAATCAATGGCATAGACCCGCTCGGGATCAACCTTGCCCAGTGGTGTCTTGGCGAAGTCGTTGCCGGCGTTGAGGAAGGCGAACGATTTGGCGCAGGTGTCCTTGGCGGGGGGTGCCCAACCGAAGTGTTCCTGATAATAGCGATACAGGGCGGGGCGTCGGCAGGCGTAGCTCGGGTCGAGGAGAAAGTACTCCATGTTGACCGCGACGAACTCCTTTGGGCTGCTCGTTTCATAGAGATCCGGGCTGCGGGCGACCTGGCGGTTGTGCTGTTCCCGCTCACCGCGCCGGCCGACGTATTGTGGCCAGCCGGCGAGGTCCAGCAACCGAGGGTCATCGCTGAGAGTGAAGCGGCGGTCGTTCTGGCCCCGGCATTCATCGGGAAGGCCGATCAACCCGGCGCTGCTGTTGCGTCGAGTGCAACGCTGGATCAGCGTACGCTCGGCATCGGGCCATAGACGCGAGCGGTCATAAATGTGGGTCAGTTCGTGCAAAACGGTGGCGAGCATTTCCCGTCGCACGGTGCCGTGGGGGCGATGGGTCTTTTGCGTCGCGGCGCTGCCGTCGACAAGGCTGTCGAGCAGGTTGCTATTGAGGTCCAGTTGCGACACCAGCGAGGCCTGGCCGTAGGCGTTGGCCGGCATCTGGTCGGTCCAGCCGACATCGATGCGTCGGTCCAGCCGCTCGATGAAGCGCGGCGGCAGCGCCTGCATGGCTTCATCGAGCAGCGCCTGGCTGGCCTGCTGTTGCGCCGGGCTCAGTCCTTCGACGTTGAGGTGCAGTTGCAAGCCGGCCTGGGCCATGCTGCCCGTGAGCAGCAAGACCCCGGCCGCCAGCCAGGCGGCGAATCGCCTCACAATGCGAGGATGGCTTCGGCGAGAACCTGGTCACTGGCGTCGCGGGCTTCCGGCACGCGAGTGCGCAAGGTGTCGAAGGCGGCCTCGAGATGAGCGCCACGAATCTCACCATTGCTGGCGACAAAACTGGCCGCATCGTCATGGGCTTCGCGGACGATTTTTGAGTCACGGATGGAGGTGGTAGTGTCGGACGTGAAATCAATCGTGCGCTGGGAAGCGCGAACTATGATGTTACTGGTGGCTACCAGGGTATGTGCCTGGGCCACATCGGCCAACACCAGCAGGCCTAGGGCGGCAGCAATCAGCGGGCTACGCATGGAACGACTCCGGAGAAATAAGGATAACTATTGGACGAGAATTGCCTGTGCCAGTTCAAGGTCGCTGACGTGAAGTTTTGGCTGGGTCCGGCGCAGGTAATCCAGGGCCGATTCCAGTTGTGCACCTCGCAGCTGCCCGTCACTGGCAATGAAGGCCGCAGCGTCATCGTGAGCGGCGACGATCAGTTTATGGTCGAAGGGCGCGGAGGTCACCATGCTCGTGGCGTAGCCGCTGACCACCACTTGCTGGGTGGACACATCGAAGGCATGGGCCGGAACAGACCAGCAGAAAACGACGAAGAAAGACGCGATGAACAGATCTGAGTAAAAACGCATGGGACTCGACGGTTGATGGCGAGCCTGAAGGCTAGCGCAAACCTGCGGGCCAGAGCCAGCGCTGAAACATCGGAACACCATTTGGTGCCCGATGTTTCATGTTGCATCAGATCACCAGGATGGCCTGGGCCAGCTGTGCATCGGTGGCGTTGAGCTGTGGTGCCTGCTGGCGGATGTAATCCAGGGCACTTTCCAGTTTCACACCACGGATGGCGCCTTCGCTGGCCACGAAGCTGGCGGCGTCATCACGGGCGGCTTGAACGATCTTGTTGTCCCGCAGTGATGAGGTCGCATCGGAGGTCACGTCGGACGTGGCCTTGAGTGCGCCAACGATGGAGTCAGTGGTAACGATAAAGCTGCTGGCGTTGGAGTGGGCGGCTACGGCCAGCAGGGCAGCTGCGCTGAGCAGGCGAAGACGGATCATGAGGAAGCTCCTTGAAGGATGAGGTGATGCCGGTGCGTGTAGCTGGAAGAAGAGACGCATGCTCGACTCGCTTCGCCACGTTGGTATCGATATTAGGACAGAACGCGTTGACTGACAGCCCTTTGCGACAGTCATCGGCAGCATGATGCCCGTATTGGGCCATACGGCTCAAGATGAACTGTGCTGGTATGCTTTTCATTATCAGAAAACTGTTATGTCTCTCCGGTCTTCAAAAAAACAGGCCCGGAAACGACAAGACCCGTCGCGGTTTCCCGCGACGGGTCTTGTTTGTTCAATTCGGTGCTGGCGGTGGACCCGGTGGGTCAGGGCCAGCGACGCTGAGTTAGCGCCAGAACGGCTTGCTCAGCTCTTCGTAACGTTGTGCTTCGCTGATACCGGCGTCAGCCAGCAGGCGCGAATCCAGACGAGCCAGTTGGTGGCGGCTGGCGATGCGGCGCTGCCACAACATCAGGTTAGCGATAACGCGAAGAGGCAGGGAAGCCTGGTTTTTTTCAGCTTTGTCTTCGAAAAACAGCTCGGAACTGAGTGTACGTTCCATGGTTGACATCCTTCCGCTTGTGGCGGGATTAGGTAGTGGTTTAACTGGTGCCCATGATCCTCTCGTTTGGCCAGTCTCTCTAGATACAGTTCACCTGTATTGTGAGAGACCAGTTAACTGTTAAAGAGCGGTGTACTGGTCAATATTGAGGCAACTGTACCTGTCTGCACGATGTTGGTGCGTTTTTGGCGGTTGACTGATGTTTTGTGGGAAAAGACTGTAAGAAAACACCGGTACAGCAGTACAGTTTTTGTCTCTCAAGGCTTGGATGCCAGCCTCCAATCAAAACTGTATTTGCGATAGCGGTGATCCAGCTGTATCAGACGGCCAACATGCGCCCGGTTTCTTCGAGGTTGACGTGCCAACTCAGTGCATCGCGCAGGATATGCGGTGTATGCCCACCCAGAGCGCACGCTGCTTCGAAATAATCATTCAACGCCTGGCGGTAGGACGGGTGCACGCAGTTGTCGATGACCACTCGTGCCCGCTCCCTTGGTGCCAGGCCACGTAGGTCGGCCAGGCCGATCTCGGTCACCAGGATGTCGACATCGTGTTCGGTATGGTCCACATGGCTGACCATCGGCACGACACTGGAAATGGCGCCGCCCTTGGCAATCGACTTGGTGACGAAAATCGCCAAGTGGGCGTTGCGGGCGAAATCCCCCGAACCGCCAATGCCATTCATCATCCGAGTACCGCATATGTGGGTGGAGTTGACGTTGCCGTAGAGGTCGAACTCCAGCGCGGTGTTGATACCAATGATGCCGAGGCGGCGTACGACTTCGGGATGGTTGGAGATTTCCTGCGGGCGCAGGACCAGTTTGTCCTTATACCTTTCCAGATTTCCGAATACATCGGCGTTGCGTCGACTCGACAGCGTGATAGAGCTGCCGGAGGCGAAGCCCAGCTTGCCAGCGTCGATCAAGTCAAATGTCGAGTCCTGCAGGACCTCGGAATACATGGTCAGGTCTTCGAACGGGGAATCGATCAGCCCGCACATCACAGCGTTGGCGATGTTGCCGATCCCGGCCTGCAACGGCCCGAGCTTGTTGGTCATGCGCCCGGCAGCAACTTCCTGCTTGAAGAAGTCGATCAGGTGATCGGCGATGGCCTGGGTGTCGCTGTCCGGAGGTGCGACGGTCGAAGGCGAGTCCCCTTGGTTGGTGATGACAATGGCGGCAATTTTTTCCGGCGGGATCGGGATGGCGGGGCTGCCAATACGGTCGTCGACTTTCACCAGGGGGATTGGGGTGCGGGTCGGGCGATAAGTCGGGATATAGATGTCGTGCAGCCCTTCCAGGTTCGGGTTGTGGGCCATGTTGATCTCGATGATCACTTGCCGGGCGAAGATGGCGAAACTGGCCGAGTTACCTACCGATGTGGTCGGTACGATATGCCCTTGCTCGGTGATGGCCACCGCTTCGATCACGGCAATGTCGGGCAGCTTGAGCTGGCCGTTGCGCAGTTGCTCAACAGTTTCCGAGAGATGCTGGTCGATGAACATTACCTCGCCTGCGTTGATCGCCTTGCGCAACGTGCTGTCGACCTGGAATGGCATACGTCGCGCCAGCACGCCGGCCTCGGTGAGTTCCTTGTCGAGGTCGTTACCCAGGCTCGCACCGGTCATCAGGCTGATTTTCAGCGGAGTGACCTTGGCGCGCTCGGCCAGGGCGTGGGGCACTGCTTTCGCTTCTCCGGCGCGGGTGAAGCCGCTCATGCCGACGGTCATGCCGTCCTGAATCAACAAGGCTGCTTCGGCAGCGCTCATCACTTTATTCAATAACGAAGGCAAGCGGATGCGATCACGGTACATAGGTTGTTATCTCGGGCTGGAAAGCAAGATGCGCAGTCTAGTGAATTCGCGCGGTGCCCGACCCGCTACAAAGGTCGCATTTAAGGCCTCTATTACGGGGGTTTCAGGCAAAACATTATTACCGGATCGGTAACGTTCGGCCTTGATACAAATCAAAACGCCCCGACGAGTCGGGGCGTTGATGGCGAAGCCGTTAGCGTTATTCCACCGCTTTGACCATGTCTTCGATGACCTTCTTGGCGTCACCGAACACCATCATGGTCTTGTCGAGATAGAACAGTTCGTTGTCCAGGCCCGCGTAGCCGCTGGCCATCGAGCGCTTGTTGACGATGATGGTCTTGGCCTTGAAGGCCTCGAGGATCGGCATGCCGGCAATTGGCGACTTTGGATCGTTCTTCGCCGCCGGGTTGACCACGTCGTTGGCGCCGAGCACCAGCACCACATCGGCCTGGCCGAACTCGGAGTTGATGTCTTCCATCTCGAACACCTGGTCGTAAGGCACTTCGGCCTCGGCCAGTAGCACGTTCATGTGCCCGGGCATGCGACCGGCCACCGGGTGGATCGCGTATTTAACGGTCACACCGTGGTGGGTCAGCTTCTCGGTCAGCTCTTTCAGCGCGTGCTGCGCCCGTGCCACCGCCAAGCCATAGCCCGGCACGATGATCACAGTGTCGGCGTTGGTCAGCAGGAAGGTCGCGTCGTCAGCCGAACCGGATTTCACCGGGCGGGCTTCTTTGGAGCCTGCCGGGCCAGCAGCCTCTGCTGTGTTGCCGAAACCGCCGAGCAACACGTTGAAGAACGAACGGTTCATCGCCTTGCACATGATGTACGACAGGATCGCACCGCTCGAACCCACCAACGAACCGGCAATGATCAGCATCGAGTTGTTCAGCGAGAAGCCGATACCCGCCGCGGCCCAACCCGAATAGCTGTTGAGCATCGAAACCACCACCGGCATGTCCGCGCCGCCGATCGGGATGATGATCAGCACGCCCAGAACAAAGGCCAGGGCCAGCATCAAGGCGAACGCGCCGAGGTTGCCGGTGAACATGAAGGTCAGGCCCAGGCCCAGTGTTGCCAGGCCCAGGATCAGGTTGAGCTTATGCTGGCCACCAAACTGTACCGGTGCGCCCTGGAACAGACGGAACTTGTACTTGCCCGAGAGCTTGCCGAAGGCGATCACCGAACCGGAGAAGGTGATTGCACCAATGGCTGCGCCGAGGAACAGCTCCAGGCGGTTACCGGCCGGAATCGAATCACCCAGTTGCTTGACGATGCCCAGCGATTGCGGCTCGACGACCGCCGCGATGGCAATGAACACCGCCGCCAGGCCGATCATGCTGTGCATGAATGCCACCAGCTCCGGCATCTTGGTCATCTCGACGCGCTTGGCCATGATCGAGCCGGCGGTACCGCCGGCCAGCAGGCCGACGATGACGTAGCCGATGCCAGCAGTGGCCAGCTCAGCACCCAGCTTATAGATGAGGCCCACAGTGGTGAGCACCGCCAGCGCCATGCCGAGCATGCCGAACAGGTTGCCGCGGCGGGAGGTGGTGGGGTGCGACAGGCCTTTGAGGGCCTGGATGAAGCAGATCGACGCGATCAGGTAGAGCGTCGTTACCAGGTTCATGCTCATTACTTGGGCGCCTCTTCTTTTACGGCTTTCGGGGCTTTTTTCTTGAACATTTCAAGCATGCGGCGCGTCACCAGGAAGCCACCGAATACGTTGACCGCGGCCAGGGCCACGGCGAGGGTGCCCATGGTCTTGCCCAGCGGCGTTACGGTCAGCGCGGCGGCGAGCATGGCGCCGACGATCACGATCGCCGAAATGGCGTTGGTCACCGCCATCAATGGCGTGTGCAGCGCAGGTGTTACGTTCCAGACCACGTGGTAACCGACATAAATCGCCAGCACAAAGATGATCAGGTTGTAGATACCGGGGGAGATAAGCTCTTCCATTGTCTGAGTCCCTGCTTAGGCGTTTTTGCGGATGACTTGGCCGTCGCGGCACATCAGGCACGCGGCGACGATGTCGTCTTCCAGGTTCACGTCGAACTGACCTTCCTTGGTGAAGACCAGCTTCAGGAAGTCCAGCAGGTTGCGGGCGTACAGCGCCGAAGCGTCTGCCGCGACTTCACCGGCCAGGTTGGTCGGACCGCAAATGGTCACGCCATTCTCGACAACCACCTGATCGGCCACGGTCAGCGGGCAGTTACCGCCCTGGGCTGCCGCGAGGTCGATGACCACCGAGCCCGGTTTCATCTGCGCGACGGTTTCGGCACTCAGCAGCGTCGGTGCCTTGCGGCCCGGAATCAGTGCGGTGGTGATGACGATGTCCGCCTGCTTCGCGCGCTCGTGCACGGCTTGGGCCTGGCGCTGCATCCAGCTAGCCGGCATTGGCCGGGCGTAACCACCGACGCCGACGGCGCATTCACGCTCTTCGTCGGTTTCGTAAGGCACGTCGACGAACTTGGCGCCGAGGGATTCGATTTGCTCCTTCACCGCCGGGCGCACATCCGAAGCCTCGATTACCGCACCCAGGCGTTTCGCCGTGGCAATCGCCTGCAACCCCGCCACGCCCGCGCCGAGAATCAGCACACGCGCCGCTTTCACAGTGCCAGCGGCGGTCATCAGCATCGGCATGAAGCGCGGATAGTGATGGGCGGCCAGCAGCACGGCTTTATAGCCGGCAATGTTCGCTTGAGACGACAGCACATCCAGGCTTTGGGCGCGGGAGGTACGTGGCGCGGCCTCAAGGGCAAAAGCGGTAATGCCGCGTTCGGCCAGCTTGGCGATGGTTTCGTTGTTGAACGGATTGAGCATGCCCACCAGAACGGTGCCGCTCTTGATCAGCGCCAGTTCGCTGTCGCTGGGGGCAACCACCTTGAGGATCAGCTCGGCCCCGAATGCATCACTGGCACTGCCAATGGTTGCGCCCGCCGCCTCATAGGCACTGTCGATAACGCTGGCCTTGATGCCGGCGCCGCTTTGAACAGTGACTTTATGGCCTTGGCCGATCAGCTTCTTGATGGTTTCCGGGGTAGCAGCAACCCGTGTTTCACCCGTTTGGGTTTCGAGGGGAACACCAATGTGCACGTCAAATCTCCTGCGTGATCTTATTGAGTAAACCCAGGCACTTCGGATGGTGCGGCTGGGGCGGCCGATCAGCACGATCCCGCCAAACCAGGCGGGGCGCGGCATTTTGCAGGCGAAAATTCAGCCCTTCAAGGGATTATGACGGGTGACGGAAAATTAACTACAAGTCACCCTGTGACCGAATGTCGCAATTATCGATCGGCATCCCGTGTAGGCCGTGCTTTCCAAGGGTTAAGGTTCAAATTGACAATTTTTCCCATCGGCCAGATGAATAGGCCCTGATGCGCTGCGCAATATGGCTCAAAGCCATGTATTTGAACGCTTTGGAGACTACTGCACGGGCTTCATAACAGATTGACTGAATGCGACATAAACTTATATCTGTAGCGTCTTCTGTTAGTTGACTACCTAAGTCTGTTTAAAGTTTTTCTTTATTAATCAAGGCTATAGTTGCTTGCTTGCTTCACGAGCCAATCGCGAAAAGCTCGAAGAGAGGCGGATTCGACCTTTCGCTCTGGAATCATCAGGTAGTAGGCCTTGATGCTCGATAGCGCGCTACGGTTGGCCACGACCAGTCGTTTCTCTGCCAGCTCGCGCTGAATCAAGAAGGGCGGAATCAGCGCAATGCCCATGTCGTGCATGGCCGCTTGGGCAAGCATGGAGAATAGTTCATAACGCGGGCCTGTCAGGTCTCGTGCAATGTTCAGGTTCTGGGCGTTGAACCACTGGCGCCACGCATAGGGGCGAGTGGTCTGCTGGAGCAAGGGCAATTCGGCGATGGCCTCTGGTGTCAGGCTCGTCCGGTCTCCCAGTAAGGTAGGGCTGCATACCGGCATCGGATTTTCCCCCATCAGTTTGTGGGATTCGGTACCGGACCAGTCCGCATCACCAAAATAGATGGCGGCATCAAACTCTGTGTCCGCGAAGAGAAAGGGCCGTGTGCGGTTGGTCAGGTTGACGGTGACTTCCGGATGCTGCTGCTGGAAATCCTTGAGGCGTGGTAGCAGCCATTGAGTGCCGAAGGTTGGAACCACGGCCAGTTCGATCACGTTCGCACCGGTGTGTCCCATCACTGAAAGAGCGTCGCGCTCGACGGCATCCAGTTGGGTGGCAACTCGACGGCTGTAGGAAAGGCCGGCTTCGGTCAGTTTGACGCCTCGACGTGAGCGTCGGAAAAGCTCCACGCTGAGGAAGTCTTCCAGGCTGGCGATCTGTCGGCAGATCGCGCCTTGCGTAAGAGAAAGCTCGTGCGCCGCCTTGGTGAAGCTCTCATGACGTGCGGCAGCCTCGAAACTGATCAGGGCGGTGGTGCTGGGGATTTTACGGCGCATGTACGCAAGCCTCACTCAATATCGACATAAACGGGGTTTATGGCGTTTACGGAGTGAGAAATTAGCACAAGATAGTGCGCAATCCTCGTTTGCCCTTGTAGGAAAGCGCGCCTAGGATCAATCCACGATTTTCATTTAATTGGCGAGGACTCTTTCATGGCCGGTAAAGCGAGCTTCAACTGGATCGATCCATTGTTGCTGGATCAGCAGCTCACCGAAGAAGAACGCATGATCCGCGACACTGCCGAGCAGTTCGCCCAGCAGAAGCTCGCGCCGCGGGTGCTGGAAGCGTTCCGCCATGAGAAGACCGACCCGGCGATTTTCCGCGAGATGGGTGAAGTTGGCCTGTTGGGGGCAACCATTCCTGAGCAGTACGGCGGCAGTGGGCTGAACTACGTCAGCTATGGCCTGATCGCTCGCGAAGTCGAGCGCGTCGATTCCGGTTATCGCTCAATGATGAGCGTGCAGTCCTCGCTGGTCATGGTACCGATCAATGAATTCGGTACCGAGGCGCAAAAACAGAAGTATCTGCCAAAGCTGGCGTCTGGTGAATGGATCGGTTGCTTTGGTCTGACCGAGCCGAACCATGGTTCCGACCCGGGCGCGATGATTACTCGTGCGCGCAAAGTGGAAGGCGGTTACAGCCTGACGGGTAGCAAAATGTGGATCACCAACAGTCCGATCGCCGACGTCTTTGTCGTCTGGGGTAAGGATGACGCTGGCGATATCCGCGGCTTCGTGCTCGAGAAGGGCTGGAAGGGCCTGAGTGCGCCGGCTATTCATGGCAAGGTCGGCCTGCGCGCCTCCATCACTGGCGAAATCGTGATGGACAATGTATTCGTTCCGGAAGAGAACATTTTTCCCGATGTCCGCGGCCTGAAGGGCCCGTTTACCTGCCTGAACTCGGCGCGTTATGGCATCTCCTGGGGCGCCTTGGGTGCAGCTGAGTTCTGCTGGCACACCGCTCGCCAGTACACGCTGGACCGACAGCAGTTTGGGCGTCCGCTGGCTGCCAATCAGTTGATCCAGAAGAAGCTGGCCGACATGCAGACCGAAATCACGCTGGCCTTGCAGGGATGCCTGCGTCTGGGGCGTATGAAAGATGAAGGCACGGCGGCGGTCGAGATCACCTCGATCATGAAGCGCAATTCCTGCGGTAAATCTCTGGATATCGCTCGCATGGCGAGGGACATGCTGGGCGGCAACGGTATTTCCGATGAGTTCGGCATCGCCCGTCATCTCGTGAACCTGGAAGTCGTAAACACCTACGAAGGTACTCACGACGTTCATGCGCTGATCCTGGGGCGTGCTCAAACCGGTATCCAGGCGTTCTATTAATAGGAGAACGTTCATGGGCGCGCTTTCGCATCTGCGGGTACTGGATTTATCGAGGGTCCTGGCCGGGCCGTGGGCCGGACAGATCCTGGCGGACCTGGGGGCTGATGTCATCAAGGTCGAGCGTCCCGGCAATGGTGACGACACGCGCGCCTGGGGGCCGCCGTTCCTGAAGGATGCCCGAGGCGAGAACACGACCGAGGCGGCTTATTATCTGTCGGCCAATCGCAATAAGCAGTCGGTGACCATCGATTTCACGCGTCCAGAGGGGCAGCGGCTGGTGCGAGAGCTGGCGGCCAAGTCCGATATCCTGATCGAAAACTTCAAGGTTGGCGGGCTGGCGGCTTATGGTCTGGACTACGAGTCGCTAAAGGCGATCAATCCGCAATTGATCTATTGCTCGATCACTGGGTTTGGCCAAACCGGCCCTTATGCCAAGCGTGCCGGGTATGACTTCATGATTCAGGGGCTGGGGGGCTTGATGAGCCTGACTGGCCGCCCTGAGGGCGATGACGGGGCGGGACCGGTGAAGGTGGGGGTCGCGCTGACGGATATCCTCACGGGGCTGTATTCGACGGCTGCTATTTTGGCGGCGCTGGCTCATCGGGATCATGCCGGTGGCGGGCAGCACATCGATATGGCCTTGCTGGATGTTCAAGTGGCTTGCCTGGCCAACCAGGCGATGAATTACCTGACCACAGGTAATGCGCCGAAGCGGTTGGGCAATGCCCATCCGAACATCGTGCCCTATCAGGATTTTCCTACCGCCGATGGCGATTTCATCCTTACGGTGGGTAATGACGGCCAGTTCCGAAAGTTCGCTGAGGTTGCCGGTCAGCCGCAGTGGGCTGACGACCCGCGTTTTGCCACAAACAAGCTGCGGGTGGCGAATCGGGCGGTGTTGATTCCGTTGATTCGCCAGGCGACGGTGTTCAAGACCACCGCCGAGTGGGTGGCTCAATTGGAGCGGGCGGGTGTGCCGTGTGGGCCAATCAACGACCTTGCCCAGGTGTTTGCCGACCCTCAGGTGCAGGCGCGTGGATTGGCGATGGAATTGCCTCACGTACTGGCCGGTAGCGTACCGCAGGTGGCCAGTCCGATTCGACTGTCCGAGACACCGGTGGAATATCGCAATGCGCCCCCTTTATTAGGGGAGCATACGCTGGAGGTGCTGCAGCGAGTGCTGGGCTTGGATGAAGCCGCGGTGAAGGCGTTCAGAGAGGCGGGGGTTCTTTGAGTGTTCTCTTCTATATAGAGGAGCGTTTTAAAGGACGATCTCCAGTGCTGCCCAACTTATTGATAGAAAAGCGAAATTAAGGGTTGACGGCAGATTCTGGAAGTCTATAATTCGCCCCACTTCCGGCGCAGTCGAAACGGAAAACTCCTTGAGATTCAATGAGTTAAGTAAGTTTCGAAGGTGTTGGGCTTCAGGTCATCGAAGCCCGAAAGGAGCAGGTAGAGCGGTGTTGTTTGGCTCTATCGGCGGTTCGATCTTCTCGGTCGAAAGCGGTGAAAAAGAGGTGTTGACAGCAGCGAGTAACGCTGTAGAATTCGCCTCCCGCTAACGAGAGATCGGAAGCGCAAGTGGTTGAAGTTGTTGATGTTTCCGAAGCGAAACTTTGAAAATTTCTGAAAATAACCGCTTGACAGATACACGGGGCGCTGTAGAATGCGCGCCTCGGTTGAGACGAAAGACTCAGCCAACCGCTCTTTAACAACTGAATCAAGCAATTCGTGTGGGTGCTTGTGGAGTCAGACTGCTAGTCAACAGATTATCAGCATCACAAGTTACTCCGCGAGAAATCAAAGATGTAACCAACGATTGCTGAGCCAAGTTTAGGGTTTTCTCAAAACCCAAAGATGTTTGAACTGAAGAGTTTGATCATGGCTCAGATTGAACGCTGGCGGCAGGCCTAACACATGCAAGTCGAGCGGTAGAGAGGTGCTTGCACCTCTTGAGAGCGGCGGACGGGTGAGTAATGCCTAGGAATCTGCCTGGTAGTGGGGGATAACGCTCGGAAACGGACGCTAATACCGCATACGTCCTACGGGAGAAAGCAGGGGACCTTCGGGCCTTGCGCTATCAGATGAGCCTAGGTCGGATTAGCTAGTTGGTGGGGTAATGGCTCACCAAGGCGACGATCCGTAACTGGTCTGAGAGGATGATCAGTCACACTGGAACTGAGACACGGTCCAGACTCCTACGGGAGGCAGCAGTGGGGAATATTGGACAATGGGCGAAAGCCTGATCCAGCCATGCCGCGTGTGTGAAGAAGGTCTTCGGATTGTAAAGCACTTTAAGTTGGGAGGAAGGGCATTAACCTAATACGTTAGTGTTTTGACGTTACCGACAGAATAAGCACCGGCTAACTCTGTGCCAGCAGCCGCGGTAATACAGAGGGTGCAAGCGTTAATCGGAATTACTGGGCGTAAAGCGCGCGTAGGTGGTTTGTTAAGTTGGATGTGAAAGCCCCGGGCTCAACCTGGGAACTGCATTCAAAACTGACAAGCTAGAGTATGGTAGAGGGTGGTGGAATTTCCTGTGTAGCGGTGAAATGCGTAGATATAGGAAGGAACACCAGTGGCGAAGGCGACCACCTGGACTGATACTGACACTGAGGTGCGAAAGCGTGGGGAGCAAACAGGATTAGATACCCTGGTAGTCCACGCCGTAAACGATGTCAACTAGCCGTTGGGAGCCTTGAGCTCTTAGTGGCGCAGCTAACGCATTAAGTTGACCGCCTGGGGAGTACGGCCGCAAGGTTAAAACTCAAATGAATTGACGGGGGCCCGCACAAGCGGTGGAGCATGTGGTTTAATTCGAAGCAACGCGAAGAACCTTACCAGGCCTTGACATCCAATGAACTTTCCAGAGATGGATTGGTGCCTTCGGGAACATTGAGACAGGTGCTGCATGGCTGTCGTCAGCTCGTGTCGTGAGATGTTGGGTTAAGTCCCGTAACGAGCGCAACCCTTGTCCTTAGTTACCAGCACGTCATGGTGGGCACTCTAAGGAGACTGCCGGTGACAAACCGGAGGAAGGTGGGGATGACGTCAAGTCATCATGGCCCTTACGGCCTGGGCTACACACGTGCTACAATGGTCGGTACAGAGGGTTGCCAAGCCGCGAGGTGGAGCTAATCCCACAAAACCGATCGTAGTCCGGATCGCAGTCTGCAACTCGACTGCGTGAAGTCGGAATCGCTAGTAATCGCGAATCAGAATGTCGCGGTGAATACGTTCCCGGGCCTTGTACACACCGCCCGTCACACCATGGGAGTGGGTTGCACCAGAAGTAGCTAGTCTAACCTTCGGGGGGACGGTTACCACGGTGTGATTCATGACTGGGGTGAAGTCGTAACAAGGTAGCCGTAGGGGAACCTGCGGCTGGATCACCTCCTTAATCGACGACCGCAGCTGCTCCATGAGCTCCCACACGAATTGCTTGATTCATTGAAGAAGACGATAGAAGCAGCTTTAAGCTCCAAGCTGATAGCTCATGGCTAACAGTTACAAGCTCGAAATTGGGTCTGTAGCTCAGTTGGTTAGAGCGCACCCCTGATAAGGGTGAGGTCGGCAGTTCGAATCTGCCCAGACCCACCAATTTTGTAATGGGGCCATAGCTCAGCTGGGAGAGCGCCTGCCTTGCACGCAGGAGGTCAGCGGTTCGATCCCGCTTGGCTCCACCATAAACTGCTTCTGAAAGCTTAGAAATGAGCATTCCATCAAGGTGATGGTGAATGTTGATTTCTAGTCTTTTGATTAGATCGTTCTTTAAAAATTTGGGTATGTGATAGAAAGATAGACTGGACGTTACTTTCACTGGTAACGGATCAGGCTAAGGTAAAATTTGTGAGTTCTCTTAGTTGAGAAATTCGAATTTTCGGCGAATGTCGTCTTCACAGTATAACCAGATTGCTTGGGGTTATATGGTCAAGTGAAGAAGCGCATACGGTGGATGCCTTGGCAGTCAGAGGCGATGAAAGACGTGGTAGCCTGCGAAAAGCTTCGGGGAGTCGGCAAACAGACTTTGATCCGGAGATGTCTGAATGGGGGAACCCAGCCATCATAAGATGGTTATCTTGTACTGAATACATAGGTGCAAGAGGCGAACCAGGGGAACTGAAACATCTAAGTACCCTGAGGAAAAGAAATCAACCGAGATTCCCTTAGTAGTGGCGAGCGAACGGGGACTAGCCCTTAAGCTTCTTTGATTTTAGCGGAACGCTCTGGAAAGTGCGGCCATAGTGGGTGATAGCCCTGTACGCGAAAGGATCTTAGAAGTGAAATCGAGTAGGACGGAGCACGAGAAACTTTGTCTGAATATGGGGGGACCATCCTCCAAGGCTAAATACTACTGACTGACCGATAGTGAACTAGTACCGTGAGGGAAAGGCGAAAAGAACCCCGGAGAGGGGAGTGAAATAGATCCTGAAACCGTATGCGTACAAGCAGTGGGAGCCCACTTTGTTGGGTGACTGCGTACCTTTTGTATAATGGGTCAGCGACTTATTTTCAGTGGCGAGCTTAACCGAATAGGGGAGGCGTAGCGAAAGCGAGTCTTAATAGGGCGTCTAGTCGCTGGGAATAGACCCGAAACCGGGCGATCTATCCATGGGCAGGTTGAAGGTTGGGTAACACTAACTGGAGGACCGAACCGACTACCGTTGAAAAGTTAGCGGATGACCTGTGGATCGGAGTGAAAGGCTAATCAAGCTCGGAGATAGCTGGTTCTCCTCGAAAGCTATTTAGGTAGCGCCTCATGTATCACTGTAGGGGGTAGAGCACTGTTTCGGCTAGGGGGTCATCCCGACTTACCAAACCGATGCAAACTCCGAATACCTACAAGTGCCGAGCATGGGAGACACACGGCGGGTGCTAACGTCCGTCGTGAAAAGGGAAACAACCCAGACCGTCAGCTAAGGTCCCAAAGTTATGGTTAAGTGGGAAACGATGTGGGAAGGCTTAGACAGCTAGGAGGTTGGCTTAGAAGCAGCCACCCTTTAAAGAAAGCGTAATAGCTCACTAGTCGAGTCGGCCTGCGCGGAAGATGTAACGGGGCTCAAACCATACACCGAAGCTACGGGTATCACGCAAGTGATGCGGTAGAGGAGCGTTCTGTAAGCCTGTGAAGGTGAGTTGAGAAGCTTGCTGGAGGTATCAGAAGTGCGAATGCTGACATGAGTAACGACAATGGGTGTGAAAAACACCCACGCCGAAAGACCAAGGTTTCCTGCGCAACGTTAATCGACGCAGGGTTAGTCGGTCCCTAAGGCGAGGCTGAAAAGCGTAGTCGATGGAAAACAGGTTAATATTCCTGTACTTCTGGTTATTGCGATGGAGGGACGGAGAAGGCTAGGCCAGCTTGGCGTTGGTTGTCCAAGTTTAAGGTGGTAGGCTGGAATCTTAGGTAAATCCGGGATTCTAAGGCCGAGAGCTGATGACGAGTTACCCTTTGGGTGACGAAGTGGTTGATGCCATGCTTCCAAGAAAAGCTTCTAAGCTTCAGGTAACCAGGAACCGTACCCCAAACCGACACAGGTGGTTGGGTAGAGAATACCAAGGCGCTTGAGAGAACTCGGGTGAAGGAACTAGGCAAAATGGCACCGTAACTTCGGGAGAAGGTGCGCCGGTGAGGGTGAAGCACTTGCTGCGTAAGCCCACGCCGGTCGAAGATACCAGGCCGCTGCGACTGTTTATTAAAAACACAGCACTCTGCAAACACGAAAGTGGACGTATAGGGTGTGACGCCTGCCCGGTGCCGGAAGGTTAATTGATGGGGTTAGCTAACGCGAAGCTCTTGATCGAAGCCCCGGTAAACGGCGGCCGTAACTATAACGGTCCTAAGGTAGCGAAATTCCTTGTCGGGTAAGTTCCGACCTGCACGAATGGC
The DNA here is from genome assembly GCF_014268695.2 of Pseudomonas ogarae. Taxonomy (NCBI): domain Bacteria; kingdom Pseudomonadati; phylum Pseudomonadota; class Gammaproteobacteria; order Pseudomonadales; family Pseudomonadaceae; genus Pseudomonas; species Pseudomonas ogarae. The sequence goes on from NZ_CP077086.1 coordinate 389,289, forward strand.
GTAACGATGGCGGCGCTGTCTCCACCCGAGACTCAGTGAAATTGAAATCGCTGTGAAGATGCAGTGTATCCGCGGCTAGACGGAAAGACCCCGTGAACCTTTACTATAGCTTTGCACTGGACTTTGAATTTGCTTGTGTAGGATAGGTGGGAGGCTTTGAAGCGTGGACGCCAGTTCGCGTGGAGCCATCCTTGAAATACCACCCTGGCAACTTTGAGGTTCTAACTCAGGTCCGTTATCCGGATCGAGGACAGTGTATGGTGGGTAGTTTGACTGGGGCGGTCTCCTCCTAAAGAGTAACGGAGGAGTACGAAGGTGCGCTCAGACCGGTCGGAAATCGGTCGTAGAGTATAAAGGCAAAAGCGCGCTTGACTGCGAGACAGACACGTCGAGCAGGTACGAAAGTAGGTCTTAGTGATCCGGTGGTTCTGTATGGAAGGGCCATCGCTCAACGGATAAAAGGTACTCCGGGGATAACAGGCTGATACCGCCCAAGAGTTCATATCGACGGCGGTGTTTGGCACCTCGATGTCGGCTCATCACATCCTGGGGCTGAAGCCGGTCCCAAGGGTATGGCTGTTCGCCATTTAAAGTGGTACGCGAGCTGGGTTTAGAACGTCGTGAGACAGTTCGGTCCCTATCTGCCGTGGACGTTTGAGATTTGAGAGGGGCTGCTCCTAGTACGAGAGGACCGGAGTGGACGAACCTCTGGTGTTCCGGTTGTCACGCCAGTGGCATTGCCGGGTAGCTATGTTCGGGAAAGATAACCGCTGAAAGCATCTAAGCGGGAAACTTGCCTCAAGATGAGATCTCACTGGGACCTTGAGTCCCCTGAAGGGCCGTCGAAGACTACGACGTTGATAGGCAGGGTGTGTAAGCGCTGTGAGGCGTTGAGCTAACCTGTACTAATTGCCCGTGAGGCTTGACCATATAACACCCAAGCAATTTGTGAACTCCAAGCCCAAAAGCGAAAGAGACCAGATTGCGGTGTGTGAAGACGAAACGAACCGAAAGTTCGAATCTCACAAAACACCGAAGCTATCACATACCCAATTTGCTGAAGCGAGGCCGACTGGCCACGACTCAGTACCCGAATTTCTTGACGACCATAGAGCATTGGAACCACCTGATCCCATCCCGAACTCAGCAGTGAAACGATGCATCGCCGATGGTAGTGTGGGGTTTCCCCATGTGAGAGTAGGTCATCGTCAAGATTAAATTCCAAAACCCCTATCTGCTGATGCAGGTAGGGGTTTTGTTTTTAGTAGAAGTCATCGATTTTACCGACACGTTGCTGTTGAACGGGTCGGTCACAGAATTTCTTGACGACCATAGAGCATTGGAACCACCTGATCCCATCCCGAACTCAGCAGTGAAACGATGCATCGCCGATGGTAGTGTGGGGTTTCCCCATGTGAGAGTAGGTCATCGTCAAGATTAAATTCCAAAACCCCTATCTGCTGATGCAGGTAGGGGTTTTGTTTTTAGTAGAAGTCATCGATTTTACCGACACGTTGCTGTTGAACGGGTCGGTCACAGAATTTCTTGACGACCATAGAGCATTGGAACCACCTGATCCCATCCCGAACTCAGCAGTGAAACGATGCATCGCCGATGGTAGTGTGGGGTTTCCCCATGTGAGAGTAGGTCATCGTCAAGATTGAATTCCCAGAACCCCTGTCTGCATCAGCAGCCAGGGGTTTTGTCGTTTTGGGCCGGTAATCGGATCAAGCCCTTCATGCCCCGGCAAACCCCCAATGCCGTTGCTATGCTGTGAGAGTCGGGCCTTGGCGACCAAGGGCCCGCGACGTCACTGGTCATGGGGATTCCAATAATGAAAAACCCTTATGCTCCCGGCTTTTGGTGCGCCACCGCGGCATTGCTGCTGCTTTCGGCCACTTATTTCTATGGCGTCATGCTCACTCACCAGATCGACAAAGCGCTGTTGTTCCTCGATAGCGCGGCGGCGTTGATCGGCGTGATATCCATTGCAATCGTGGCCTGGGCATCGCTTCAGGGCCAGCGCATCAAGAAAAAACACCTCGAGCAAGGCAAGACCCTGGTGCTGATTTGGGATACCAAGGTAGCGTTGCGTCGCGTCGAAACGGTGTTCGACCGTTATTTCTGGGGCAGTTACTGGCAGCCTGGCCGCACATTCCAGGAAGTTATGGGGGAGCTCACCGGTACCCCGCTGGAAAAAAGCCTGGAAGCCCTGAAAACCCAATGCGCTGCCTTGGACAAGCAAATCACCCAGGACGGCTGGCATTGGCTCAACAACGCCCGAGAGCTGTGCGACGTGGCTAACGCCATGGCCCGTGAGCGCTATCAACTGGATTTCTGCGATTCACACTCAGACTCCTCGGGTGCGGCGGTGATCAATCGCGATTTCGAAGTGCTGGTGTACACCTGGACGGCCCGCCTCAAGACTTTCGACCATCAGCTCGACGAGATCGAAGTCCAATATTCGTAGACCACCTCGCAAGAAAACGTTTTTACCCCTTTAAACATTGGGCCCACAGGGGTGCCTGATGGTAATCTCCCCTCCTCTTTGCGGCGTCGAGCCACACCCTTCGCGGGTCACGGAAGACGACGGCTTTCTTCAACCATGGATATCGATCGGGTCACTCATGAATAAATCAGCAAGCGTACTTCTGGGAATCGTTGTGGCTGTCGGTGCTATCAGCGCGGGCGGCGCCTGGTACACCGGGACCAAACTTGAAGGCGTGTTGAAAAACGCTATTGCCGACAGCAATAAGCAAATGCAGACAGCCTTGGCCGGGTCCAACAGCACTGCCGCCCTGGAGCTGGTTTCCATGGACCGTGGCACCTTTAGCAGCACCGCCCACTACCGTCTCAAAGGCGAAGGCGAGATATTCGGCGGCGAGCCGGTTGAGCTGCTCTTCGTCGACCAGATCGAGCACGGCCCTCTGCCATTCTCGCGCTTGATTACGCTCAAGTGGCTGCCGGTGATGGCCACCAGTCACACCGCTCTTGAGCGCAATCCACTGACTGACAAGTGGTTCGCTGCCACCAAGGACCAGTCCCCGCTCAAGGGTGTGGTCAACCTGGGTTACGACGAGTCCATCAATGGCACCTACGAGCTGCTGCCGTTGGACACCAAGCTGGATGAGCAGTCCCAGCTCACCTTCTCCGGCCTGAAAATCGACCTGGCCGCCAGCGCCCAAGGCCAGAAGGTCAAGGCCGATGGCTACATGGACAGTCTCAAGTTGACCACCGTCGCCGAAGATCAGACGCCAGTACAGGTTGAGCTGAACGGCCTGACATTGGCCAGCAACCTGAGCAAAAGCTCCTACGGTTACTACATGGGTGACAACACCCTGCTGATGAGCAGCACCAAGGCCACTTTTGGCGAGCCGAAGTCGGTGCTGGGCCTGAAGAACTTCGAAATGAAGAACAGCAGCAGCGAGAACGGCACCAGCGCTTCGGGGCGTGCCGATTACAAGATCGGTGAGCTGTCGTTCAACGACAAGACCATCGGTTCGGCGCAGATGGCTGTCAGTCTGAAGAATCTGGACATCCCGGCCACCATGTCGCTGATGCAGATTTACCAGACCAAGCTGCAACCCTACGAAAAAGCGGCTGCCGAGGCCGCAGCAGCCGGTGAGCCGGCGCCAGAGCTGAGCCTGACCGAAGCTGAAGAAGCGCAGGTCAAGGCTGATCTGGAAAAACTGCTGGCCGGCGCTCCGCAAGTGGCGCTGGAAAACCTGTCGTTCAACACCGCCAACGGTGAAAGCCGGGCCAGCCTGATCGTTGATCTGGCCAAGCCGCAGTCCATGGATTTGCCACCGGATGAATTGGGACGTCAGTTGCTCGCCCTGCTGGACTTCAATCTCAAGGTCTCCAAGCCGATGCTGGTGGATCTGATGACCGTACAGGCACAGATGGAAGGCCAGACCGATGCCAAGCTGATCGCCGACCAGGCCACTGCCACCAGCGATATGTTCAGCGCCATGGCGGTCGGTTCGGAACTGGCAACGCTTGAAGGCAACGATGTTGTCACCAAGCTGCACTACGCCAACAATCAGGTCGATTTCAACGGCCAGAAGATGACCGTTGAGCAATTCACGGCATTCGTGATGAGCAAGCTGGGTGGTGGCGTCGCCATCCAGTAAGCCGTTCAAGCGACATCCAGAACCCGGCCCGTGCATGATGCATGGGCCGGGTTTTTTTACGCCCATCGATCAGCCCAGCGCCGAAATCTGTACCGATTCTGAAGAATTGTGGCGTTCCTGAAGATGATCCGCCTGAGAGTGCAAGACTAGGCCCATTAGAGCTTGGCTGGATTCCTTTGATCCGGCTTCCTGTTTGATGGGCAAGGGGGCACTGCGACCCGGCTGGCCATGTAAGGATGCTGACGAATGCCGCGTACTGTGGGTCCTTTTATTCAACGTGGTTTGCGCCCGTTGTTTCGCGTCGCGCTGTGCAGCCAATTGTGCTGGCCGATGCTGGCGTTTGCCGATACCGCCTATGACCAAATGGTGCTCGACGCCCGTGCAGGCCATTACACGCCTGCGCTGACCGCGTTGCGCCAGGTGCCGGCTGGCCAGGCCAGCACTGCGCAGATCAGCGACCACCTGCAGATCGCCAGTTGGGCTGGCCTCGACGCCGAGGTGGTGACGGTCTATGAGAGCCAGGGCCGCCATCGAGCGCTGCCTGTCCAGGCGCTGACTGCTACGGCTCGCGCCTATCGAAACCTCAAGCGTTGGGATTCGGCGCAAGAGCTGTACCGCCAGGCCTTGGTGATCGATCCCCTGAACCCCGACCTGCAACTCGGCCTGGCCTTGACCCAGGCCGATGGCGGTCAGCCCGACGAAGCCGTCACCCGCGCCAAGGCCATGGTCGCCGCTAAACCGGCAGATCCGATGCGTCGACTGGCGCTGGGTTATGCCCTGACCCGCGCCAACAACCCCCACGAAGCGCTGTTCGAATACGACCAGGCCTTCACCCGCGCGGGCAACAGCCCAGAGATTGCACGCGAATACATCTACGCTCTGCAACGCGCGCGGCTGCCCGAACCGGCGCTGCGCCTGGCGCGTCTGCAGCCGGGGCTGATCGATCGTGGTGTGCAGCGCCGCCTGGAAGGTGACGTAGCAGCCGAACGGGTGCGCCTGGCGGACATGACCAGTCGCAGTGAACAGGAGCGCTTCGTCATTGCCGACCGCGCCCTGGCCGACTACGACAAGCTGCTCGCCACCTGGACCCCGGTGGCCGAGGCCCATGACGACGTACTCCGTTGGCGCATCGATCGCATGGGCGCGCTCAATGCCCGCGCCCGTCGGGCTGAAGTGATTGCCGAATACCAGAAGCTGATCGCCGAGGGCGTGAGCATTCCCACGTATGCCCTGCGTTGGGTGGCTTCTTCCTATCTGGAGCAGCGTGAGCCGGAAATCGCCGTCGAACTGTACCGCCGGATTCTGATCGCGCCGGATGCCGATCCTGCGGAGCGCTTTGAAGACAGCACCGCGCTCTACTACGCGTTGCTGGAAAGTGAAAAGTCCGCAGAGGCCCGCGCACTGGCCGAAGACATGGCAAAAAACCAGCGCCCACGCATCGAGCTCAAGGGCCTGCCGATCGGCAACCCCAACGATGAATGGATGGACGCCCAGCAACTCGCCGCCCAGGCAGGCACTTACGGCGCCGACCTGCCTTCTGCCGAAGCGCGCCTGGACACCTTGGTCAACCAAGGCCCCGGCAACACCGGCATGCGCCTGGCCCAGGCCGATCTGTACCAGGCCCGCGACTGGCCGCGCCGTTCGGAAAACCTGCTCAAGGAAGTCGAGGCCACGATCCCGCGCAACCGTGACCTGGAAATCGCCCAGGCCCGCGCCGCCATGGATTTGCAGGAATGGCGGCAGATGGATGCACTGACCGACGACGTGGTCGCCCGCTATCCGGAAAATGCCCATGTCAAACGCCTGCAACGCCAGCGCGACGTACACGACATGGCCGAACTGCGCATTGAGGCCTACACCGGCAAGAGCTATGGCGGTGGCAGCGGTGACGCCGGTGCCGTCACTGGCAGTCGGGATTTTGGCATTGAAACGCTGCTCTACAGCCCGCCCATCGATGAAGACTGGCGGCTGTTCGGCGGCGCCGGCTACGCCACTGGTGATTTCGAGGAAGGCACCGGCCACCACCGTTGGCAGCGCCTGGGTGTGGAGCGTCGCACCCGGGACATGACGCTGGAAGCGGAGGTCTCCAATCACTCCTATGGCTCCGGCGACAAGCAGGGTGCGCGCCTGGCCGTGGCCCGGGACATCGACGACCACTGGCAGTACGGCGGCAGCCTGGATTATCTCTCGGCCAATACCCCGCTGCGGGCGCTCAACAGTGGCATCCGCGCCAACGGCGGTAGCGGTTTCGTCCGCTGGCGGGCCAATGAAAGCCGCGAGTGGCGACTGGCGCTCAGCCCGTCCCATTTCAGCGATGGCAACAACCGCCTCGAAACCCAGCTGACTGGCCGCGAGGGCATCTACAGCACACCGCGCCTGCAAGTGGAGCTGGGGCTGGAAGTGGGTGCCAGTCGCAACAGCGGTTCTAACGAAGTGCCTTATTTCAATCCGAAATCGGACTTCAGCGTCATGCCGACCGTGAGCGCCAACCACGTGTTGTACCGCCGCTACGAGACCACGTGGAGCCAGCAGTTCCAGGTCGGTGCCGGTACCTACAGCCAGCGCGACTACAACACCGCAGCCATGGGATTGCTCAGCTACGGCCAGCGTTTCATCTGGAACGACGTGCTGGAGGCCGGTGCCGCGCTGAGCTGGCTCAACCGCCCCTACGACGGCGATCGCGAAAGCGATCTGCGCCTGCTTGTCGACCTCACCTATCGCTTCTAGAAGAGTTTGAAGATGCCTGTCATTTCGCGATTCATCCTTCTGCTGGGGGCCTTGCTGATCAGCGCTTGTGCCCAGCAAGCCCCGGCGTTCACGCCGCCCTCGCAACGCCCGCTGGCGGCCAATGACGCCCCGTGGCCAAAGAACCATGTGCTCGGCATCGCCTACCACGATGTCGACGACCGCGACCCGGACCAGGCGCTGGTGGCCGTGCGTACCGAACGGCTGATCGAACAATTGGCGTGGTTGCGGGAAAACAACTACCAGCCGGTCACGGTGGATCAGATCATCACCGCCCGCAATGGCGGTCCGGAACTGCCGCCGCGTGCGGTGCTGCTGAGTTTCGACGACGGCTACTCAAGCTTCTACACCCGCGTCATGCCCATCCTGCGCGCCTATAACTGGCCGGCGATCCTCGCCCCGGTCGGCAGTTGGGTGGACACGCCGCTGAATCAAACGGTGGATTTCGCCGGGGTACCGCGCAAGCGTTCCGAGTTCCTGACCTGGGAGCAGATTCGCGAGGTTTCCAAATCGGGCCTGGTGGAAATCGCCGCCCACACCGATGCCAACCACAAAGGCATCCTCGCCAACCCGCAAGGCAACCAGCAACCCGCCGCGACCACCCGGCGCTACGACCCCGTCACCGGTCGTTATGAGACCGAGGCCGATTTCCAGGCTCGCTTGCGCAAGGACGTGGCGGCCATCTCCGAGAAAATTCGCAAGGTCACCGGCTACAGCCCGCGCGTCTGGGTCTGGCCTTACGGTGAAGCCGACGGCACGGCGTTGCAGGTGATTGGCAGCGAAGGCTATCAAATGGCCCTGACCCTGGAGGACGGTCTCGACAGCCTGGGTAACTTGATGAGTGGTCCACGCTTCCTGGTGGCGTCCGATCCGGATGGCGCCCGTTTCGCCGAAAGCATCGTCTCCGTACAGACGATGGACCCGATGCGTGTGGTGCATGTCGACCTGGATTACGTCTACGACCCGGACCCGGTGCAGCAGGAAGCCAACGTCGGCAAGTTGGTCCAGCGCATCTCCGACCTGGGCGCCAATACGGTGTTCCTGCAAGCCTTCGCCGACCCGAAAGGCGACGGCCTCGTGCATTCGTTGTACTTCCCCAACCGTCACCTGCCGGTACGCGCCGACCTGTTCGACCGGGTTGCATGGCAGTTGCGCACCCGGGCCAATGCCAAGGTCTATGCCTGGATGCCGGTGCTCAGTTTCGCCCTGGACGCGAAGCTTTCGCGGGTACAGCGCTGGGATCCGGAAACCGGAAAGACAGGCGTTGCCCCGGACCAGTACGTGCGTTTGTCGCCGTTCGACCCGAACGTGCGCAAGGTCATCGGCGAGATCTACCAGGACCTGGCGCGGATGAGCTCGTTGGATGGCGTTCTGTACCATGACGATGCGGTGTTCTCCGACTTCGAGGACGCCAGCCCCGCGGCCCTGAAAGTCTATGCCGCCCACGGTTTGCCGACGTCCATCGGCGCCCTGCGGGATGATCCGGCAGCGATGCAGCGCTGGACGCGTTTCAAGAGCCGCTACCTGATCGACTTCACCCATGAGCTGACCGCCAAGGTCCGGGCGATTCGCGGTCCGCAGATCCTGACGGCGCGCAACATCTTTGCCGAACCGATGCTCAATCCGGAAAGCGAAGCCTGGTTCGCCCAGAACCTCGATGACTTCCTCGGTGCCTACGACTGGACGGCACCGATGGCCATGCCGCTGATGGAAAAGCAGACCCGCGAACAGTCCGGCCCCTGGCTCGAACGCCTGGTGGACACCGTCAAGGCTCGCCCCGGCGCGCTCAAGCGCACGGTGTTCGAATTGCAGGCCCGGGACTGGCACAGCAAGCCGGTCAGCGACATTGATGGCGCACAACTGGCCGACTGGATGGGGCGCCTCAAGCGCAAAGGCGTGACCAGCTTCGGCTACTACCCGGACAACTTCATCGAAGACCAGCCCGCTGTGAAAACCGTGCGGCCTGCGCTCTCCAACAAGTGGAATCCTTGACATGCTCGACAGACTGCTCGCCCTGCTGGTGCTGGCGATCGTCCTTGGGGTACCCCTGGGCCTGATCTTCCTGGTCACCGGGCAATTCCTGATGGACTTCGTGTTCTTTTACCCGCTGTTCATGTCCGGGCTGTGGATCGCCGGCGGCTTGTATTTTTGGCTGCACTGGGAGCGCCACTGGCCGTGGAAGGATGACACCTTGCCACCGCCCCTGGCCGGCGAGCCGTTGATCAGCATCCTGATCCCGTGCTTCAACGAAGGCGATAACGTCGCCGACACCATTCACGCGGCGCTGGGCCAGCATTATCCGAACATCGAAGTCATCGCCATCAACGACGGCTCCAAGGACAACACTGCCCAGATGCTCGATCAGCTGGCGGCTGAAGACCCGCGCCTGCGCGTCTTGCACCTGGCAGAAAACCAGGGCAAGGCCGTGGCCCTGCGCATGGGCGCCATCGCGGCGCGCAGCGAATACCTGGTGTGCATCGACGGTGACGCGCTGCTGGCGCCGAACACCTGTGCTTACCTGGTGGCGCCGATGCTGGACAACGCCCGCCTCGGCGCGGTGACCGGCAACCCACGCATCCGCACCCGCTCGACCCTGGTGGGCCGAGTCCAGGTTGGCGAGTTCTCCTCGATCATCGGCCTGATCAAGCGCACTCAACGGGTGTTCGGGCGGATCTTCACCGTGTCCGGCGTCATCGTCGCGTTCCGGCGTACCGCCCTGCACCGGGTTGGCTACTGGAGCCCGGACATGATCACCGAAGACATCGACATCAGCTGGAAGCTGCAACTGGATCACTGGAGCATCTTCTACGAGCCGCGCGCGCTGTGCTGGATCCTCATGCCCGAAACCCTGCGTGGCCTGTGGCGGCAACGGTTGCGCTGGGCCCAGGGTGGCGCGGAAGTGCTGTTCAAGAACATCCGTGGCATCTGGCAATACCGCCACCGCTACCTGTGGCCGCTGTTGTTCGAATATTGCCTGTCCACCGGTTGGGCGTTCACGTTCTTGCTGTCGGTGATTTTCTGGGGCGCCGGCAAATTCGTCGAGATGCCTGCGGCCATCGCCGTGGATCACCTGATGCCGCCGGCCTTCACCGGGTTGCTGCTGGCGGTGGTGTGCCTGCTGCAGTTCGCGGTGAGCATCCTGATCGATCGGCGCTACGAAAAAGGCCTGTGGCACATCATGTTCTGGGTGGTCTGGTATCCGTTGGTGTTCTGGCTGATCAGCCTCTTCACCACCCTGGTGAGTTTTCCAAAAGTGCTGTTCGGGCAGCATCAGAAGCGTGCGCGCTGGGTCAGTCCGGATCGCGGTATCAAACCGTTCGATGATCAGGAAGAGGAAGTGATCCGATGAAAATTATCAGGACCCGGCAACGGCCTTTTCTGGTGCTCATCGATGCGTTTTTTACCGTGCTGGCGTGGGTGGGGCTGTTGTATTTGCTGGCCAATGGGCTGTGGCCGCTGTTCGCGAGCCAGGCCGGTTCGCGCCCGGGAGGGTCCCTGTTCGATACCCTGGGGACCTTGCAGATCTATGGCTGGATCGCGTTGGTCAACGCGGTGCTATTGATTACCTGGGCGCGTTACCAACAGCGCAAAAGCCGCAGCTTCGCCCAGCGTCGGTTGCCGGCCCCGGTAGTGAATGACCAGGGCTTGAGCGCCAGTTTCAAGTTGACCGACGAGCGTCTGGACACGCTGCGCCAGCCTGGCTCGAAGATCATCCATAACAACCAGGACGGCGACATCAGCCACGTCGTGGCGCATTTCCACTTGCTCAGCCCCGACTTGCAACCACCGCCCTTGGCACCGCTGGAGCGGCCCCGCGTGATTCACCTGCCGGCCGATCAGTCCGTGCATTGACGCCATCGCGAGCAAGCTCGCTCCCACAGGGGATTTGGGGGATGTGAGACAGATCTACGACGAGAAGTCCCGGATCAGCCGCCATGCCTCGTCCACCGGCAACGGTTGTTTCATGCGCTGGGCCAACGCCGCCATGGCCCGGCCTTCATCACAGGCCACGGCGGCGGCAACGAGGCCGTCCTTGCCCAGCAGGGCAATAAAGGGCGGATGCTCGGGCGTGCCCTTGAATTCCACTTCGTCCCAGTGCTCGGCGTGGCCAAGATAGTCGTAGCGTTTGCCAAAGTGATAGGTCCAGAAAAACGGCACGTCCAGATAGTGCTCGTCGCCGCCGAGCATGTTCGCAGCGGCAATGCGCGCCTGTTGCTGGGCCAGGCGCCAATGTTCGATGCGTTGGGGCTGGCCGTTCAGGGGGAAGGTGGCGATATCACCGACAGCCCATAAGCCATCAGTCACTCGCATGCCCGCGTCGACGGACAGTGACTGGTCCTGTTCCCGTGGCAAGCCGGCAAAGGCCTCGGTAGCCGGGCGCACCCCGACGCCAATGATCACCAGGTCCGCGGCAACGCGCTGACCGTTAGCCAGCACTACGGCTTCGACCTTGCCCGCGCCCTCGATCCGCGCCGCTTCGCCGCCGGTGTGGTACACCACACCATTGGCCCGGTGTCGGGCCAGGATGGCCTGGCCAACGCTCTCGCTCAATTGTGCGGCGAACGGCACCGGACGCCGGGCCAGGACGGTGACGTCCAGCTCGCGCTTGCGCAGGGACGAGGCCACCTCCATGGCGATGAAACTGTCGCCGATGATCACCGCCTGTTGCCCGGGCCGGGCCGTGTCGAGAATCTGCCGGGCGTGGGCGATCGAACGCAGCACGAAGACTTGCGGCAAATCGATGCCCGGCAGCGCCGGCGTCTTGGGTACCCCGCCAGTGGCAATGAGCGCGGCGTCGTAGTCCAGATACCGGCCATCGACGAGCTGGATTTGCCGAGCGTCGGGGTCCAAATGGGTGACCTCGCCATGGAGCCTTTCGATGCGTTGCTGGGTGAAATAAGTTTCATCGCGCAGCTGCGCCGTCTCGTTGACCGCCATGTCGCCGGCCAATACATACTTGCTCAGCACCGTACGGTCGTAGCCGGCTTCGGCCTCGCGGTCGATCATCAGGATTCGTCCGCCAAAACCTTTCTCGCGCAACGCCGCCGCACAAGCCGTGCCGGCAGCACCGGCGCCGATGATGACAAACGTACGCGGGTCATCGGCCGGCGGGACTTTATCGGTTGGCAGTGGTTGGTCTTCGACCCAGACGTCACCGTCCCGGACCTCGACGTGATAGCGCGCCAGGCTGTCGAGGGCTGGCGGTTCACACAGGGCGCCGTCTTCCGCCCGGAACGCCGCCTTGTGCCATGGGCAAATCAGCCTTCCGTGGCAAACCGCGCCCTTGGCCAGTGGTGCGCCGGCATGCGGGCATTTGCCCTGGAAGGCGCGCACCTGATCGCCGGAGCGCAACAGCAGGATGGATGTGTCGTCGATTTTGACTTCGAGGCCGCGGTCTTCACGAACATCGGCGAAACGGGCGACTTGATGCAGAGACATGGTCGTTTTCCGGCAGGCGTTTCTCTTTGGAGTCCCAGGGCCGGAACGAGTTTCAGCATAATTGTCACTGCAACCTTGGCGAAGCTGCGGCTATAGTTTGCAAGCCGTCCATGGCCTGACACGCACAAGGTGCCCCGGTATGACCCGATTGAACCCTCTCACCCCTTGGCTGGCGGCTGTCGCCCTGGTGCTGTGCACACAAGGGGCTGCCCAGGCCGAGGAGCGTTTTACCCTCAGCATCCCCGGTGTGTCGGACGACCGCCTCTTCACGGCGGCGGCAGCCAGTGATGCCAACACCTGTGGTGGCAAGAACATTTCTCCGGCCTTGAGCTGGAACGCCGGCCCGCCCGGCACCCTCAGCTACGCCATCGTCATGTTGGACCCGGACGGTCAAAGGGGCCAAGGTGTCGACCACTGGATCCACTACGGTATCAAGGCCACCACGCGGCAGATTCCGACGGGTGCCGGTACCAAGTCCTCGTTGGAAGGCATGAGCGGTATCAACAGCAAGAACACCCACGGCTACATCGGCCCTTGCCCGCCTGTCGGCGACAGCGCTCACCACTACCTGATCCAGCTTTTCGCCCTGGACCTGCCGCCGGAAGCCCTGCCAGCCGACCTCACACGCGCCCAACTGATGGAAAAAATCAAAGGCCACGTCCTGCGCAACAGCAGCGTAGTGCGCCGCTACCACCGCTGACTCGAACAGCACAAACCCCCTGTGGCCAGGGAGCTTGCTCCCGCTGGGCGTGAAGCAGCCCCCCACAGTGGCGCTGACGCCCCGACGCAACATTGGCATCACACGCCAAAAGCGAGCACTATCGAGCCCCTGTTCACTCATGCCGGAGGATGGCGATGACGCAGAAACCCGACGGCATCGCCCGCCTCCTGAACTGCCCCACCAAGGGCGACGAGATACGCCGGGCCATCGCCCAGAGCCGCAAGGATTTCCTGCCTGTCGACGAGGCCGAAGACGCCGAGCCAGGCCAGCCACCGGTTCAACCGGTGGACCATGATCGCGACGACTGAGCCGTCGCCCTCTATCAAACTTATTGTTCAACTCTGCCTATGACTGCCACCCCTGTTCTACCCGGTGACCGATTCAGCCGATCCGATTACAAGACCCTGGGCCTGGCCGCCTTGGGAGGCGCGCTGGAGATCTACGATTTCATCATCTTCGTCTTCTTCGCCCTGACCCTCAGCCAGTTGTTCTTCCCGCCGGAAATGCCCGATTGGCTGCGCTTGCTGCAAAGCTTCGGGATTTTCGCCACCGGCTACCTGGCCCGGCCCCTGGGCGGCATTCTCATGGCGCACTTCGCCGATCGCCTGGGACGCAAGCGCGTGTTCAGCCTGAGCATCCTGATGATGGCCTTGCCGTGCCTGCTCATCGGCGTGATGCCGACCTACGCGCAAATCGGTTATTTCGCGCCGTTGTTGCTGCTGGCACTGCGCATCCTGCAGGGCGCGGCGGTGGGTGGTGAGGTGCCCAGCGCCTGGGTGTTCGTGGCCGAACATGCACCGCTGCACCATCGCGGCTATGCCCTGGGTTTCCTCCAGGCCGGCCTGACCTTCGGCTACTTGCTGGGCGCCTTGACCGCAACGGCGCTGGCGCGGATCTACACGCCGGCAGAGATTCTCGATTATGCCTGGCGCCTGCCGTTCCTGTTGGGTGGGGTCTTCGGCGTGATCGGCGTCTGGCTGCGTCGCTGGCTGAGCGAAACGCCGATCTTCATGGCCCTGCAAGCCAACCGCGACGGCGCTGCGGAACTGCCGTTGCGCACGGTCCTGCGCGACCATCGCCAGGCCTTATTGCCTGCCGCGATCCTGACCTGTGTGCTGACCTCGGCCGTGGTGGTGTTCGTGGTCATCACCCCGACCGTGATGCAAAAAAGCTTCGGCATGACCCCCAGCCATACGTTTGCCCTGAGCAGCCTGGGCATCGTCTTCCTGAACATCGGCTGTGTCCTGGCCGGCCTCATCGTCGACCGCATCGGCGCCTGGCGCACCGTCATGCTCTACAGCCTGCTGCTGCCTGTGGGCATTGCCGTGCTCTACGCCAGCCTGATCAGCGGCAGCGCCTGGCTGGGCCTGGCCTACGCCGTGGCGGGCCTGGGTTGCGGCGTGGTTGGTGCGGTGCCTTCGGTCATGGTCAGCTTGTTCCCGCCGAAGATCCGCGTGTCCGGCATCTCGCTCACCTACAACATCGCCTATGCCCTGTGGGCCAGCATGACGCCGTTGATGCTGATTGCGCTGGTGCCGTGGAGCCCGTGGGTGTGCGTGGGATATTGCGTGGTGATGGGGGCGGTGGGCGTGGCCGCGGCTGCGTATTTTCCCGGGCGGCATGGGAAGGCTGCGCAGCCGTCATTGGCCTGTGAATCCTGATCCGGCTGTTTAAAGATGCTCGCGCAAAAAATCCACAAAGGCCCGAGTTCGTGCCGAGCGTCGTCGATCTTGACTGAACACGGCGCTGATGGGCAGCGCCAGTGGCTGGTAATCGGCAAGCACGGTGCAGACGGTTCCCTGGCGAACATCGGCCGCGAACAACCACTGCGGTGACAGCGAAACGCCCAGCCCCGACAGCACCATTTCCCGGATTGCCTCGCTGCTGTTGCAGGTGACGTTGCCCTTGATCGTGACGCTGTGCTGTCGGCCATCCAGGTCGAACCGCCAGACGTCGTAATGCTCCAGCAGCGTGAACGCCAAACAGTTATGGCCGGCCAGATCAGCCGGTGCGAGGGGCGTGCCATGCTGTTGCAGATAGGCGGGGGAGGCGTACACCCGGCGCGGGCTGTCGCCGAGGGAGATCGCTACCAGCCCTTCGCTTTTCACCACGCCAATGCGAATGGCCAGGTCGATGTTCTCCTTCAATACATCCTCGTTCTGATCGCTTAGCCTCAAGTCGATCCGAAGCTGTGGGTGACGCGCGAGGAACTCGCCCACCAAGGGTGCAATGCACAAGCGGCCGAAACTGACGGGCGCCGCCACGCGCAGAAGGCCGGCGATCTGTTCCTGCACACTGGCGAAACTGAGCCGTGCCGCGTCCAGGCTGGCGAGTATGTCCTTGCTTTCGGCGTAGAAGCGCTGCCCCTGGTCGGTCAGCGCGAGATGGCGGGTGCTGCGGGCGAACAGCGCGCCGCCCAGATGTTGCTCCAACGCACGGATCTGCTTGCTCACCGCCGGTTGGCCCAGGTTCAGTTCCCTGGCGACGGCCGAGAACGAGCCGCGCTCCACCACCCGCACGAACACCTGCATTGCGTCGAACAGATCCATCAGGATTTGACCTCTGTCTGGAATAAATCCTATCCATTGTTGCTCACTTATCGGAATGCGTCTTCCCTCGCACTATGAACCTGCCCACTCATTGGAGGTTTACCGTCATGAACAACACCATGTCCGCCGCCGTTGCCGAAACCGCTCAGGCTGCGCTGATTGTCCGTTCCATCTCCCGGCCCATTCCCGGCAAAGGTCAGGTATTGATCAAGGTGCATGCCGCCGGAATCAACCCGCTGGACACCAAGATCGCGGCGGGAGGCGGGGCCCACGCACGCCAGCCGCTGCCCGCCGTGTTGGGGATTGACCTGGCCGGAACGGTGGTTGAACGGGGAGAGGGCGTGAATGACTTCGCGCCTGGCGACGAGGTGTTCGGCATGGCCGGCGGGATCGGCGGGGCCCAAGGCGCGCTGGCCGAATACATCGCGGTCGATGCCCGCCTGATTGCGCCCAAGCCTCGCTCACTGAGCATGCGCGAAGCGGCCGCCTTGCCGCTGGCATTCATTACGGCCTGGGAAGGCTTGGTCGATCGGGCCAACGTTCGGGCCGGGCAACAGGTGCTGATTCATGGCGGGGCGGGCGGCGTCGGTCAAATGGCCGTGCAAATCGCCAAGGCCCGGGGCGCCGAGGTCTACGCCACGGGCTCGGCCGACAGCCAGGCTTTCATCCGCGAACTGGGCGCGTCAGCCATCGACTATCGAACCCAGGACACTGACAGCTACGTGCGCCAGTACACCGATGGCGAAGGCTTCGACATCGTCTACGACACCGTTGGCGGCCCGACCCTGGATGCGTCCTTCAACGCGGTAAAGACCTACACCGGCCATGTGCTCAGTTGCCTCGGCTGGGGCCAGCACAGCCTCGCGCCGTTGTCGTTCCGAGGGGCGAGCTATTCCGGGGTGTTTACGTTGATGCCGCTGCTGACTGGCAAGGGGCGAGAGCATCATGGTCAGATCTTGCGGGAGGCCGCCGCTCTGGTGGAGTCAGGGCAACTGCGGATCAAGCTGGATCAGCGCCGGTTTGGCCTGGAGCAAGTCAATGAGGCCTTTGCCCAGGTAGCCGAGGGGCGTGGGGCGGGGAAAACGGTAGTGGACATTGGGATTGAGTGAGACGGGACCGCACTCCGTCAGGGCCAAACAACTTGAGCGCTCGTCCAAACCCCGTAGAATGCAGCCGCCATTATGCCGCTACCTCTCAAGGACGAATTCAAACATGCGAGTTTTTACCCTGTTGCTGGCCCTCTGCCTTATGGCAGGTTGCGCTTCCAAGCCCGACTACTACATTTCCCCTGCGCCGGTGGCGATCCCCGAGACCGCCACCTATTGGATCGACACATTCAACGTTGAAGTCGTCGGCAAAAACGAACGTTTTCTGCCCGACGAAAAAGTCCGTGACCAGTTGCACACCGACCTGATCGTCCGTCTGCTCGACGGCAATCGCTATGCCTCCAGCAAGGAAACCGCTGACTATCTGCTGGACGTCAACGCCGTCTATGCGCGCCGTATTCAAGACACCCAAGGTGGTTTCATGAACAAGATCGTTGCCGACGGTACGTATCTGGCCAGCGTCGATTTCAATTATCAGGTCAAGGTGAAGAAGGCCGATGTCGAGGTGCTGCACTTTGCCCAGGCCCGCCAGGGGCTGATGCCGGGAGGGGCAATCGGGCAACTTGAGGTCCTGAAAGGCATGACGGGGGCGCTGACGAACAGAGGCAACTCCAATGTCGAAGACTATTACACCGGCCATTTGAGCGGATTCATCGCCGATGATCTGCGGGGCATTCCGTCCCGCTGACAATGCCTGCTGCAACGGGCTGGCCACTTTGGGGGTGGCCAGCCCGGTTTTTTTCAGCGCGCCAAAAAAATTTCCTGGTCGTTAACCCGAACCTCGTGTGCCTTGCGTCTGACCCTGTGTAGGAATCATTCATTCACGAGGTTCAGCCCATGTTCCGTCCACTTCCCTTTATGCGTCCTGCTGCCCAGGGCTTCGCCGTGACTTTGCTGGTGGCGTTGGCCGGTTGTGGGTTGTCTTCCCGGGAGGCTGCCAAGCCCTCCGAGCCGGTAGCCGTGGCGCCCAGTGTTGTGCCGCAAGGCGAGATCGCCGAAGTGCGCCAGTCGACGGTCAAGCGCATGCTCATGAAGCCGGCAGCGATGCCCGCTCCTAGCGTGGCGAACGATGCCATCGCCGGGGGGTACCGTGCCGAGCCGCGTGAACAGTACGAAAAACTGCCGGACAACCCGATTCACAGCGTGGCCGAAACGCCGGTCTCGACCTTCAGCGTGGATGTCGACACCGGCAGCTATGCCAATGTGCGACGTTTGCTCAATCAAGGCAGCCTGCCCCCCGAAGGTGCCGTGCGGCTGGAGGAAATGGTCAATTATTTTCCGTATAGCTATGCCCTGCCCACTGACGGTTCACCCTTTGGCGTGACCACCGAGGTGGCCCCATCGCCGTGGAACCCCCACACCCGCTTGCTGCGCATCGGCATCAAGGCCAGCGACCGCTCCGTGGCGGATCTGGCGCCGGCCAACCTGGTCTTCCTGGTGGACGTTTCCGGATCCATGGACCGTCGCGAAGGGCTGCCGCTGGTCAAGAGCACGCTGAAGCTGCTGGTGGACCAATTGCGTGATCAGGACCGGGTGTCCCTGGTGGTCTATGCCGGTGAATCCCGGGTGGTGCTCAAGCCCACCTCGGGGCGCGACAAGGTGACCATCCGCAACGCCATCGATCAACTCGACGCCGGTGGTTCCACCGCGGGCGCCTCGGGTATCGAACTGGCCTACCAGATGGCTCGGGAAAGCTTTATCGACAAAGGCATCAACCGGATCCTGCTGGCCACCGATGGCGACTTCAACGTCGGTGTCAGTGATTTCGACAGCCTCAAGCAGATGGCGGTGGACCAGCGTAAAAGCGGCGTCTCCCTGACGACGCTGGGCTTCGGTGTGGATAACTACAATGAACACCTGATGGAGCAATTGGCCGATGCTGGTGACGGTAACTACGCCTACATCGATAACCTGCTCGAGGCGCGCAAGGTCTTGGTGGACCAGCTCAGTTCCACCCTGGCGGTGGTGGCGCGGGATGTGAAGTTGCAGGTGGAGTTCAACCCCGCCCAGGTCAGTGAGTATCGCCTGCTCGGTTATGAGAACCGCGCGTTGAAACGTGAGGACTTCAACAACGACAAGGTCGATGCGGGCGAGATCGGTGCCGGGCATACGGTGACGGCCTTGTATGAAATTGTCCCGAAGGGCCAGCCGGGCTGGTTGGAGCCGCTGCGCTATGCCAGCACGCCCCAGTCGGAGGGTAAATCAGGCGAATTGGCGATGTTGCGCGTACGCTACAAACCCGCTGAGGGCGGTAGCAGTCGATTGATCGAGCATCCGATTGCGGCCGCGCAGGACGAACACAAGGCCAGCGATGACCTGCGCTTCTCGGCCGCCGTGGCGGCCTTCGCCCAACAGCTCAAGGGGGACGGGCGCTACACTGGGACGATGAGCTTGAAGGACACCGCGCAATTGGCTCGCTCGGCGCGTGGTGATGATCCGTTTGGGCTGCGTGCCGAGTTTGTGCAGTTGGTGGAGCTTGCCCAGAGCCTCGAGCCTGCGGCCAAGCGCTGATCCCGAGCGCAACGAGGACCAAAATGTGGGAGCTGGCTTGCCTGCGAAGGCGGCGTGTCAGGCACAGCAGTTTCGCCTGACACGCCGCCTTCGCAGGCAAGCCCGGCTCCCACAGAGTCCTCTGCAATCTGCAAGACCGTGTTCTACATCGAAAGGAGTTCGTCACCGACATGCCCGCTGCGCTTGATTCTCCCAGCGACGAATCGCTGCTGGCCCGCTACCGCAATGGCGATGGGGCTTCTTTCGAAGTCCTCTACGCCCGCCATCGGCAAGGGCTTTACCGTTTCCTGGTGTCCTTGAGCAACAAGGCCGAACTGGCCGAAGAAGTGTTCCAGGACACTTGGCTCAGCCTGATTCGCAGCACCACCCAGCCACAAGGCCGGGCGAGTTTTCGTACCTGGTTGTTCCAGATTGCCCGCAACCGCTTGATCGACCACTGGCGCAAGCATGGTGTCCACAACCCGTTGCACGACAGCTACGACGAGCAGCTTCACGTCCAACCCGACGACACCAGCAGCCCTGAGCAACAGCTGAGCCTGAGTCGCGATCAGGCGCGTCTCGACGCCGCGTTGCAGGCCTTGCCCGAAGATCAGCGGGAAGTCTTCCTGCTGCGCCTGCACGGCGACCTGGAGCTGCCACAGATTGCCGCCTTGACCGGCGCCCCGCTGGAAACGGTCAAGAGCCGCTTGCGTTACGCCCAGCAGAAATTGCATCGACTGCTGGCCGAGGAGGTACCCGCATGATCGACCCTAAACACACCCCGGCCCCCGATGATGAAATGCTGATCGAGCATTTCCGCCAGCACGCCAGCGCCGAGCCGCCGGCCTCCCTGGACGCCTTCATCCTGGCCGCCGCCCGCCGTGAAGCCCCGACGCCCGCGCCAAGCCTGTGGCAGCGCTGGCTACAGGCCTGCCAACGGCCGCGCTGGCAAATGGCATTCGCCACGGTCGCCGGCGTGGCGCTGATGATCGGCCTGGTGCTGCGTTCGCCCGTGCCTCACGAGGAACTGTCCGCACCCGCTTCGATGGAGTTTTCCGCCGATCGGCAAGCGCCCGCCGTTGCCGCTGCACCACCGCCGGCCATGCCCGCCCCCGCACCGATCACCCGCATGGCGCCCCAGGGCGAACTGGCCCGCGCCCCGGCAAGCCCGATGCAATCGTTGGCGGAAAAGCCTGCGGCGAAAATGAGCAAATCGGCGCCCGCTGCACTGCCATCGCTGGAGCAGGGCCTGATGGAAATCCTGCGTTTGCGCGAGGTGGGTGAGAGCAAGGCGGCTGATGAGAA
This sequence comes from Pseudomonas ogarae, assembly GCF_014268695.2. Taxonomy (NCBI): domain Bacteria; kingdom Pseudomonadati; phylum Pseudomonadota; class Gammaproteobacteria; order Pseudomonadales; family Pseudomonadaceae; genus Pseudomonas; species Pseudomonas ogarae. The sequence goes on from NZ_CP077086.1 coordinate 409,777, forward strand.
ACTGCTGGCGCTGCATAAGCGCTTTCCCGAGGAGGACTTGCCTGCGCGGTTGGAGGCGTTGCGCAAGCGTTGAGTAAGATCAGCGCCCACAAAAAAGCCCCAGGTCTTGCGACCTGAGGCTTTTGATTCTGAAGATGGTGCACCAGGCGGGATTCGAACCCACGACCCCTGCCTTCGGAGGGCAGTACTCTATCCAGCTGAGCTACTGGTGCGACGCGGGCGCCATGATACTCATATGCATCGCGGGCGTCCATGCTGCTGATTTGCCGGTGTTTTCATAAGCCTGGGCGGGCATCGGCTACGCTGATCAGAAAAAGCGGGCAAATTCGGTTTTTTCGTTCTTTTTTTCGAACAGCCTATTGTCCTTCACCCCTATCGGCCCTAGGATTCGTTTGAGATTTCAAACGCTCTTGTCTGGGTGCTGAACCGCACGTCTGTGCTTTTGTGCGTTATTTCTGTGCTTCAGCCCGGTGAATGATTTCCCTGACGGCAGCCCCTGAGGCGCCTTTCTACAAATCTAATACGCTCCGCGTGCGCGCGGTGCTGTTAAGGAAAGCCGACATGCAGCTTAAAGACACCCAGTTGTTCCGCCAGCAAGCCTTCATCGATGGCGCTTGGGTCGATGCGGACAATGGTCAGACAATCAAGGTCACCAACCCGGCGACGGGCGAAGTGTTGGGCACTGTGCCGAAGATGGGCGCCGCCGAAACCCGTCGGGCGATTGAAGCCGCCGACAAGGCGCTGCCTGCCTGGCGTGCACTGACCGCCAAGGAGCGCGCCAACAAGCTGCGCCGCTGGTACGAATTGCTGATCGAAAACCAGGACGACCTCGGTCGCCTGATGACCCTGGAACAAGGCAAGCCACTGGCCGAAGCCAAGGGCGAAATCGTCTACGCCGCCTCGTTCATCGAATGGTTCGCCGAGGAAGCCAAGCGCATCTACGGTGACGTGATTCCCGGCCACCAACCCGACAAGCGCCTGATCGTGATCAAGCAGCCGATCGGCGTGACCGCGGCCATTACCCCGTGGAACTTCCCGGCCGCGATGATCACCCGCAAGGCCGGCCCAGCCCTGGCTGCCGGTTGCACCATGGTCATCAAGCCAGCGTCGCAAACCCCGTTCTCGGCCCTGGCCCTGGTGGAACTGGCGCACCGTGCCGGCATTCCGCAAGGCGTGTTGAGCGTCGTTACCGGCAGCGCCGGCGACATCGGTGGCGAGCTGACCAGCAACCCGATCGTGCGTAAGCTGTCCTTCACCGGCTCGACCGAGATCGGTCGCCAGTTGATGGCCGAATGTGCCAAGGACATCAAGAAAGTCTCCCTGGAACTGGGCGGCAACGCGCCGTTCATCGTGTTCGACGACGCAGACCTGGATAAGGCCGTCGAAGGCGCGATCATTTCCAAATACCGCAACAACGGCCAGACCTGCGTCTGCGCCAACCGTCTGTACATCCAGGATTCGGTGTACGACGCGTTTGCCGAGAAACTGAAAGTGGCGGTCGCCAAGCTCAAGATCGGCAACGGTCTGGACGATGGCACCACCACAGGTCCCTTGATCGACGGCAAAGCGGTCGCCAAGGTGCAGGAACACATCGCTGATGCCGTCAGCAAAGGCGCGACCGTGTTGTCGGGCGGCAAGGCGATGGAAGGCAACTTCTTCGAGCCGACCATCCTGACCAACGTGCCGAAGAACGCCGCCGTGGCGAAGGAAGAAACCTTCGGTCCGCTGGCGCCGCTGTTCCGTTTCAAAGACGAAGCCGAAGTGATCGCGATGTCCAACGACACCGAGTTCGGCCTGGCCTCGTACTTCTATGCCCGCGACCTGGGCCGTGTGTTCCGTGTGGCCGAAGCCCTGGAGTACGGCATGGTCGGCGTCAACACCGGGTTGATTTCCAACGAAGTCGCGCCATTCGGCGGCATCAAGGCTTCGGGCCTGGGCCGTGAAGGCTCCAAGTACGGCATCGAGGATTACCTGGAAATCAAATACCTCTGCCTGGGTATCTGATCTGCTTCAAGCGCAAAGGGCACGAGAGCGCTGTCCCTTTGCGCGTTTCACCCGTTCTGTTTCTTGTGGCCGGAACGCTGCGGCAGTCGATCATCGCATGCTGTCGCAGTTGCCTCCCCGCCATGTATTCCTTGAGCCACGCCGACCGATGAGCGGCGAATGAGGACTGTAATGAGCAAGACTAACGCTGACTTGATGGCCCGCCGTACCGCCGCTGTTCCACGCGGTGTTGGCCAGATTCACCCGATCTTTGCCGAATCGGCGAAGAACGCCACGGTAACCGACGTTGAAGGTCGTGAATTCATCGACTTCGCCGGCGGCATCGCCGTGCTGAACACCGGTCACGTGCACCCGAAAATCATCGCCGCCGTGACCGCACAGTTGAACAAGCTGACCCACACCTGCTTCCAGGTCCTGGCCTACGAGCCGTACGTGGAACTGTGCGAAAAAATCAACGCCAAGGTGCCGGGTGATTTCGCCAAGAAAACCCTGCTGGTGACCACCGGTTCGGAAGCGGTGGAAAACGCCGTGAAAATCGCCCGCGCCGCCACGGGCCGTGCCGGTGTGATCGCGTTCACCGGCGCCTATCACGGTCGTACCATGATGACCTTGGGCCTGACCGGTAAAGTCGTGCCGTACTCGGCCGGCATGGGCTTGATGCCCGGCGGCATCTTCCGCGCGCTGTACCCGAACGAACTGCACGGCGTGAGCATCGACGACTCCATCGCCAGCATCGAGCGTATCTTCAAGAACGACGCCGAGCCGCGTGACATCGCGGCAATCATCATCGAGCCGGTGCAGGGCGAGGGTGGTTTCTACGTAGCGCCGAAGGAATTCATGAAGCGCCTGCGCGCTTTGTGCGACCAGCACGGCATCCTGCTGATCGCTGACGAAGTGCAGACCGGCGCCGGCCGTACCGGCACTTTCTTCGCCATGGAACAGATGGGCGTTGCCGCCGACCTGACCACCTTCGCCAAGTCCATCGCTGGCGGCTTCCCGTTGGCCGGTGTGTGCGGCAAGGCCGAGTACATGGATGCCATCGCGCCGGGTGGCCTGGGTGGCACCTACGCCGGTAGCCCGATCGCCTGTGCGGCGGCGCTGGCGGTGATGGAAGTGTTCGAAGAAGAACACCTGCTGGACCGCTGCAAGGCTGTGGGCGAGCGTCTGGTGACCGGCCTGAAGGCGATCCAGAAGAAGTACCCGGTCATCGGTGAAGTGCGTGCCTTGGGCGCGATGATCGCCGTGGAGCTGTTCGAAAACGGCGACACCCACAAGCCGAATGCGGCAGCGGTAGCCCAAGTCGTGGCCAAGGCGCGCGACAAGGGTCTGATCCTGCTGTCCTGCGGCACCTATGGCAACGTTCTGCGGGTGCTGGTGCCGCTGACCGCGCCGGACGAGCAACTGGACAAAGGCCTGGCGATCCTCGAAGAGTGCTTCTCCGAACTCTGAGTGACGGTTGTGCGCTGATCCACAAAAACCCGCCTTCTGGCGGGTTTTTTCATAATCGGCGAAGCTGCCTGGTGGATTTTGAGCTGTCTGGAACGGCCACCAACGTCTAAGGTGCAAGTATGGCAAGGGAGCATGCTGCATGACTGCTGTGGATTTACCCGCTGTACCCCGTGTGTTGATCGCCGAGGCCGATCCGGCGTCCCGCGAGCTGCTTGAGCAGGTGTTGGCGGGTGTGCGCTGCGATGCTCGGGTGGACACCTGTGGCGACGGCAAGCAGGCTTTGGATTTGCTGGCGAAACATCCCTACGACCTGGTAATCGCCGATTGGGAGCTGCCGGGGGTTGATGGCCTGGCGATCCTGCGTGGCCTTCGCCAGCAGCATCGCACGCCGCCGTTGCCGTTCATCCTGATGAGCCGGCGCAACGACAGCGCCAGCGTGCGTGAGGTCTTGCCGCTGGCACCGACCGCGTATCTGACCAAGCCCTTGAACCGGGAAAACCTGACCCAGCGTTTGCAGGGGTTGTTGGTGGGCGGTGAAGAAACCTCCAACGATGCGCCGGTTCCGGGGCCGGGGTTGACCCTGATAACTTTTCTGGAGCGTCGGCGTGATCTGTCCGAAGGCGCGCCGCTGATGATCGATGTGCAGGTGGCGGTCAAGCGCTGTCTCAACCCCACAGGCCTGGATCTGAAACTGCTGGAAGAAGAGATCCGCACCGACCCGCAAATCGCTGGGGTACTGATTGCGGCGGCCAACAGTGCTGCCCAGCATCAGGGCGGCGGCCCGGTGCAGACCGTGGCCCAGGCGCTGCACCAGCTCGGCACAGGGCAAAGCATGAACCTGATCCTCGGCCTGACCCTCAAGCGCTACGCCCGGCTCACCGTTCCCTGTCTGGCGGACTATGCCAAGCGCTACTGGGAATTATCGCTGCACACCGCCGAGTACGCCCGGATCCTGGCGCGGCTGCTGGATCTGGAACCGGAGCGTTGTTACTGCGCGGGGCTGTTGCATCGCCTGGGCGACCTGGCGCTGCTGCGTTGCCTGGAAGAATGGACGCAGGCGGGTGGCGAATTGGATGAGTTGGAGGAAGTCGGGAACGCCCTCGATCAATACGGCGCCGGCTTCGGCTCGGCGCTGCGCACTCGCTGGCGCCTGCCGCTGGAGTTGCGTGAGTTGATCGCGGCGGCCTATAGCCTGGGTGGTGGGGTGTATTCCCGCGAGGCGCTGGTGATGAACATGGCGGCGCAGATGGCCCATCTGACCGAGCATGAAGGGCTTGAAGAACTTGCCCAGGGGCGCACGGCGCGCTTATTGAAGATCGGATTGCCGGAGCTGATGCGGTTGCGCCGCAAGTAGCACCAGCACCTAACCCCTGTGGGAGCAAAGCTTGCTCGCGATGCAGGCAACTCGGGTTCAAGTGGACACCGAGGCGCTGCTATCGCGGGCAAGCCTTGCTCCCACAGTTGATCAGTGGCGGGACAACTCACTCAAGCCGCGATGATACGGTTCTTACCCTTGCGCTTGGCTTCGTACATGGCTGCGTCGGCGCGGGCGAACAGGCTGTCGAGGGACTGGTCTTCGGGGGTAATGCCGGTCAGGCCCTGGCTGACGGTAATGCCGAAATTCTGTTCACCGCAGCGGAACATCAGGCGCTGGATTTCCCGTTGCAACCGCTCGGCCACTTGCAGCGCCATGTCCGGGGGGCAGCCGGGGAACACCGCGGCGAACTCTTCGCCGCCGATCCGCCCGAACAGGTCACCGCGCCGGAGCACGGACCGCCCGCTTTCGGCGATTCTCTGCAACACGGTATCGCCTTCCTGATGGCCGTAGGTGTCGTTGATCACCTTGAAGTCATCGATGTCCAGCAACAGGAACGCCATGGGCATGCCTTGTAGCCGTGCCTGCTCGAACTCACGGTGGGCACACTCGAAAAAATGCCGGCGATTGCTGCTTTGGGTCAGCACGTCGGTGGTCGCCAGGCGCTGCAGTTCGCTTTCCAGCAGCTTCTTTTCGGTGATGTCTTCGGCAATGCCCACCACAATCACCGGTTGTCCTGGCTCGGCCTTGCGGTTGATGAAGCATTTGTCGCTCAGCCAGCGGATCTGGCCGTTGCCTGCGATGATGCGGTATTCACGGTCTTCGACGGCGCCTTTGACCAATACCTCGGCCAGGCTGCGCTCGGCGTACTCCAGGTCGTCGGGGTAGATTGCGTCGCGCCATTCGTTGAAGTCAGCCAGGACCAGGCCGGCGGGGCGGCCGAAGATCCGCTCGTAGGCGGGGCTGACATACAGCACCTGCCGGGTTTCCCAGTTGAACGCCCACAGCACGGCATTGACGCTGACCAGCAACGAGCTGAACAGCTGCTCACGCTCGCTCAGGCGCGCCACTTCGCCCTGGGCATGCATCAGCGCCATGAGCGTCTGGGCTGCCTCGGGCCAATGAGGTAGGGAGTAATCCTGTAGGTTCTTGTCGACCATCGGCACAAATCTCAAAGAGCATGCACTGCTGTTGGTTCGCACGCGCTTTCTCCAAAACCCGCCTGGATGGCGAAGTGCTCTTTGAGATAGGGGATTTGGGGCGAAGTTCCTTTTCAGGCGACGAAGGGCGGGGGATTTAGCGAGTTGAATTATGGGGGGCTGAACCTGTGGCGAGGGGATTTATCCCCGCTGGGCTGCGAAGCAGCCCTGAAACCTGATGGCGCGGTGTGTCAGGATCACTTGAATCGACTGTATTGGGGCTGCTGCGCAGCCCAGCGGGGATAAATCCCCTCGCCACAGGAGCCCTTCACCACAGTGATCTTGTCAGGCCGTGGCAGGCCGTAGCGAGTAGGTCTTGAGCTGGTCGGCAAACTCGCGCAAGGACTGGATGCCGCTGGCCTCGGCTTCGCTGACCCATTCCTTGATGGCGGCGAGCATGTCGTGGCCGTTGCTGCTGGTCTTGACCCAGATCTGCTGCAAGGCCAGGCGTTTCTCGTAGATCACCTTCAGCGCCTGGCTGTGTTCGAGCATGTTCTGGATGCGCACATGGTGACGGTCGTCCAGCAGGCTGGTTTCCCGCGACAGCAGGCGTTTGGCCCGGTGGAACTGGTGACGCACCGAGTGATCGACCTTTTCCAGTTCCTGCTTGACCAGTGGCGCGATGACCAGCCGGCGGTACTGCGCCATAATCTGGAAACGGTTGTTGAGAATCGCCATGGCCGTGTCCATGTCCAGGTGGCCCTTGCCTTCGACCCGGTGGGCGATCGGCGCAACCCGCTGGACCTTGGCCAGGCGCAGGAAACTGAACACCCGGATCCAGGCCCAGCCCAGGTCGAACTCCCATTTGCGGACCGACAGCTTGGCCGAGTTGGGGTAGGTGTGGTGGTTGTTGTGCAGTTCTTCACCGCCGATCAGGATGCCCCAGGGCACCAGGTTGGTCGCCGCGTCGCGGCATTCGAAGTTGCGGTAGCCCACGGCATGGCCCAGGCCATTGACCACGCCGGCGGCCCACACGGGAATCCACATCATCTGGATGGCCCAGATAGTGATGCCGATGGTGCCGAACAACAGCAGGTCGATGATGCCCATGATCGCCACACCCAGCAGCGGGAAGCGGCTGTAGAGGTTGCGCTCGATCCAATCGTCGGGGCAGTTCTTGCCGTAGATGCGCAGGGTTTCCGGGTTTTCCGCTTCGGCGCGATACAGTTCGGCGCCTTTGCGCAGCACGGTGGACAAGCCTTTTATGACCGGGCTGTGAGGGTCGTCGACGGTTTCGCATTTTGCGTGGTGCTTGCGGTGGATGGCGGTCCACTCGCGGGTGTTCTGTGCCGTGGTCAGCCACAGCCAGAAACGGAAGAAATGTTTGAGGCCGGCGTTGAGCTCCAGGGAGCGATGCGCCGAATAACGGTGCAGGTAGACCGTGACGGCAATGATCGTGACGTGGGTCATCAGCAGGGTGACTGCCACCAGTGACCAGGCCGACAAGCCAAGAAAACCTTCGTACCACATAGGCTGTAGGGCCCTCGATAAAGATAGAAACTGCCGTTGCATTATCACCAGCCCTACAGATAAAACCAGTCGGCCTTTCAGATAAGAGTGGCTGGATGTTTCTTCCTCTATAATCCCCACCTCTCTGTAGGGACATGGATGGCCGAATGCCTGCCTATCAACGCAGTGCCATGCGCGTAGCGCTGCTCTACCTCGTGTTGTCAGTCGTCTGGCTGCAGCTGATTGGTTATTTATTGAGCAGTTTCTTCGATCAATTCGCTGACAGGCAACGCTGGCTGCTGATCAATGGCTATGCCTGGGTCCTGCTCAGCGCCGGGTTGATCTTCCTGGCGCGGGCGCGGATCTCGCGATTTTTCGCCAAGGGCGAGCACGGCGCCGATCGAGACCGACTGCGCCAGGCGGCCGCCGTCTTCGATTGCACCCGCGAAGGGGTGTTGGTGACCGACCGCAAAGGCCTGATCGTGCACGTGAACCGGGCCTTCATGGCGATCACCGGTTATGTCCGGGACGAAGTGCTGGGCCAGCGCCCCAACCTGTTCAAGTCCGGTCGCCATGGGCCGGATTTCTATCGCAACATGTTTACTTCCCTGGACAGCCAGGGCGAGTGGAGCGGCGAGATCTGGAATCGGCGTAAAAGCGGTGAGATCTACCCGCAATGGCAGACGATCCGTGTCATTCGCGACGACAACGGCCAGATCAGCCATTACGTCGCGGTGTTTTCCGACATCAGCGCCATCAAGGATTCCGAGCACGAACTGGCCTACCTGGCTCATCACGACCCGCTGACAGGCTTGCCCAACCGCCTGCTGTTTTCCGATCGCACCGAGCAGGCCCTGGCGTCGGCGCAGTTGCACAAGCGTGGCTGTGCCCTGTTGCTGCTGGACCTGGATCACTTCAAGAACATCAATGACAGCCTGGGTCACAACGTGGGCGATGAATTGCTCAAAGGCGTGGCCGAGCGGTTTCGCGGGCTTTTTGCGCCGGGCGTGACCCTGGCCCGGCTCGGGGGCGACGAATTTGCGGTGCTGGTGGAAAACTGCTCGCAGCCAGGCCAGGCTGCGGCGTTGGCCCGGCGCATCCTCGACGCCTTGAAAGAGCCCCTGCGGTTCGATGACCACGCATTGTTCATCAATGCCAGCATCGGCATCAGCCTGTTTCCCGGCGATGCCCTGAGCGCCGGGCAACTGCTGCGCAATGCCGATTCGGCGTTGTTCAAGGCCAAGAGCGCCGGACGCGACGGCTACGCCTTGTACACCGAAGAACTCACCGCCCACGCCCAGCAGCGGGTCGAGATTGCCTTCGAACTGCGGCGCGCGCTGCAGCAACAGGAGTTACGCGTTCACTACCAGCCGGTCCACGAGCTGGCGACCAGTCGTTTGATCGGTGTCGAGGCGCTGGTGCGATGGGAGCATCCCACGCGGGGGCTGGTGTCGCCGGCCGAGTTCATTCCCATCGCTGAGCGTACCGGCCTGATTGCCCAGGTCGATGCCTGGGTCATGGACCAGGCCTGCCGGCAGATGTGCCAGTGGCAGCAGGCCGGCGTGGCGCTGTCGTTTGTCGCTGTCAACGTATCGAGTCGGTTGTTTGCTCGTCGTGAGTTGTATGACCAGGTTGCCCAGGTGTTACACGACACGGGCTTGGATCCGGGTTGCCTGGAACTGGAAGTGACGGAAAGCGCGGTGATGGAAGACCCGGAGGTGGCGCTGGAGCAGATGCATCGCCTGCGGGAGCTGGGCGTGCGCCTGGCCATCGACGATTTCGGCACGGGCTATTCGTCGCTGCTGCGGCTCAAGCGTTTGCCGGTGCAGAAGCTCAAGATCGATCAGGGTTTTGTCGCGGGGTTGCCGTGGGATGAGGATGACGTGGCGATCGTCCGGGTGATCATCGCGCTGGCCCACAGCATGGGCATGCAGGTGCACGCCGAGGGCATCGAGCAGCGTGAGCAGGCGGCATTTTTGCTTGGACAGGCGTGTGAGTTGGGGCAGGGTTACTGGTTTGGCCGGCCCGTGGCGGCGGCGCAGTTGGATTGGGGGCGGGCGCCGGTTATTGCTTGATCGTCAGGGTATTGATGTTGGTCGAGTACATATCCGTTGCTGCGGTAACGGCGGCTTAGGGTTCCGCCCTTACGGCGGGTCACTTTCGAAAAGCGCGAAAGTAACCAAAGCGCTTCTGCCCCACCACTCGGCACCTCGCTTAGGCTCGGTGTGCCCTCACTCCGGCATTGCTCCGTGAGCCCGCCGCGAAGGGCCATCCATGGCCCAGCGCGGCTATCCCGGCATCCATGCCGGGATGCCCACTCCACAATGCCTGCGTTCGGCCAGCGTGGTTAACGGGGCGCCCGAGATCAACGTCCGTCGCGAGGCGGCCTAACAGCCGACCTGGCTCTTGCGGTCGTACACCTCTCAGATCTGTTTGAGCAGGACCTGTGGGAGCAAAGCTTGCTCGCGAGGGCGCCGGTTCAGCTTGCATCAAAGCACTCCGAAGTTTTCAGGAGCCAACACCGCTTCGCTTGCACAGTCGAGAGAGGTGGCAGCTATGCATAGGTGTGCAAGACCGGTCGGAGTCCCCGGCAGACCCGAAGGTCTCCCATACACAGCTGCCATAACGGTTCGCGAGCATAAAAAAATGCTCGATGAATAGCCATCGACAATTGTGTCCTCCGCCGGACTTGCACGTCCGTGTCACCGTTTTTTGCGATGACGAACCCAGGTTAGCGGTGCAAAACCAGGGTGCCTAGTTCACGAACAGCCCTACGTCTTGAAGGAAATATCCGAGGGGGTGGCAGGGAAAAGCCCCCAGTCACCCCTGCCGTAGGACGTCGGCTACTTTCTGAAATTTTGGTTATATAAAAATTCTTAAATAGTCTTTTTAAGAATATCTGCACTTATCTAGTATTGCTCCCACGCCGCAAGCAGTGCCGCCCACTGCCAGGCATTCATTCAAGGAGCAGCAGCATGAGCGCATCTCTACGTAGCGTTGACGGCCAGGACGAAGCAACCATCTTGCGCGAGATCCAGAGCGCATTGCGCGATCTGCGTTTTGGGGCGGTGGAAATCACCGTGCACAACGCGCAGGTGGTCCAGATCGAACGCAAGGAAAAATTCCGGCTGCAGCAGCCGAGTCATAAGCCGTCTTGAAAAGCAAAGATCGCAGCCTTCGGCAGCTCCTACAGGGGGCTTGGCGTAGGAGCTGCCGAAGGCTGCGATCTTTTTACAAGCCACTCGATTTCCAGAAGCCATAAAAACCAGAATTCCAGGAGCTTTCACCATGTCGTCCATTCGTCGTTATGCCCTGGCCGCGCTGGCCAGTGCTGTTTTTGCAGGTTCCGCCGTCGCCAAGGATTACGAGTTGCTCAACGTGTCCTACGACCCGACGCGTGAGCTTTACCAGGATTACAACGCCGAATTCGTCAATTTCTGGAAGAAAGCGCACCCGGACGACAGCGTGAAGATCCAGCAGTCCCACGGTGGTTCGGGCAAGCAAGGCCGGGCGGTGATCGATGGTCTGCGGGCCGACGTGGTGACCCTGGCCTTGGCCGGTGACATTGATGAAATCGCCAAGCTGGGCAAGTCCCTGCCGGCGGACTGGCAAACACGCCTGCCGGAAGCCAGCACGCCCTACACGTCCACCATCGTGTTCCTGGTGCGCAAGGGCAACCCCAAGGGCATCAAGGATTGGGGCGACCTGATCAAGAACGACGTGTCGGTCATCACCCCGAACCCGAAGACTTCCGGCGGTGCGCGCTGGAACTTCCTCGCCGCCTGGGCCTATGGCCTGAAGGCCAATGGGGGTGACGAAGCCAAGGCCAAGGAATACGTGCAGGCGCTGTTCAAGCATGTGCCGATTCTCGACACTGGCGCCCGTGGCTCGACCATTACCTTCGTCAACAACGGTCAGGGCGACGTGTTGCTGGCCTGGGAAAACGAAGCCTTCCTGGCGTTGAAAGAGGACGGTGGTGCGGACAAGTTCGACATCGTCGTGCCGTCGCTGTCGATCCTCGCCGAACCACCCGTGGCGGTGGTGGACAAGAACGCCGAGAAAAAGGGCAATGCCGAGATCGCCGAGGCGTACCTCAAGCACCTGTACAGCCCGGCCGGCCAGGAGATCGCCGCGAAAAACTACTATCGCCCGCGTGACAAGGACGTGGCCGCCAAGTACGCCCGGCAATTTCCGAAGGTGGAGCTGGTGACCATCGACAAGGACTTCGGCGGCTGGAAAAGCGCCCAGCCGAAATTTTTCAACGATGGCGGCGTGTTCGACCAGATCTATCAGGCGCAGTAAGCTGGGCAGGCCATAAATGGGCCCTGACTACTGTTGCAATGGTGTTTACTCAAGGCTTGAAGAATTCTGTGTGGCGAGGGAGCTTGCTCCCGCTTGAGTGCGAAGCGCTCACAAAAATGGGGCTGCTGCACAGCCCAGCGGGAGCAAGCTCCCTCGCCACGGATTCATTCTCCAGTGAACCGCATTGCAATGACCGTCGGGGCTTTGCTGTTCTCAACCAAGGACCTTTATGTCGCGTCGCATATCCCCCGTCATACCCGGCTTCGGGCTGACGCTGGGCTACACCCTGGTGTACCTCAGCCTGATTGTGCTCATACCCCTGGCGGCGATGTTCGTGCATGCCGCCCAACTCACCTGGGAACAGTTCTGGGCGATCATTTCGGCGCCGCGTGTGCTGGCGGCCTTGAAACTCAGTTTCGGCACCGCGCTGTACGCCGCGATCATCAACGGCGTGATCGGCACGCTGCTGGCCTGGGTGCTGGTGCGCTACACCTTCCCCGGCCGCAAGATCATCGACGCGATGATCGACCTGCCGTTCGCGTTGCCCACCGCTGTGGCCGGTATTGCCCTGACGGCGTTGTATGCGCCGACCGGCCTGGTCGGCCAGTTCGCCACTGACCTGGGCTTCAAGATCGCCTACACCCCGCTGGGCATCACCCTGGCGCTGACCTTCGTGACGCTGCCGTTCGTGGTGCGTACGGTGCAGCCGGTGCTCGCCGATATTCCCCGTGAAGTCGAAGAGGCCGCCGCCTGCCTCGGCGCCAAACCATGGCAGGTGTTCCGCCACATCCTCGTGCCGGCGTTGTTGCCGGCCTGGTTGACCGGCTTCGCCCTGGCGTTTGCCCGTGGCGTGGGCGAGTACGGTTCGGTGATTTTCATCGCCGGCAACATGCCGATGAAAACCGAGATCCTGCCGCTGCTGATCATGGTCAAGCTCGACCAATACGACTACACCGGCGCCACCTCCATCGGCGTGCTGATGCTGGTGGTTTCCTTCGTCCTGTTGCTGCTGATCAACCTGTTGCAGCGGCGCATCGAAACCCCATAAGGAGGCGCGAACATGTCCCAGTCGTCTATTTCCGCAGCCTCCACCAACGCCGCACGTCGCGGCAGTGCGACGTCGCGGCGCGTGCTGATCGGCCTCGGCTGGCTGATTTTTGCGCTGTTTCTGCTGTTGCCGCTGTTCATCGTGGTGTCCCAGGGCCTGAAGCTCGGGCTGGGGGCGTTCTTCACGGCGATCTTCGAACCCGACGCGCTGTCGGCGTTGAAACTCACGGTGGTTGCGGTACTGATCTCGGTGCCGCTGAACCTGGTGTTCGGCGTCAGTGCCGCGTGGTGCGTGAGCAAATATTCATTCCGCGGCAAGAGCATGCTGGTGACGCTGATCGACCTGCCGTTCTCGGTGTCGCCGGTGATCGCGGGCCTGGTCTACGTGCTGATGTTCGGCGCCCAGGGCCTGTTCGGGCCGTGGCTGTCGGATCACGACATCCAGATCGTGTTCGCGCTGCCGGGCATTGTCCTGGCGACCATCTTCGTCACCGTACCGTTCGTGGCCCGTGAACTGATCCCGCTGATGCAGGAACAAGGCACCCAGGAAGAAGAGGCCGCGCGCCTGCTGGGCGCCAATGGCTGGCAGATGTTCTGGCATGTCACTGTGCCGAACATCAAGTGGGGCCTGATCTATGGCGTAGTGCTGTGTACCGCCCGGGCCATGGGCGAGTTCGGCGCGGTGTCGGTGGTGTCCGGGCACATTCGCGGGGTGACCAACACCCTGCCGCTGCACGTCGAGATCCTCTACAACGAATACAACCACGTGGCCGCGTTCGCTGTGGCGAGCCTGTTGCTGATCCTGGCGCTCTTCATCCTGCTGCTCAAGCAGTGGAGCGAAAACCGAATCAACCGCCTGCGCGCCAGCGCCGCGGAGGAATAAGTCATGTCGATCGAAGTCCGTAACGTCAGCAAGAATTTCCACGCCTTCAAGGCCCTGGACGAGATCAGCCTGGATATCCAGAGCGGCGAGCTGGTGGCGCTGCTGGGCCCGTCCGGCTGCGGCAAGACCACTCTGCTGCGGATCATCGCCGGCCTCGAGACCCCGGACCAAGGCAGCATCGTGTTCCACGGCGAGGACGTGTCCGGCCACGACGTGCGTGATCGCAACGTCGGTTTCGTGTTCCAGCACTACGCCTTGTTCCGCCACATGACGGTGTTCGACAACGTGGCCTTCGGCTTGCGCATGAAGCCCAAGCCCCAGCGTCCGAACGAAAGCCAGATCGCGACCAAGGTCCATGAGCTGTTGAACATGGTGCAACTGGACTGGCTCGCCGACCGCTACCCGGAGCAGTTGTCCGGCGGCCAGCGCCAGCGTATCGCCCTGGCCCGCGCCTTGGCGGTGGAGCCCAAGGTGCTGCTGCTGGATGAGCCGTTCGGTGCCCTCGACGCCAAGGTTCGCAAGGAACTGCGCCGCTGGCTGGCGCGACTACACGAGGACATCAACCTGACCTCGGTGTTCGTGACCCACGATCAGGAAGAGGCCATGGAAGTCGCCGACCGGATCGTGGTGATGAACAAAGGCGTGATCGAGCAGATCGGCTCACCCGGCGACGTCTACGAAAACCCCGCCAGCGACTTTGTGTATCACTTCCTCGGCGACTCGAACCGCCTGCACTTGGGTGAGGACCGGCATGTGCTGTTCCGTCCGCACGAAGTGTCACTGTCGCGCTCGGAGCTGGAAGACCACCACGCCGCCGAAGTGCGTGACATCCGTCCGCTCGGCGCCACCACTCGGGTGACCCTGAAGGTAGAAGGCCAGAGCGAACTGATCGAAGCGGAAGTGGTGAAGGACCATGACAGCCTGGTGGGGCTGGCGAAGGGCGAGACGCTGTTCTTCAAGCCGAAGGTCTGGCAGAAAGTCGCCAACCTCTAAAAGCAAAAGCATCGTCGGAACGCCGCCCGGAGCAAGCTCGCTCCCACAGGAGATTTGTGTGTGACGCAGATCTATTGTGGGAGCGAGCCTGCTCGCGATGGCGTCCCCACTGACACCCCGATCCGAATCTGAATAACCCCGTCCACCCTTGTTTCGATTGGTTCTACGCCAACGCCTTTTCCCCGCCAAAACCCTACCTAGACTCTGACTTGCCAGGAGGCAGTGAGAGTCCAATGACGGACCGGTGTTATCTCCTGGCGCCTGATGCCAAGGAGATGAGTATGAGAACGGAAGTCAGTCGGCATGGCCCGCTTGGCTGTGCATTGTTAGGCGTCTTGCTGGCTCCGGCCGCCAGCGCCGCCCCTTCGTTGTCCCCCCAGATACCCTTCGATGTCACGGTGACCAACCCCGTTTCGCTGGTCAGCCTGCAAGCCAATTTCGATGAGCTGTCGTGGCAGACCTTCATTGCCCTGAACTGGCCAGCGCTGGATAACGGCGATCCCAATACCGGCAGCCCCATCGGCAAAGAGGATGGCGCCACGGTGTGGGAAAGCTGGAAAGAGAGCTACCAGATTTTCCGCGCCAAGGGCCAGACGCCGCTGCCCTGGAATGCCCCGGCGACCCTGCCCGAAGCGTGCAAGTCGCTTAAACCCGGTCGCCTGTTGCAGCAAATGGGCAAGGTGCCCGATGTGCTGGATGAATTTATCCAGCCCTTCGAGAGCGGCCCGCTGGTGGACCAGAACGGCACCTACACGCGCAACGAAATCGTGGTCAACCAATCGATGTTCAACGGCATCGTTGACAACGGCCTGTACAGCATCGAAGGCCAGCAGAAGTTCTTCGCCGCCAATGCGAACAACACCGTGGCCTTCAGCTGCGGTTCCACCGAGACCAAACAGGTCGGCGCGGTGATGGTGAAGGCGTCGTGGAAAGTGCTGGGCCCCAATGACAATCGCCAGGACTTTCACACCGTCGATGCGCTGGTCTACACCCCGGGGAACGACGACCCGAGCCATGGGCCGATTGTCGCGGAGTCGTGCGTGTCCGAGCCAGTCGGGTTGGTGGGATTGCACATGGTCCATAAGACAACCAGCGCCGCGCAATGGGTCTGGTCAACCTTTGAGCATGTGAAAAACGTGCCGGAAAAAACCACGCCCGTTGCCCAGCGGACGGGGCCTTATCTGTTCTACAACGCAGCCAGCACAAGCGACATCAACCAACCGCCGCCACGGCCATGGAACCCGGCGGTCAAGGCGACGCCCTCGCAGATCGTGCGCGACGTGCCGCTCACCGAGGCCACCAAAAAACTGAACGCCACGTATCAAGGCCTGTTGCGTACGGTGAACCCGCAGAGCGTCTGGGCGAACTATCAACTGATCAGTACCCAGTGGCCATCCGACCCGCCCAAGAACTGCCAGATATCGGCCGCCAACCCCCTGGGCAGTCCTGCGCCCTCGTTCCTGGCCAACGCCACGCTGGAGACCTACATCCAGGGCACCGTGCCCCAGGCGTCTTCCAGTTGCATGGCTTGCCACGGCAATGCGGCCACCCATGTCACCGAGTCGCCGCGTACCAGCTTCGCGGATTTCACCTATTTGCTCGAACGCGCACAGTCCACCAGTGGACAAGGAGCCAAGCAATGAGCAGCAATCTGGATAATTTCGTAGGCCTGTCATCAGCTCTTATTGGTATCTCGACGGATCGTTTGGCACCGCAGATCGACCCGGTCGGTTTGCCGCCGATCTTTCTCGATTACGTCACTGCGCGAGTTCCTTCCGACGTGTTCAACGCGCTCTTGACTCAATACGCCACCCTGGTGGCTGAGCACTTCCCGCCCGACCAGATCGCCCAGCAGATACTGAAGTTCAACATGCAACCGACGATTCCACGCACGGTACTCACTGCGCGCTCGATCATGAAGCTGTGGTTGTTGGGCGTCTGGTATCAACCGTTCGATATGGCGCCTTTCAAGAAAGATGATTCGGCGGTGGTGTCCGATCAGGCCTACATCCACAGCTGGGCCTGGAAAATCGCCCAGGCTCACCCGATGGGCTACAGCGAATCGTTTTTTGGGTATTGGAACAGCGCGCCCTCCAGCCTTGAAGATTTGACCGGCGTATCCGCCAACGGACAGCAAGGAGCGTTGTCATGAGTACCGAACAAGCCGAAGTGGTGATCGTTGGCGCAGGCCTGGCCGGTAGCATCATTGCCTATCAGTTGGGTATGGCCGGTATTGATGTACTGGTACTCGAATCGGGGCCGGAGATACCGGTCAATCGTGCCCAGTATCTGGAGCGTTTTTATACCGCGACGCTGAAAACCCCTGAGTCCCCTTATCCCCCGAGCACGACGCTGGACCCACATCTAAAGGGGCCGGCCGAACTGAACGCTCCACGGGCGACCATTGCCGATCTGCTCAATGGAAATTGGAACAACCCGGCGGTCAGCTACTTGGTACAAAAAGGCCCGCTGCCCTTTACGAGCACGTACGAACGGGTGGGTGGCGGCACGACATGGCATTGGGTCGGAACCTGCCTGCGCATGGTGCCGAACGATTTTCGCCTGCGGTCCAAGTATGGCGTCGGGGTGGATTGGCCGATAGGTTATGACGATCTGCAAAGCGCCTACTGCCGGGCGGAAGCGGAAATCGGTGTGTCGGCCAACGTCGCCGACCAAGCCTATCTGGGCATGACCTTCCCCGAGGGTTATGCATTCCCGATGCGCAGCATTCCGTTGTCGCTGGTCGATGGCAGCTTTGTCACGGCTGTCACGGGGAAGACGTTCGATAGCCTGCCGCTGGTGGTCAGCCCGACGCCGGCTGGGCGCAACTCCCAACCTTATGCCGGTCGCCGGGTATGCGCCGGCAATACCAACTGCACGCCGATCTGCCCGATCCAGGCCAAGTACGACGCCACCGTGACCATGAACAAGGCGTTGAACACTGGCAAGGTCCGAGTGCTTTATCGAACCGTGGCCAGCAAAGTAACCGTTGGCACTGACAGCAATATCAATGGCATCGAGTTCAAGCAGTATCAATTGGAAGATGGCCCCGTCACTGGGACCGGTGTGGCAATAGGACAACGTTATGTGATCGCCGCCCATGCGATCGAAACACCGAAGCTGCTACTGCACTCCGGCGTGGCCAACAGCAGCGGGCAAGTGGGGCGCGGCCTGGCTGACCATCCCATTTATCTGGCGTGGGGGTTGATGCCCGAGGGCAAGGCGATTTTCCCCTACCGGGGACCGCTATCAACGGCCGGCATCGAAAGCCTGCGCGACGGTGCCTTTCGCAGCGATCGTGCGGCGTGGCGTATCGAGATTGGCAACGAAGGTTGGAACTGGCCGGCCGGTGATCCCTATACCACGGTCGCCGACTTTATCGATGGGAAGAACAATGGCGGCGCCAACCCGAGCAATAAATTGCTATCCGGAACGGCGTTGGTACAAAAGCTCAACGACGTCTTCACCCGCCAGTTCCGGATCGGTTTCCTGGTCGAGCAGGTCGAGGACGATCCCGACCACGCGCAATGCTACATCGTGCCCTCGACCCAATACACGGACCGGCTCGGCATCCCTCGGCCGGAAATCCACTACAACCTGTCCGAGTACACCATGAAGGGTTTCCAGCAGGCGAAAGTACTGGCGACGCGCATCATCGAGGAGCTGCTCGGTGCCCAGGAGTTGACGGGCATCATCGGACCTGGATGTTTTACGTACGACAAGGTGCCCTACAGCTTCCAGGGCGCCGGCCACCTGATGGGGACTTACCGCATGGGCGATGACCCCAAAAAGTCGGTCGTGGATAAGTACCAGCGCAGTTGGGACCACAAGAACCTGTTTCTGGTGGGCGATGGCGTGTTCCCCAGCACCGGCACCTCAAACCCGAGCCTGACGATTGCGGCGCTGTCGTTCCAGGCCGGGGATACGCTGGCCAATGACCTGCGGGCGGTGACGATGCAGGTCCAATCCACCATCGCCTGGCAGGGCACTGGCGTGCAGGTCAACGGGTTGGTACCGCGCCTGGTGCGCTATGTCAGTGGGCGATGGTGCGCCAGTCCGCAGGGCGGCAATGTCGATGGAAATGGCGGTTCGAGGCACATCGACTACAGCAGCTATGCCTTGCCCGGTGCCGCCGAAGGTGCCTTGATCGGTCGCGTGGGCAATGATGGCAAGCCGTTCCTGGTGGGTGATCTGGGGCAGGTTCCGGGCGACCAGCAAGGGGAACTGCAACTGTGCATCAACGATGACCTGACCGGGCAGCACGGGTCTGGCTTGAAAGATAACACCGGCGCGCTGACGATACGGGTCGAGTTTGGTGCGCTGTAAGGCTTGAGCGGTAACGGTCCAACTCCTGCGGGAGCGAGCTTGCTCGCGATGGCGGTGGGTCAGTCGATGTGGATGTGTCTGGCCGAGCGCAATCGCGAGCAAGCTCGCTCCCACAGAGGGGTGTTTTCAAACCGTCGAATGCTGGTTGCGCAACGCTACCGGCCCGACGCGCTCTTCGATGGCCCGTTTCAGTTCGCCGCGAAGCCCCAGCAGGAAGCCCGCTTCCACCACCACGAACAGCGGCCCGACGATCAGCCCGGTGAGGTCGTCGACGAACGCCGGCTTGCGGCCTTCGTAGTAGTGGCCGACAAACTGGATCACCCAACCCACCACGAACATCCCCAGGCCACTGCCCAGCCACACCAGGGTACTTTGCGCGGCGAGCACCTGGCCCAGCCATAGCGCCAGGCCCAGCAGCACCGTCATCAGCGCCCCCAGGCGCAACTCCAGGCGCAGGTAGAAGCAGGCACTGGCCACCGCTACCAGCAGCGCTGGCGACACGAGGACCGCGCCCACTGGCCAACCTGGGCGTGACAGCAGCACGGCGACGGCAACGAAGATCAGCGGGATACCGATGAAATGGCTGGCGATGTTGCGCGGGTCGCGGTGATAGGCAGCGTATTGACTGAGATGGTCGACGAGGCTTTTCATTGTTGTTCCTCCTGAGGTGATGCCTGCATGATGCCCAGGTACCACAAGGCGTTCTGTCAGTTAGCCGACACTTGTCCCGGAGTTTCCATGAATTCGCATCCCTGGCACTCACACCTGATGGCCAGCCACTGGTACAGCCATCTGCCTGCTGAGTTACAGAATAGTCTGCTGGGCATGGCGCGGGTGCGCCGCCTGCCGCCGGGCCATCGGCTGTTCCAGCGCGGCGACCCACCGTGCGGGCTGTATGCCGTGCTGGAAGGCGCGGTGCGCGTCGGTGCAGTGAACGAACAGGGCAAGGAGGCATTGCTGAGCGTGGTGGAGGCGCCCCACTGGTTCGGTGAAATCTGCCTGTTCGATGGCCAGCCGCGCACTCATGATGCGGTGGTTTTCGGTCAATGTACGCTGCTGCACGTGCCCCAGGCGTCGTTGCTGACATTGCTGCAAGAGCAGCCGATCTACTGGCGGCATCTGGCATTGTTGATGAGCCACAAACTGCGCCTGACCTTCATCAACCTCGAACACCTGAGCCTGATGCCCGCCCCGTCCCGCCTGGCCCACCGCCTGTTGATGATCGCCGAAGGCTACGGCGAAATCGAACCGCCGCGGCGGGTCCTGCAACTGCCCCAGGAACAACTGGCGCTGATGCTTGCGCTGTCACGCCAGACCACCAACCAGATCCTCAAGGACCTGCAGGCCCAAGGCATCCTGCACCTGGGTTACGGCGAGATCGAAATCCTCGACATCGAGCGGTTGCGGGCCCTGACCACCATCTGAGTCCGGCCTGAATCCTGTGGGAGCGAGCCTGCTCGCGATAGGGCCAGCCCAGGCACCGCAAGCCCCTAGCGCAACCCATCCCGAAACTGCCCCGGCGTCATCCCGGTCCAGCGCTTGAATGCGCGACTGAAGCTGCTGGCGTCGGCAAAGCCCAGTAGATAACTGACTTCGCTCAGCGAGCAGTTCGGATCCCGCAGGTGCAGCAGTGCCAGATTCTCCCGGCACTCGTTGAGCAGTGTGTCGAACCGGCAGCCTTCGTCGGCCAGGTGCCGTTGCAGGCTGCGCAGGCTCAGGTGCATGGTCTGGGCGATGCGTTCGGCGCTGGGCTCGCCTTCGGGCAGTTGAGCTTCGATGGCCGCGCGTACCTTGCGTTCCCAAGTCAGTGGCTTGAGCTGGGCGAGGGTGCGTTCGAGCACCGTTTCGTTGTGTTCGGCCAGTTCCGGGTTGGCGTCGTCCAGGTGACTGTCGAAGTCGCTGAGGTTGAACTCCAGGCAATCTTGCGCGGCGCCGAAATGTACCGGCGAGCGGAATACCTTGTGCCAGGGGCTGGGGTCCGCCGGCTCCGGGCGCCGCAGGTACACCGCCAGTGGTGCGTAATCACGGCCGAGACGGTTACGACAGGTGCGCACGTAAATCGCTGTGAACGCGTCGATGGCTTCAAAGGCCGGTGCCGGTCGGCCCGGCGGCACCTCGAGGCTAAAGCGATAACGGTCCTCTGCGCGGATCAGTTGGAGGGTCAGGGCATCGCTGACTACCGGGTGATAGCGCACGATCCGCTCGAACACTTCCCGCAGGCTGCCGCTGGCCACCAGCGCGTAACCCAGCGCGTGAAAGGTGGTGGGGCTGACGAAGCGCGACACCCGCAGGCCGATGGCCGGGTCGCCGCTGGCCTGCACGGCCAATGCCCACAAACGTGTGGTGGCCGAGAGCGGGTAACGGGCGTTCGGGTCGTCCATCCATTGCGGGTCGAGGCCGGCTTCTACGCACAGGGCATGGCTGTCCAGGCCCAGCGCATCGAGCTGTTTGCGCAGGGCGCGGGTCCAGCTGGCGAGGGAGGTCGGTTCAGTCATGACGATTGGCGCTTGCGGTCAACAGGTTGGCGTCTACGGCTACCATCCCGGGGGACAACGCCCGGCAGGATGAGCACATCTCTAACAGAGGATGTAAGCCATGCACGGCACTTGCGCAAGCCCCGAGCGATTGAATGCACAACAACGATCGGCCCAGATTCGCCAGGTGGTCCTGGCCCGGGGCGAAGAATTGCGCCAGCGCTATCCGATCCTGCGTCACCAGGACGCGTTGGGCGCGGGCATCCTGGCGGTTGCCCTGGTCGGGATGATCGGTTCGGCGCTGCTCTACATCAACGGTTACCTAGCCGGGTGGGCGTGCCTGTTGCTCAACGCGTTTTTCGCGTCCCTGACCCACGAGCTGGAACACGACCTGATCCACAGCATGTATTTTCGCAAGCAGCGCCTGCCCCACAACCTGATGATGGGTTTGGTCTGGCTGGCGCGGCCGAGCACGATCAACCCGTGGATCCGCCGCCACTTGCACCTCAACCATCACAAGGTGTCCGGCAGCGAAGCCGACATGGAGGAGCGGGCCATCACCAACGGCGAACCCTGGGGGCTGGCGCGGTTGCTGATGGTCGGCGATAACGTGATGTCGGCCTTCATCCGCCTGCTGCGGGCCAAGACCTGGACGCACAAGCGCAGCATTCTCAAGCGCACGCTGAAGGTGTATTTCCCGCTGGCGTTGCTGCATTGGGGCGCCTGGTATGTGTTTCTCGGTTTTCATGGGGCCAACGGCATCGCCAGTCTGCTGGGGACTTCAATTGACTGGTCGGCCACCACACTGGCGACGATGCAGGTGATCGACATCGCCGCAGTAGTGATCATCGGCCCGAACGTGTTGCGCACCTTTTGCCTGCATTTCGTCAGCTCGAACATGCACTACTACGGCGACATCGAGCCGGGCAATGTCATCCAGCAGACCCAGGTGCTCAACCCTTGGTGGTTGTGGCCGTTGCAGGCGTTCTGCTTCAACTTCGGCAGCAGCCATGGCATTCATCATTTCGTGGTGAAGGAGCCGTTCTACATTCGCCAACTGACGGTGCCGGTGGCGCATAAGGTGATGCGCGAGATGGGTGTGCGGTTCAATGACTTTGGCACATTCGGGCGGGCGAATCGGTTTGTGCGGGAAGAGGGGGTGGTGCGGGAGGAAGGGGATGCGGTGCGGGTCTGATCGATACCGGTTCGAGCGGTGAAACGCGAAACCTGTGGCGAGGGAGCTTGCTCCCGCTGGACGCGAAGCGGCCCAGGTTTTTGGGGCTGCTGCGCAGCCCAGCGGGAGCAAGCTCCCTCGCCACAATGGTATGCGTTAAGACTGGGAACAGGTCAGAACTGATAACTCACCGTCGCCGCCACATTGCGCTCTTCACCCATGTAGCAATAGCTCAGGCTGGCGCACGAAGCGACGTAGGTTTCGTTGGTCAGGTTGTTCGCGTTCAGGCGCACATCCACGCCCTTCAAGCCGACCTTGCCCAGGTCATACCCCACCGAGGCATCGAACAATGTGTAGGACGGCACCTTCATGGTGTTCTCCGCATCGGCCCAGCTGTAGCCGACATAGCGCACGCCGCCACCGAGGCGCAGGCCGTCGAGGGAACCGCTGTCGAACTTGTAGTCAGCCCAGACCGAAGCCATGTGACGCGGGGCCTGGGTCGGTGAGTTGCCCTTGTTTTCGATGATGTCGGTGGGCGTGCTGAGGGTGCTGACCATCGATTTCGAATATTCGATGTCGGTGAAGGTGTAGCTGCCCAGCACTTTGAATTGTTCGGTCAACTGCAGGTGCGCTTCCAGTTCCAGACCCTGGGAGCGCACGGCACCGACGGCGCGGTAGAAATTTTCCTGGGGCAACTTGGTTGCCAGGTTTTCCTGGTCGATGCGAAACAGCGAGGCGCTGTACAGGTCATCGGTGCCCGGCGGCTGATACTTCAGGCCCAGTTCCCATTGCTTGCCATCGGTGGGCGGCAGCGGGTTGCCGGCGCTGTCGGCGTAGGAGTTCGGGTTGAACGACTCGGAGTAGCTGATGTACGGCGCCAGGCCGTTGTCGAACAGGTACAGCGCCCCGGCGCGGCCCGTGAGTTTGGTGCGTTTGTCGTTGATCTCGGTACCTTCCGGGCGGCCGAGTTCGGCGATGCGGTTTTCATCCGAGGTCTCGACCCAGTCCTGACGCAGGCCGAGGGAGAACCGCCACTTGTCCATTTCGATCAGGTCCTGCAAGTAGACGCCGGTCTGCTCCAGGCGTCGCAGGTAGCTGGTGTCATAGCGACCAGTGATGGTCGAGTTGCCGTAGACCGGGTCAAAGGCGTTGATTGGCGCCAGGCTGCCGCTGGTCCAGTCGACCACGGTTTTGCGCCGCTGATAGTCAGCCCCCATCAGTACGGTGTGCTTGGTCGCTCCGGTAAAAAATTCGGCTTGCAGCATGTTGTCGACGATGAAGGAGTGGAGCTTCTCTTCGGCACCGGTGTAATAGCGGTTCAGCTCGTTGCTGGTGGGCGTGGTCCAGCCATAGGCGTAGACCTGATCGTTGGTGACCTGGGAGTCCAGGTAACGGAAGTTCTGCCGGGCGGTGAAGACATCGTTGAAACGGTGCTCGAACTGGTAACCGAACGACTGCTGGTCGCGCTCGTAACCGTCGACGCCAGGCTCGCCTTCGAAGAAGTTTTCGGAGATCCGCCGGCCGTTGCGCTGATGCAAGGTGCCGTCGGCCGGCATGCCACCGTGGTAGCCGCCGTCGGGGTCATGCTGCAGGTAGGCCTGGAGCGTCAGCGAGGTGTCCTCGCTGAAATCAATGTTCACCGTGGGCGCGAGGGCGAAGCGTTTTTCCTTGTTGTGGTCGAACTGGGTGTCGGAGGTGTCCGCCAGGCCGATCAGGCGATAGGTGATGCGTTTGTCGTCATCCACGGGGCCGGTGAAGTCGAAGCCCATGCCGCGTTGGCCCTGGGTGCCGACCGTGGCCTGGATTTGGTGATAGGCCTCGTACTGTGGCTTCTTGCTGGTGAGCGCCACCAGGCCGCCGGGCGAACTGCGACCGTAGAGCACCGAGGACGGGCCCTTGAGAATGTCGACCCGCTCCAGGAAGTACGGATCGACCTGCATGGAGCTGTAGGTGCCGCTGTCGCCCATGGACTTGAGGCCGTCGAGGTAGATGTTATCCACCGAGCCGTCGTTGAAGCCGCGCATCGCCACGTAGTCGTAGCGGTGCGTCGCGCCGTAGGGGTTGGTCAGCACGCCGGGGGTGTAGCGCATGGCCTGGGACACGGTTTGCGCGCCCTGGTCGTCCATTTGTTCGCGGGTGACCACGGACACGCTCTGGGAGGTTTCGCGCAGAGCGGTACTGGTTTTGGTGGCGACCTGGCTGTGGGTGGCGTTGTAGCCTTCCATGCTGCCCAGGGCGTTACCCAATGCGAAGCCCTTGATGTCGGTGGTCGGCAATTCCATCGTGCTGCCAGTGCTCTGGGTTTGCAGCACGTAGCTGCTGCCATCCTGGCTGACGGCAACCAGTCCCGAGCCGCTGAGCAGTTGGCTCAGGGCTTGGTCCGGCGAGTACTCACCCTTGAGCCCCGGGGACTGCACGCCACCGGTTTGCGTTGGCGTGCTTGCCAGGGTGATCCCGGCCTGGCGGGCGAACTGATTCAGTACGTCGCTCAGTGGGCCGGGGGCGATGTTGTAGCTCTGACGGCTGGCGATCACGCCGCTTTGTGCGGCGAGCGCGAACATCGGCACGACGCTGACCCCCAGCGCAGTGGAGAACAACGCTGCATGAATAGCCTGGCGCAACAGGCCCGGTTGCGAAGAGAAGCCGAAGGGGTTCTTGAGAAGCAAGCGCTCAGTCATTGTAGGTTCCGTTGCAGTCGCCGAAGGCAGATAAGGGGTGCTTACTGTCCTAGCCGGACGTCGGCCTGAAACCCGCCAAAAAAAATCAGGCCAGGTGTTGCACCGTGATCCACCAACGGGTTCGATAACGGATCTGCACGGGGAGCGTGCGTGGCAGGACGGCAAGCAATTTGTCGGTGTCCTCCAAACGGAAAACCCCCGACAAACGCAAGTCGGCAACCGACGCCTCGCAGTTCAAATAGCCTGGGCGGTAGCGCCCTACTTCGTTGAGAAAGTCTGCCAGGCGCATGTTGCGCGTGACGATCAAACCGTCGGCCCAGGCGCCTGCGTCCATGTCCAGCGCCGGCGCCAGGGTCGCTGTCGATGCGTTGACCAGATAGCTTTGCCCGGCCTCGACCTGGAGGGGGGTGCCATCGCTGTTTGGGTGCGAACGGATAACCACCCGGCCGCTGGTGACGCTCAAGCGTGTGCAGTCGCTGTCCTGGCGCACGACGAAGCGTCCTTCCAGGCCTTCGAACAGGCCATGCCGGCTTTGTACCCGCAGCGGGCGCCCCGGGTCGCGACCACAGGTGACCATGATTTCGCCGCGGGCCAGGGTAATCAGGCGTTGCCGGGCGCTGAAATCCAGGTTGGCGGCGCTGTGGGTATTGAGCTCTAGCCGCGTGCCGTCCGGCAGTTGGAAGCCTCGTCGTTCACCCGTGACGGTAGCGAAATCGGCATTCCACGGCTGCCAGCCCAGGTCCTTGCCCAGCCATGCCGCGCAGCCTGCCAGGGCGACGCCCGACAACAATTTCACGGCCTGGCGCCGGCTGAGGCGCTGGGCACTGTTTTCCAGGGTGTCCAGGGCGATATGGGCACCGGGCACTGCCCGCAGGTTGGAGGTCAATTCGCTGTGCAGCGATTGCACCCGTTGCCAGGCCAGTTCGTGTTCCGGGTGGGCGGCGCGCCAGGTGTCGCACTGTTGGCGCAGTGTCGGGTGGGTGGTGTGATTGCGCAGGCGCAGCAGCCAGTTGATCGCCTGCCTGACCACCTGTTGCGACGGGCCGTTGCGTCGGCTCTGCAAGGGCTTCGCCGGCTCAGCTTTCATAGCGCAGCACATAGCAGTGGTACAGCGCATCGGCGACGTAGCGCTCCACCGAGCGCAACGAGATGCCCATCTGTTCGGCAATCTGCTTGTACGTCAGGCCTTCGCACTGGGCCAACAGAAACGCCCTGCGTACTTTCGGCTTGAGGCCTTCGAGCATCCTGGCGATCGCTTCGAGCAGTTCCAGAATCAGAGCCTGGGCTTCGGCGCCAGGGGTTTCGGCTTCCGGCAAGTGAGCTATGGTTTGGAGGTAGGCGCGTTCGATTTCTTCTCGCCGCCAATGGTCGATCACCAGGCCTTGGGCGATGGTGCGCAGAAAGGCCCGTGGGGCGCGAAGCTCCAGGCGTTCGCTACGCTGCAACAGGCGCACGAAGGTGTCTTGGGCCAGGTCTGCCGCATCGGCGGCGTTGCCCAGGCGGGTGCGCAACCAAGTATTGAGCCAGCCGTGATGACGGCTGTAGAGCGCCTGTACTGCAAACTCGGGAGATGACATGGACGCAACGGCCTGGATGTTACAAATGATAATAGGTCGCATTGTCATCAGGCGTTGGCGAATTTGCAACCACCGTTCGCCCGCCGTGTCCTCCCGTCGGCTATTTCTTCGAATCCCTAATTATTTGTACAGGTTTGCCGACAGACTTGTACGTGTGCACCAAAGTGGAGCGGATTGATAACCGCTCGCACTGTTACATGGAACGTTGCAACCCTGGAATGCACCCCCACTCCTTGCATAAGAAGCCTCATCAATGAATCTAAAGTTCAGCCACAAAATCCTTCTTGCCGCCTCTGGTGTGGTGGTCCTGGCTTTTGCCCTGTTCACGCTCTACAACGATTATTTGCAGCGCAACACCATCGGCAGCAGCCTTGAGTCGTCCATCGAGCAATCCGGCGACCTGACGGCCAGCAGCATCCAGAACTGGATGAGTGGCCGGATACTGGTGCTGGAAAACCTGGCGCAAAACATCGCGCACCAGGGTGCTGCTGCCGATCTGCCAGGGCTGGTCGATCAGCCAGCGCTGACGTCGAACTTCCAGTTCACTTATGTGGGCCAGGCCAACGGTGTCTTCACCCAACGTCCGGACGCCAAAATGCCTGACGGCTACGACCCGCGTCAGCGCCCTTGGTACAAACAGGCGGTGACCGCCGATAAAACCATGCTGACCCCGCCTTATCTGGCGGCGGTGGGTGGCCTGGTGGTGACCGTTGCCCTGCCGGTGAAGCACAACGGCCAATTGCTCGGCGTGGTAGGCGGCGACTTGAGCCTGGAAACCCTGGTGAAAATCATCAACTCCGTGGATTTCGGTGGTATTGGCCATGCGTTCCTGGTCAGCGGTGACGGTCAGGTGATCGTCAGCCCGGATAAAGACCAGGTGATGAAGAACCTCAAGGACATCTACCCCGGTACCCCGGTGCGCATTGGCAAGGGTATCCAGGACGTTGAGCTGAACGGGCAGGACCGTATCCTTTCGTTCACGCCAGTGACTGGCTTGCCGAACGCCGAGTGGTACATCGGCCTGTCGATCGACAAGGCCAAGGCCTACGCGCCGTTGAGCCAGTTCCGTACGTCTGCGCTGATTGCGATGTTTGTCGCGGTGGCGGCCATTGCGTTGCTGCTGAGCCTGCTGATCCAGGTACTGATGCGTCCGTTGACCACCATGGGCCGCGCCATGCAGGACATCGCCCAGGGCGAAGGCGACCTGACCCGGCGCCTGGTGGTGCAGGGCAAGGATGAGTTCGCGGTGCTGGGTGGTTCGTTCAACCAGTTCGTGGAGCGGATTCACGCGTCGATCTCGGAAGTGTCTTCCGCCACCCGCCAGGTGCATGACCTGTCGCAGCGGGTAATGACCTCGTCCAATGCGTCGCTCGTCGGCTCGGATGAGCAGAGCGCCCGTACCAACAGCGTGGCTGCGGCCATCAACGAGTTGGGCGCCGCGACCCAGGAAATCGCCCGCAATGCCGCAGATGCCTCGCAACATGCCAGCGGTGCCAGCGAACAGGCCGATGATGGTCGCCAAGTGGTGGAAAAAACCATCCAGGCCATGACTGAGTTGTCGCAGAAGATCAGTCTTTCGTGCACCCAGATCGAAACCCTGAACGCCAGCACCGACAACATCGGCCACATCCTCGACGTGATCAAGGGCATCTCCCAGCAAACCAACCTGCTGGCCCTGAACGCGGCCATCGAAGCGGCCCGTGCCGGTGAAGCCGGCCGTGGTTTTGCGGTGGTGGCCGATGAAGTGCGCAACCTGGCGCACCGCACCCAGGAGTCGGCGGAAGAAATCCACAAGATGATCACCTCGCTGCAGGTCGGCTCCCGTGAAGCGGTGACCACGATGAACGCCAGCCAGACCTCCAGCGAAGAAAGCGTGGAAGTGGCCAACCAGGCCGGCCTGCGACTGGTCAGCGTGACGCAGCGCATCGGTGAGATCGACGGTATGAACCAGTCGGTGGCTGCCGCGACCGAAGAACAGACCGCGGTGGTTGAAACCCTCAACATGGACGTCAGCCACATCAACCTGCTGAACCAGCAAAGCGTGGCCAACCTCAATGAAACCCTGAAGGATTGCGATGCCTTGTCGCAACAGGCCAATCGACTGAAGCAACTGGTGGACAGCTTCAAGATCTGACCCAGTCGCAAGCCGACCCACCGCCATCGCGAGCAAGCTCGCTCCCACAAGGGACTGGCGGTGGGTCGGTATTTTGCATTCACCTCGGAACCAAAACTGTGGGAGCGAGCTTGCTCGCGATGGCGGCCATCCAGTCAACATCGCCGGCACAGACCCACCGCTTTCGCGAGCAAGCCCGCTTCCACAAGGGGGTGGCGCTTACTTGAACATCCCCTGCACATTCCCCATCGCCTCATCGGCGAAGCCCTGGAGGAAATCCCTGAAGCCCGACGGCGTGTGGGCGTCGGTGTGGTCGGCGATGATGGTCCAGGTGGCGCGGCAGCGGTTGTCCGCCAGGGGTTCGACGCGCATGGCCGCCCACAGGTTGTCGATGCCCAGGGTGTTGTAGATCAGCGTCCAGGTCATGTGCATGGCCTGGTCGTCACGGCTGTTGAGCTGTTCCACCACCAGGTTCTGCCCATCGCGGAAGAATTTCTTGCGCAGGGACCTCACACCCTCGCCGGTCATTTCGATGTGCTCCAGCGCCGGGATGAAACGGTTGAATCCGCCAAAATCACCCACCACGTCCCAGACGCGCGCCGCGTCGGCCGCGACCTCCACCGAGGTTTCGACCTGGCAGGCTTGGGGGTTTTTGATCAGGGTGTCGGGTTGAAATGCACTCATGGTCTTGCTCCTTGCTTTGGGTTGAGGGTGTTTCAGATGAAGTCGATGGCCTTGAGGTACTCGGCGCCGCGACGCAGCAGGGCCGGGGATTTTTCCGGGTAGCTGGCGCCCATCTGCCGCACGCCGGCGCGGGCGTTGTCATGGCTGATCAACGAGATATCGCCGATGTCTTCCTCGAAGCCGTTGAGGTAGAAACCCAGCACGCCAAACAACGCGTTGTCGGCGTCGACCCGAGCCAATTGCCGTTGCCACTCGGCGACGCTGACCAGCGAAAACTCCCGGCCGCTGTCGCGAAACGACGCGACATAAGCATCCCAGCTCAAAGGCTGTGGGTTGTGCAGGTTGAACACCGCTTGCGTCGGCTGGTAACGGCTGGCATGGAAGGCGATGAAGCGGGCCAGGAAATCCACCGGCATCAGGTCGAAATTGAGGGACAGCTCCGGCACCTGGCCGAGCTGGATCGAGCCTTTGAGCATCAGCATCAAGCGATTTTTGTGGGGCTGGCAGACCCCGGTCAGGCTGTTGAAACTGATGTTGCCGGGACGGAACAGATTGACCCACACCCCGCGATCCCGGGCGCGTTGCAGGATCCGTTCGCCGACCCATTTGGACAGGTTGTAGCCGTTCTTGATGTAGATCGGCGGCGTCTCGGCGGCAGGCTGTTCCAGCACCTGGCCGTCGGCGTCCAGGGCACTGGACGCGGAAAGCGTGGAGACGAAATTGAAGATCTTCTTGCTGCGCCCTTCACACAGGCGCAGGCATTCGAAGATCGGCTCCACGTTGTCCCGCGCCAGGGACTCGTAGTCGAGTACATGGTTGACGTGGGCGGCGTTGTGCACCAGCGCGCCGAAGGTGAGGTCGATGCGGGTGTAGACGTCGTCTGGCAGACCCAATTGCGGTTGGGTGATGTCGGCGGCGTACACACTGACGCGGTCCAGGTCCAGGTGGGTCAGGTGATTGTCCTGAAGGGCCTGGGAGAAGCGCTCGGCCGCGCTGTGTTCAGCGCTCGCACGCACCAGGCACGCGACTTCGGTGGCGCCCCAGGCCAGCAGTGCTTCGACAATGTGCACCCCGAGAAAGCTGTTGGCGCCGGTTACCACCACCTTGTGCACATCGCCGTATTGGCTGACGGGCAGCGGATCGAGGTTGAGTTCGGACTCGGCATCGATGAAGGCCTGGGGGCTGAGGATCGATGCACTGTTTTGATCAGGATCGTCCAGCAACTTCGCCAAGGTCATCAGCGTCGGCGCTTCGATAAAGCGGTTGATCGACAGGCTGCGGCCGAACGTCTGGCGGATGCTCAGCAGCAGTCGCGACAACAGGATCGAATGCCCACCCAGGTTGAAGAAGCTTTCGTCGGTGGCGATGTCCTCGACGGGTAGTTCAAGCAGCTCGGCCCACAGTTGCTGCAGTTGTGTCTCGAGGGCGTTCTGTGGCTGGCGGCGCTGGCCGTCGACCTGCACTTGCACCGCCATGGCGAGCAAGGCCCGGCGATCGACCTTGCCGTTGCTGGTGTACGGCAGGCTCGGCAACTCGACGTAGGCGGCCGGGTGCATGTAGCTGGGCAAGCTGTTCTGCACATGCTCGCGCAGCGCCTGGAGGGCGTCGCCGGAGTGCTCGGGATGAACCAGGAACGCCAGGATCCGTCGCCGCTCATCGACCCCCACTGCCACTTGGCGAAACAACTGGCTATCGCGCAGGCAGTGCTCGATTTCCTCGGGCTCGACCCGAAAACCGCGGATCTTCACCTGGTTATCGCGCCGGCCACACAGTTCGATGCCGTTGTCGGTCCACTGGCCGATATCACCCGTGCGATAGACCCGCAGCGTGTGCCCGGTGGGCAGTGTCAGGTCGAGGTAGCGCGTCGCGGTCAGCGTCGGGTCGTTCAGATAACCCAGGCCGACGCCGGGGCCGGCGATGTACAGCTCGCCGGGGACACCTTGGGGAACCGGTTGCAGCTGTTCATCCAGGATCAGCACCCGGCCATTGGCGATGGGCACGCCGAGGTTGCGGTTGTTGTCGCCGACGCTGAACTGTCGTGTGGTCGCCAGCACCGTGGTTTCGGTCGGGCCGTAGATGTTGTGGAACTGGCATTGTGGCGCGAGCTGTTCGATCACGAACGGCTCGCAGACATCGCCCCCGGTGATCAGGTGCGCCAGGCCCAGCGGTGCGTCAAGGGGCATGACGCTCAGCAGTGCAGGCGGCAGAAAGGCGTGGCTGATGTGCTGCTGGTGAATCAACGCGACCAGTTGCTGCGGATCGCGGCGCTGGTCTTCGCTGGGCACCACCAGCAGTGCACCGTGGATGAAGGTCGGGAGGATATCCAGCAGCGACGCATCAAAGTTGATGGTGGAAAACTGCAACGCCCGGCTGTCGCGCTGCAACCCGACGTAGTCGCCGTACCAGGCACAGAAGTGACTGAGGTTGCGGTGGCTGAGCAACACGCCCTTGGGCTGGCCGGTGGTGCCGGAGGTGTAGATCGCCACGGCCGGTTCGTTGCTGTCCACCGTGCGGCGGATCAACGAGGCCGGGATGCCTGGCGTGGGCGCTGGCAGTTGATGGACATTCAGCGTTGGCAATACCAGGTCGCCCAGGTCGCTGTCGCCGTCGTGCAGCAGCAGGTCCGCCTGGGCATTTTCCAGGATGAAGCGCCGACGTTGCGCCGGGTGCTGCGGGTCCAGCGGCAGGTACACCGCCCCGCAGCCCAGCACCGCCAGGATCGCCGCATACAGGTGCGCGGACTTGGGCAGGCAGACACCGATCACCTTGTGGGAGGAAGGCTTGCCCCCGATGAACGATGACGCGGTTTGCTTGAGAGCGTCGGTGTCTTCATCGCGGGCAAGCCTTGCTCCCACAGATTCTGCTCTCTTTGCCCCTGCAGGTTCGGAGCTCCGTAGCATTTGCAACATCGGCTCTTGCAACCTCAGCGCCAGGCGGCGCAAGGATTTGTAATCGATGAGTTGTCCATCGACCCACAGGGCCGGTTGTGTCGCGTCGTCGAGCATGCGCTGTTCGATGCTGTGCATCACCGGCACGTTGGCGGCGGCCAGCAGCCAGGGCACCGGCGACCGATTGAGGCCATGCTCGAACGCCAGCGGCTCCAGCGCATCGAGCCCGAGCAGGGGCTGCTCGACAGCGTCAGCGCGCACCGTCGGCCAGTGATCGAAGCAAGTGTCATCCCGGGATAACTGGCTGACCAGCCGTGCCCCGGTCTCGACCACCGTCGCCAGGGTACGCAACCGCAGGGACTGACCGTTGCCATCGCCTTGCGGCGCAATCACCTCCTGGCACAGCAGCCGCTGCGCGCCGTCGCGGAACATCACCACCGGTTGTGGCAATACTTCGCCGGGTAGCGTGCGCAGCACCACGCGCATTTGGAGGCATGAGCGGGCTTCAACGGCAGGCGGTGTCGTACCGTCGTCGATCAACAGATCGACCGCGCCGTGGCCGGCCGGCGATTGCCAATCCACCACACCGTGACCGTGCAGCTCCAGTTCCCGGGCCAGTTCGGCCATAGCCTGGCTGGTGCCAGGCACTGCAATTTCGAGGCGTTTCATCGA
The DNA here is from genome assembly GCF_014268695.2 of Pseudomonas ogarae. Classification (NCBI taxonomy): domain Bacteria; kingdom Pseudomonadati; phylum Pseudomonadota; class Gammaproteobacteria; order Pseudomonadales; family Pseudomonadaceae; genus Pseudomonas; species Pseudomonas ogarae. The sequence continues at coordinate 443,004 of NZ_CP077086.1, forward strand.
AAGGTCCTCATGGAGTCAGGTAATCAGCGAGGGCGTCGTGTACGCAGGGGGACGCGAGCATCGAGCTGCTGCGGAAAAAGCGCGTGATGTTGCCCACCAACGGGTGAAAACGATTGATGGGATAGGCCAACGCACTGGCGTCTTCACGCAGCGACTGGCGTACCGATTCGTCGACGGGCAGGTGCGCGATCAGCTCGAAATCGAACGCTTGCTGCAGGTCGCTCGCCAGGTACTGGACGATGAAACCAGGCATCAAGCGCGCAATCGCCGCGCGGTCCTCTTCGGGCGCGGTGCGCCAGTAAATCTGCACCAGTCGCGTCCAGAAACCGGAGTGCCGGCCCTCGTCGAGCAAGTGATCGGCCATCAGCCCCTTGATCGAGGCCTTGACCGAGTCGTCCCGGGCGAAGGCCGCCACTTCGTTGGTCACGGTGTTCTCGGCGATGGCGATGCAGATCAGCTCCACGGCGCTGAGCAAATGTTCCGGCGCCCGGGCCAGGGTCGCCGGTATCGCGCGGCTGAGTTCGATCTGCCCAGGCAACGGGATCGGTGCGATGCCGGTCATGTCGATGGTCTGCTGCATGAAGTCCATCGCCACCAGCGCGTGGTAATCCTCGTCCACCACCACGGTCATCGCGTCGTAGCGGCAGGCGAATGGGAATTCGATGCCGAAGCGGTTCTTGGCGATGCGCCGGGCGGTGTGGTCCACCAGTTCGGTCTCGAAAATCACCACGTCGTTGATGAACTTGTAGAGGCTCTGCACCAGCACAAAGTCGCGCAATTGCGGACAGTGGCTGAGGAAGGTCTGGCTGTGCACCAGCGGCTGGCGGCTCATGGGGAAGATCAGCTTGTCGTCGTCTTCGACCCGGCGCCGTGGCCGGGTGCGGATCGTCGCGCGGCTTTCCCAGGCGTCGGCGAAGGATTGGTATTCGACAGCGTTCATGGCGTCACCTGTGCAACCGGCTGGGCCATGCTCTGGCGCAAACCATCCCACAAGGCTGCGCGGCTGTGGACAGCGGCGAGCGCGGCGGCCAGTACCTCGGTTTCGCGTTGCGGGTCGCCATCGATCAGCCGGGCCAACAATTTTTCTGCCGCTGGGCCATGGTCTTCGGAATCGACTTCGATGTGCCGCTGCAGGTAGTAACGGAAGGTCGGCGCCTGATCCAGGCCAATGCCCCAAGCGTCGAGCATGCGCTGGAACATCTGCGGGATGACACTCTCGCGACCGTGCACGAAGGCGGCGGCCACGCTGTGGGCCGGGGCGTGCAGGGCGGTGTGCAAGGTCTGGCGGACGAACCGTGCCGCCGCCGGTTCGACCTCGACGCTGTCCAGCGCAGTCTCGGGGCTGACGCCTTCCTGTTGCAGGGTGATGAATTGCTCGATCGCGCGGGTATCGGCACCGATTTCCCGCATGGCGTCCAGGTACAGTTCGAAATGGCTGCAATAGCCTGCGCCGGGGCGGTCATCCGACTCTTCCCCCAGCACGATTTCATTGATCAAGCGTGCCGCGTGCGGGTCGGCCGGCGGCAGCCAGGGCAGGTGGACACAAGTGAGCTCGCGTTGCAGCCGCTTGGTCAGCGACATGAAGTCCCAAACGGCAAAGACATGGCTTTCCATAAAACGGCGTAACAGATCGATTGATGTAATCTCGGAAAAAACAGGGTGTTGGCCAAGTTCGTGCTTTTTCAAAGATAGTTGTTCTTTGGATGGCTGCATTGGAACGTCCTCATCAATGATGTTTTGTCCGGAAGGCTGCTCGTTATTTAATTAAGGCGAGCGGGTGCCTGAACCGGAATCCATGAATTGCTCTACGGGCTTAAGCATTCTCTTCTAAGCGTTTTGGTGGCTTGCATTGCCCGTGTTTAAAGGGATTTGTGCAAGCCTGAAGGGCCGTCAGTAACGCGGCGAATAAAAAACTAATACATGGAGTAAGTAAGCGGCAAGTATTTTTTTAATTATTTAAAGTTGTGGTTTTATTAGGTGCGAAGAAGGCTCTTAAAACTTTTTATCTAAGTTTTATTGGCGCGAAGAAGCTCCTTCCGATTTAGGAGTATCAGAATCGAATAGTTCGAGTGAATGCCTCACTCGGAGCACTTCAGGGATCGGGGAGTTAAGAAGTTTTATGTTATGGGCAGGACGTCGGTCGGACATCCGATCATCCCGCCGGTTGGACGACGCTCCTTGCGTATTGGCTTCGATTCGTCTGGCCTCAGCCAGGCGTTGACTTCTTCAGGTCTGTTTTGAATCGACAAGCGCAAGAGTGAGCCCAAATCGATGGCAGTGCCATTGAACTGATGGGGCGACAAGTCGCGGCCACGGCCAGGCCGCGCCGCGCAGGCGACAAGTGAGTCGAAAGGATATGTAAGAAGTTTTTACGCCGGCCGGACCGCCGGGGAGGGATCAAAGCTTCGACGACTGTTCCAGATACCGGCGCATGGTGACAGAGGCTTTTTCCAGGTGCCGCTCCAGCAATACGACGGCTTTATCGATGTCCTTGGTACGCGCGGCGTCGAGCAGCGCGCGATGATCGTCCTGGCTCAACTTGCCTAGCCCCATGGATGACAGATGAAAGCGCAGGAAGCGCTCTTCTTCATTGAGCTCGCGCTCGATCAGGTCCAGCAGCTTGCTGTTGGGTGCCTTGTGATAAAGCGACATGTGGAACAGCCGGTTGAGCTTGCCGATCTCGGCGTGTTCGGTTTGCGTTTCCAGCTGTTCGATGTACTGGGCGGCCAGTGCCAGGTCGTTGTCATCGAGCAGCGGGATGGACAGGCGCAAGGCGAACGATTCCAGGACCGAGCGCAGGGCGTAGGTTTCTACCGCGTTGTTGGTGATCAACGGTGCCACCACGGCGCCCTTGTGCTGAACCACATTGAGCAGTGACTGCGCTTCGAGCTGGCGCAATGCCTCGCGCACCGGCATGCGGCTCACGCCGAACAGGTCGGCCAGTTCCTGCTGGCGCAGGGCAGTGCCGCAAGGCAGGCGTCCATCGAGGATGGCCTCGCGCAGAGACTCTTCGATGATCGAGCGTGCCTGGTCAGCCGGGATGGGCCCGTTGACCTGGATAGTGCTAAGCGGTTTGGGCTTCTGTGTCACGACAACACCTGACTGGTAGTAACGAAAATTGGATCCAAGCCAACGTTAGTTACAGATTGCCAAGCCGTCAAAATCTCGCGGCCCCAGTTCCTGAACTAAAGTTTAGTCTGCTTGTGGTGATTGCAACCTGCCATTGTCTTTTACCGGGCCAGGCTTCACCATCCAACGAATTTCCAACGGCCCTTTTCGGACGTATTCCCTTGGCTGCACCTTTCCCTGTTCTCAGGTCCTTGCGCTGGCTGTGTTCGGCATTGTTGCTGGCCGGCCTGATGCTGGGTGGCTTGCAGGCTGACTGGGACTTTGCGCAGATCAGCCGACGGGCGCAAGCGTTATATGGTCCCTTGGGCGAAGGTCAGCAACGGATTGACGCATGGCAGCAACTGTTGGCGACCCAGAAACAGATCCCGGAACTGGAACAGCTCAAGGTGGTGAACCTGTTTTTCAACAAACAGGTGCGCTACGTGGAAGACATCGACCTGTGGCGCGAGGTCGACTACTGGGAGACCCCGATCCAGGCCCTGTGGAAGGGCGCTGGCGATTGTGAAGACTACGCCATCGCCAAGTATTTCAGCCTGCGTCATCTCGGGGTCTCTAGTGACAAGCTGCGCATCACCTACGTCAAGGCCTTGCGGCAGAACCGTGCGCACATGGTGCTCACCTATTACGCCACGCCCGAGGCGATGCCGCTGGTGCTCGACAGCCTGATCGACGGCATCCTGCCGGCCAGCCAGCGAACCGACTTGCTCCCGGTCTACTCTTTCAATGCCGAAGGGCTGTGGCTGCCGGGCGCCAAGGGCAACAAGAAAGTGGGTGACACCAAGCGCCTGTCCCGGTGGCAGGATGTGTTGAAGAAAATGCAGGCCGAAGGTTTTCCGGTCGAGACGACTAACTAGGAGCGCGCGCTCAGATGTCCTTGTTCAAACAGCTGTTGATCGCTATCTGTCTGTTCCTGGTGGTTGCCTTCAGCGGCAGCTTCATGGTCAGCCTGGAGAGCTCGCGGGCCCAGTACGTCAACCAGTTGCGCTCCCATGCCCAGGACGCGGCCACGGCGCTGGCGTTGTCGTTGACGCCGAACATCGACGACCCGGCGATGGTGGAGTTGATGGTCAGTTCGATCTTCGACAGCGGCTACTACGCGACCATCCGTGTGGTCGACGTGGCCACCGATAAGACCCTGGTCGAGCGCACCGGCACGCCGGACGCCGGCAGCGTGCCGCAATGGTTCGTCAAGCTGATCGGCCTGGAACCGGCCGGAGGCGATGCCATCGTCAGCCGCGGCTGGGAACAGGCGGCGCGGGTTGAAGTGGTCAGCCACCCGATGTTCGCCCTCGCCAAGCTGTGGCAGAGCGCGTTGGGCAGCCTGGGTTGGCTTTTGCTGTGTGGCGCCGTGAGCGCGGTGCTGGGGGCCTTGCTGCTGCGTCGCCAGCTCAAGCCGCTGGACTACATGGTGCATCAGTCCCATGCCATCGCCCGTCGCGAGTTCCTGAGCCTGCCGGAGCTGCCGCGCACGCCTGAACTGCGCCGCGTGGTGCAGGCGATGAACCAGATGGTCGAGAAGCTCAAGGCGCTGTTTCAGGAACAGGCCGAGCGCAGCGAGAAACTGCGGGTCGAATCCTACCAGGACAACCTCACGGGGCTGGCCAACCGGCGCTATTTCGAAATGCAGCTCAATGCCCGGGTGAGCAACCCGGAGCAGGCCAGCTCCGGTTATCTGTTGTTGCTGCGGGTCAAGGACCTGGCCGGTTTGAACCAGCGCTTGGGCGGGCAGCGCACCGACCAGTTGCTCCAGGCGGTGGGTGAGCAATTGCTGCGTGAATGCGCGCGATATCCGGAAACCCACAACCTGGTCACGCGTATTCGCGGCGGAGAATTCGCGGTGCTGGCGCCTGGGCTGGTGCGCGAGGAAGCGCTGCAACTGGCGCAGAGCCTTGAAACTGCGTTGGCGAGCCTGCATGCGACCGGCGCGACGGATGTGGCGTCGGTGGCCTCCATCGGGCTGGCGCCGTTCGTCCATGGCGACTCGCCGCAAGCGGTGCTCCAGCTGGGCGACCAGGCCCTGGCCCAGGCCGAAAGCCAGGGCGAACCGGGTTGGGCCTGCCTGGACCACAGCGCGTCGGCCAGTGTCGGTGATGATCACCATGCCTGGCACAATTTGCTCGACCAGGCCCTGAGTCATCAGCGCTTTGAGCTGTACTTCCAGCCGGTGGTGGCCGCCCAGGACACCCAGGTGGTGCTGCATTACAAAGTGCTGTCGCGGTTGCTCGACGAGCAGGGCCAGACCATCCCCGCCGGACGGTTCCTGCCCTGGCTGGAGCGCTTTGGCTGGACCGCACGCCTGGACCGCTTGATGCTCGAGCAAGTGCTCAAGCAAATGGCCGGTCACGAGCAATCCTTGGCGTTGAACCTGTCCTCGGCGACCTTGGCCGATCCGCAGGCGTTGAACAAGATCTTTGAAATCCTGCGGGCGCATTCCAACCTTGGGTCGCGCCTGACCCTGGAGATTGGTGAAGAGCAACTGCCGGAGCAAGCGGTGCTGGAGCAGTTGACTCGGCGTCTGCGTGAGCTTGGTTTCTCCCTGAGCCTGCAGCGTTTTGGTGGGCGGTTCAGCATGATCGGTAACTTGTCGCGGTTGGGGTTGGCTTACCTGAAGATCGATGGCAGCTATATCCGTGCGATTGACCAGGAGAGCGATAAGCGCTTGTTCATCGAGGCGATTCAGCGGGCGGCTCACAGTATTGACCTGCCGTTGATTGCTGAGCGGGTTGAGACGGAGGGGGAGTTGGCGGTGATTCGGGAGATGGGGTTGTTTGGGGTTCAGGGGCAGTTGGTGGGTGAGCCTAAGCGTTGGGATTGAGACTTCTGAGCGAGTACATATCCATTTCTGCGGTAACGGCGGCTTATGGTTCCGCTCTTACAGCGGGTCACTTTCGAAAAGCGCGAAAGTAACCAAAGCGCTCATGCCCCACCACTCGGCACCTCGCCTAGGCTCGGTGTGCCCTCACTCCGGCATTGCTCCGTGGGCCCGCCGCGAAGGGCCATCCATGGCCCAGCGCGGCTACCTCGGCATCCATGCCGAGGTGCCCACTCCACAATGCCTGCGTTCGGCCAGCGTGGTTAACGGGGCGCCGAGATCAACGTCCACCGCGAGGCGGCCTAGTAGCCGACCTGGCTCTCCCGGTCGTACACCCGTCAGATCTGTTTGAGCTGGACTTGTGGGAGCAAAGCTTGCTCGCGAAGCGACGGCACATCCAGCATTGATGCAAGCAGACCCACCGCCATCGCGAGCAAGCTTTGCTCCCACAGGGACCGGCGGTGGGCACTGATCTTATAAACGACCAAAAACCTGTGTGCGAGCTTGCTCGCGATAGCGGTGGTTCAGTCACATGGATGCTGGGCTTGCCGGCCTCTTCGCGAGCAAGCCCGCTCCCACAGGGAAAACGCAGTCCCTCCAAGAACCAGGTCGGCTACTAGGCCGCCTCGCGGTGGACGTTGATCTCGGGCGCCCCGTTAACCACGCTGGCCGAACGCAGGCATTGCGCAGTGGGGACCTCGGCATGGATGCCGAGGTAGCCGCGCTGGGCCATGGATGGCCCTTCGCGGCGGCCCACGGAGCAATGCCGGAGTGAGGGCACACCGAGCCTAGGCGAGGTGCCAAGTGGTGGGGCAGAAGCGTTTTGCTTACTTTTGCGCTTCTCAAAAGTGAGCCGCCGTCAGGGCGGAACCCTAAGTGGCCGTTACCGCAGAAACGGATATACACCCCCCTCTAAAAGTAAGGTCCTAGGAGATTTCCTTCGAGTTGTGGCGAACTTGGTGAACTTGTCCGGCGTCAGCCTCGTGGCTAGTCTGGGTTTGTCACCGAAAAAACGGTGACACGGACGTGCAAGTCCGAAGAAACTGTTTAGGATGCGACGCTACATCGCTCAGGGGCTTTCTTCTGCCCACTGGCTTTATGGCGGCTGCACGCAGGAGATCCTTGGATCTGCTGGGTGTCCTAAACAGGCCCGGTCTTGCACACCTGCGTACGGCCGCCACCCTAATTCGCGTGCAAGCGAACGGTGACGGTTCCCAACTAATTACTGTTTAGGGTATTTCTCATGTTCAAGGTCACACCAAATCCGCCAGGAAGCCCTGGCAACGCCTCTGACAAATCCTCGAAATCCAAAAAACTCGACGAAGCCGCCGAACGCGTCCTCGACTACTACCTCAACCCCAAACCCACCGATGAAGCCTCGGGAAAAACCCAAACCGCCCAACTCTTCATGGTCTCCCCGGACATCGACACCGAAACCCTCCTGGCCAATGCCTCCGAAGACTTGCTGTCCATCAGCGCCATCGCCGCCGACCTGGCTGACGACGTCGATGGCTCACGCCGCAGTGTGATCCTGGCGATCAGCCGAATGGCCGATGGGGTGCATTTGTTGGTAGAGCGGGCGATGGATCGGCTTGAAGCGCAAGCATCAGTCTGAAAGACCGGTGGTGAATTGAAGACCGCTTTCGCGAGCAGGCTCGCTCCCACACTGGATCTGTGTCGAACCGAAATATCGAGATCAACACCAATCAACTGTGGGAGCGAGCTTGCTCGCGATGAGGGCCGTCCCGACACCGATGAAACCAGGCCTAGATCAACCCCTTCTCATCATCATCGATCAACCGGCTCAACCCACCCAAGGCTTCCCGGGCCTGGTTGCGGTCCATCAGCTTGGCCTGGGCCGCCGGTGGCAGGTCGGTGACGCGGATGACGCCTTTGCTGGTCAGCACCTGGATCAAGTCATCGAGTACCCGGATCATCTCCAGGTCGCTTTGCTTGAGCTGCTTGAGGCTGTTTTCCACCGCCTGGTTGGCGAACCAGTCCTGGATCTCGTGGTTGTCGGCCGGCAAGGTTTCGGTGGCCTCGGCGTAAGCGGTGGCTTCTACGCGCACCAGCAGGCCTTGTGCATCGCGTTGCACATAAAACATCGGGCATCCCTCATGTATGAAGCGGCGTCATGCTGGGCAGCATAGGCCAACTGTGGGGGAGTATGAACACTTATCCCGTGGCGAGGGAGCTTGCTCCCGCCGGGGCGCGAAGCGGCCCTGTTTTTTAGGGCTGCTGCGCAGCCCAGCGGGAGCAAGCTCCCTCGCCACGGGTGTCAGGTTCAGCTGTTGTTGTGATCGACCTTGATGGTCGGGTCGCTGCCGGCGATCAACGAGTTCAGGTTCACGTTCGACCAGTTGTTGCCTTCGAGCTTGATCGTCACGTCCGGCGTCGCGGAGCCGCCGTTGGCCGCATTGAACTGGCCGGAAGTGCTGACCTGCAGTGACGACACGCCATCGACCGTGCTGATTTTCAGGAAGTGGTCGATGGTGCTGCCGGTTTCGCCCTGCAACAGATCCCGCAGGTCGATCCGGTCACCTTCGCTGGCCTTGAAGTCCTTGATCACGTCGGTGCCGGTGTCGCCGGACTTCCAGACAAAGGTATCGCCGCCCAGGCCACCGATCAGGGTGTCATTGCCCTGGCCGCCGATCAGTGTGTCGTTACCCGTGCCACCGAGCAGGATGTCATTGCCCTTGCCACCGTTGAGCGTGTCATTGCCGCCCTGGCCGAAAATGATGTCGTTGCCGGCACCGCCCAGCAGGGTGTCATTGCCATCGTGGGCACCGGACACATCGAACGCGGTGTAGTGCTCGGTGATGTACTGGTGCACGTTGCTGGTGGTGACCTTGCTGACGTCCACGCCGCTCTGTTGGGCGACGAAGGCCTGGATGGCCTGGTAGCCCTCGCCAGCAACGCCGTTGAAGCTCACCAGGTCGCCGAACAGGATGTCGTTGCCGTCGCCGCCGTTGACCGTATCGGAGCCCGGCAGGGTCGCTTCGGTGTGGCCGATGATCGAGTTGGCCAGGTTGTTCGGGTCGATGTTGGTCTGTGGTGTCGAGTCCGAATCGTAGGGCTTGAGGTCGTTCAGGGTCACATCGCTGTTCAGGCCGATGGCTTCGACGGTGCTCAAGCCTTTGAGCAGTGTGAAGCTGTCGGTCGAGCCCGTCGCCGAATCGACATAGTTCCAGTAATCGCCATAACCGGTGCCGCCCTGGTTCGACAATTCAAAGGTGCCATTGCCCTCGGCGTGAACCGTGCCGACATAACTGTCGTTCCAGTTCTTTCCGATTTTAGTCGACAGGTACATCTGGCCGTTTTCGTAGATGGTGTACTTGTGCGTGCCGTCGATCGTCTGGGTGTAGTACTTACCGACGGTGTAATTGGATGCGCTCAGTACGTCATCGAGTTTGACGCTGCCGTACAGCGTTGGGTTGGGCTGTTCGCCGGTCTGGTAGTAAGTCGGCTTACCGTCGGTAATGAAATACGTCAGGTTCTTCGCCCCGGTATTGTTCAGGGCGTCGGTACTCTTGAAGAAGTTCGCCGTGGTCTTGAACACGTCTTCGTAGTTGGTACCGCCACCGGACACCATCGAGTCGAGCACACCCTTGAGCAGGGTCAAGGCGTCCGGGTTGTTGAGGTTGACCGAGATCGACTTGTTCACCTGGCTATCGAAGTCTGCCAGGAAAATATTCACCGTCCCGGAGTTGCTGCCCAGGCTCTGCTTGAGGGTGTTGAACACCGAGGTCAGCGAGGCCTTGGCCGCGGCGATGGACGAGTCGCTCATGCTGCCAGAGCTGTCGACCATGAAGGCGATGTTGTAGTTGACCCCCGGCACCACGGTCAGCCCGCCGATGTCGGCGACCACGATGTCGTTGCCGTCGGTGCCGTTGACGTTGTCACTGCCCGACGTGGCGGTGATAGCGTTGTAGGTCGCCGGGTACACGGTGACCGGTATCTGCGCCGTACTCGTTGCCGAGCCGCCGAGGGCTTCGGTGGAGGTCGACGTCACGGTCAGGTTGAAGTGGCCGTTGTAGTAGGTCGGCGGGGTCAGGGTCAGGCTGCCCAGGTTCCAGCCGGTGACCGAGGCTTCGCCGTTGCTGCCCACGGTCGCGGTATGGCCCGCGCCGTCGCTCAGCACACTCCCTTCCGGCATGCCGCCAATCTTCACGCTCAGGCTTTCGGAGCCGTCGGTGTCGGTCAGGGCGGTGGTGATCTTCGACAGATGCACGCTGGTGCCTTCGGCGCCTTCGTTGAGCTTGAAGCCGTCGTAGTAGCCTTCGCCGTTGGTGCCGTGCAGGTCGGAGACGGTCACGCCAGAATTTGCCAGGTCGGTCACGCCGGTATAGAGCGGCACGCCGGCACTGCTCAGGTCGACCGGTGTGCTGCCGTTGACCGACAGGTTCACGTCATAGCTGCCCGGGCCGGTCTGGTTGTGGTGGTAGATGTCCAGGGTGTAGTAGCCGCTGGTGGTCGGAGTGAACGAACCGTTCAACTGGCCGCCCGCACCCCACGTGGTTGCCGCGGCGGTTTTACCGCCGATGGTGACCAGCAGGCTGTCATCGCCCGTGCCGCTGAAGGTGTAGGTCTTGCCGGCTTCGAGGAAAATCAGGCCCGAGGTTTTCGATGCAGTGCCCGGGTTGACGTTGCTGTCCGATTGCACGTTGGTCACGTTGGTGCTGCTGTTCGGCGTGCCAGCGGCGTCGATCACCGACTTGAGCGTGCCGGACGGCGCGCCGCTGCCATCGGTGCCCAGGCCCGACAGACCGGTCCAGACTTCCTTGATCAGACCGGTGGAGGTCACGTTGTTGCCGGCCACGTTGAGGTTTGGTGCGTCGGCGACTGGCGTGATGTCGATCTTCACGGTGCCGGTATTGCCCAGCGTCTGACCGTCGGTTGGCTGGAAGCTGATTTGCGCGTAATCGGCCTTTTGATCGCCCACGCCGGCCGGGTTGCCGTTGGCACCGGATTCGTTGGCATCGGGGGTAAAACGCAGCTTGCCGGCGTCGATGTCAGCCTTGGTGAAGGTCTGGTTATTGGCCACGTCCTTCCAGGTTGCGCCGTCCAGGTACTGCAACTTGCCGTCGCTCGGCAGCCCGGTGATTTTGACACCCTGGCTGGCGGCGGCGCTGTCCACGTCGCTGATGCCGAACGTCGACCAGCCGAGGACCAGTGAGGTGTCTTCGGTACCGGTCACCGCGCCACCGGTGGCCACTGGCGCATCGTTGACCCCGACCACGTTCACGGTGGTGGTGGCGGTGTTGGAGTAGCTCGCGCCGTCGGTTACCGTCACGGTGATGATGCGCGGTACGGTGCTCGGATCTTCGCTGTTGTTGATGAAGCTGATGTTCTTGATCTGCTGCATGTAGTCGGCCAGCGTCGCGTTGCCCGACAGCGTCAGGACGACTTTGCCGTCGGTGCTGTTGGCGTTGATGCTGATGCCGTTGACGCTGTTGCCCAGGTTCAGCGCATCGCCAGGCTGACGGTTGGTCAGCACGATGGTCGCGCCGGTCAGCATGGTGCTGTCCGGGTCAGTGATGCTCAGGTCGGTGTCGGCGATGGACACGCCCGGGCCGGTGGTGCCTTCGGTGAAGGTCACCTGGTAATCGGCGCCGGTCTTGCCGCTGGAGTTGTTGGCGTCCAGGTCGAGTGCCGGTGGCGCATCGTTGTCGATGATCGAGGTGCTGACGCTGCCGTTGGTGCCGCTGACCGCCAGGTGCTCGAAGTTGCCACCGGTGGCCGAGTCGATCTTGACCACGAAGTTTTCGGTGCCCTCGGTGATTTTGTCGTCCAGCGTTGCCACGTTGAAGGTGGCGCTGGTGGCGTTGGCCGGGATCTTCACGGTGTAGACACCGGTGAAGTCCGTGCCATCGGCGGCGGTGCCGCTGTAGACGATCTTGAGCGTCACTTCGGTTTGTGCCGGGTTCGTCAGGCTGACGGTATAGGTGGCCGCCTGGCCTTCGGTGACCGACGTGCTGCCGGTGATGCTGACGGTGGTGTTATCGACAGTGTCGCCCACGGCCGTCGACGCGCCGGTCTTATCGACAGCGATGGCTTCGAGGTTACCGCCGGAGGCCGATTTGATGGTCTCGGTGACGGACGGCGCGCCGGTGTAGACGTCGTTGCCGACGGCTACGTCCAACACGCCCGAGCTTGCACCGGCGGCGATGGTGATGGTTTTGCCGCTGTCCAGGGTCACGGTGACCGGACCGTTCTGCGCGGTGACGGGGTTGCCGTTGGCATCGGTCAGGGTCGCGGTGTAGGTGATGGTGCCGTTTTCATTCACGGTCGGTGTGGCGGTCAACGTCACGGTGGTGGTGTCGTTGACATCGCTGACGACGGTGCTGACCGGAGCGGTGTTCGGGGCGATGGCTTCGAGGTTGCCGCCGGATGCATCTTTGATCGATTCGGTGACGGTGGTTGGGCCTTGGTAGACGTCGTTGCCGACGGCTACGTCCAATACACCCGAGCTTGCACCGGCGGCGATGGTGATGGTTTTGCCGCTGTCGAGGGTTACGGTAACCGGACCGTTCTGCGCAGTGACCGGGTTGCCGTTGGCGTCGGTCAGCGTGGCGGTGTAAGTGATGGTGCCGTTTTCGTTCACGGTCGGTGTCGCGGTCAAGGTCACCGTGGTGGTGTCGTTGACGTCGCTGACGATGGTGCTGACCGGCGCGGTGTTCGGTGCGATGGCTTCAAGGTTGCCACCAGTGGCGGTACTGATGCTTTCGGTGACGGTGGTCGGACCTTGGTAGACGTCGTTGCCGACGGCCACGTCCAATACGCCCGAGCTCGCGCCCGCGGCGATGGTGATGGTTTTACCGCTGTCCAAGGTCACGGTAACCGGACCGTTCTGCGCAGTGACCGGGTTGCCGTTGGCATCGGTCAGGGTGGCGGTGTAGGTGATGGTGCCGTTTTCATTCACGGTCGGCGTAGCAGTCAGCGTTACGGTGGTGGTGTCGTTGACATCACTAACGACGGTGCTGACCGGAGCGGTGTTAGGCGCGATGGCTTCAAGGTTGCCACCAGTGGCGGTACTGATGCTTTCGGTGACGGTGGTCGGACCTTGGTAAACATCGTTACCCACAGCGACATCGAGCACGCCCGAGCTTGCGCCGGCCGCGATGGTGATGGTTTTGCCGCTGTCGAGGGTGACGGTGACCGGACCGTTCTGCGCGGTGACGGGTTTGCCGTCGGCACCGGTCAGGGTGGCGGTGTAGGTGATGGTGCCGTTTTCATTCACGGTCGGCGTGGCGGTCAGTGTCACCGTGGTGGTGTCATTGACGTCGCTAACGATGGTGCTGACCGGCGCGGTGTTTGGGGCGATGGCCTCGAGGTTGCCACCGGATGCCGAGGCAATCGACTCGGTCACGGTGGTTGGGCCTTGGTAGACGTCATTGCCAACCGCTACGTCCAACACGCCCGAGCTTGCGCCTGCCGCGATGGTGATGGTCTTGCCGCTGTCCAAAGTTACGGTGACCGGACCGCTCTGTGCCGTGACGGGTTTGCCGTCGGCGCCGGTCAGAGTCGCGGTGTAAGTGATGGTGCCGTTTTCGTTCACGGTCGGTGTAGCGGTCAAGGTCACGGTGGTGGTGTCGTTGACGTCGCTGACGACGGTGCTGACCGGAGCGGTGTTAGGCGCGATGGCTTCAAGGTTGCCACCAGTGGCGGTACTGATGCTTTCGGTGACGGTGGTCGGACCTTGGTAAACATCGTTGCCAACCGCGACATCCAATACACCCGAGCTTGCGCCCGCGGCGATGGTGATGGTCTTGCCGCTGTCGAGCGTGACAGTGACCGGACCATTCTGCGCGGTGACCGGGTTGCCGTTGGCATCAGTCAGCGTGGCGGTGTAGGTGATGGTGCCGTTTTCGTTCACGGTCGGTGTGGCGGTCAACGTTACGGTAGTGGTGTCGTTGACATCGCTGACGATGGTGCTGACTGGAGTCGTGTTTGGTGCGATGGCTTCCAGATTGCCGCCGGATGCCGAAGCAATCGACTCGGTGACAGTCGTAGGCCCCTGGTAAACGTCGTTGCCGACAGCCACGTCCAACACGCCCGAGCTTGCGCCCGCAGCGATGGTGATGGTTTTACCGCTGTCCAAGGTCACGGTCACCGGACCGTTCTGCGCGGTGACCGGGTTGCCGTTGGCATCGGTCAGCGTGGCGGTGTAGGTGATGGTGCCGTTTTCGTTCACAGTCGGTGTCGCGGTCAACGTCACGGTAGTGGTGTCGTTGACATCGCTGACGATGGTGCTGACCGGAGTCGTGTTCGGTGCGATGGCTTCCAGGTTGCCGCCGGATGCCGAAGCAATCGACTCAGTCACCGTGGTAGGGCCTTGGTACACGTCATTACCAACGGCCACGTCCAACACGCCCGAGCTTGCGCCCGCGGCGATAGTGATGGTTTTACCGCTATCGAGCGTGACGGTAACCGGACCATTCTGCGCGGTGACCGGTTTGCCGTCGGCACCGGTCAGGGTGGCGGTGTAGGTGATGGTGCCGTTTTCATTCACGGTCGGCGTGGCGGTCAGTGTCACCGTGGTGGTGTCATTGACGTCGCTAACGATGGTGCTGACCGGCGCGGTGTTTGGGGCGATGGCCTCGAGGTTGCCACCGGATGCCGAGGCAATCGACTCGGTCACGGTGGTTGGGCCTTGGTAGACGTCATTGCCAACCGCTACGTCCAACACGCCCGAGCTTGCGCCTGCCGCGATGGTGATGGTCTTGCCGCTGTCCAAAGTTACGGTGACCGGACCGCTCTGTGCCGTGACGGGTTTGCCGTCGGCGCCGGTCAGAGTCGCGGTGTAAGTGATGGTGCCGTTTTCGTTCACGGTCGGTGTAGCGGTCAAGGTCACGGTGGTGGTGTCGTTGACGTCGCTGACGACGGTGCTGACCGGAGCGGTGTTCGGGGCGATGGCTTCGAGGTTGCCGCCGGATGCATCTTTGATCGATTCGGTGACGGTGGTTGGGCCTTGGTAGACGTCGTTGCCGACGGCTACGTCCAATACACCCGAGCTTGCACCGGCGGCGATGGTGATGGTTTTGCCGCTGTCGAGGGTTACGGTAACCGGACCGTTCTGCGCAGTGACCGGGTTGCCGTTGGCGTCGGTCAGCGTGGCGGTGTAAGTGATGGTGCCGTTTTCGTTCACTGTCGGTGTGGCAGTGAGCGTCACGGTGGTGGTGTCGTTGACATCGCTGACGATGGTGCTGACTGGCGCCGTGTTTGGCGCGATGGCTTCCAGATTACCGCCAGTGGCCGTGCTGATGCTTTCGGTGACGGTGGTCGGGCCTTGGTACACATCGTTGCCCACAGCAACATCGAGCACGCCCGAGCTTGCGCCCGCAGCGATGGTGATGGTCTTGCCGCTGTCCAGGGTCACGGTGACCGGACCGTTCTGCGCGGTGACGGGGTTGCCGTTGGCATCGGTCAGCGTGGCGGTGTAAGTGATGGTGCCGTTTTCGTTCACAGTCGGTGTCGCGGTCAAGGTCACCGTGGTGGTGTCGTTGACGTCGCTGACGATGGTGCTGACCGGCGCGGTGTTCGGTGCGATGGCTTCCAGGTTGCCGCCGGAGGCAGTACTGATGCTTTCGGTGACGGTGGTCGGACCTTGGTAAACATCGTTGCCAACCGCGACATCCAATACACCCGAGCTTGCGCCCGCGGCGATGGTGATGGTCTTGCCGCTGTCGAGCGTGACAGTGACCGGACCATTTTGCGCGGTGACTGGGTTGCCATTGGCATCGGTCAGCGTCGCGGTGTAAGTGATGGTGCCGTTTTCGTTCACTGTCGGTGTGGCAGTGAGCGTCACGGTGGTGGTGTCGTTGACATCGCTGACGATGGTGCTGACTGGCGCCGTGTTCGGTGCGATGGCTTCCAGATTACCGCCGGTGGCAGTACTGATGCTTTCGGTGACGGTGGTTGGGCCTTGGTAGACGTCGTTGCCGACGGCTACGTCCAATACACCCGAGCTTGCGCCCGCGGCGATGGTGATGGTCTTGCCGCTGTCCAGGGTTACGGTGACCGGGCCGTTCTGCGCGGTGACCGGGTTGCCGTTGGCGTCGGTCAGCGTGGCGGTGTAGGTGATGGTGCCGTTTTCGTTCACGGTCGGAGTAGCAGTCAACGTCACGGTGGTGGTGTCGTTGACGTCGCTGATGATGGTGCTGACCGGAGCGGTGTTTGGCGCGATGGCTTCGAGGTTGCCGCCGGATGCCGAGGCAATCGACTCAGTCACCGTCGTCGGACCTTGATACACGTCGTTGCCGACGGCTACGTCCAATACACCCGAGCTTGCGCCCGCCGCGATGGTGATGGTTTTGCCGCTGTCCAGAGTCACGGTGACTGGACCGTTTTGCGCGGTGACCGGGTTGCCGTTGGCATCAGTCAGCGTGGCGGTGTAAGTGATGGTGCCGTTTTCATTCACGGTCGGAGTAGCAGTCAACGTCACGGTGGTGGTGTCGTTGACGTCGCTGACGATGGTGCTGACCGGAGTCGTGTTCGGTGCGATGGCTTCCAGGTTACCGCCGGATGCCGAAGCAATCGACTCAGTCACCGTGGTTGGGCCTTGGTACACGTCATTACCAACGGCCACGTCCAACACGCCCGAGCTCGCGCCCGCGGCGATGGTGATCGTTTTGCCGCTGTCCAGGGTCACAGTGACCGGACCATTTTGCGCGGTGACCGGGTTGCCATTGGCATCGGTCAGCGTCGCGGTGTAAGTGATGGTGCCGTTTTCGTTCACGGTCGGCGTGGCGGTCAAGGTCACCGAGGTGGTGTCGTTGACATCGCTGACGATGGTGCTGACCGGAGCGGTGTTTGGGGCGATGGCTTCCAGGTTGCCGCCGGATGCCGAGGCAATCGACTCGGTCACGGTGGTTGGGCCTTGATAGACGTCATTGCCGACAGCCACGTCCAATACGCCCGAGCTTGCGCCCGCGGCGATGGTGATGGTTTTACCGCTGTCGAGCGTGACGGTGACTGGACCGTTCTGCGCGGTGACCGGGTTGCCATTGGCGTCGGTCAGGGTCGCGGTGTAGGTGATGGTGCCGTTTTCGTTCACGGTCGGTGTGGCGGTCAAGGTCACGGTGGTGGTGTCGTTGACATCACTGACGATGGTGCTGACCGGAGTCGTGTTCGGCGCGATGGCTTCCAGGTTGCCACCCGTGGCGGTACTGATGCTTTCGGTGACGGTGGTCGGACCTTGGTAGACGTCGTTGCCGACGGCTACGTCCAATACACCCGAGCTTGCGCCCGCAGCGATGGTGATGGTTTTGCCGCTGTCCAGAGTCACGGTGACTGGACCGTTTTGCGCAGTGACCGGGTTGCCGTTGGCATCGGTCAGGGTGGCGGTGTAAGTGATCGTGCCGTTTTCGTTCACGGTTGGCGTGGCGGTCAACGTCACGGTAGTGGTGTCATTGACGTCGCTGACGATGGTGCTGGCCGGCGCGGTGTTTGGCGCGATGGCTTCCAGATTACCGCCAGTGGCCGTGCTGATGCTTTCGCTGATGGTCGTTGGACCTTGGTACACGTCATTGCCGACCGCGACATCCAATACGCCCGAGCTTGCGCCAGCGGCGATGGTGATGGTTTTGCCGCTGTCCAGGGTCACAGTGACCGGACCGTTCTGCGCGGTGACCGGATTGCCGTTGGCATCGGTCAGGGTCGCGGTGTAGGTGATGGTGCCGTTTTCGTTCACGGTTGGCGTGGCGGTCAACGTCACGGTAGTGGTGTCATTGACGTCGCTGACGATGGTGCTGGCCGGCGCGGTGTTTGGCGCGATGGCTTCCAGATTACCGCCAGTGGCCGTGCTGATGCTTTCGCTGATGGTCGTTGGGCCTTGGTACACGTCATTACCAACGGCCACGTCCAACACGCCCGAGCTCGCGCCCGCGGCAATGGTGATGGTCTTGCCGCTGTCCAAAGTCACGGTAACCGGACCATTTTGCGCGGCGACCGGGTTGCCATTGGCATCGGTCAGCGTGGCGGTGTAAGTGATGGTGCCGTTTTCGTTCACGGTCGGTGTGGCGGTCAACGTTACGGTAGTAGTGTCGTTGACGTCGCTGACGATGGTGCTGACTGGCGCCGTGTTCGGAGCGATGGCTTCCAGATTGCCGCCGGATGCCGAAGCAATCGACTCAGTCACCGTCGTCGGACCTTGATACACGTCGTTGCCGACAGCCACGTCCAATACACCCGAGCTTGCGCCCGCAGCGATGGTAATGGTTTTGCCGCTGTCGAGCGTAACGGTGACTGGACCATTTTGCGCGGTGACCGGGTTGCCATTGGCGTCGGTCAGGGTCGCGGTGTAGGTGATGGTGCCGTTTTCGTTCACGGTCGGCGTAGCGGTCAAGGTCACCGAGGTGGTGTCGTTGACGTCGCTGACCACGGTGCTGACTGGAGTCGTATTTGGAGCAATGGCTTCCAGGTTACCGCCCGTGGCGGTACTGATGCTTTCGGTGACGGTGGTCGGACCTTGGTACACATCGTTGCCAACCGCGACATCCAATACACCCGAGCTCGCGCCTGCGGCGATGGTGATGGTTTTACCGCTGTCCAGGGTCACGGTAACCGGACCGTTCTGCGCAGTGACCGGGTTGCCGTTGGCATCGGTCAGGGTGGCGGTGTAGGTGATGGTGCCGTTTTCGTTCACGGTCGGTGTGGCGGTCAAGGTCACCGTGGTGGTGTCGTTGACGTCGCTGACGATGGTGCTGACCGGAGCGGTGTTCGGGGCGATGGCTTCGAGGTTGCCACCCGATGCCGAAGCAATCGACTCAGTCACCGTCGTTGGCCCTTGGTACACATCATTGCCGACGGCTACATCCAACACACCCGAGCTTGCGCCGGCTGCGATGGTGATCGTTTTACCGCCGTCCAGGGTCACGGTCACCGGACCGTTCTGCGCGGTGACCGGGTTGCCATTGGCGTCGGTCAGCGTGGCGGTGTAAGTGATGGTGCCGTTTTCGTTCACGGTCGGTGTGGCGGTCAAGGTCACCGTGGTGGTGTCGTTGACGTCGCTGACGATGGTGCTGACCGGAGCGGTGTTCGGGGCGATGGCTTCGAGGTTGCCACCCGATGCCGAAGCAATCGACTCAGTCACCGTCGTTGGCCCTTGGTACACGTCGTTGCCGACCGCGACATCCAATACGCCCGAGCTTGCGCCCGCGGCGATGGTGATCGTTTTACCGCTGTCCAGGGTCACGGTCACCGGACCGTTCTGCGCGGTGACCGGATTGCCGTTGGCATCGGTCAGCGTGGCGGTGTAGGTGATGGTGCCGTTTTCGTTCACGGTCGGCGTCGCAGTCAACGTCACGGTGGTGGTGTCGTTGACGTCGCTGACGACAGTGCTGACCGGAGCGGTGTTCGGGGCGATGGCTTCCAGGTTACCGCCCGTGGCGGTACTGATGCTTTCGGTGACGGTGGTCGGGCCTTGGTACACGTCGTTGCCGACCGCGACATCCAATACGCCCGAGCTTGCGCCCGCAGCAATGGTGATGGTTTTGCCGCTGTCGAGCGTGACGGTGACTGGACCGTTCTGCGCGGTGACCGGATTGCCATTGGCATCGGTCAGCGTCGCGGTGTAAGTGATGGTGCCGTTTTCATTCACGGTCGGCGTCGCAGTCAACGTCACGGTGGTGGTGTCGTTGACGTCGCTGACGATGGTGCTGACCGGCGCGGTGTTCGGAGCGATGGCTTCCAGGTTACCGCCCGTGGCGGTACTGATGCTTTCGGTGACGGTGGTCGGACCTTGGTACACATCGTTGCCAACCGCGACATCCAATACACCCGAGCTTGCGCCCGCAGCGATGGTGATGGTTTTACCGCTGTCCAGGGTCACGGTAACCGGACCATTCTGCGCGGTGACCGGATTGCCGTTGGCATCGGTCAGGGTCGCGGTGTAGGTGATGGTGCCGTTTTCGTTCACGGTCGGCGTGGCGGTCAAGGTCACGGTAGTAGTGTCGTTGACGTCGCTGACGATGGTGCTGACCGGAGTCGTGTTCGGTGCGATGGCTTCCAGGTTACCGCCGGATGCCGAAGCAATCGACTCAGTCACCGTGGTTGGGCCTTGGTACACGTCATTACCAACGGCCACGTCCAACACGCCCGAGCTCGCGCCCGCGGCGATGGTGATGGTTTTGCCGCTGTCCAGAGTCACGGTGACCGGACCATTTTGCGCGGTGACTGGGTTGCCGTTGGCGTCGGTCAGGGTCGCGGTGTAAGTGATCGTGCCGTTTTCGTTCACGGTCGGTGTCGCGGTCAACGTCACCGTGGTGGTGTCTATCGAATCAGTAATCGTGGTAACCGCAGGCGCCGTGCTCGGCACCAGATTCTCAAAGTTACCGCCCGTCGCACCAGTAATGGTGGTGCTGACCGTACTGCCATTGTTGTAGACGTCATTGGCTGGCGTCTCGACGTTAACGGTGCCAGTAGTCTGGCCAGCAGCGATGGTGATGACCGAGCCGTTGCTCAAGGTCACGGTCACCGGAGTCTGGGCCGGGTTGGTCAGGGTGGCGGTGTAGGTGATCTGGCCGCCTTCGGTCACGGTGTTGCCCGCCGTCAGCGTGACGGTGGTGGTGTCGATGGTGTCGGTGATCTGGGTCACGGCCGGCGTGGTGGGTACGGTCACGGCAATGCCGGTACCGCCGGTGGTGCCAGTGACGGTCACACTGATCTGGCTTGGGTCGTTGTAGACCGTGTCATTCGGCGCGAGTGGAACGTTGACGCTACCGGTCAGCTGCCCCGCCGGGATCACGATGACCGCGCCGTTGGACAAGGTCACGGTCAGGTTGGTCTGCGGGGCCTGGGTCACGGTCGCGGTGTAGACCAGCACGCCGCCGGCTTCGGTCAGGGTTGGCGTGGCGCTCAGGGTCATCGTCGCATTGAGCACTGCGTTGGCGGTCGTATCGGCCGTGGTATCGCCACCCAGGATGTTGTCATCGGTGGCGGCAGCCGCAGCGAGACCTTCAGTTGGGAAACCGACAGTAGGGTCGACGCTACCAGCGGTGGCGTCCAGCACCACGAAGCTGTGGCCGCCACCGGCGGCACCCCCCGTGCCCGCGGCAGTGGCGCCGGCGGCGGTGGCTTCCAGGGCGGTCGTCGGGTCGACGCCCGCGGCGATGGCTTGCTGCAGCTCTTCTACCGACGGCGCGGCCTGGGCAGTGGCTTGTGCCAGGTCGGTGGAAGAGTCCGGGGCATTGGCGCTCCACTGGGTGTCGCGGCCCAGGTCCAGAGTGCGGCCATCGGCCAGATCCAATGTGACGGCGCCGGACGGGCCAGTGTCCAACTGGTCGCCCGTGTACAGGCGATCACCTTCAATGAGTACGCGTCGGATGCCTTCTGGGGATACGACGAAAACCTGACCAACAATGCTTTTGACAACGGCAATAACACTGCTCATTGAAGACTCTCCGGGTGCCACGCTCAGTAGACTTCCATGGACCCGGCAGCTTGTAGGCAGCAGCGGTCTGGACGTACATGTTCACAAAGTAAGGTTATTTGACGCTTTGCTATGTCAATATTTTGGCTGTGTTTTCTCGATTATTTTGTTTGTGCCAAACTATTGACCTTCTGCCGGCCATCCTAAACAATCGCCGAGGTAATGTCACATTGATATTTAAGCGGCGACCTGTTCTTTCAGTGCGTGTTCCAGCTCCTGTTTTGAACTTTCCGACATACGGTCATTCCGGTTGCCATCATCCGATGCAGCGCCACGTTTCGCTGTGATCCAAGACAAGTGTTTCAGGAAGAAATCCACCATGCGTCTGCACCTGTTCAAGGCTATACCCTTTGCCCTCGCCGCCAGTTTCGTACAAGCACAAACCTTGCCGCAGGCCATGCAACAGGCGCTGGATGTCCATCCTGAAATCCAGGCCGGCGTGAACAGCCGCTTCGCGGCGGATTACCAGCTCAAGGCGGCCAAGGGCGGCTACCTGCCTAGAGTGGACCTTGCAGCCGGATACGGCCGTGAAGGCACCGACAGCGTCACCACCCGGTCGGGCGGTACCAATCATTGGGAAACCCTGAACCGCAGCGAGTCGAGCCTGCGCCTGTCGCAAATGGTTTTTGACGGTTTTGCGACGTCCAGCGAAGTGGGGCGTCAACAAGCCACCGTCAATGCCCGTGCCTACTCGTTGCTGGACGCCTCCGAGCGTACCGGGTTGACGGTGGCGCAGGTCTACCTGGACGTGCTGACCCGTCGCGAGTTCGTGCGTCTGGCCGAGGAAAACCTCAAGAGCCACGAGCGCATCTTCGACCAGATCAAACTGCGCACTTCCCGTGGCGTGGGCAGCGGCGCCGACCTGGACCAGGCCGAAGCGCGCATGGCCCAGGCCCGCAACAACCTGATCACCGAACAAACCAACCTGGCCGATGCCGAGACCAACTACCTCAGCGCCGTCGGCCAACTGCCCGATCAACTGGAGCGTCCTGCCGATTTTCTGGCGTTGCTGCCGGCCAACCTGACCGAAGCCCGCGCCCAGATGCTGGAGAACAGCCCGGTGCTGCGTTCGGCCGAAGCCGACATCGCCGCGGCCGAGCAACAGTACGAAGCCGCCAAGTCGAGCTTCTACCCACGCTTCGACGCCGAGCTGGGCCGCACCGCCGACAACGACCTGGACGGCCAGAACGGCCACAACAATGAATGGCAAGCCATGCTGCGCATGCGTTTCAACCTGTATGCCGGCGGCAGCAACAAGGCGGACCTGGAATCCAAGTCATACCTGTCCAACCAGGCCCTGGATATCCGCAACAACGCGTTGCGCCAGCTCAATGAAGAACTGGGTCTGGCCTGGAACGCCTTGAACAATGCCAACGCCCAGGTGCCGATCGCCCAGCAATACGTAGACCGCAGCGCCAATGTGCGCACCGCCTACCAGAAGCAGTTCAGCCTCGGCGAGCGGACCCTGCTCGACTTGCTCGACAGCGAAAACGAGCTGTTCAGCGCTTCCCGACGTCTGGCGGAAATCAAGAACGTGCAGTTGTTCACCCAATACCGTATCAAGGCAACCATGGGCCAACTGTTGAAAAGCCAGGGTGTGGTCGCACCGTTGGCATCGGTTGTGCAGAACGACGTGAAACCCAAGGTCCAGTTGCCTGGGATGAATTGAGTTTTACCACCTGTTTTAATCAGTCAGAGTGCCGAGCGTGGAATCAGAAGTCAGTCCAGTTGAACTAGTTCATGACCCGCGCACGCTGCACGACGACCCGCTGCTGGACGGCTTGTTGGCGCTCTGCATGCTGCATCAGAAGCCGGCCAGTGCGGCAATGCTCACCACCGGCCTGCCGCTGCCCAAGCAACGGCTGAGCGTCGAATTATTGTCGCGCGCGGCGGCCCGCGCCGGTCTGCAAGGCCGGGTGCTGCAACGCAAGCTCGAGCAGATCCCGGCCATCGCCATGCCGGCGCTGTTGCTGCTCAAGGACGGCCGCAGCGCCGTGCTGCTGGGCTGGGTCGGCGATGACCAGGCGCGGCTGCTGCTCAGCGAAAGCGATGGTGGTGAAGTCACGGTCAGTCGTGACCTGCTGGCCGATGACTACAGCGGCAAGGTGTTCTTTGCCCAGCCGCAGCATAAATTTGACGTGAACCACGGCACGCTGATTCCCCGGGCGCGTTCGTGGTTTCGCGACACCCTCAAGCGGTCCCGCTGGTTGTATGCCGATGCTATCGCGGCAAGCCTGCTGATCAACATCATTGCCATGGCCGCGCCGCTGTTCGTGATGAACGTCTACGACCGCGTGGTGCCGAACCAGGCCGAAGCGACCCTGTGGGTGCTGGCTGTCGGCATCACTGGCGCCTATGTGTTCGACTTGATCCTGAAGATGCTGCGCAGCCTGTGCCTGGACCTGGCCGGCAAGAAAACCGACCTGATCATTTCGGCGACGCTGTTCGAGCGCATCGTCGGCATGGCCATGAAATACCGCCCGGCGCGGGTCGGCAGCTTTGCCCAGAACATCCATGAATTCCAGAGCCTGCGGGACTTCCTCGCCTCGCTGACCCTCACCAGCCTGATCGACCTGCCGTTCACCCTGCTGATCTTCGCGGTCATCGCGATCCTCGGCGGACACTTGGTGTGGATTCCAGTGCTGGCGTTCCCGATTGCCCTGCTGATCGGTTATGCGCTGCAGAAGCCTTTGGTGGCGACCATGGAGCGAACCATGGCCTTGGGCGCCGAGCGCCAATCCAGCCTGATCGAAACCCTGTCCGGCCTGGACGCGGTGAAGGTCAACAATGCCGAGAGCGAGCGCCAGTATCAGTGGGAGCAGACCATCGGCACCCTCAGTCGCCTCGAACTGCGGGTGAAGATGTTGTCTGGCCTGGCGATGAACATCACCTTGCTGATCCAGCAATTGGCCGGGGTGATCATGATCGTCTTCGGCGTTTACCAGATCATCGCTGGCAGCTTGAGCATGGGCGGGCTGATCGCCTGCTACATGCTCAGCGGTCGCGCCCTCAGCCCATTGGCGTCGTTGTCGGGTTTGCTGACCCGCTACCAGCAGGCGCGGGTGACCATGACCTCGGTCGACGAGATGATGGAGCTGCCCCAGGAGCGTAATTTCGACGAGCGCCCGCTGAGCCGCAAGGTCCTGCAGGGCGCCATTGAATGCCGCCAGTTGAATTTCACTTACCCGAACCAGCAGAACGCCGCGCTGAAGAACATCAACCTGGTGATCAAGCCGGGCGAGAAAATCGGCATCATTGGCCGCAGCGGCTCGGGCAAGAGTTCCCTGGCCAAGTTGCTGGTGGGGCTTTACCAACCCGATGACGGTGCCTTGCTGGTGGACGGTGTGGACATCCGCCAGATCGACGTCAGCGAGCTGCGTTACAACATAGGCTACGTGCCCCAGGACATCCAGCTGCTGGCCGGTACGCTGCGCGACAACCTGACTTCCGGCGCCCGGTACGTCGAAGATGAGCTGGTGCTCCAGGCCGCAGAACTGGCAGGCGTGCATGAGTTTGCCCGCCTGCATCCGCAAGGCTATGAACTGCAAGTCGGTGAGCGTGGACAGAACCTGTCCGGTGGTCAGCGCCAGAACGTCGCCCTGGCCCGCGCGCTGCTGCTCAACCCGCCCATCCTGTTGCTGGACGAACCCACCAGCGCCATGGACAACACCGGTGAAGAGCGCTTGAAACAGCGCCTGGCTGCCGTGGTGGAAAACAAGACTGTGCTGCTGGTGACGCACCGGGCCTCCTTGCTGTCGCTGGTGGACCGCCTGCTGGTGATCGACCGTGGACAGATCCTCGCCGACGGCCCGAAAGCCGCTGTCATGGAAGCGTTGAAGAAGGGGCAGATCAGTGTTGCTTAAATCCGGTTTAAAGGGCGCTGTGGGCCGCTATTTCAAAGGCTCCGACTCGCTGCACGGCCAACCGCTGCCCGAGGTCAACAAAGCCCTGATCGAGGATGCTCCCCGGGTGGTGCGCTTGACGATCTGGGGCATCATCGGTTTCTTTGTGTTCCTGATGTTGTGGGCCAACTTCGCCGTGATCGACGAAGTGACCAAGGGCGACGGCAAGGCGATTCCCTCGTCCAAGATCCAGAAAATCCAGAACCTGGAAGGCGGCATCGTCGCTGAGTTGTTCGTCACGGAAGGGCAGATCGTCGATGCCGGCGCGCCGTTGATTCGCCTGGATGACACCCGGTTTGTCTCCAATGTCGGCGAAACCGAGGCTGACCGCCAGTCCATGCTGTTGCGGGTCGAGCGCTTGAGTGCCGAGGTCGATGACCGGCCGCTGAACTTCCCGGCCGATGTGCTCAAGGCGGTGCCGGGCCAGGCAGCCAGCGAGGAGTCGCTGTACATCAGCCGCCGCCAGCAGTTGCACGATGAAATCGGCGGCTTGCAGGAGCAGTTGATCCAGCGCCAGCAGGAACTGCGCGAATTCGTGTCCAAGCAGGCGCAGTACCGCTCCGGCCTGGCGCTGCAACGCCAGGAAATCAACATGTCCGAGCCGTTGGTGGCCCAGGGCGCGGTATCGCCGGTGGAAGTGCTGCGGCTCAAGCGCGCCGAGGTCGAGACCCGTGGGCAACTGGACGCCACGACGCTGGCGATCCCGCGTGCCGAATCGGCGATCAAGGAAGTGCAGCGCAAGATCGACGAGACCCGCGGCAAGTTCCGCAGCGAAGCCCTGACCCAGCTCAACGAAGCTCGCACCGACTTGAACAAGGCCCAGGCCACCGGCAAAGCCCTGGAAGACCGGGTGAGCCGGACCCTGGTGACATCGCCCGTGCGTGGCATCGTCAACAAGTTGCTGGTGAACACCATCGGCGGCGTGATCCAGCCCGGCAGCGACCTGGTGGAAATCGTGCCGCTGGACGACACCATCCTGGTGGAAGCGAAAATCCGTCCCCAGGACATCGCCTTCCTGCACCCCGGCCAGGACGCCACGGTAAAATTCACCGCGTACGACTACACCATCTACGGAGGGATGAAAGCCAAGCTGGAACAGATCGGCGCCGACACCATCACCGATGAAGACAAGAAAACCACCTACTACATCATCAAGCTGCGCACCGAACGCAGCCACCTGGGCACTGATGACAAACCCCTGCTGATCATTCCGGGCATGGTGGCGTCGGTGGACATCATCACCGGCAAGAAAACCGTGCTCAGCTACCTGCTCAAGCCAATCATCAAGGCCCGGGCCGAGGCATTGCACGAGCGGTAGCACCCTGGCTACATTCCCATGTGTGGGAGCAAAGCTTGCTCGCGAAACAGGCGCCTCGGTTCCTGAAAGATCGCGTTGTCTTCATCGCGGGCAAGCCTTGCTCCCACAGCGGTGCGGTGCAAAACTCCAGGTCATATCGTTATTCGTTAACGGTATTTAAATTACTGTTCTTATACCTTTAAAGTCATCCCCCTGCGTACCTGCCGACCAATCGGCGCGCCGCACGACATAAACCAACACGGTAACGCCGTGAGTTTTGATCGATTGCGCGCCTGTTCAAGCGCGTCGTGCGTGGGAGTGATGTATGTCAGCCGTCTCTTATTCTCCAGATTCACCTATCGCGAACATTGCATCGCAGTCGTTCGACATCCGTCCGTTGCGCGATGCCGTAGGCGCCGAAATCGTCGGGCTGGACCTGTCCCGACCGATCAACGACCAGGATTTCGCCCGCATCCATCGCGCGCATCTGGACTATCACGTCGTGGTGTTCCGCGACCAACGCATCACCCCTGAACAACAGATCGCCTTCAGCCGCCGTTTTGGCGTGCTGCAGATCCATGTGCTCAAGCAGTTCCTGTTGGCCGGGCATCCGGAAATCCTCATCGTCTCCAACATCATCGAGAACGGCCAATCCATCGGCCTCGGCGATGCCGGCAAGTTCTGGCATTCGGACCTTTCGTATAAGGAACTGCCCAGCCTCGGCTCGATGCTTCACGCCCAGGAGCTGCCGAGCGAAGGCGGCGACACGTTGTTTGCCGACATGCACAAAGCCTGGGACGGTCTGCCCGAAACGCTGCGTAAAGCCGTGGAAGGCCGTTCGGCGGCGCATTCCTACACGGCGCGCTACAGCGAGACCAAATTCGAAGGCAACTGGCGCCCGACACTCACACCAGAGCAACTGGCCCAGGTTGCCGAAGTGGTGCATCCGATCGTGCGTACGCACCCGGAAAACGGGCGCAAGGCGTTGTTCATCAGCGAGGGGTTTACCACCCGCATCGTCGGTCTGCCGGAGGACGAAAGCAGAGCCATCCTGGCCGAGTTGTATGCCTACAGCGTGTTGCCGCAGAACATCTATCGCCATCAATGGCAGCCCCATGACCTGGTGTTCTGGGACAACCGCTCGTTGATCCACTTGGCCGCCGGTTGCCCGAGTCATCTGCGCCGCAAGCTGTATCGCACCACCATCCAGGGCGACGCCCCTTTCTGATCGGCTGCGCCTCGCGCAAAGAGCCCGGAGTATCACCATGTCCAAACGCATTGCTTTTGCACCGCTGGCCGCTGCCATCGGCCTGGGATTCAGTTTGCTGGCCGGCAGCCTGGTCACGCCGGCCAGCGCCCACGCCGAGGGCGAGATTCGTATCGCCGAACAGTTCGGTATTGTTTACTTGCTGCTGAACGTGGTCCGCGATCAACAATTGATCGAAAAATACGGCAAACAGGAGGGCATCGAGATCAAGGTCGATTGGACCCAGTTGTCCGGCGGCGCGGCGGTCAACGATGCGTTGCTGTCGGGCTCCATCGACATTGCCGGGGCCGGCGTCGGGCCGTTGTTGACGGTCTGGGACCGCACCCGTGGCAAGCAGAACGTCAAGGCCGTGGCCTCCCTGGGCAACTTTCCCTATTACCTGTTGAGCAACAACCCGAACGTCAAGACCATCGCCGACTTCACCGAGAAGGACCGCATCGCGGTGCCGGCGGTGGGTGTTTCGGTGCAGTCGCGTTTCCTGCAATACGCCGCTGCGAAACAGTGGGGCGACAAGGAATTCAACCGCCTCGACAAGTACACCCTGGCGGTTCCGCATCCGGACGCCACGGCCGCGTTGATTGCCGGCGGCACCGAATTGACCGGGCACTTTTCCAACCCGCCGTTCCAGGACCAGGCCCTGCAAAACCCCAACGTCCACGTGGTACTCAATTCCTATGACGTGCTCGGACCGAATTCACCCACGGTGCTGTTCGCCACCGAGAAATTCCGCGATGAAAACCCGAAAACCTACAAGGCATTCGTCGAGGCGCTGACCGAAGCGGCCGAGTTCGCCCAGAAGGACAGAGGTGCGGCGGTGGACACCTACCTGCGGGTAACCAAGGCCAAGATCGACCGGGCGACGTTGCTGAAGATCATCGACAACCCGCAGATCGAATTCACCGTCAGCCCAAAAAACACCTACCCGCTGGCGGAATTCCTCTACCGCGTCGGCGCCATCAAGAACAAGCCGGCGTCGTGGGAAGACTATTTCTTCCAGGACGCCAAACCGTTGCAGGGGAGCTGATTGTCATGAACGCGCTTTTGCAAGGCCACGCGGCCAGCAACCCCACCTCCACTGGCACGGCGTTGTTGTCGGTGGATAACGTCAGCCTGGAATACCGCACCCCGCAACGCGTGGTGCGCGCCACCCACGAGGTCAGTTTCGAAGTCGACCCGGCGGACCGTTTCGTATTGCTCGGCCCATCGGGCTGCGGCAAGTCCACCTTGCTCAAGGCCATTGGCGGCTTCATCACGCCGTGCGAAGGCGAGATTCGCTTGCAAGGCCAGACCGTCAACGCCCCGGGCCCGGACCGGATCGTGGTGTTCCAGGAGTTCGATCAACTGCCGCCCTGGAAAACCGTGAAGCAGAACGTGATGTTCGCGCTGCTGGCATCCGGCACGCTCAAACGTCGCGAGGCCGAGGAGCGGGCACTGCACTATCTCGACAAAGTCGGCCTGGCGGCGTTTGCCGATGCCTACCCCCATACCTTGTCCGGTGGGATGAAGGCCCGCGTTGCGATTGCCCGAGCGCTGGCGATGCAGCCGAAGATCCTGCTGATGGACGAGCCCTTTGCCGCCCTCGATGCCCTGACCCGACGCAAGATGCAGGAAGAGTTGCTGCTGCTTTGGGAGGAGGTGCGTTTCACGTTGTTGTTCGTCACTCACTCCATCGAAGAAGCGCTGGTGGTGGGTAATCGCATCCTGCTGCTGTCGCCGCACCCAGGAAGGGTACGGGCGGAAATCCACAGCCATCAATACGATCTGCACAGCCTCGGCGGCGTGGGGTTCCAGCACACGGCGCGGCGGATTCATCGGTTGCTGTTCGATGAAAACCAGTCGCCGGACACCGAGCGTGAGCTGGATTTCGCCGATATCCGTATCGCGTATTAAGGGGAGCGTTCCATGAGCCAGTTATCGCCTGCGCGCGAAGAATACGAAGTCCAATTACAACCCTTGACCCATGTGCCACTGGAGCGCGAGTTGCCCTTGGGCCAGCGCCTCTGGCAACAGGGTTGGCTGCGCAAAAGTCTGATCCTGTTGTTGCTGGCGCTGGTGTGGGAGGGTGTGGCCCGATACCAGAACAACGACCTGCTGCTGCCGAGCTTCCTGCAGACCGCCAGCGCGTTGTACGACGGTTTGCTCAGCGGCGAGCTGCTGGGCAAGGTGTGGATTTCCCTGGTAGTGCTGCTCAAGGGCTACCTGCTGGGGATCGTCCTGGCGTTTGGCTTGACCACACTGGCCGTGTCGACCCAGTTCGGTCGCGACTTGCTCAGCACCCTGACGTCGATGTTCAACCCGTTGCCGGCCATCGCCCTGTTGCCGTTGGCGCTGCTGTGGTTCGGCCTGGGGCAGAACAGCCTGATTTTCGTGCTGGTGCATTCGGTGCTGTGGGCACTGGCGTTGAACATGTATGCGGGTTTTCTCGGCGTGTCGGAAACGCTGCGCATGGCCGGGCGCAACTACGGGCTCAAGGGCCTGCGGTTTGTGTTGTTCATCCTGATCCCGGCGGCGCTGCCGTCGATCCTCGCCGGGCTGAAAATCGGCTGGGCCTTCGCCTGGCGCACTCTGATCGCCGCCGAACTGGTGTTCGGCGCCACCAGCGGCAAGGGTGGCCTGGGCTGGTACATCTTCCAGAACCGCAACGAGCTGTACACCGACAAGGTGTTTGCCGGGTTAGCGGTGGTGATTCTGATCGGGTTGCTGGTGGAGAACCTGGTGTTCGACAGTTTGGAGCGGGTGACGGTGAAGCGCTGGGGGATGCAGCGGTGAACCGTTCTGAAGTAATACGCCGAACCCGTGGCGAGGGAGCTTGCTCCCGCTCGGCTGCGCAGCAGTCGCAAAACCGGGCCATGCGGTTTGCCTGAAGGAATGCTGGGGGCCTGCTTCGCAGGCCAGCGGGAGCAAGCTCCCTCGCCACAGGGTTTTGGGTTGTCTGGGCTGACGTCATCGCGAGCAAGCTCGCTCCCACAGTTGATCGGCGTTGATCTCGATATTTCTGTTCGACACAGATCCAGTGTGGGAGCGAGCTTGCTCGCGATGGCAATCCTCAATTCACCACAGGCCTGTCAGCCAGCTGCTTGAACCTCCAGCCGATCCATCGCCCTTTCCACCAACAAATGCACCCCATCGGCCATCCGGCTGATTGCCAGGATGACGCTGCGGCGCGAACCGTCGACATCATCGGCCAGGTCGGCGGCGATGGCGCTGATGGACAGCAGGTCTTCGGAGGCATTGGCCAACAGGGTTTCGGTGTCGATGTCCGGGGCGACCATGAAGAGTTGGGATGCTTGGGTTTTACCCGAGGCTTCATCGGCCGGTTTGGGGTTGAGGTAGTAGTCGAGGGCGCGCTCGGCGGCTTCGTCGAGTTTTTTGGTTTTTGAGGACTTGTCGGAGTTGCCAGGGCTTCCTGGCGGATTCGGAGTTACCTTGAACATGTTTTGGCTTCCTATTCAATCAGAGCCGCCCTAGCTCGCTTGCACGCGATATAAGGGTGGCAGCTATGTGAGGGTGTGCAAGACCGAGTAGGAACCACCAAAAAAACCTCGGCAGACCCGAAGGTCTCCCCACACACAGCCGCCATAAAACACGGGCACGAATGCTCATTAAATGGCTGGTGGCATTATTTGGCGTTCTTTTACCCGGACTTGCACGTCCGTGTCACCGTTTTTTCAGTGACAAACCCAGACTAGCGGTGAGCCCAAAGGCGGACAAGTTCACCAACATCGCCACAACTTGAAGGAAATCTCCTAGGACGCTGCTGTACGAGCTGCACCAAACCCAATTAGCCAAGTAAAGCCCTCTCCATTTCCTTTAGACTGGCCGCCCTCAAGCAAGCCTTCAGGACATGGAATGCCACCCCCTCACAGTCCCCTTCGCAAAGCTCTGGTCGTTTGGTTATATGCCGCCGCTCTGATGCATCTGCTCGCTGGCGTCACGCTGACCTGGGCCGGTCATTCCGGCTTGCTCGATAACTACCTGAACACCATCGAACAGGCTTTCTGGGGAGCCGACTCAGTGCCCGTCACGGCCCGCGCGCAACAGGTCTGGTGGCTGGCCTTGTTCGGCGCCACATTGCAGAGCTATGGGCTGTATATGCTCGCCCTCGTCCATATCGGCAATCGATTGAAGCGCGCCATGCCTTGGGGATGGTTAATCGCCGGCATCCTGCTGTGGGCGCCCCAGGACATGCTGATTTCCGCCCAGGCCCAGGTCTGGTCGCACCTGTGGTTCGACAGCGTCGCCCTGCTCGTTTTATTGCCGCCGCTGTTCTGGCTCTATCGCCACGACCGCCGCACCTCCCTGACTGACAACGCGTCGAGTGATTCAAACCATGCCTGACTTTTCACTGCTGGACTGGGCCATCACCCTGCTGATTGCCCAGGCGATCCTCGGTGCGCTGGATACCCTCTATCACCACGAACTCACCGTCGCCTTGCCCTATCGCCACAGTGCTCGGCTGGAACTCTCTATCCACGCCCTGCGCTCGTGCTTCTACGGGATCCTGTTCCTGGGCATGGCGCACTTGGCCTTCGAGGGGACGTGGGCGATTGTCATCGCGCTGCTGTTCGCCTTGGAGATCGGCCTGACGCTCTGGGATTTCGTGGTCGAGGACCGTAGCCGCAAGCTGCCCGCCATCGAGCGCATCATGCACACGGTGCTGGCGGTCAACGGCGGGGCCTTCTTCGCGCTGTACGGCGTGCAACTGGCGCAGTGGGCGAGTTTGCCCACCGGCCTGAGCGCGATCGACCTCGGCTGGCGCGGTTGGCTGCTGACCTTGTTCGCCATTGGGGTTACGGCCTCGGGGATTCGCGACGGCTTGGCGGCCCTGCGCATGCAACGCGCGGGCAAGCCCGCCAACCCGTTTGCCGGTGGTGCCTACAAGCGCGTGCTGGTGACCGGGGGCACCGGGTTTATCGGCGAGACGCTGGTCAATCAACTGCTCGACGCCGGGCACACGGTCAGCGTGCTGGCCCGTGATCCGTTGAAAGCGGCCTATCTGTTTGATGGCCGCGCCCGTTGCCTGCGCTCCTTGGGCAAGTTGGGTCATGACGAAACCTTTGATGTGGTGATCAACCTGGCAGGCGCGCCGGTCGCCGGGCCGCGCTGGAGCCCCGCGCGCCAGGCGCAACTCATCGCCAGTCGGGTCAATACCACTGAAGCCTTGATGACCTGGTTGAAAAACGCCCGGCACAAACCGGCGTTGTGGATACAGGCCTCGGCCGTCGGTTTTTATGGCGTGCGTGACGCCAGCGAAAGCCTCGATGAAAGTGCCGCCCAGGGCGATG
This sequence comes from Pseudomonas ogarae, assembly GCF_014268695.2. Classification (NCBI taxonomy): domain Bacteria; kingdom Pseudomonadati; phylum Pseudomonadota; class Gammaproteobacteria; order Pseudomonadales; family Pseudomonadaceae; genus Pseudomonas; species Pseudomonas ogarae. The sequence continues at coordinate 476,126 of NZ_CP077086.1, forward strand.
GTTTCATGGCTGAACTCTGTGTGCGTTGGGAAGCCTCGGCTCGGCCTGCCACGGAGTTGGGCGTGCGCCAGGTGGTGATGCGCCTGGGCGTGGTGTTTGGCCCGGGCGGTGCTTTGTTGCCGTTGCTGATTCCATTTCGCCTGGGGTTTGGTGGGCGGATGGGTGACGGTCGGCAAATCATGAGTTGGGTGCACCGCGACGACGTGATCCAGGTGATCGCCCGGGCCTTCGATGACCAAAGCCTGAGCGGCACCTACAACCTGGTGGCGCCAGAAACAGTCAGTCAGGCGCTGTTCGCCGAAAGCGTTGGCAAGATGCTCAAGCGCCCGGTGTGGTTCCACATTCCCGCCGCGCCGGTGCGTGCCTTGGCAGGCGAAATGGCCCAGTTGTTTTTCGACGGCCAACGTGTGCTGCCAAGTCGTCTCGTCGAGGCGGGCTATACGTTCCGTTACCCGACGCTCGACGCTGCCCTGCGCGACCTGGCCTGAGGAGCGCCCATGAGCAAGCCCCGGATGTACCTGCTGGCTGGCAACGGAAGCGCTGCCGATTGGTGGGACGATGCGTTGCCGCACTTTCAACACCACAATGTGGTGCCGCTGGAGCTGCCCGGCTTCGGCAACAACCCTCAGGCTCCCTGCGAAGACTTGGCGGCCTACGCCCAGGCGTTGTTGGCGGCAACGGACAAGGGCAGCGCGATCATGGCGGTCGGGGTCAACGCCTTGCTGGTGCTGCACGCCTTGCAACGTCAGCCGGGGCATTTTTGTCGCAGCGTGTTGTTGGCGCCGGTGGGTGCGTTTTTGTGGCAACGACGGCTGCCGGCGTTGATGTCGCCGCTGCCGATTCGCAAGACCATTCACTGGCTGCTGGCGAACAAACCGACGCTGTTTGCCCACAAGTTTTCCAGCCAGGCCTGGACGCCCGCGCAGTACCAGCGCATGGGCGCCGGCTATGCTCGCTGCCGCGCCTTTGTGCCGCACTGGGACTTGGTGCGTGCCGACACCGCCTTGCCATTGTTGGAGTGGATCACCGACCCGGTCGAACTGGTGTGGGGCGATCAGGACAAGGTACTGGGCGTCGCGCAGGCGGCAGCATGGTCGGCCATTCTTGCCCGTGCCGATTTGACCATCAGCCTGAAACCCGGTTGGGGCCATTACCCGTGGATCGACTCACCCGCTGAGTTCGCGGCGTGGCTGGAGTCGGGCGAACGTGGTTTCGTCGCGCACACCAAAGGCGGTCGCTTGCGCCTGGCGGCGCTGGCTGGGCAGCCGGTGCCTGCGGCGCTGTCGCTCAACGATTGCGCTGACCCGCGCTTGGCAAACTTTCTGGAGAGCCAGCCGGACGCTATCTGGGCAGTGCGCTCCTCCAGTTATGGGGAGGATCAGGCCGATGCGGCCAATGCCGGCTTGAGTACCACGTTCCTGCGCGAGCCGACGCATAATGTGCCGGCGCGCATTGCCGAGTTGAGTGCGGCAGGTGTCGAAGAAGTGGTGGTGCAGCGCTTCATCACACCACAGCTGTCCGGGATTGCCTTCGTGCGTCACCTGTCAGTCGAACTGGAATGGGTCGAAGGTCATCTGGAGTCGTTGGCCGATGGTAAGGTGAGCCCGGAGCGGGCGATCATTTCCCGTCTTGGCGCGGCGTGGAACAGCGATACATTCAAGCCAGCCCACGGCCTGACTGCGGACCTGCTGTGGCGGTTTCTCCAAGGCGTATTGCGGGTCTTTCATTACGTACCCGGCGACGTTGAATGGGCCTGGGACGGCACGCAACTCTGGCTGCTGCAGTACCGGCCGATCAGCGACTACGGCTGGCGCCGCCACCTGACCGCCGCCAACATCGCCGAGATCCTGCCACCGCAACCCAGCGTATTGGTGGAGTACGCCCAGCGCCGCGCGGCGGCGAGCATTCCGGCGATCATGGCGCGTTGGGATCCGCGGGTACTGCAAGACAACGAGCCTTTCACGGCGGTGTTTGGCGGTGCTTCGTATATCAACAACGACCTGTTTCTCGCCCGGCTGGCCGACTGGGGCATCAGCGCCAGCAGCTACGCCGGCGAGGTCGGCGGCGCGACACCGCACCTGCCTTGGCGGCCGCTACGTCTGCTGCGTTCGCTGCCGTTGTTCCTGCGTATGCAACGCATTGCCCGCGGGCATTTGCTGACGCTGGAAAACGGCTTGCGACGTTTTGACCGAGAGCTGCACGAACTGACCGGACAAGGCGCAGACGGCCAGCAACTGGCCGACTGGTTTACCCGTTTCTACGTGTTCGTGGTGCAAGGCAACCTGTGCATCGCCAGTGCCTTGGCCAGCAGCGGCGGTGACTGGCTGGGCCGGCCACCAACCGCCTATGACAATCTTGAACACAGCCCCCATCGGCTGCCCTGGGAAACCGACCCAGCGACGCCACGCCCGGCACCGACCGAGCTGCCGCTGCAGGCCTTCCCACAATGGCCCCTGACGATTCGCCTGGCCCATTCGACCGGTCTGCCAGGCTTGCGCGGTTACTACTTGCAAGTGCGCGAATGGTATCGCGACAACCTGATGCGGATTTTCTTCCGTCTGCACCACGCCATGCCGAGCGTCGATCAAACGTATTGGTTCGCGCCGCACCCGGATATCCGCAGCCGCGACGGCAGCTTCTGGCAGGACGGTCGTGAAGGCACCGAACAGGCGAGTGGGTTCTTGATCTACCCAGGGCAGGCCCAAGGTATTTTGGGCGAGGACATCCTGCTGGAAGACACCCTGGACCCTGGCCGCCATGCCCACTATCAAAGCGCCCGGGCTGTGATCGCGCGGATGGGCGGCCGCTTGTCCCACGGCTCGACACTGCTACGTGAATTACGCAAACCTTCGGCGGTATTGCCTCAGGTGGATGTGGGTTGGTTGGGGCGTGAGGTGGTGTATTGCGATGGGAAGTTGAGGTTGGTGGAGTAGGCAGCGCGATGTCTGCCAACCACATAACCTGTGGCGAGGGGATTTATCCCCGTTAGGCTGCGTAGCAGCCTCGAAACCTGACGCTTCGGTACTTCAGGGAGATTGAATACATGCTTGGGACTGCTGCGCAGTCCAGCGGGGATAAATCCCCTCGCCACAGAGATTTCTCCTTGCTTCACGGTTACTCCCTTGACGCCCCCTACCGCTGTCGTAGACTCCGCCCATCCGTCAGGGAGTAACGGTCATGCGACGTTTAAGTAGTTGGGTTGTGGGATTGGCCTTTGTAACGTGTGGGGTCCAGGCGCAAACGCCGGCTTCCGACGATCCGTTGCTTGAGAGCAACGTTTCGGCCAGTGCGTCTGGCAACGAGGCGCGAGGGGTGCTTCGGGCGCGGGATCAGGCGGTGCTGGCCAGTGAGTTGGCCGGGCGGATTGTCGAGTTGCCGTTCAGTGAGGGCGAGTCGTTCAAGAAGGGCGACACCCTGGCGCGTTTCGATTGCTCGGCCTATCAGGCCCAGCTCAATGCGGCCCAGGCGGCGAGCCGTGGGGCCGGTGAAGAGCTGGCGCATAACCGACAGTTGGCGGCGTTGAAGTCTGTCGGGCGGTTTGAAGTGTCGCGGGCCGAGGCCCGGCTCAGCGAGGCCCAGGCGCAGTCCCAGGTGTATCAGGTCCAGGTCAAGCGCTGCAGCGTGATCGCACCCTTCGACGGGCAAGTGGTGGCGCGCAAGGTCCAGCGTTATGAAAGCGTCGCAGCCGGCGCGCCGTTGCTGGATGTGGTCGACAACCGCACCCTGGAGATTCACTTGCTGGTGCCTTCACGCTGGATGGACAGGCTCAAGCCCGGTCAGCCCTTTACCTTTGTTCCCGATGAGACCGGCAAGCCGTTGCAGGCGACGGTCAAGCGCTTGGGCGCGCGCATTGACGAGGGCAGCCAGACCTTGCTGCTGGTGGCGAACGTGCCGGATGCCAGCGGCCTGTTGTCGGGCATGAGCGGCACGGCGCGTTTCGCGGAGCCCAAGTGAACGCGCCGATATCGGGCAGCGCCGAGCAGGTGTTTGCCCGCTTCCTCGACCTTGAACGCCAGACCCGGGCCGCACGAACGCCGGCGCAATTGAGCTACAGCCTGGTCAACGACGGCCAGGCCTTGTTCGGGTTTCGCCACGCCGCGTTGTTGATCGCCGGCAAGGTCCAGGCCGTGACTGGCGTCAGTACCGTGGAGCCGAATGCGCCGTTCGTGGCGTTTGTCGAGCAGGCGGTGGCGCAGTTGTTCAAGCAGGGGGTGCTGAATCAGGCCCGGGTGATTGCCGGCGATCTCGTGAGCGAAGCCATCCGGGCAGACTGGCGAAGCCTGTCGGCCGGGCAAGTATTCTGGCTGCCGTTGATCGATCATCAGGGCCAGGTGTTCGGTGGCTTGTGGCTGGCCCGCGATCTGCCCTGGACCCCGTCCGAACAAGTGCTGCTGTCGCAACTGGGCGACACCTACAGCCATGCGTGGCTGGCGTTGCAACCGCGCAAGCCGTGGCGCCTGCGCTGGACACGCAAGCGCCAGGTTGCCCTGGTGGCGGTGTTGCTGCTGGGCTTGCTGATCCCTGTGCGCCAGTCAGTGTTGGCCCCGGCCGAAGTAGTGCCGCTGGGCGGGCAGGTGGTGGCGGCGCCGTTGGATGGGGTGATCGCCGAATTCCTGGTCAAGCCCAACCAGGCCGTCAAGAACGGCGACCTGCTGTTGCGTTTCGAAAGCACCAGCCTCAAGGCCCAGGCCGATGTGGCCGAGCGTGCGTTGGGCGTGGCCGAGGCGGAACTCAAGGCCAACTCCCAGCGCTCGTTTGCCGACGCGGAATCGAGTTCGAAGATTGACTTGCTGGCCGCCCGCGTCGAACAGAAACGCGCCGAGCGCAACTACGCCCTTGAACTGCTCAAGCGCAGCGAAGTACGCGCCGAGCGGGACGGCATCGCGGTGTTTGCCGACGCCGAGCGCTGGCTCGGCAAGCCCGTGCAGACCGGCGAGCGGCTGATGGAAATCGCCGATCCGAACCAGGCCGAGTTGCGTATTGAATTGGCGGTGGGCGACGCGATTGCCCTGGAGCCCGGTGCGCAAGTGGCGTTGTTTCTCGACAGCGACCCGTTGCAGCGACACCTGGCCTGGCTCGAACGTTCGGCCTATGAAGCGCAGCCGACCGCCGCCGGGCAACTGGCGTATCGGTTGGATGCACGTTTCGATGCTCAAGCGCCGCGTATCGGCCTGCGAGGTACAGCGAAGGTCTTCGGCGACCGCGCGCCGCTGGCGTTGTACCTGCTGCGTCGACCACTGGCCGGCCTGCGCCAGAGCGTAGGCCTGTAGCATGGACCTGCCGAGCCTGCGGCCGGACCTGCAATTGTCCCCGGCGGCGCCGGACCCGGACGGTTCGCCGCAGTGGACCTTGGCCGATCCGGTGCGCGGACGCTATTTCAAGCTGGGCGCGGCGGCGATGCGCATGTTGCGACACTGGTCCCTGGGCGATCCGGAACAGGTGTTGCAGGCGGCGAACCGCGAGCCGGGCCTGCCGCTCAATGGCGAATCGCTGGAGCAGTTGCTGGGCTTCTTGCGTGGTCATGATCTGATCAGCGCAATGGACCCGCAGCAGCGCGACAGCTATCTCTTCAAGACCGCCGCGCAGCGCCAGAGCCTGTGGCAGATCCTGCTGCACCAATACCTGTTTTTTCGCATTCCGTTGTGGCGCCCGGACGCGTTTCTCAATCGTGCCTGGCCCTGGTTGGCGCGGTTTGGCCCCGGGATCCTGCGCTATGGCTTGCCGCTGACCCTGGGCCTCGGCATCTTCCTGGTGTCGCGGGACTGGCAGCGATTCATCGCGACGTTTCCGCACCTGTTCAGCCTGGGTGGTGCGCTGGCGTTCGGGACGGCATTGCTCTTCGCCAAGCTGTGCCACGAATTCGGCCATGCGTTCATGGCCAAGCGCGCCGGTTGTCGTGTGCAAAGCATGGGCGTGGCGTTCATGGTGCTGTTGCCGATGTTCTACACCGACGTCAGCGACGCCTGGCGGATCAATGATCGTCGCGCGCGGTTGCTGATCGGTGCCGGCGGGGTCTTGGCCGAGCTGGTGCTGGCGTGCATCGCGTTGCTGGCCTGGTCGCTGCTGCCCGACGGGCCGGCGCGCACCGCGGCGTTCATGCTGGCCAGCGCCACCTGGATCACCACGTTGATCATCAACCTTAACCCCTTCATGCGCTTCGACGGGTATTTCCTGCTCAGTGATTTCTGGGCGGTGGATAACCTTCAGGGGCGTGCATTCGCCCTGTGCCGCTGGCGCCTGCGCGAAGCCTTGTTCGGTTATGGCGCGGCGGCGCCGGAACCCTGGTCGCCGAAGATGCGCCGGCGTTTGCTGGTGTGGGGCTATGGCTCCTGGCTGTGGCGGGCGTTGTTGTTTTTCGGGATTGCCCTGGCGGTCTATCACCTGTTCTTCAAGGTGCTGGGCATTTTTCTGATGATGGTGGAATTGGTGTGGTTCATTTTTATGCCCATCGTGAATGAATGGCGGCAATGGTGGAGCCGCCGTGAGCAGGCCCATGGTGCTCGGGTGCTCCTGAGCGGCCTGGTCGTGCTGGCGGTGCTGTTGGTGCTGTTGCTGCCCTGGCGCAGCGCGGTGGAAGTGCCGGCCATGCTCGAGGCCGGGCGCGCCAGTGCCTTGCACGCGCCGGTGGCGGCGCGGGTCAAGCAAGTGAATGTGCGCGACGGTCAGACCGTGGCCCAGGGCGATGTGTTGATTGAGTTGGAGTCGCCGGACATGGCGTCACGCCTGACCATCGTGCGTCGGGAAATCCAGATCCAGCAGTTGCAGATGCGTCGTCAGGCCGGGCGCAGCGAAACCGCCGCCGATGCTGGCATCATCGAACAGCAACTGGCCGAAGCGGTGGCCGAGTACCGGGGCCTGGTCGCCCAGCGTGAACGCCTGTTATTGCGTGCGCCCCATGCTGGCCAGGTGCGCGACTTGTTGCCGCAACTTTCGGTCGGGCGCTGGTTGTCGCCCACGCAGGCGCTGGCGCGGGTGGTGCAGACCGATTCGCGGCTGCGCGGGTACTTGACCGAAGCTGAGCTTTGGCGGGTCGAGCCGGGTGCCACGGGACGCTTCATTGCTGACGATCCGATGCACACCTCGATTGCTGTGCAGTTGAATGAAATTGACACCAATGGCGTGGCCTGGGTCGAACAGCAAGCGTTGACGTCCGACCATCACGGGCCGATTGCGGTTCGCCGCGATTCGCAACAGCGGGCCGAGCCGGTGCAGGCGCAATATGGCGTGCGCTTGAGTGCGGTCGACGAGGCGTCGGCTCCGGTGCAGCCGCTGCGCGGCGTGGCGGTGTTGCAGGGCAAGGGCGAGTCGGTGTTGGGAGCGGCCTGGCGTCGGTTGGCGGCGTTGGGTGTCAGGGAAAGCGGGTTCTAAGGGGTGAGCATGGATTCAGTGGCGGCAGAGGGATTGGTGGTGCGTCCATCGCGGGTCAGCGATGGGCCGTTCCTGCAGAGCCTGTACCAGGCGGCGCGACCGGACCTGCAATGGATCGATGGCGAGCCTGAGCAGGTGCAGCAGGTAATTGCCCAGCAGTTCCAGGTGCAGGAGCAAGGGTTGGGCGAGAACTTTCCCAACGCCATGCATTACATCGTGGAAAAACTCGGCACCGCCATCGGTGCCTTGAGCACGGATTTTGGCCCCAATGAGATCCGCGTGCTGTACCTGGCCTTCATCCCCCAGGCACGTGGGCAAGGTTATGGCCGGACGGTGTTGCAGGGGGTGCAGAAAGCCGCGCAACAGATCCGTTGCCCGGTGGCGACCGTGGTCTGGGCCAGCAACCCCCATGCGCGCCGGCACTACCTGGCGCTGGGTTTCGAAGTGCAAGAGCGCAACCCGGCGGCGGAGCGGTTGGTCTGGTATCCGAAAGGCAACTGACCCAATCTTGCAGACACCATAAATCCCTGTGGGAGCGGGCTGTGTGGGAGCAAGGCTTGCCCGCGATGAAAACGCCGCGGTCTCTTGAGGACCGCAGCGCCTGGATCGCGAGCAAGCTTTGCTCCCACACAGCCCGCTCCGACAATAGGTTTGTTTTGAACTCAGGTTTTGTGTGATCAGTTAAACGCGATGTAGAAATACCCCAGCGCCGGATCCCGTCCCATGGGCGGTATCCGCGACACGAACACCCCTTCTATCTTGCCCAGTTCCGGGACTTCCAGCCCGCAGAGGCCATCCACGAACGCCGTGCTTTCCAGGCTGTTGAATTCCACGCTGAAGGGCATGCGCTCGGTGTTCGGCATCTTGGCCCGAGGTGTTTCTTCGAGGGTTTCGAAGCGCACCGGCAGGCAACTGCCGTCGGGCAGGGTCAGGCTGCCGGTCTGGCCCAGCAGCGGTTGGAAATGGCGGCTATGAACCTGTTGCAGCATGTCGACACTCCAAAAGGCCGGAGGACCGCAGCCCTCCGGCGGTTCATCAGTTACGGGACGGGAAGTAGCCTTGAAGGGCGATGCTGAAGTTGATTGCCAGGAACGGATTCATGACCGCCATGGGCATGTTGCCGCCCGTGGGGGCGACCGTGCCGTTGACCGTGGTGGTCACGCCTTGCAGCGGCACTGGCGAAGCGCCTATCTGGTCGGAATAGATTGCCGCCGAGCCCGGCCCGGTGCCCGAGGTGCCGATGAACGAGTTGGTGGCCGTGGGCGTATTCACCGGATTGCTGGCCGGGTTGGCCAACTGCAGGGTGGTCGAGGCGGTGATGCCGGTGAGGGCGTGGGTGTGGTTGGGCAGGTTGTTGATCGTGGCGGTGACGTTTTCGGTGCCGGAGATTTCACCGATGACGCGCGGGGTCAGGCCCAGGCCATTGCCTTGGCCCAAGGGCAGGCGCCCTTGCAGGTTGGGCAGCATGAAGGTGGTCTGGCCGTTGCCTCCGTACGTCACGCCGATCAGGGCGAACAAGGTCTGGTATTGAGTAAGGGCAAGAGTCTGCCCGTTGCACAGGGCCCAATTAGCGGGTGCAAAGTTAAAGGCGAATGACTGGATAGTGCCGATGAATACTTCCATAGATTCCTCATCCTTCAGGTTATTGGTCTTGCAGTGCCCGGACGTGAAGGACAAGAGTGCGATCAGCCCGACTCCTTGATTCCCTGGCCTGGTCACGCACGGCTGAGCGTAGACCGGGATGTTTGATTTTGCCGGGCGAAGCGGGCGGAAAAATGTCGTGACACGGCTTAATCGATTCAGGTTCCCGAGCGTCTCTACCGTCCATCTTTTTTATAGCTTGGAATGAATCTGATATCAAAGTACTACTAGGCGAAGATTGTTTCCTCGGCTACGCTTCGCGGTACAAAGGGACTACAAACAGGTGAAGGGATTGCCGCAGTTTCACTTTATCTCCGGTTTACCGCGCTCAGGCTCGACCCTGCTTTCTGCCATTTTGTTGCAGAACCCGCGCTTTCATGCCGGCATGACCAGTCCCGTCGGCACGCTGTTCAGCAGCGTCCTGCAGCAATGCAGCGCCGGCAGCGAGTTCGGTTCGGTCATCGACACCGATCTGCGCCGCCGCCTTTTGCGTGGTCTCTTCGATTCCTACTACGCCGACAAATCCGACAAGCCGGTCATCTTCGATACAAACCGCCAGTGGTGTGCTCGCTTGCCTGCCCTGCAGGATCTGTTTCCCCAAGCCAAGACCATCGCCTGTGTGCGCAACGTCGCCTGGGTGCTCGACAGCCTGGAGCGGCTCTACCGCGCCAATCCGTTCGAAAACACCAAGCTGTTCAACGACGATGACGAGCGCAACACCGTCTACAGCCGCTGCGAAACCCTGGCCCAGCGCAACCGCCTGGTGGGGTTCGCCTGGACCGCGCTCAAAGAGGCCTACTACGGTGAGAACGCCGAGTCGCTGCTGATCGTTGATTACGATTTGTTGAGCCAGGCCCCGGAGCGGGTGATGCGCCTGGTGTACGAGTTCATCGGCGAACCCTGGTTCGAACACGATTTCAATCACTTGACCTACGACGCGCCGGCCTTCGACCAGGCCCTGGGCGTTGCCGGCTTGCACAAGGTCAAGCCCAAGGTCGCGCCGCAAGCCCGGCGGACCTTGTTGCCGCCGGATCTGTTTGAAAAGTATGCCGAGTTGTCGTTCTGGCGCGATGGGTCCGCAAGCGCCGCCAATGTCATTCGTATGAAAACCGACGCCGCCGTCAGCTGACTGCGGTTTTTTTCATTTGCGTGTTCAAGAAGTTCGAGTCCAGGTGATCGTCATGTGGTGGAGCAAAGGCAAATCGCGGGTAACCGAGGGCGCACAGGCCCTGGCATCGCCAATGATCATGTCCCTGGAGCCGCGAATGCTATTCGACGGCGCGGTGGCGGCAACCGTGGCCGACGCCGCGCAACCGGACGCGCAGCCGACCGCTGATGCCGCGAAGGCGCCGACGGCCGACCAGCCTTCCGACAACCATGCGCCTCAGGGTCAGGCTGACGCCACCGAGGCTGCCGTCCCAGGCAAGTCTGTGGTGTTCGTCGACTCCCGGGTCAAGGATGCCAGCAGCCTTCTACAAGGTGTGGCTCCTGGTACCGATGTGGTGCAACTGGATGCCACCAAAGACGGTTTGCAACAGATCGCCGATTACCTGGACACCCACCAGGGCGTTAGCTCAGTGCAGATCATCGCCCACGGTAACGCCGGTGATTTGTGGCTGGGCAACAGCTACCTGTCGGCGGACAACGTCCAGGCCCGCAGCGAAGTGCTGGCACAGATCGGCCAGGACATGAACGCTGGCGGCGACATCCTGATCTACGGTTGCTACACCGCTGAGGGCGACCGTGGCCTGAGCCTGGTCAACTCGCTGGCGCAGCTCACCGGCCGAGACGTGGCCGCCTCCGACGACCGCACTGGCCTGGGCGGCGACTGGAACCTGGAAATCGCCACCGGCACCATCGAAAGCGCCAACGTGCTCTCGGCCAATGCCATGAGCGAGTACCAATGGGGCCTGGCCACCTGGACCGCCACCAACAACCTCAATTCGGGTATCGGTTCTTTGCGCGCTGCTCTGGATTCTGCCCAGAACGGCGACATCGTCACTTTCAATACCAGCATGACCGTCGCCCTGACCCAGGTGCTGGTGGTCGACAAGAACATCACCATCGATGGCGACCTCAATAACGACAACGTCGCCGACGTGACCCTCGACGGTCAGTACCGCACCCAGATCATGCAAGTGACGTCCGGCACCACGGCCACCCTCGATGGCCTGGTGATCACCCGGGGCATGGTGGCAGGCAACGGTGGTAATGGCGGCGACGATGCGCTGGTGTCCCAGGGCGGCGGCATCTACAACGCCGGCACCTTGACCCTGCGAAACGTCACGGTGACCGCGAACGCCGCTTCGGGCGGTGGTGGTGGCGGCGGTGTGACGCCGCAGTACGCCGGTGGTGCCGGTGGCGGCGGTGGCGCGATCACCGGCGGTACCGGTGGCAAGGGCGGCGACACGCTCAACTCCACGGGTTCCAACGGCACGGCCGGACAAGGTGGTGCGGGCGGCGGCTTCTTCAACATTGGCGGGCGTGGCGGTTCCACCACGGGTGGTGCGGGCGGTGCGGCTTATCCAGGCTACAGCACCGGTTCGGCCGGCGGCACGGCCACCAGCGGAGGCTTGTCCATCGGCGGTGGCGGCGGTGGCGATGGTTATGACGACATCGGCGGCGCTGGCGGCGGCGCGGTGGGGGGTATCTACAACGATACCGGCGCGACCCTGCGGATCATCGGCAACTCGACCATTTCCAACAACGTCGGCGCCGGCGGTGGCGGTGGCGGCGGCGGGGCTGGCGGTAGCTATCTCCAGGCAGGTGGTGCGGGCGGTGTCGGTGTCGGTGCCATCTGGAACAAAGGTTCGATCCTTATCACCGCTGCCAACTTCGCCGCCCTGGCCGGTAACGTCGGCGGCAGCGGCGTGGGTGGGACGAGTGCGGGCACCGCGGGTGTTTCGCCGGCGTCGGTGGCCAACGTCTACGGCGATGGCGGTACTATCAACACCAACTATGTGCCGGACGAAACGCCGCCCACCGCGACCGTTGTGGTGGCCAATACCAACCTCAACTCCGGTGGTACATCGACGGTCACCATCACCTTCTCCGAAGCCGTGACCGGCCTTACCGCGGCGGACCTGACGGTGCAGAACGGCAGCGTCGGCACCTTGACCAGTGGCGACGGTGGCATCACCTGGACGGGGACGTTGACTGCGGCCAGTGACATCGCCGACACCACCAACATCATCACCCTGAACAATACCGGCGTGGCCGACCTGGCCGGCAATGCCGGCGTGGGCACCACCGACTCGAACAACTACATCGTCAACGACACCGTGGCGCCCACGGCGTCCATCGTGGTGAGCGACACCGCCCTCAGGATTGGCGAAACCTCGACGGTCACCATCACCTTCAGCGAAGCGGTGAGCGGTTTCACCGCCGCCGACCTGACCGTCGCCAACGGTACCCTCAGCGGCCTGAGCAGCAGCGACGGTGGCATCACCTGGACGGCCACGCTGACACCGGATGCGGCGATCACCGATACCTCCAATCTCATTGTCCTGAATAACACGGGCGTGGCGGACCTCAATGGCAATGCAGGCGTTGGGACGACCAACTCCAACAACTACGCCGTCGACACGCAACGCCCGACCGCCACCATCGTGGTGTCTGACACCGCGCTGCGCGTCGGTGAAACCTCCGTGGTGACCATCACCTTCACCGAGGCCGTGAGTGGTTTCACCACCGCCGACCTGACGGTCGCCAATGGCACGGTCACCGGCCTGAGCAGCAGCGACGGAGGTATCACCTGGACCGGGACGCTTACCCCGAGCGCCAGCATCACTGACACCAGCAACCTGATCACTCTGGATAACACCGGCATTGCCGACCTGTCCGGAAACGCCGGCAGTGGCACCACCGACTCCAACAACTACGCCGTCGATACCCTGCGCCCGACCGCGACCATCGTGGTGGCCGATACCGCGCTGAACATCGGCGAAACCTCGCTGGTGACGATCACTTTCAGCGAGGCCGTCACGGGTTTCACCTTGGCGGACCTGACCGTTGCCAACGGCTCCTTGAGCGGCCTGAGCAGCAGCGACGGCGGTATCACCTGGACCGCGACGCTCACCCCGAGCGCAAGCGTCAGCGATGCCACCAACCTGATCATCCTGGCCAATACCGGTGTGGCGGACGCGGCGGGCAACACCGGCAGCGGCACCACCAGCTCCAACAACTATGCGGTCGACACCCAGCGTCCGACGGCGACTATCGTCGTGGCCGATAATGCCCTGAGCGTTGGCGAAACCTCGCTGGTGACCATCACTTTCAACGAAGCGGTGACAGGCTTTACCACCGCCGACCTGACGGTCGCGAACGGCACGGTCACTGGCCTGAGCAGCGGCGACGGCGGCATTACCTGGACCGGGACGCTCACGCCAAGCGCCAGCACCAGCGATACCAGCAACCTCATCACCCTGGATAACACCGGCGTGGCTGACGCGGCGGGCAACGCCGGCAGTGGCACCACCGATTCCAATAACTACGCCATCGACACCGCACGTCCGACCGCCACCATCGTGGTCGCCGACACGGCCATCGCCATTGGCGAAACATCGGTGGTGACGATCACCTTCAGCGAGGCGGTGACCGGTTTTACCCTGGCGGACCTGAGCGTCACCAACGGCAGCCTGAGCGGCCTGAGCACCAGCGACAACATCACCTACACCGCGACCTTCACACCGAGCGCGGGTGTCAGCGATGCCACCAACCTGATCACGCTCAATAACACGGGCGTAGTGGACGGCGCGGGCAATACCGGCAGCGGCACCACCGATTCCAACAACTACGCCGTCGACACCCTGCGTCCGACCGCCACCATCGTGGTCGCCGACACGGCGCTGAGCGTCGGCGAAACCTCGCTGGTGACCATTACCTTCTCCGAGGCGGTCAGCGGCTTCGACAATTCGGACCTGAGCATCGCCAACGGCACGCTGAGTGCGGTCAGCAGCAGTGATGGCGGCATCACCTGGACCGCCACCTTCACCCCGGCCCTCGGGGTCAGCGACACGTCCAACCTCATTGTCCTGAACAACACCGGGGTCAACGATGGGGCGGGCAACACCGGCAGCGGCACCACCAACTCCAACAACTACCAGGTCGACACCAACGTGCCGACGGCGACCATCGTGATTGCCGATACCACGTTGAGCATCGGCGAAACCTCGGTGGTCACCGTGACGTTCAACTCGGCGGTCAGCGGGTTCGACAACGCGGACTTGACCGTCAGCAACGGTACGCTCAGCACCATGAGCAGCACCGACGGTGGCGTCACCTGGACGGCCACATTCACGCCGAGCGTTAGCATTTCCGATACCAGCAACGTGATCACCCTGGACAACACCGGCTTGATCAACGGCGCGGGCAACGCGGGTGTTGGCACCACCGATTCCAACAACTACGCCGTCGATACGGTGCGCCCAACCGCGACCATCGTCGTGGCCGACACCGCCATCGCCGCCGGCGAGACCTCGCTGGTGACCATCACCTTCAGCGAGGCGGTGACGGCGTTCACCAGTGCTGATCTGACGGTCGCCAACGGCGTGATCTCCGGGCTGAGCAGCAGCGACGGCGGCATCACCTGGACCGCGACCTTCACGCCGACCGGTGGCGTCACGGACACCAGCAACGTTATCTCGCTCAACAGTGGTGGCATCGTTGACCTGGCGGGCAACCTCAATGTCGGCGGCACCGACTCCAACAACTACGCGCTGGACACCGAACGTCCGACCGCCACCATCGTGCTGAGCGATTCGGTGTTGAAACCGGGTGAAACCGCGCAGGTGACCATCACCTTCAGCGAGGCAGTGACCGGTTTCAGCAACGCGGACCTGAGCGTTGCCAACGGCACCCTGAGCGCCGTCAGCAGCAGCGATGGCGGCCTGACCTGGACCGCGACCTTCACGCCGACCCTGGGTGTGACCGACGCCAGCAACCTGATCACCCTGGACAATACCGGCGTGAGCGATGCGGCCGGCAATACCGGGACAGGCACCACCGATTCGGCCAATTATGTGGTCGAGACGCAGGTACCGACGGCCACGATCGTGGTGGCCGACAGTGCGCTGCAGATAGGGGAAACCTCGCAGGTCACTATTACGTTCTCGGAAGCGGTGAGCGGTTTCGACAACAGCGACTTGACCATCAGCAACGGCACGCTCAGCAATGTGTCGTCCACCGACGGCGGCGTCACCTGGACGGCCACGTTCACGCCGAGCGCCAGCATCACCGACACCAGCAACCTGATCAGCCTGGACACCAGCGGTGTGGTCAACGCCTCGGGCAACAGCGGTGTCGGTGTGGTGGACTCCAACAACTACGCGATCGACACGGTTCGCCCTGGCGCCACCATCACCGTGGGCGATACCAGCCTGGGCATCGGCCAGAGCACCACCGTGACCATCAGCTTCACCGAGGCGGTGTCCGGTTTCGACTTGTCGGATCTCAGTGTCGCCAATGGCGTGTTGTCCAACCTTGCCAGCAGTGACGGCGGCCTGACCTGGACCGCGACCCTGACGCCGACTGCCGGCGTCAACGATGCCACCAACCTGATCCTGCTCGACGCCAGCAATGTGCAGGACCTGGCCGGCAACGCCGGCGTGGGCATCGCGATTTCCGCCAACTATGCACTCGATGCCACCCGGCCGACGGCAACCATCGTGGTCGCTGACCCGAACCTGACAGTGGGCGAGACGACCCAGGTGACTTTCACTTTCAGCGAAGCGGTGACGGATTTTGACCTGTCGGACCTCAGCGTCACCAACGGTGAACTGAGCAACCTGACCACCAGCGATGGCGGCAAGACCTGGACCGCAACGTTTACACCGACGGTAAACCTCACCGACCCGAGCAACTTCATTGCCCTGGACACCAGCAACGTCAGCGACCTGACTGGCAACGCCGGGGCCAGCGTGGCGGTGTCCAACAACTATGCGATCGACACCGTGGTGCCCAACGATGTGAAGCCGCCACCGGAGTTCCTGACTTCCGACCCGGTCACGGTTATCCCGCCGTCCGAGGTGCCGCTGCAACCGATCGTCTTTACCCCGCCGACCGGCAACCTGGGCTCGCCGCTGGGCTTCCCACCGCTGTTCGAGCAACGGGACGTGGGCGGGGACCTGCGGCCGATTGGGGATATTTTCATCAACCATGGCGCACTGGCGCCGAGCTATATCGCCCAGGTCTTCAGCAGTGACGCCGCCGGCGATGGCAGTGGCCAGGGGTTCCTGGGCTTTGGTGGGGGCGATGGCGGGGTGTTCGGCAGCAGCACGCTTTCGACCCTGTTCGGCCAGGACTCCACTTCCGAGGGCGAGTCGATGGAGGCCTTCGGCAGCCAGTCGATGCAGGGCGGCGATGTGTCCCAAGGGCTGCGCGGGATGTTCGGGGCACCCACCCTGGGTCAGCAGCTGCAACAGCTCAAGGACACTGAACAACGTCAGGTCGATAGCCTGGCAACCGCGTTACGACAGGTCGGCATCAGCCAAGTGCAGGCCTGAACTCTAAAAAATATTGGGGCAGCCAGGGGCAATCCAGGGAATGAATAGAAGTCAGAAGTTATTCGGTATGAGTGTGCTGGCGTTGGTGGTGAGTGGATGTGCGGTCACCAGCGATCCGATCGAGCGTAGCGTCAGCGAACAGCGCGCTCGAACCGACCTGCAGAATATGTACAAGGATCAGGAGCCGCTCAGCGGCCCGCTGACCCTGCACCAGGCCATGGCCCGGGCAGTGAAGTACAACCTCGAAGGCCGCTTGAAGATCATGGAGGAAGCCCTGGCCAAGCGTCAGCTGGACCTGGCCAGTTTCGACATGCTGCCGCGCATGGCCCTGGACGCCGGTTATGTGGGTCGTAACAACGTCAACGCCTCAAGCAGCCAGAGCGTGGAAACCGGTACCCAGTCCCTGGAACCGTCGACCTCCCAGGATCGCGACCGCGAGGTGGCGGACCTGACCATGGTCTGGAACGTGCTCGATTTCGGCGTCAGCTACATCAGCGCCAAGCAGGCCGGGGACCAGCGGTTGATCGTGCAGGAGCGTCGGCGCAAGGTGATCAACACCATCGTCCAGGATGTGCGTTCGGCCTACTGGCGCGCCATGGCAGCCGAGCGCCTGCTCAAGCAGATCGACAGCCTGATGGTCCGGGTCGAGGCGGCGCGTGACAGCAGCCAGAGCATGAGCGAACAGCGCATCGGTGACCCGGTGCAGGCCTTGGGTTACCAGCGCTCGCTGATCCAGGCCACCCGCCAGCTGGAAGAGCAGCGCCGGGCGCTGTCCCTGGCCAAGACCGAACTGGCGACCTTGATCAACCTGCCCTTGGGTACCGAGCTGACCCTGGCGACCCAGGATGAATTCACCATCCCGGAACTCAAGGTCGACCTGGCCCGTCTCGAACAGGAAGCCCTGGCCAGCCGTCCGGAACTGCGCGAGCAGGATTACCAGACCCGCATCACCGCCGCCGAAACCCGCAAAGCCATGCTGCGCCTGCTGCCGGGGCTGGAGTTTTCCGCCGGCGGGCATTACGACAGCAACTCGTTCCTGGTGGAGCAGGGCTGGGCCGACTATGGCGTGAAAGTCACCTGGAACCTGTTCAACGTGATTTCCGCCCCGGCGGCCATCGACGTGGCCAAGGCCGGTGAAGAGGTGGCGTCGGCGCGGCGCCAGGCGATGTCGATTGCTGTGCTGGCGCAGTTGTACGTCGCCAATGCCAACTATCGCGAAGCGCTGCGCCAGTTCAAGACCAGCCAGCAACTGTCAGACATCGACGGGCAGATTGTCGGTCAGCTGCGCAGCCGTCACCAGGCTGCCGGCATCGGTGAGCTGGACCTGATTCAGGGCGAACTGAACACCCTGCAGGCCGATCTGCGCCGGGACCTGGCCTACGCCGACCTGCGCAACGCTTACGGGCAGATTTTTGCCAGTGCCGGTCTCGATCCGCTGCCAAACGAAGTGCAATCGACCGAAGTCCAGTCGATCGCCACGGCGCTGGCCAACCGCGAAGCGGCCTGGGCCCAGGGCGATATCACGGTGCCGACGACGGCCGCGGTGACTCAATAACCGGGCGCTGGCATGACGCGCCCGGCGTTTTCCCGGCTACCGGTGGCGGTGAACCTGCCGTTGCTGTTACAGGCACTGGCGGCCATTGAAGACGAGCGTTGGCAGGGGCATTTCAACAGTGCCTATTACAGCGGCGACTGGAGCGGTGTGGCGCTGATTTCAGCGGCCGATGCCGTCACCGAGCTGTCGCCCGGGTACGGCCAGCCGCTGCACCGCGCGCCTTGGTCGACGGATGGCCGCTGGCATGAAGCGTTGCGCGAATGGCCCCTGGAGATCGTCTCGGCCCGGCTGCTGCGGCTCGGGCCCGGCGGGTGCATCCACGAACATCGCGACTATGACCTGGGCGGGCCGGACGCTGACCTGCGCCTGCACGTGCCGTTGCTCAGTTCGCCTGGCGTGGACTTCTTCCTGGATGGGCAAATCATTCCGATGGCGGCGGGCGAGTGCTGGTTCCTCGACCTGGCGCGGCCTCATCGGGTTGTGAATCGAAGTGCTCATTCGCGGGTTCATCTGGTACTCGATTGTCGTCCCGGGCCGTGGCTGGCCCAGCAGATTGCCGATGGTCTGCCGACCACACCCGCCGGGGGGGGCGGGCCAAGCGACTTTGTCCGTTTTCAGCAGTACGTTGAAAGGGATCCTCATCTCGCCCGAACCTTGCAGAACCTGCATGAGCTGGACGCTTTCATTGACTCCGCCCTGGCGCTGGGGGCCGAACAAGGGCTTCATTTCACCCGGGAAGAATTGCGGGCCGCCATGCGCAACGGTCGCCAGCAGTGGAGAGACCAGTGGAAGACCTGAACCTGCACGGCTGGCTGCCGATCCGCGTGTGGCAAGAGGTCGGGCAATGGCGGGTCGATTGGTGCTGGTTTGGCGACGCGCGACTGTCGCAGCCATTCTTCGGCGACGCCGTGGAAGACGCCCTGCGCTTGCCCTTCAACCAGGCGTTCCGCCGCCAGACACCCTTGGACGTGCTCGGTCAGTGGCAACGACAAAGCCCGGGCCTGGCGCCCAGTGCGTTCATTTTCCATGCCTCCCGTTGCGGCTCGACCTTGATCAGCCAGATGCTTGCCCAATTGGACGATCACATCGTCATCTCGGAACCACCGCCCCTGGATACGTTGCTGCGCAGTGATTTGCCGTCGCCCGAGCGGTGCGTGGCGCTCAAGGGCTTGATGTCGGCCTATGGGCAGCGCCGCCGAGGCGTGGAGCAACGGCTGGTGGTCAAGCTCGACGCCTGGAACATCGGTGAGCTGGCGCTGTTGCGAGAATGTTTTCCCGACACGCCCTGGCTGTTCCTGTACCGCGACCCCTTGGAAATCGCCGTCTCCCACCTGCGGCGTCCCGGCATGCACATGGTGCCGGGGATGATCGGGGCGAGTGTCCTGGACGATGATTTGCCCTTCAGTAGCCCGGAAGATTTCATCTCGCGCCGGGTGGGGCGGTTGTTGGCGACGGGTTTGGAACACTGTCAGGTATTGGGTGCAATGGCGGTCAACTACACCGAACTGCCCGAGGCGATGGCGGGCCGGCTGGCGGTGTTTTTCCGGCTCGATGAGGAGCAAGGCAGGCAAGTGTTCGCGGCAGTGGGGCAGCATGCCAAGCAGCCGGCGCAAGCGTTTGTAGGCGACAGCGAGGACAAGCGCCGGGAGGCTTCGGCGTTGTTGCGTGAACGGGTGCTGCGCTGGGCGCAGGGGCCTTATGACGCGTTGAAGTCATTGCCGCTGTAACACGCTTTTGTGGCGAGGGAGCTTGCTCCCGCTGGGCTGCGCAGCGGCCCCAAGCTTTTGCGGTTGCTGCGCAACCGAGCGGGAGCAAGCTCCCTCGCCACAGGGAAATGCTCGCTCCGCGGATCAAGCCTTGTTGGGCGACAACTCCGCCATCCCCTTGAGCAATTCAATCGGCAAGGGGAAGACGATGGTGGAGCTTTTATCCCCGGCAATCGAGCCCAGTGTCTGCATGTAGCGCAACTGCATGGCACCTGGCTGGCGGCCGAGCATTTCGGCGGCCTGCATGAGTTTTTCCGAGGCTTGCAGCTCGCCTTCGGCGTGGATTACCTTGGCCCGGCGTTCCCGCTCGGCTTCGGCTTGGCGGGCGATGGCGCGGATCATCGATTCGTTGAGGTCCACGTGCTTGATCTCGACGTTCGCCACCTTGATGCCCCAGGCGTCGGTCTGGGCGTCGAGCACCTGCTGGATGTCGCCGTTCAATTGCTCGCGCTCGGCCAGCAGTTGGTCCAGGTCATGCTTACCGAGGACCGCGCGCAAGGTGGTCTGGGCCAGTTGGCTGGTGGCCATGAGGAAATTTTCGACCTGGATGATGGCTTTCTGTGGATCGAGAACGCGGAAATACAGCACCGCGTTGACCTTCACCGAGACGTTGTCGCGGGTGATCACGTCCTGGGGCGGTACATCGAGGACAATGGTGCGCAGGTCGACGCGGATCATCTGCTGAACCACTGGGATCAGCAGGATCAACCCAGGCCCCTTGACCTGCCAGAACCGACCGAGCTGGAACACCACCGCCCGTTCGTATTCACGCAGGATCCGGAATGTCGAAGCCGCCAACGCGATCAACAGCAACAACAGCATCGTAAAACCGATTTGCATACCCATCTCAGACTCCTTGCGAATCAGCGGGGGCCACTTCCAGCAGCAAACCCTTGCGGGTGATGACACGCACCGCTTGCCCAGACCGCAGCGGCGTCGCGCTTGCCACCTGCCAGCGTTCGCCTTCCAACTGGACCCAGCCATGATGATGATTGCCGGCCTGCAACGCGGTCACCGTCGTGACGCTGCCCAACAGCGCGGCATCACCGCTGACCGGTTGGCGCGGTCGTGTTTTCAACGCACGGACCAACAGGACGATCAGCAGCACGGCACTGACCAGGCCCAGGCCGAGCATCAGCGGAGCCGGTACATCGGCGTTGGTCAGGATGACCGCGCCAATCACACACAGGACAATCCCACCCAGCCCCGCGACGCCATAATTGGGCAGGGCCGCCTCGAAGACCAGCAAGGCCACGCCAACGGCAACCAGCCAGAAACCCAGGGGATCGGTGCCTGGCAGCACGAGGCCATCGGCGCCGAACGCAGGCCCGCTGATCGCCAGCAGCGCAACCGTCAACCAGTGAATGTTCACAGGACCCTCCGCAACGTGTATTCGTCGGGACGTTATTCAAAGTCTAGTCGAGTCGTGGGTTGATTGAATTTTGATCAGTCTGGCGGTCATTCAGGGCTAGACTGCGGGAAAGCACCCAATCACCCGTCTTATCCTCAGGAGCCTCCCATGGAATCCCCGATCCACAGCCTGCCCGCGCTGTTCAAACAATTGGGCCTGTCTGATGCCGCCGTTGATATCGACAAATTCATCGCGACTCATTCCCCTCTCAAGCCTGAACTTCACTTGGCTGATGCGTACTTCTGGAATGAGGGCCAGCGGCAAATGCTGCGCGACGAGATCCTCGAAGATGCGGACTGGGCGGAAGTGATAGACCAGTTGGATGTGTTGTTGCGCAAGGGGCGTAGCGAGTGATGCACAAGACCTGTGGGGATAAACTATTATTCTTTATGGTTATTAATAAATAGCTTCTTATTCCTTAAATAATATAGCTCTCCTCCCTATACTCCTCCGGGAACAGACACGCAGGAGAGCACCCATGCGCAACGAATCGATTCGCTACCTGATTGTGCCGGGCTGGCAAGGATCGCCGGAAAATCATTGGCAAACCCACTGGCAGAACAGCCTGCCCAACAGTGCCAGGGTCGAGCAGGCCGACTGGGTCACGCCTCGACGTGAAGACTGGGTCGCGGCGCTGGCCGAGGCCGTGGCCGCCGACAGCACACCAGTGATCCTGATTGCCCATAGCCTGGGTTGCATCACGGTGGCCCATTGGGCCGCCACCGCGCCTGTGCAGTTTCTGCGGCAGGTGCGTGGGGCGTTGCTGGTGGCGCCGGCGGATGTCGAACGGCCGGCCTGCGCCCCGGCGCTGCGCAACTTCGCGCCGATTCCCACTGATCTGTTGCCGTTCCCAAGCCAAGTGGTCAGCTCCGACAACGACGCCGCCGTGAGTGCCCCGCGCGCCCTGGAGCTGGCGCGCAACTGGGGCGCCGAGGCCGGGATCCTGGCGGGAGCGGGGCATATCAACGTGAAGTCCGGCCACCAGCGCTGGGAGCAGGGTTTCGCTTACCTCTATCGTCTGCAAAACCGCATGGAGCATCACGCCCTGCGCCGCGCCTGAATTTTAGCGCCCCCCGTCTCCCGGCGGTCTGGGGCGGGAGCCTGCCATGAGTTTGCATGAAACCTTCGGTCAGCCCTTGCTGACCTTTCCCGATGCGGAAAAAAGCCTCCTGAGCATTCGCGCCAAGGCGCTGGTGTTCGTCGACCCTCGTTCGCGGCAATTGCGCCAGGCATTGGAGCAACTGGCGCCCCGTGCGGTCTCGGTGCTGATACGCGGTGAAACCGGTAGCGGCAAGGAATTGCTGGCCCGGCATATCCACCGTGAAAGTGAGCGCGGCGGGTTGTTTGTCTCGGTCAACTGCGGCGCGATCAGCCCGACCTATGCCGACGCCGAACTGTTCGGTTATGCCGCCGGCAGCTATAGCGGTTCTGCCAGCAGCCGGGCCGGTTGGTTTGGTTCGGCCAATGGCGGCACCCTCTACTTGGATGAGATTGGTGATCTGCCGCTGCCGATCCAGATCAAATTGCTGGCGGCCCTGGAAAACCATGAAGTCACCCGTGTGGGTGCGCATCAGCCCAGCCCGGTGGATGTTCGCCTGGTGGCAGCGACCAGCATCGACCTGGCGCAAGCGGTGACGGCCGGGAAATTCCACGAACGGCTCTACCACTACTTGAGCGAAGGCCAACTGGAACTGCCGGCCCTGCGCGAGCGGGTAGGCGACATCCTGTCCCTGGCCGAATATTTCCTGGGCATCTACAGCCAGCGACTCGGCCTCAGCGTGCCGCTGATCAGTGACGCGGCGCAGCAAGCCCTTGAACAGCACAGTTGGCCGGGCAACACCCGCGAGCTGGAAAACGTCATTCACTTCGCGTTGCTGGTGAGCACGGGGGATGAGATTTTGCCGGAGCACTTGAATCTGCCGCCCCAACCTTCAGCCCTGGAGCTGATTGATCAGCAGGTGGCGCACGTCATTGCACAGGGTTCGCAAGCCGAGCGCATAGCCCTCAAGGCGCTGCTCAATCGACTGGAGCAAACGCTATAGATCAGGACTCCCTCGCCACAAAAAGCGGGATTTTCTATATGAGTAAAATGAATATGAACTTGAAGAAAAGATATTGTTAAGGAATAAAAAATATCGGTATTGTCCGCATCACGCCAGCGATAGCACTTCACTGGCACTCCACATTTGGCCGTCGTCCATGACGACCGTGATTTTCGATAAGGACACTGCATGAAAAAGGTTCTGTTGTTCACCGCATTGGCGGCAGCCCTGGCCTCTGGCCTGGCCCAGGCCGCGGAGAAACTGGTCGTGGCGGCCACCCCGGTGCCCCACGCTGAAATCCTCGAGCTGATCAAGCCGGCCCTGGCCAAAGAAGGCGTGGACCTGGAAATCAAGGTCTTCACCGACTACGTCCAACCCAACGTGCAGGTTGATCAGAAGCGCCTGGACGCCAACTACTTCCAAACCCTGCCGTACCTGACGAACTTCAACGAAGGCAAAGGCACCCATCTGGTGACCGTGATCGGCGTTCACGTCGAACCATTCGGTGGCTACTCGAAGAAGTACAAAAAATTGGCTGATCTGCCAAACGGCGCAACCATCGCGTTGCCCAACGAAGGTAGCAACAGCGGCCGTGCCTTGATCCTGCTGCAGAAGGCGGGTCTGATCGAGTTGAAAGACCCGAAAAATGCGTTGGCAACCCCGAAAGATATCGCGAAGAACCCGCACAACTTCAAGTTCAAGGAACTGGAATCGGCCATGCTGCCGCGCGTGCTGGACCAGGTCGATCTGGACCTGATCAACACCAACTATGCCCTGGAAGCGGGCCTTAACCCGGCCAAGGATGCACTGGTGATCGAAGGCGCGGACTCGCCTTACGTCAACTTCCTGGTGGCCCGTCCGGACAACAAGGACAGCCCGGCCATCCAGAAACTGGCCAAGGCCCTGACCAGCCCTGAAGTGAAGGCGTTCATCGAGAAGAAATACAGCGGCGCGGTACTGCCGGCGTTCTGATTCGCGGGATATATCCTTTCACGGTTTCAAACGCCGACGGCTGAGACAGCGTCGGCGTTTTTTATTGTGGGAGATTCTATGGTGCAGGGCTACCCCTTAAATGCCCTTCGGTAAGTATTCGCTCTGGTTCTTCAGCAGGGCGAATACTACTCGGGCAAGCTTGCGGGCCAGTGCCACTAATGCTTCGGTTGTGCTGAGTCCCCGGGCCCTCAATGCCTCATAAAAACCCTTCCATGCCGCTGTGCGCCTCGCCGACATCGCGGCGTTATGCATCAATCGACGGGCCTCTGGGTCACCTCGCTTAGACAGGCAGCGGCGTCCCTTCTTTTTCCCTGAGTCCGATATACGCAGGTCTAGGCCCAGAAAAGCGATGAAGGCATCGGCATTTCTGAAATCCCCACGCTGAAACGACGTGAGCAAACGGGCACCGTTCAACAGGCCAATGCCTTCGACTTTCATACAACGCTTGAGCTGAGCGCCCAAGCCAGCGGCTTCCAACTGCGTCTGGATTGTTTTCTCGAGCAAGATCTCCAGTCGTTGCATGGCCTTTATCTGGTTCTCAAAGGCCTTTTTGAGCAACGGTTCGTTTGACCAGCTTTGCTTGAGGCTGACGCGCGCCTGAACCAAAGCTGCCCGGCGCCGGAAAAGGCTTATAAGCCGGCAATACAGTGGCGATGGCGGGGTCCACGGGTGCAACTGGTGGCCTTCGTTGTTCAAGTAGCGAGCCAACAACCGAGCATCCAGCGCATCGGTTTTAGCGCGAACTTTCACACCTTTGCGGTAATGACTGAGCTCGTAGCCGCCGATCATGTAGATCACACAGCCTTGCGCATAAGCCAGGTCGGCGAATTCCTGATGATAGATATTGGTGGCTTCGATGGCGACATCCACTGGCGCGGGCAATTCCTTGAGCCACTTCTTGATCGCTGCTTTGGTGTTGGGGATCGCTTCCAGTCGATCTGTTTCTGCGTGATAAATCACCAACTCATCTTTGGCGACATCAACACCCACGATCGGCTTTGCGACAGAAACCGGCATTGCCATTGAAAATCCTCCGGGCTAAGGTTTGAACACTTGAAGGGTTCACCCAGAGGCGCAGGCTTGTTCCTATCGTCGGTCTAGGCCAGATGCATTCTTTATCGGCGCTTGGGTGAAAGGAGGAGGGGTGAAATCTCCCACGGTCTGTACTGCGGCTAACAGTCAGAATCGAGCTTTGTCCCTCCTCCTCCCTTCAAGTCCTACCATACAAGCGAGCTTGCTCGCGATTCGGTTGATCAGGCGCTGATTAATCCGGCCAATGCCACGCCGGTTCATCCAGCACCCGCTGCCCGACAATCCCGGTCTGCCCAAGCTCCTTTTCCAGCACGATGCAATTGCACTGCTCATCCTGCTCCAGGGCGGCGATCAGGCGCGTGGCGTGGGATACCACCCAGACCTGGCAATTGACTGAAGCCCGGATGATCAGCCGCGCCAAGGCCGGCAACAGATCCGGGTGCAGGCTGGTTTCCGGTTCGTTGAGCACCATCAGCGAGGGCGGTCGTGGTGTGAGCAGGGCGGCCACCAGCAACAGATAGCGCAAGGTCCCGTCCGACAGTTCGGCGGCGGACAGCGGCCGCAGCAGGCCGTGCTGTTGAAACGCGATGGCGAAACGTCCGCCTTGCAGTTTCTCGATGCGCAGGTGGGCACCGGGGAACGCGTCGCCGATGGCGGTATGCAAAGCCTCGACGTCACCGATTTCAAGGATGGTCTGCAACGCGGCGGCGAGGTCGCGTCCGTCGTGATGCAGCACCGGTGTGCGGGTACCCAGTTGCGGTTGGCGCACCGGGGCGTCGGCATCGCTGCGAAAATGATCGTAGAAACGCCAGCGACGAATGAACTCGCGCATCTGCAAAACCTCCGGCGAAGTGCGCAGGCTGCCGACCTGGTCGAACAGGCTGTCGAAGGTCGGCGTGTGCTGGGCCAGTACATCCCAGGAGCGGCCTTCGCGGGCACGGATCATCGGCCCGTTGCGGTCCACCAGCAGGCTGGCCGGCCGAAACACCGGGCCGGCCCAGATGCATTCGCGCTTGATTTCAGGGTCCAGTGAAAACGCTGAAAGACTGGGTTCCGGCAAGCCCAGGGCGATCGAATAGCTGAAGTCTTCACCGGCGAAGCCCAGGCGCAGGCGCTTGGTGCCCTGGCGCACAACCGCCTGGACCGGCACCTCGCCGTTACGCATGCGGCGGCTGATTTCTTCCGGCCCGGCCCAGAAGGTCGAGTCCAGTCCGCCTTCGCGGGCCAGGGCGTTGACCACCCCGCCCTGGGCCGTCTCTGCCAACAGGCGCAGGGCGCGGTACAGATTGGACTTGCCGCTGCCATTGGGACCGGTGATCAGGTTCAGCCGGCCCAGGGGGATTACCAGCTTGTTGATGGAGCGGTAATTGGCCACCGCCAGGGTCTTGAGCATGAGCAGACTCCTGCTGCTGGGGGTCCATAAGGAGGCGATCAGTTTGCCTGATTTGCGCTCCTGTTGTATTCGTTGAACCCTGTTCTAAGCTCACAGTCGTATCGTCACTGGTACGTCCGTACAGCGCAAAGGAGTCTGCATGGCTGGTCCCCGAATCAAACTGGTAGTAGGCCTGGGCCTCTGCGTGCTGCTGGCCGGATGCGGTGATGAGAAGCCTGCGGAAAAAGCCCTGCCACGGGTTTTTGTGCAGCAAGCCGTGCCCAGCGAATATGCCGCCTCGGTGACCCTGACTGGCGATGTCCAGGCGCGGGTGCAGGCCGACCTGTCGTTTCGCGTGGGCGGCAAGATCATCGGGCGCAAGGTCGATGTCGGCGACCGGGTCTCGGCCCGGCAAGTACTGGCCCGGCTCGATCCCCGAGACCTGCAGACCAACGTCGACTCCGCCGAGGCCCAGGTGGCCGCCGAGCAGGCGCGGGTCAAGCAGAGTGCGGCGGCGTTCGTGCGCCAGCAGAAACTCCTGCCCAAGGGCTACACCAGCCAAAGTGAATACGACACGGCCCAGGCCCAACTGCGCAGCAGCCAGAGTGCATTGAGCGCCGCCCAGGCCCAACTGGCCAACGCCCGCGAACAACTGAGCTACACCGCACTGATTGCCGAGGCCCCGGGCATCATCACCGCGCGCCAGGCGGAAGTCGGCCAGGTGGTGCAGGCCACGGAACCGATCTTCAGTCTGGCCCGGGACGGCGAGCGCGACGCCGTGTTCAATATCTACGAATCGCTGTTGAGCGAACCGCCTTCGGACCCTGCAATCACCATCAGTTTGTTGGATAACCCCGCGATCAAGACCACCGGTACGGTGCGCGAAATCACCCCGGCGGTGTCTGCCCAGACCGGCACCGTGCAGGTCAAGGTCACCCTCAATGATCTGCCCGAAGGCATGCGCCTGGGCTCGGTGGTCAGTGCCACGGCCAAGTCCGCCGGCAAGACCGCCTTCGAGCTGCCTTGGTCGGCCCTGACCAAAAACCTCAGTGACCCGGCCGTTTGGCTGGTGGACGGCGAGGGCAAGGCGCAGTTGCAAACGGTGACGGTCGGCCGCTACCTGACCGGCAAGGTCATCATTAGCGATGGGCTCAAGGGCGGTGAGAAAATCATCATCGCCGGTGGGCAATTGTTGCATCCCGGCGTACGCGTCGAGATCGCTGAAAACACCGCTGGAAAAACCACGCAGGGGGGGCAACCATGAAGCGTTTGTGGATGGTCTCTGCCGCCCTCTTGCTGGCCGCCTGCTCCAAGGAAGAAGCGCCGCCCGAACCGGTGCGTCCGGTGTTGTCCGTTGAAGTCCGGGCCCTCGACCAGCAGGCACTCGGGCGGTTCGCTGGCAATATCCAGGCGCGCTATGAGAGCAATGTGGGTTTCCGCGTGCCAGGACGCATCGCCAGCCGCAATGTCGATGTCGGTGCGCAAGTGAAGAAGGGCGACCTGCTCGCCACGCTCGACCCTACCGACCAGCAAAACCAGTTGCGCGCCGCCCAGGGCGATCTGGCGCGGATCGAGGCGCAGTACATCAATGCCCAGGCCAATGCCCGGCGCCAGCAGCAATTGTTCGACCGTGGCGTCGGCGCCCAGGCGCAACTGGACATCGCCCAGACCGACCTGAAAACCACTGGCGCCTCTCTCGAACAGGCCAAGGCCTCGGTGGAGCAGTCCCGCGACCAGCTCAACTACAGCGCGCTGCACACCGACCACGACGCCGTCGTCACCGCCTGGAGTGCCGAAGCCGGGCAGGTGGTCACCGCCGGCCAGCAAGTGGTGACCCTGGCCCGCCCGGACATCAAGGAAGCAGTGATCGACCTGCCGGCCGGGCTGGTCGAGCGCCTGCCCACGGACGTGGTGTTCGAGGTTGCCGCGCAATTGGACCCGAACATCCACACCACCGCCATCGTGCGCGAGATCGAACCCCAGGCCCAGAGCGCGACCCGCACCCGCCGCGCGCGCCTGACACTGACCGACACACCGCCAGGTTTTCGCCTGGGCACGGCCATCAGCGTGACCCTGAGCTCGACCATCGAACCACGCATCGAGCTGCCACTGAGCGCGCTGCAGGAGATCGACGGCAAGGCGCGCATCTGGCTGGTCGACCCGCAAACCCAGACCGTCTCGCCCCGTGACGTACGGATTCTCGAACGTTCGGCCAACTCGGTGTTGGTGGCCAACGGCATCAAGGCCGGCGATCGCGTGGTCAGCGCTGGGGTGAACAGTCTCCAGCCGGGGCAGAAAGTGAAACTCGACGAGGACGCACGATGAAAGGGCCTTTCAATCTGTCCGAATGGGCCCTGCGGCATCAGTCGTTCGTCTGGTACCTGATGTTCGTGGCATTGCTGATGGGCGTGTTTTCGTACATGAACCTGGGGCGCGAAGAAGACCCATCGTTCACCATCAAGACCATGGTTATCCAGACCCGTTGGCCTGGCGCGACCCAAGAGGAAACCCTCAGGCAGGTCACCGATCGCATCGAGAAAAAACTCGAAGAGCTCGATTCCCTCGACTACGTCAAAAGCTACACCCGACCGGGAGAATCGACGGTGTTCGTGTACCTGCTCGACACCACCGGGGCCAAGGAAATTCCCGAGATCTGGTACCAGGTGCGCAAGAAGATCAACGACATTCGCGGCGATTTCCCTGACGGCTTGCAAGGGCCTGGCTTCAACGATGAGTTCGGCGATGTCTACGGTTCGGTGTACGCCTTTACCGGCGACGGTCTGTCGATGCGCCAGTTGCGCGACTACGTGGAACAGGTGCGCGCCGAGATCCGTGACGTACCGGGCCTGGGCAAGGTCGAGATGGTGGGCGAGCAGGACGAAGTGCTCTACCTGAATTTCTCCACACGCAAACTTGCCGCCCTGGGGATCGACCAGCGCCAAGTCGTGCAAAGCCTGCAGACCCAGAACGCCGTGACCCCGGCTGGGGTCATCGACGCCGGGCCGGAGCGGATTTCCGTGCGCACGTCCGGGCAGTTCCAGTCGGAAAAGGACCTGGCCAACGTCAACCTGCGGCTCAACGACCGCTTCTATCGACTGGCCGACATCGCCGATATCAGCCGCGGTTACGTCGACCCTGCCACGCCGATGTTTCGTTTCAACGGTACACCGGCCATCGGCCTCGCCATCGCAATGAAGAAGGGCGGCAACATTCAGGACTTCGGCAAGGCGTTGCATGCGCGCATGAGCGAGCTGACCGCCGACCTGCCGGTGGGCGTTGGCGTGCATACCGTCTCGGACCAGGCCGAAGTGGTGGAGGAGGCGGTCGGCGGCTTTACCAGCGCCTTGTTCGAGGCGGTGATCATCGTCCTGGTCGTCAGCTTCGTCAGCCTCGGTGTCAGGGCCGGGCTGGTGGTGGCCTGCTCGATTCCACTGGTGCTGGCGATGGTTTTCCTGTTCATGGAGTACAGCGGCATCACCATGCAGCGGATTTCCCTTGGCGCGTTGATCATCGCCCTCGGCCTGCTGGTGGACGACGCGATGATCACCGTGGAAATGATGGTCACGCGCCTGGAAAAAGGTGACACCAAGGACCAGGCAGCGACGTTCGCCTACACCTCGACGGCGTTCCCGATGCTCACCGGGACCCTGGTAACCGTAGCCGGTTTCGTGCCCATCGGCCTGAACGCCAGTTCCGCCGGTGAGTACACCTTCACCCTGTTCGCGGTCATCGCCGTGGCGATGCTGGTGTCATGGATCGTCGCGGTGTTGTTTGCCCCGGTGATCGGCGTGCACATCCTCAGCACCAACGTGAAACCCCACAGCGCCGAGCCGGGGCGGATCGGCCTGGCATTCAACGGCGGCCTGCTGTGGGCGATGCGCAATCGCTGGTGGGCCATTGGCATCACCGTGCTGCTGTTCGTGCTGTCGGTGTTTTGCATGCGCTTCGTGCAGAACCAGTTCTTCCCATCCTCGGACCGGCCGGAAATCCTGGTGGACCTCAACCTGCCGCAAAACGCCTCGATGGACGAGACCCGCCGGGCGGTCGATCGCCTGGAAGCGACCCTCAAGGGCGACCCGGACATCGAGCGCTGGAGCAGCTACATCGGCGAAGGCGCGATTCGTTTTTACCTGCCGCTGGACCAGCAACTGCAGAACCCGTACTACGCGCAACTGGTGATCGTCAGCAAGGGCCTGGAGTCGCGCACGGCCCTCACCGAGCGCCTGCAAAAGCGTCTGCGTGAGGATTTCGTCGGGATTGGCAGCTACGTGCAGGCCCTGGAAATGGGCCCGCCGGTGGGAAGGCCGATCCAGTACCGGGTCAGCGGCAAGGACATCGACCAGGTGCGCAAGCATGCGATCGAACTGGCCACCGAGCTGGACAAGAACTCGCACATTGGCGAGATCATTTACGACTGGAACGAACCGGGCAAGGTGCTGCGCATCGACATCGCCCAGGACAAGGCGCGGCAGTTGGGCCTGTCTTCCGATGATGTGGCCAGGCTGATGAACAGCATCGTCAGCGGCTCGCCCGTGACCCAGGTCAACGACGATATCTACCTGATCGACGTGGTCGGCCGTGCCGAAGATGCCGAGCGTGGTTCGCCGGAAACCCTGCAGAACCTGCAAATCGTCACCCCGGGCGGCACCTCGATTCCGTTGCTGGCGTTTGCCACGGTGCGCTATGAACTGGAACAGCCCTTGGTGTGGCGTCGTGACCGCAAGCCGACCATCACCATCAAGGCCGCGGTGCGCGACGAGATCCAACCCACCGACCTGGTCAAGCAACTGCAACCGGAGATCGACAAGTTCGCCGCCGGCCTGCCAGTGGGCTACAAGGTCGCCACGGGCGGTACG
Source organism: Pseudomonas ogarae (assembly GCF_014268695.2). Taxonomy (NCBI): domain Bacteria; kingdom Pseudomonadati; phylum Pseudomonadota; class Gammaproteobacteria; order Pseudomonadales; family Pseudomonadaceae; genus Pseudomonas; species Pseudomonas ogarae. The sequence goes on from NZ_CP077086.1 coordinate 507,664, forward strand.
GTGGAGGAGAGCAGCAAGGCCCAAGGGCCGATTGCCAGTGTCGTGCCGCTGATGCTGTTCTTGATGGCGACCTTCCTGATGATCCAGCTGCACAGCGTGCAGAAACTGTTCCTGGTGGCGAGCGTCGCGCCTCTCGGATTGATCGGCGTGGTGCTGGCGCTGGTGCCGACGGGCACGCCCATGGGCTTCGTGGCGATCCTCGGGATCCTCGCGTTGATTGGCATCATCATCCGTAACTCGGTGATCCTGGTGACCCAGATCGATGAATACGAACGTGACGGCTACGAGCCCTGGGATGCGGTGGTGCAAGCTACCGAACACCGGCGCCGACCGATCCTGCTCACGGCGGCTGCGGCGAGCCTGGGGATGATCCCGATTGCCCGGGAAGTGTTCTGGGGGCCGATGGCCTACGCGATGATCGGCGGGATCATCATCGCCACCCTGCTGACGCTGCTGTTCCTGCCGGCGCTGTATGTGGCCTGGTACAAGATCCGCGAGCCCAAGCGCGATTGAGTTGGCGTTAAATCATGAGGCCCTCCCGGTCACCGCAAACTTTACTTGCGCAACAACCGCAGCCCATTGAACACCACCAGCAAACTCACCCCCATGTCGGCGAACACCGCCATCCACATGGTGGCGAACCCGGCGAAGGTGAACCCGAGAAAGATCGCCTTGATCACCAACGCCAAGGCAATGTTCTGTTTCAGGATGCTTGAAGTCTGCCGCGACAGGCGAATGAAAGCCGGGATCTTGCGCAGATCATCGTCCATCAAGGCGACATCGGCGGTTTCGATGGCCGTGTCGGTGCCGGCCGCCGCCATGGCGAAACCGATTTCCGAACGGGCCAGGGCCGGGGCGTCGTTGATGCCGTCGCCGACCATGCCGACGCGGTGACCCTGGGTGTACAACGCTTCGATGGCTTGCAGCTTGTCTTCGGGCAACAGGTCGCCTCGGGCCTGGTCCATGCCCACCTGCGCAGCAATCGCGTCGGCGGTGTGGGCGTTGTCGCCGGTGAGCATCAAGGTCTTGATGCCCAGGTCATGCAGTTGCCGGATGGCTTCGCGGCTGGAGTCCTTCACGGTGTCGGCCACGGCAAACAGCGCCAAGGGGCCTGTAGCGTCGAGCAGCAGCACCACGGACTTGCCTTGTTTTTCCAAGGCGAAGAGTTTCTCTTCCAGTTCGGGGGAGCACAGGCCGAGGTCTTCCACGAGGCGGTGATTGCCCAGGTGATAAGTCTGCCCGCCGATGTCGCCGCGCACGCCGCGCCCGGCAAGCGCCTCGAAGTTATCCACAACCTGCTGTGCCAGTTGCTTATCCACAGCCGCGTTGGCAATCGCCCGGGAAACCGGGTGGTCGGAGCGGGCGGCAAGGCTGGCGGCCAGGGCCGGAGCGGTGGTTTCCACGCTCGGGTCCAGCGCCACATAGTCGGTTTGCACCGGCTTGCCGTGGGTGAGCGTGCCGGTCTTGTCCAGGGCCAGGTAGTCGAGCTTGTAGCCTCCCTCCAGGTACACGCCGCCCTTGACCAGGATGCCTTTGCGCGCAGCGGCGGCGAGGCCGCTAACGATGGTCACGGGGGTGGAAATCACCAGTGCGCACGGGCAAGCGACCACCAGCAGCACCAGCGCTCGGTAGATCCAGTCGAACCACGCCGCGCCCATGAGCAGCGGTGGGATGATGGCCACGGCCAAGGCCAGGACAAACACCGCCGGGGTGTAGATTTTCGAGAACTGGTCGACGAAGCGCTGGGTCGGCGCGCGGGAGCCCTGGGCCTGTTCCACGGCGTGGATGATCCGCGCCAGGGTGGAGTGATCGGCCGCCGCAGTCACGGTGTATTCCAGTTCGCCGGCCTGGTTGATGGTGCCGGCAAACACCTTGTCGCCGATGGTTTTTTCCACCGGCAGGCTCTCGCCGGTAATCGGTGCCTGGTCAATGGTCGAACGACCGGCGACCACGTCGCCGTCCAGGCCAACCCTTTCGCCCGGGCGAACCCGTACCCGCGCACCGAGGGCGATGACTTTTACGTCTTGCACCTGCCAGCTGCCATCGGTCTGTTGCACGGTGGCCTGTTGCGGGGCCATCTGCATCAGGCCGCTGATGGCGTTGCGCGCGCGGTCGAGGGATTTGGCTTCGATCAGCTCGGCCACGGTGAACAGGAACATCACCATCGCCGCTTCCGGCCATTGGCCGATCAACACGGCGCCGGTCACGGCGATGCTCATCAGCGCGTTGATGTTCAAGTTGCGGTTTTTCAGGGCGATCCAGCCCTTCTTGTAGGTACTCAGGCCGCCGCTGAGGATCGACACCAACGCCACCAGCGCGACCACCCAGTTCGGCGCGGCGTTGGTGAAGTGGATCAACTCGGCACCCAGTGCCGTCACGCCGGACAGCGCCAGCGGCCACCAGGGCTTGGCCGGGGCGGGCAAGTCAGGGGTGGCTTTCTCTTGGCCCGGGGTCATCGGCTCGGCCTGCATCCCTAAGGATTCGATGGCCTTGATGATCGGCGCGTCGCTAGGCAAATCGTGGGTCACGCCCAGCACGCGGTTGATCAGGTTGAAATCCAGTTGCTGCACGCCTTCGAGCTTGCCGAGCTTGTTCTGGATCAGCGTCTGTTCGGTGGGGCAGTCCATGGCTTCGATGCGGAAACTGCTCAGCCGCGCACCGTCCGTCGGCGTTTTGCCGAGGATGACCTGCGACGGGGCTGCTTTCGATGCGCAGCAGGAATGCCCGTGGTCATGGCCGTGGTCGGGTTTGTGGATGTGAAGGGAATCGCTCATCGGGTGACGTCCGTGAAAAGTGCCTGTTGCGCAGTAAAGACCCTGTAGCCACTATAGGGTCAAGCACCTATTTGGGAGGCCGTACCATGAAGATCGGAGAACTGGCGAAAATCACCGACTGCCAGGTCGAAACCATCCGTTACTACGAGCGCGAAGGCTTGCTGCCGGAGCCGGCCCGTAGCGACGGCAATTACCGCGTCTACACCCAGGCCCATGCCGAGCGGCTGACGTTCATCCGCAACTGCCGCACCCTGGACATGACCCTGGAAGAAATCCGCAGCCTCCTGGCCCTGCGTGACAGCCCCCAGGACCAGTGCGAAAGCGTCAATGCGCTGATCGACGAACACATCCAACACGTCAAGGCCCGCATCGACGGCCTGCTGGCCCTGCAGACGCAACTGATCGACCTGCGCCATCGTTGTGGCGAAGGGCCGGACCTGGATCAATGCGGGATCTTGCAGCGGTTGGAAGTGAGCGGGGCGGTGGCGCCGGAGGTGGAGCATTCCCATGTGGGGCGTAGTCATGGGCATTGAGCCCTTGCCCACAGGCCCGCACACAGGGGGATGGTGGGATTCTTCTAGACCGCCATCGGCGCGGTCATCGGCGCGTGGTGCTGGTAGCCTTCGAGGGAGAAGTCGCTCGGTTCCACCAACTCCAGCCACTCGGGCTGGTACACGCCGGTCTTGGCAAACTCCGGCACACGCTCGGAAATCACCAGCTTGGGCATCGGGAACGGCTCGCGCGTGAGCTGTTCGTTGAGCATGTCCAAGTGGTTTTCGTAGACGTGGGCATCGCCGATGAAATAGGTGAACCAGCGCGGCGTGTAGCCGGTCAGGCGACCGATCAGGCTCAGCAGCGCGGCGCCTTCGGTGAGGTTGAACGGCGTGCCCAGGCCCAGGTCGTTGGAGCGGATGTAGAGGGTCAGGGAGATTTCCCTGGTCTCGACATTCGGGTGGAACTGGTAGAGCAGATGGCACGGCGGCAGGGCCATTTCATCGAGCTGGGCGCAGTTCCAGCCGTGGAACAGGATGCGTCGGCTGCCCGGGTCCTTGATGATGGTGTCGACGCACTGGCGAACCTGGTCGATGGCCTTGTACAGCACCACGTAGGCCTGGCCGTTTTCTTCGCCCTCGGCGATCTGCCGGTAACCCTGGGCCAGTGTCTGCTCGATGGCGGCCGGGTTGCTCAAGGGGATCTGTTTGTAGGCCGGCCATTTGCGCCATTGCACGCCGTAGATCTCGCCCAGGTCGTCTTCGCCCCGGCGGAACGGGTTGGCCAGCCACTGGGCGTTTTCGTTGGCGTTCTGGTCCCAGACCTTGCAGCCCAGGGCACGGAATTCGGCGGCGTTGTTCACGCCGCGCAGGAAGCCGCACATCTCGCCGATGGCCGATTTGAATGCCATTTTGCGGGTGGTGATGGCCGGGAAACCGTCTTTCAAGTCATAGCGCAGCATGGCGCCGGGGAAGCTGATGGTGTTCACACCGGTGCGGTTGGCTTGCTTGGTGCCGTTCTTGATGACGTGGGCCACCAGATCGAGATATTGCTTCATGGATTACCTGTGTCCTTGAACCCGGGACCAACGCCCCGGGGGTTCGAATTTTAAACCTTGGCCGCCGCAGCCGGCGCACGATGATAAGCCAGCCAGATCAGCGCCAGGCCGCCGATGATCATCGGCAGGCACAGCACCTGGCCCATGGTCAGCCAGTTCCACGCCAGATAGCCGAGCTGGGCGTCCGGTACGCGGACGAATTCAACGATGAAACGGAAGATTCCGTAGAACAGCGCGAACATGCCCGACACCGCCATGGTTGGCCGAGGCTTGCGCGAGAACAGCCAGAGAATCAGGAACAGTGCCACGCCTTCGAGGGCAAACTGATAAAGCTGCGACGGGTGGCGCGGCAACTGCGCCGGGTCGCTGAACGGCGGGAAGATCATCGCCCACGGCACGTCGGTCGGCTTGCCCCACAACTCGGCATTGATGAAGTTGCCGATGCGCCCTGCGCCCAGGCCGATCGGCACCATCGGCGCGACGAAGTCCATCAGCTCGAAAAACGACTTGTTGTTGCGCTTGCCGAACCACAACGCCGCCAGCATCACGCCGATGAACCCACCGTGGAACGACATGCCGCCCTTCCAGACTTCGAAGATCAGCGTCGGGTTGGCCACATAGGCGCTCAGGTCGTAGAACAGCACATAGCCCAGGCGTCCGCCGACGATCACCCCCATGGACAGCCAGAACACCAGGTCGGAAAGTTTTTCCTTGTTCCAGGTCGGGTCGAAACGGTTGAGCCGGCGCGACGCCAGCAACCAGGCGCCGCCGATGCCGATCAGGTACATCAGGCCGTACCAGTGGATTTTCAGCGGGCCGATGGCCAGGGCTACCGGATCGATCTGCGGGTAAGGCAGCATTGATATTCCTCGTAAACGTCAAAAATACCCGGGCGACGCTGCCACCTCGGGATTAAGCCAGGATTGCGTCAGAACAGAAAACTCAAGCCCACGCAGAATAGCAGGGCGGCAAACAACCGCTTGAGCAAGCGCGGTGACAGGCGATGGGCCAGCCGCGCGCCGAAGCGGGCGAAGACCATGCTGGTCAAGGCGATGCCCAGCAGCGCCGGCAAATACACAAAACCGAGACTATGGGCCGGCAGCAACGGATCGTGCCAGCCCAGAATCATGAAACTTAATGCGCTGACCACGGCGATGGGCAGTCCGCAGGCCGATGACGTCGCGACCGCTTGCTGCATCGGCACGCTGCGCCAGGTCAGGAACGGCACGGTCAGTGAACCGCCACCGATGCCGAAAATCGCCGAGGCCCAGCCAATCACCGTGCCGGCCAGGGTCAGTCCGGCCTTGCCCGGTACGTTGCGACTGGCGTTGGGCTTGAAGTCCAGGGCCAGTTGCACGGCAACGATCAGGGCGAACACGCCGATGATCTTTTGCAGGTGCGGGCCGGAAATCGCTTCGGCGGTGATCGCACCGAATCCGGCACCGATCAGGATGCCGACGGTCATCCAGGCGAACACCGGCCAGCGCACCGCGCCTTTGCGCTGATGCTCGCGCACGGCATTGACCGAGGTGAAGATGATCGATGCCAGTGAGGTGCCGACGGCCAGATGCGTCAACACCTGCGGGTCGAAACCCTGCAGGGTGAAACTGAACACCAGCACCGGGACGATGATGATCCCGCCCCCCACACCGAACAACCCGGCCAGCACACCGGCGCAGGCACCGAGCAGCAGATAGAGCACAAATTCCACCAGCGTCTCCCGCCCATCCCCGAAATAAGAGCGGCATGGTAACGGATCGAGGGGCTTGGGCTCTACTGAAGGCGATGGATGCCGGGGCGATGTGTGAGTAGAGTGGCTGATGATCGCTGTCCCTGTGGCGAGGGGATTTATCCCCGCTGGGCTGCGCAGCAGCCCTAAAACCTGGCAACTCGGTGTACCAGGTTTATCGAGTTGAAAGTTCTGGGGCTACTTCGTAGCCCAGCGGGGATAAATCCCCTCGCCACAAAAGCAGTGTCGTTCAGCTTCATTTTCAAACAGGACAACCTGATGTGCCTGATCGTATTTGCCTGGCGCCCCGGCCATGCCCAGCCGCTGATCGTGGCGGCCAACCGCGACGAGTTCTATGCCCGGCCGACCTTGCCCCTGGCCCAGTGGCCTGACGCGCCCCATGTGCATGCCGGTCGCGACCTGGAGGCCGGCGGCACCTGGCTCGGCATTGGCGCCGAGGGGCGTTTTGCGGCGCTGACCAACATCCGTGACCCAGGCCAATTGCCGGCCTTCAAGTCGCGCGGTGAGCTGGTGGCGCGGTTCCTGACCGGGAATCTGTCGATTGCCGACTACCTGAGCGAAGTCGTTCCCCGCGCCAGCGAGTACGGTGGCTTCAACCTGCTGCTCGGCGATGGCGTCGAGCTGTGGCACCACAACGCCCGCGATACCCAGCCGCAGCGGTTGGGCAAGGGGCTCTATGGCTTGTCGAACGCAGGGTTGAACACGCCCTGGCCCAAGTTGCTCAAGGCTCGGGCGGCGCTGGGCGAGGTGCTGGATGATCCGCAGCCCGAGGCATTGCTGGCGCTGCTGAACGATCCGCAACCTGCTCCGGTGGCTGAGCTGCCTGATACGGGGGTGGGCGTGGCGACCGAGACGCTGTTATCGAGTGTGTTCATCGCCAGCCCGGCCTACGGGACGCGGGCGAGTACGGCGCTGATTGTCCATGCCGATGGGACGCGGCAGATGATCGAGCGCAGTTTCGGGCCGCATGGGGGGCATTTGGGGGAGGTGGCGCTGTACATTTGAAGAAGATTACTTGTGGCGAGGGAGCTTGCTCCCGCTGGTGGGCGAAGCCCGCCCAAAAAGGCTTTGGGGCTACTTCGTAGCCCAGCGGGAGCAAGCTCCCTCGCCACAAATGCTCGTTGAACTGTCTAGAGGGTTTTGTTCGAAGCCGGATTGATCATCCGCGCCAACCCAAGGTTCTTCAGCGCCAGTTGCAAGGAGCTGTGGATCACTTGCGGGTTGTCGATGGTCATCACCTCCGCGAGCAATTCCTGGGCCTTGCTGAGGTTGATCTGGCGCAGCATCCATTTCACTTTCGGCAGGTTGGTGGCGTTCATCGACAAGCTGTCGAACCCCATCGCCATCAGCAGCACCGCGGCCGCGGGGTCGCCAGCCATTTCGCCGCAGATGCTCACCGGCTTGCCTTCGGCATGGGCGTCGCGCACCACGTTCTGCAAGGCTTGCAGCACCGCCGGGTGCAGGTAGTCGTACAGGTCCGCGACCCGCGGGTTGTTGCGGTCCACGGCCAGCAGGTACTGGGTCAGGTCGTTGGAACCCACCGACAGGAAGTCCACCTGCCGCGCCAGTTCCTTGGTCTGGTACACCGCGGCCGGAATCTCGATCATCACCCCGACCGGCGGCATCGGCACGTCGGTGCCTTCGTCGCGTACTTCGCCCCAGGCCCGGTGGATCAGGTGCAGGGCTTCTTCCAGTTCATGGGTGCCGGAGATCATCGGCAACAGGATGCGCAGGTTGTTCAGGCCTTCGCTGGCCTTGAGCATGGCGCGGGCCTGGACCAGGAAGATTTCCGGGTGGTCGAGCGTCACGCGAATACCGCGCCAGCCGAGGAACGGGTTGTCTTCCTTGATCGGGAAGTAGGACAGGGACTTGTCGCCGCCGATGTCCAGGCTGCGCATGGTCACCGGTTGCGGGTGGAACGCGGCCAGTTGTTCGCGGTAGATCGCCAGCTGTTCCTTTTCACTGGGGAAGCGCTGGTTGATCATGAACGGCACTTCGGTGCGGTACAAGCCCACACCTTCGGCGCCACGTTTCTGCGCCCGGGCCACGTCCGCCAGCAGGCCGGTGTTGACCCACAGTGGCATGCGGTGGCCGTCGAGCGTCACGCACGGCAGGTCCCGCAGCGCATCCAGGCCCAGGGACAGTTGCTTTTCTTCCTCGACCACATCGGCAAACTGCTTGCGCAGCACGTCGCTGGGATTGGTGTAGACCTCGCCGTGGTAGCCATCGACGATCATCTGGATGCCGTCGACCTTGGAGTACGGCAGGTCCACCAGGCCCATCACCGTCGGGATGCCCATGGCCCGGGCCAGGATTGCCACGTGGGAGTTGCCCGAACCCAGTACCGAGACCAGGCCCGCCAGCTTGCCTTCGGGCACTTCGCCGAGCATGGCCGGGGTCAGCTCTTCGCTGACCAGGATGGTGTTGTCGGGGTAGACCAGGGTCTGCTGGCGCTCCTGCTGCAAGTAGGCCAGCAAGCGGCGGCCAAGGTCCTTGACGTCCGAGGCCCGCTCGCGCAGGTAGGCGTCGTCCATCAGTTCGAAACGGTTGACGTGGTCAGTCACCACCTGGCGCAGCGCGCCCTGGGCCCACTGGCCGGTCTTGATGACGGTGGTCACTTCACTGCCCAGGGAGGCATCGTCGAGCATCATCAGGTAAACGTCGAACAGTGCGCGCTCTTCAGGGCGCAGCTGTGTCGCCAGCTTGGCCGACAGGGCCCGCATGTCGGCGCGTACGCCTTCGATGGCGGTCTTGAACAAACCCAGCTCGGCCTCGATGTCGGCGATGGCCTTGTCCGGCACCACGTCGAGGTCGGCGGGTGGCAACATGACCACCGCCGTGCCCACTGCCGCGCCCGGTGAGCCCGGTACGCCGACGAACTTGGCTTCCTGGATGCCCTTGCCCTGGCGACCCAGGCCGCTGATCGAGCCGGTGGCCTCGGCGTGGGCGATAACCCCGGCCAGTTGCGCGCTCATGGTCACGAGGAAGGCTTCTTCACCCTCGTCGAACTGGCGGCGCTCTTTTTGCTGGATGACCAACACGCCGACGACGCGGCGGTGGTGGATGATCGGTGCCCCGAGGAACGAGGCGTAGCGTTCTTCGCCGGTTTCGGCAAAGTAGCGGTAGCGCGGGTGATCCGCGGCGTTTTCGAGGTTCAGGGGTTCTTCGCGTGTGCCGACCAGACCGACCAGGCCTTCATTGGGGGCCATGCTGACCTTGCCGATGGAGCGCTTGTTCAAGCCCTCGGTGGCCATCAGCACGAAACGGTTGGTCTCGGGGTCCAGCAGGTAGACCGAGCAGACCTGGCTGCCCATGGCCTCTTTGACACGCAATACAATAATCCCCAACGCCGCCTTGAGATCCTTGGCGGAGTTAACTTCCTGGACGATCTTGCGCAGCGTATTGAGCATGGCTCGGGGTCGAACTCCGTCGTCAGTCGCGCGTCAGCAGGCGCGGGGCAAGCTCTTTGAGAGCGCGTCGGTACACTTCGCGCTTGAATGTCACCACCTGGCCCAACGGATACCAATAGCTGACCCAGCGCCAGCCATCGAACTCCGGTTTACCGGTCAAATCCATCCGCACCCGCTGCTCGTTGGAGATCAGGCGCAGGAGAAACCATTTCTGCTTCTGGCCGATGCACAGCGGTTGGCTGTGCGTCCTGACCAGGCGTTGCGGCAAACGATAGCGCAACCAGCCTCGGGTGCAGGCGAGTATTTCGACATCCTCTCGCTCAAGCCCCACTTCTTCATTCAACTCGCGGTACAAGGCCTCTTCCGGCGTCTCCTGGGGGTTGATCCCGCCCTGGGGAAACTGCCAGGCGTCTTGATTGATACGGCGAGCCCATAGCACCTGCCCAGCATCATTCGTAAGAATGATCCCCACATTGGGACGGAAACCATCGGGATCGATCACGGCAACAACCTCGCAAACGCATGTCGCCGCATTGTTCCACAAAGGTTGTGAAAGCAGCAACGAGCGTCCCTAGCTTATGTGCACTCTTGTGAAAAGTCCGTATTCTGGACGCCTTTCTTCAGATTTTTCAGCGAGTAACTGCAATGCGGCTGGCTTTATTCGACTTGGACAACACATTGCTGGGCGGCGACAGTGACCACGCGTGGGGCGATTACCTGTGCGAGCGCGGTTTCCTCGACGCTGTCACGTACAAGGCACGCAACGACGAGTTCTACCAGGATTACCTGGCCGGCAAGCTCGACAACGCCGAGTACCTGAACTTTTGCCTGGAAATCCTCGGCCGCACCGAAATGCACGTGCTGGCCCAGTGGCACCTGGACTACATGCGCGACTGCATCGAGCCGATCGTGTTGCCCCAGGCCATCGAATTGCTGGAAAAGCACCGTGACGCTGGCGACAAGCTGGTGATCATCACCGCCACCAACCGCTTTGTCACCGGGCCGATTGCCGAGCGCCTGGGGGTCGAGACCCTGATCGCCACCGAGTGCGAGATGATCGATGGGCGCTACAGCGGGCGCAGCACGGATGTTCCGTGCTTTCGCGAGGGCAAGGTGACCCGGCTGAACCGTTGGCTGGAAGAGACCGGGCATTCGCTCGACGGCAGCTATTTCTACAGCGACTCGATGAATGACCTGGCGCTGCTGGAGGTGGTGACGCATCCGGTGGCGGTGGATCCGGATCCGAATCTTCGGGCCGAGGCCCAGAAGCGGGGTTGGCCGGTGATTTCGTTGCGCAATTGACTATGGGAGCAAGGCTTGCCCGCGATTGGCATACGTACCTTCGCATCGCGTAAAGCCAATCGCGGGCAAGCCTTGCTCCCACAGAATCGCGAGCAAGCTTTGCTCCCACAGACTGTGTTTTAAACCGGCTTGGCCCCCATCAACCCCGCAATGGCGACAAAGCAGACAACACTGAACAGCGCCAGGGCAAAGGTAAACTTCCCGCTAGCGCCCGGCGCCTTGCGCAATTTGTTCAGTCGCACCAGCAGCCAGAACCCCGCCAGTGTCGCCACGGTGTAGAGCACGCTGGAAGCCAGCAACCAGGTCTGCCCCAGCGACCAGCCAACCTGATGCACCATCCACCAGCCCGTGAAGGGCAGGCTCGCAAGAGCCAGGATCATCACCAGCCAGATGAACATCCGCGGACGTTGCAGCGTGCGCGCCGCCGCCGTGGCATCGCCATTGCGGCGCGTGCGCCAGACCCAGACGGCCAGCCCCAGGGCGCCTGCCAGCAGCAGTACGGTGGCGACGACGTGAGCGATCTTCAGCGCAGTCAATGTTTCCATTGTTGGATTTTCCTTAAGTCTTGCTCACAGCCTAGCCCGGCTTTATCAACCCAGGAACAGTTGATAGGCCGGGTTATCGCTTTCATCCCAGTATGGGTAGCCGATTTCTTCCAGCGCGGCCGGCACCAGATGGCGCTCATCGTGAGGCACTTGCAGTCCGGCGACCACGCGGCCATCGGCCGCGCCATGGTTGCGGTAGTGGAACATCGAGATATTCCAGCGCCCACCCAGCTTGTTGAGGAAGTTGAACAGCGCCCCCGGACGTTCCGGGAACTCGAAGCGCAGCACCACTTCGTCGATGACATGGGCCGCATGCCCGCCGACCATGTGGCGAATATGCAACTTGGCCAGTTCATTGTCGGTCAGGTCCAGCACCGGGAAGCCTTGTTCGGTCAGGCTGGCGATCAGCGCGCTGCGCGGGTCGTTTTCCGGATGGGTCTGCACGCCGACGAAGATGTGCGCTTCGCTGCCGGTGTTGTAGCGATAGTTGAATTCGGTGATCTGGCGCTTGCCGACGGCTTCGCAGAACGCCTTGAAGCTGCCCGGCTTCTCGGGGATGGTCACGGCGATGATCGCTTCGCGGCCCTCGCCCAGTTCGGCGCGTTCGGCAACGTGGCGCAAGCGGTCGAAGTTGACGTTGGCACCGGAGTCGATGGCCACCAGGGTCTGGCCGCTGATGCCCCGTGACTCGACGTACTTCTTGATCCCGGCCACGCCCAGGGCGCCAGCAGGTTCGGTGATCGAGCGGGTATCGTCGTAGATGTCCTTGATCGCGGCGCAGATCTCGTCGGTGCTGACGGTGATCACTTCGTCCACGTAATGCTTGCAGATATCAAAGGTGTGCTGGCCGATCTGCGCCACGGCGACGCCGTCGGCGAACAGCCCCACGGTCGGCAACACCACGCGCTCGCCAGCGGCCATGGCCGCTTGCAGGCAATTGGAATCGTCCGGCTCGACGCCGATGATCTTGATGTCCGGGCGCAGGTATTTCACGTAGGCCGCGATCCCGGCAATCAGCCCGCCACCGCCCACCGGGACGAAGATCGCATCCAGGCGCCCCGGGTGCTGGCGCAGGATTTCCATCGCCACGGTGCCCTGCCCGGCAATGGTGTGGGGATCGTCATACGGGTGGATGTAGACGTAGCCTTTTTCGTCGACCAGTTTCAGCGAATAGGCCAGGGCTTCGGGGAACGAGTCACCGTGCAGCACCACTTTGCCACCGCGCGAACGCACGCCTTCGACCTTGATTTCCGGGGTGGTCTTGGGCATCACGATGGTGGCCTTGACGCCCAGCACCTTGGCCGCCAGGGCCAGGCCTTGGGCGTGGTTGCCCGCCGAAGCCGTGACCACGCCGCGTGCGCGCTCTTCGTCACTGAGCTGGGTCAGCTTGTTGTAGGCCCCGCGAATCTTGAACGAGAACACCGGCTGCAAGTCTTCGCGCTTGAGCAAAATGCTGTTGCCCAGCCGCTCGGAGAGCTGGCGAGCGGTCTGCAGCGGGGTTTCTACGGCAACGTCGTAAACGCGCGAGGTGAGGATCTTTTTGACGTACTGTTCAAGCATCGGAAAGCATCACTGAGCGGGTTGGGCAGGGCCAAGGAGTCTAACCCGGCTTTTAGCTGGGCGACCACACGAATCCCAAGGTTTTGTTGGGTTATACTCGCGCCCCTCTTTACTTCCTGCCCGCTTTCGGAGCCCGCATGACCCAGGATCAACTCAAACAGGCCGTGGCCCAGGCCGCCGTCGACCTCATCCTCCCGAAGCTGGATGACAAGAGCGTCGTCGGGGTTGGCACCGGCTCCACGGCCAATTGCTTCATCGACGCGCTGGCGCAACACAAGGGTGCGTTCGACGGCGCGGTCGCCAGCTCCGAAGCGACCGCCGCGCGCCTCAAGGGCCACGGGATTCCGGTGTACGAGCTCAACACCGTGAGCGACCTGGAGTTCTACATTGACGGTGCCGACGAAAGCGACGCGCACCTGAACCTGATCAAGGGTGGCGGCGCGGCCCTGACTCGCGAGAAGATCGTTGCGGCCGTGGCCAAGACCTTCATCTGCATCGCCGATGCCAGCAAGCTGGTGCCGGTGCTTGGCGCGTTCCCGCTGCCGGTTGAAGTCATTCCCATGGCCCGCAGCCATGTGGCCCGCCAATTGGTGAAGCTGGGCGGCGACCCGGTGTATCGCGAAGGCGTGTTGACCGATAACGGCAACATCATCCTGGACGTGCACAACCTGCAGATCACCAACCCGGTGGAACTGGAAAGCCAGATCAACGCCATCGTTGGCGTGGTCACCAACGGTTTGTTCGCTGCGCGTCCTGCGGATGTGCTGCTGCTGGGGACCCCTGAAGGGGTGAAGACCCTGCGGGCTGAATAAGTCGGCGAAATAACCTGAAGTATTCCCCTGTGGGAGCGAGCCTGCTCGCGATAGCGGTGTGTCAGCCAACATTGATGTGGCGGATAAGCCGCTATCGCGAGCAGGCTCGCTCCCACATTGGGTTCTGTTGTGGATCGAAATAATTGCATCAAGGCTGTGGCTTCTTGAACACGTAGAACAGATTCGGCTCGCTCACCAGATACAGGTTGCCATCGTCGTCCATGGCGAGTCCTTCGGCCTGGGGCACGTTTTTTTGCAAGCCCTGCCGGCCTTTGCTCAACGACAGGGTGCTCAACGGCCGGCCGTTGATATCCAATTCGATAATCAGCCGAGACTCATCGGACAGCGCCAGCAAATGGCCGCTGCGCTCGTCGTATTGCAGGCTTGAAAGGTCGCGCACGAACAGCCCGGCATCGCGCTTGGGGTTGTTGATCACATGGACCGCGTAGGACTTTTCTGGATTGTGGTGGGGAAACCCATGCACTTCATAAATCAGCATCGGGTCGCGTTCCTTCGCCACGAACAGGCGTTTGCCCACTGAGTCGTAGGCCAGCCCTTCGAATCCCTTGTTGCCGCTCATGTGCACGCCGAGGGTCATTTGCTCGGCGTCGGCTGCGTCGAGGAATCGGGTGTCGGCCTCCAGGTGAATCTTGATCAGGCGATGCTGGCGCTCGTCAGTGATGACATAAGTGTCTTCGCTGATGAATTCCACCGCCTCCGGATCGCCAAAGCCGATCAGGGCGATGCGCCGCAGGATCTTGCCGTCCAGCGACAACTCGATCATTTCGGCATTTTGATTGGTGACGGTGAACAGGCTCTTGCGGATCGGATCGAACGTCAGCGCTGAAACATCATCGTCCAGGCCCTCGATCACCTGCGCTTCGACCGTGACCCGGTATTGATCCAGGGCGATGGTTTCTTCGCTGATGGGTTGCCAATAGGTGTTGAGGTTGAACCAGGCGCGCTCGAACAGGCGCAGGTACTGGCCGGCTGCGATCAAGAGAATCAGCACCAGCGTCAGCAGTATCAGGATCAAGGGTTTGGGGCGGGCGAGTCGACGCATGTTGAGGGGCTCGGATGAGAACAGGTGAGTGGAAATACCACGGCTGCCTGAACTGAAACTTAATGGCTGTGTGCCACACCCTACAACGAAGGAAGACTAATCCTACATAGTTAGTGCTGTCAGCGCTGTTTTTCGAAACGATAGAACAGGTTCGGTTCGCTGACCATGTACAGGTTGCCGGCCTCATCGACGGTGACGCCTTCGGCACGAGGGATCGTATCTTTCAAGCCGTTGAAACCGCCCAGCAAGGTCATGAAGCTGACCTGCTCACCTTTTTCGTCCAGTTCCAGCAGCAGATGGGAGTCGGCCGAAAGCACCAGCATGTGACCGGTTCGCGGGTCGATCGCCAATGCCGAGAGGTTGCGCAGGTCCAGTTCATTGCTAGCATGGATCTGCTTGTCGCCCTTGAGCAGCTGGCTGCCATCGCTTTTCCAGGTAAACAGCGCCGGCGGGCGTTCCTCTCCGAGCGCCAGTTGCTGGTTGCGTGGATCCCAGATGACTCCTTCGAACCCTTTGTTCTGGTTTTCTGAGGCCCCCAGGTCGTAGTGAGGGAAGTCAGTGCTGTTGAGCTCGCGTGTGTTGGCATCCACCTGGACGATCGAGAGCGTGTGACGGCGTTCGTCGGTAATCGCCAACAGGCCATTGGGCATATAGGCCACGCCCTCGGGATTGCTCCAACCCACCAAGGGCATCTTGCGCAGCACATCGCCTTGAAGGCTCAGTTCCACCAGGAACGGGCGCTTGCCCATGACCGCGAACAGGGTCTTGGTCTGGGGGTTGTAGGCCACATCGGACGCTTCGTCCTCCTCCATGCCTGGTAGCGGCTTGGCGTCGATCACGGTGTGGTAGTCCGGCAGCCAGATACTCACCTGGCGTTGAGCCGGGCTCTGGAGGTGTTCCGATAGCCAAAGCAGGCCGCGGTCGTCCCAGTGCATCGCGAACGCCAGGCCGTAGGCAGCGGCCACTGCCAGCAGCGACCAGGCATACCTGGGCCAAGGGAGGGCGAAGCTAGGGCGACGGGCAGGTTTGGCGGCTGGCAGTGCTTGGGTTGTGGCCATCGGGGAATGCGTTCCAGAAAATTCGGCGAGTGGAATGGCTAGCTCAGACGCCCCATTCCCTGGAATTATCCGGATGGCATGTGAAAAAAACGGTAAATGGTGGGACGGGCCTCCATCCGCCCCCTGTGGGAGCGAGCTTGCTCGCGATAGCGGTGTGTCAGCCAACATCAATGTTGGATGTGATGGCTTTCATCGCGAGCAAGCTCGCTCCCACAGGGGGGCACAGGTTCTGCGTTTAGCGAACGCTGCTTTCGAAGCGGCTCGCCCCCGGCAACTCCAGTACCAGTTCATCGCCTGCATTCAACGGCCCGACGCCCGCCGGGGTGCCGGTGAGGATCACGTCGCCGGCCTGCAGCGAGAAGCAGCCGGCCATGTACTGGATCATCGGCACGATGGGGTTGAGCATCAGGCTGCTGTTGCCGTCCTGGCGCACTTCACCGTTGATGGTCAGGCGAACAGGGATGTCGGTCAGGTCGGCAAAAGTGCCGCTCGACACGAACGGTGCGATCACCGCCGCGCCGTCAAAGGACTTGGCAACCTCCCACGGCAGGCCCTTGGCCTTGAGCTCGGCCTGTTTGTCCCGCAAGGTCAGGTCCAGGGCCGGGGCGAAACCGGAGATGGCGTCCAGCACTTCTTCGACGCTCGGGCGGGGCGACAGCGGCTTGCCGATCAGTACGGCGATTTCCGCCTCGTAGTGCACCGAGCCGCGGTCGGCCGGAATACTGAAACCGCCTTCCAGCGGCACCACGCAACTGCCCGGCTTGATGAACAGCAAGGGTTCGGTGGGTACCGGGTTATCCAGTTCCTTTGCATGTTCGGCGTAGTTACGGCCAATACACACCACTTTCCCGACCGGGAAATGAATACGTGTACCGTCGACATACTGGTGCTGATAGCTCATTACCGACTCCTGCTTCTGGGGTTCATCAGGTGTTTTTAGGCGTCAAACCGCGAAAATCTTGCCCGGGTTCATGATGCCGTTCGGGTCGAATACCGCCTTCACCGCTTTCATGTACTCGATTTCCACTGGCGAACGACTATAGGTCAGGTAGTCGCGCTTGGTCATGCCCACGCCGTGTTCGGCGGAAATCGAGCCGTTGTATTTCTCGACGGTTTCAAAGACCCATTTGTTCACGGTCGCGCACTTGGCGAAGAACTCATCCTTGCTCAGGTTTTCCGGCTTGAGGATGTTCAGGTGCAGGTTGCCGTCGCCGATGTGGCCGAACCAGACGATTTCGAAATCCGGGTAGTGCTCGCCGACGATCGCGTCGATTTCCCGCAAGAAACCCGGAACCTTGGAGACGGTCACCGAGATGTCGTTCTTGTAAGGCGTCCAGTGGGAGATGGTTTCGGAGATGTATTCGCGCAGCTTCCACAGGTTCTGCAGTTGGGTTTCGCTCTGGCTCATCACGCCGTCCAGCACCCAGCCTTGCTCCACGCAATGCTCGAAGGTTTCCAGGGCGTGGTTGGCGACTTCTTCGGTGGTGGCTTCGAATTCCAGCAGGGCGTAGAACGGGCACTCGGTTTCAAACGGTGCTGGCACGTCGCCGCGACCGAGGACCTTGGCCAGGGCTTTGTCGGAGAAAAATTCGAAGGCGGTCAGGTCCAGTTTGCCCTGGAAGGCGTGCAGCACCGGCATGATCGAGTCGAAGTCCGGCGTGCCGAGCACCATGGCGGTGAGGTTTTTCGGTGCGCGGTCCAGGCGCATGGTGGCCTCGACCACGAAGCCCAAAGTGCCTTCGGCGCCGATGAACAGTTGCCGCAAGTCGTAGCCGGTGGCGTTCTTGATCAGGTCCTTGTTCAGCTCCAGCAGGTCACCCTTGCCGGTGACGACCTTCATGCCCGCCACCCAGTTGCGGGTCATGCCGTAGCGAATGACCTTGATCCCGCCGGCATTGGTGCCGATATTGCCGCCAATCTGACTTGAACCTGCCGAAGCGAAGTCTACCGGGTAATACAGGCCATGTTCTTCGGCCTTGTTCTGCAGTTGTTCGGTGACCACGCCAGGCTGGCAGACCGCGGTGCGGTCGGTGAGGTTCACGTCGAGCACCTGGTTCATGTAGTCGAACGACACGACCACTTCGCCGTTGGCCGCCACGGCCGCGGCGGAAAGCCCGGTACGCCCGCCCGAAGGCACCAGCGCGATTTTGTGCGCGTTGGCCCAGCGCACGATGGCCTGGACCTGTTCGGTGGTCTTGGGAAAGACGATGGCCGAAGGCGCAGGGGCAAAATGCTTGGTCCAATCCTTGCCGTAAGCGTTCAGGGAGTCGGCATCGGTCAAGACCTTGCCAGGCTCAACCAGGGTCTTCAGCTCATCTATCACGGCAGGATTGGTCATCGACAGAACTCTCGAACAATTCATGGTCATCCTGAGAACGCTTCACGTCGCAGGAATGAGTGTTTAGCGGGGTGCATATGCTAGCATACCGACCCCGCAGCGTAGTGCCCAACGGCTGTTCTGCGGCGACGGCTGTCACGCCGGTCGGGCCAGCATGCGCTGTCCGATTCCCTGCCATTTTTCTCCGGGACACAGGTTTACGCAGATGAGCAAGACTTCTCTCGATAAGAGCAAGATCAAGTTCCTTCTTCTCGAAGGCGTCCACCAATCGGCTGTCGACGTCCTCAAGTCGGCGGGCTACACCAGCATCGAGTACATCACCAGTTCTCTGCCGGAAGCCCAGCTCAAGGAAAAGATCGCCGATGCTCACTTCATCGGCATTCGCTCCCGTACCCAATTGACCGAAGAGATCTTCGACCACGCCAAGAAACTGGTGGCGGTCGGCTGCTTCTGCATCGGCACCAACCAGGTTGACCTCAACGCGGCGCGCGAGCGCGGTATCGCGGTGTTCAACGCGCCGTACTCCAACACCCGTTCCGTTGCCGAGCTGGTGCTGGCCGAAGCGATCCTGCTGCTGCGCGGCATCCCTGAGAAGAACGCTTCCTGCCACCGTGGTGGCTGGATCAAGAGCGCGGCCAACTCCTTCGAAATCCGCGGCAAGAAGCTGGGTATCGTCGGCTACGGCTCGATCGGCACCCAGTTGTCGGTACTGGCTGAAGGCCTTGGCATGCAGGTGTTCTTCTACGACACCGTGACCAAGCTGCCCCTGGGCAACGCCACCCAGGTCAACAACCTGCACGAGTTGCTGGGCATGTCCGACATCGTGACCCTGCACGTGCCGGAAACCGCTGCCACCCAGTGGATGATCGGCGAGAAGGAAATCCGCGCCATCAAGAAGGGCGGGATCCTGATCAACGCCGCGCGTGGCACCGTGGTCAAGCTCGACGCCCTGGCCGACGCGATCAAGGACAAGCACCTGATCGGCGCCGCCATCGACGTGTTCCCGGTGGAGCCACGCTCCAACGACGACATCTTCGAAAGCCCGCTGCGTGGCCTGGACAATGTGATCCTGACCCCGCACATCGGCGGTTCCACCGCTGAAGCCCAGGCCAACATCGGTCTGGAAGTGGCGGAAAAGCTGGTCAAGTACAGCGACAACGGTACTTCGGTATCGTCCGTGAACTTCCCGGAAGTGGCCCTGCCGGCACACCCTGGCAAGCACCGTTTGCTGCACATCCACGAAAACATCCCGGGTGTGATGAGCGAGATCAACAAGGTCTTCGCGGAAAACGGCATCAACATTTCCGGTCAGTTCCTGCAGACCAACGAGAAAGTCGGCTACGTCGTGATCGACGTCGACGCCGAATACTCGGACCTGGCGCAAGAGAAGCTGCAGCACATCAACGGCACTATTCGTTGCCGCGTGCTGTTCTAAGCAGGCCTGGCTTGCAATAAAAAACGGGAGCCCCAAAAGGGCTCCCGTTTTTTTGCCTGACACAACATCAAAACCCTGTGGGAGCGGCGGTGTGTCGGCCAGGGCTGTTACTTCACATCCACCGTGATTTTCTCGGACACGATCGACGGATCGAACGGCATATGGCCGCTGTCGCCCAGGATCAATTGCAGGGTGTGCTTGCCCGGGGTCAGTTTGATGGTGGCTTCGGTTTGTGCCTTGCCGAAGTGCATGTGATGCGCGTCGGTCGGAATCGGCGCGCCGGCGGCAGGCAGTTTGTCGGCATCGATGAGCAAATGGTGATGGCCAGTATTCTTGGTCATATCGCCCGCCGGAGCCAGGGCGATGTTCTTGACGCCGAACTTGACCTTGAACTCTTGGGCGACGGTGGCGCCGTCTGCCGGGGAAACGATGAACACTTCTGCACCTTTGGGCGCCGGGGTCGCGGCGCTTGCCAGCATCGAAGCGCCCAACAACAGGCCGGCCAACGCGGCACGAGACATAAAGCTTTTCATTTTTTTCTCCAGTTTTTCCATGAAATCCGCCTGGCCATGACAACTTCATGACCAATCGTTGTCGAAGCCTGCAACAACCATAGCAAAGCGAGCCTGAAACGAGCGTCGCTTGTAAAAATACAAAGGAGTGACCATGCGCTTTCTGCCTGGCCTGATTTGCCTGCTACCCCTTTTGAGCCCCCTGGCTCATGCCGAACTGATCGATGACATCAATGACCGTGGCGAACTGCGCATTGCCCTCGAGGCCAACACCGCGCCCTTCAACTTCAAGGAAGACGGCAAACTCACCGGTTTCGAAGTGGAACTGGGCGAAATGCTTGCCGGTGAGCTCGATGTACGCCCCGACTTCGTGGTCACCGATGCCGCGGATCTGCTGCCTGGAGTGGAGAGCGGCAAGTACGACGTTGCCATCAACCACATAGCAATGACCCCGGAACTGGCGGAACGTTTCGACCTCAGTGCGGCTTACAGCCAACCGGATGCACAACTGCTGGCGAGCAAGGATGAGACGCCACGCCCGTTGGTCATGGCGCAGTCGTTCCAGCCGGAAAAAAAGAGCGGCCCGCCGCCGAGCCTGGTGATTCCGTTCCAGAAGGGCAACCCGGCGTTCAAGGCCAGCCTGGACAACGCCCTGACACGTATCAAGGATGACGGGCGGTTGGAGCAGTTATCGCAGAAGTGGTTGGGCAAGCAGGAGTGAAGCCGTTCAGGTGATGAGGCCTGACATCAATCTTCATTGGCCGATAGACCGCCATCGCGAGCAAGCTCGCTCCCACATTGGATCTGCGGTTGCTCACAGATCATGAGTCCACCGCTGATCGAGTGTGGGAGCGAGCTTGCTCGCGATGGCGTCTTCAAATGCTAAGCAGGTTTACGCCAGACACTCGCCAACCAAGGCTGTTGCTCCCGCGGCAGGCCCGCTGGTCGGTAGTAATGTTCCAGTTCCACGAAGCCTGCGTCGCCAAGCAGCGTGCGCCACGCCGCGAGGTCGTGGTAAGCGCCGAAGCGCTGGCCGTTCCAGCCCTCCTGGTTTTCGCCCCGTGGGTTTGAGCTGAACAGCACGCCGCCGGGCTTGAGGGTGGCGTGCAGTTGTTTGAGCACCCGAGGCAGTTCCTGGACGGGCACGTGAAACAGCACCGCGTTGGCGAAAATGCCGTCAAAGCGTCCGGCCGGCAGGTCGAGTTCCAGGAAGTCCTGTTGCCACACTTCGCAACCGCTGTCCTGGCGCGCCATCCGGGCAAACTCTTCTGAGCCGTCGAGGCCGACCGCCACATGGCCCAGGCCGGTAAACGTGCGCAAGTCGCGCCCCGGGCCGCAGCCGAAGTCCAGGATGTGCAGCGGTGCCTGGCCCTGGATATGGCGCAGCAAGGCGTCGATGTTCTGGCTCACATCGTGATCGCGGGTGCCTTCGCGAAAGCTTTCTGCCACGGCGTTGTAATGGCCCAGGGTCGTGGCGGTGATGGCGTGCAGGTCTTCGGTGGTGTGCTTCATGATTGGGGGCTTGAGTGGGGAGCGTCAGCCGACTATACCGCAAGATCATTGGTCTACCTGTGGGAGCAAAGCTTGCTCGCGATGCGGTCGTCCAGCTGGCATCCATGTTGGATGGAATTCTGCTATCGCGAGCAAGCTTTGCTCCCACAGGTCAACTGCTCTCCCCGGTCAGCGCTTGTTCAAGCCCCGCGCCAGGCGGTCACCACTCAATTGGATAACAGCGACCAACGCCACCAGCAAAACGATCACCGTGAGCATGATCTGGCTGTCGAATCGCTGGTAGCCGTACCGGTAGGCGATGTCGCCCAGGCCGCCGGCGCCGATCGCGCCGGCCATGGCCGAAGAGTTGATCATGGTCACCAAGGTGATGGTAAAACCGCCGACGATGCCCGGCAGGGCTTCGGGCAGCAGCACATGCCAGACAATGTGCCAGCGCCGGCAACCCATGGCCTGGGCCGCTTCGATCAGGCCATGGTCGACCTCCCGCAGGCTGACTTCGGCGATGCGGGCAAAGAACGGTGTGGCGGCGATGGTCAGCGGTACTACCGCTGCCCACACGCCATAGGTGGTGCCGACGATGAGCCGGGTGAACGGGATCAGCGCCACCATCAGAATCAGGAACGGTATCGAGCGAAACAGGTTCACGAACGCGCCCAGGGCCCGGTTCAAGGCCGGCGCTTCATAGATCCCGTCCTTGCCGCTGGTCACCAGGATCACCGCCAGCGGGATGCCCGCCAACAGCGCGATCAGCGACGACACGCCGACCATCAGGAACGTGTCGATGAAACCCTGCAACAACCGATCAAACCACATAACCCAGCACCTCCACCCGTTGGGCCCAATTGCCCGCCCGTTGCCGCAGTTCCTCGGCGCCCCACGACGAACCGCTCACGGCCAGCAGCAATTGCCCCAGCCCGTGGCCTTGAATTCGCTCGATGCCGCCGTGCAGCAGCCGCACCCGTCCACCGAGGGCGCTGAACAAGGCGGCGAGATCCGGCTCTTCACGATCGATGCCGGTGAATTGCAGGCGTAGCACAGTGGCGGCATCCGCCGATGCCGGCTGCGCCTGCAAGCGGCTTTGCAGCTCTTCCGGTATCGCGTGTTGCAACGGTGCCAGCAGTGTTCGACTGACCTCGTGTTGCGGGTTGCCAAACACTTCCCAGACCGGCCCCTGCTCGACGACTCGCCCTTGCTCGAGCACCACCACCCGGTCGCAGACTTCGCGAATCACCGCCATTTCATGGGTGATCAACACGATGGTCAGGCCCAGCCGCTGGTTGATTTCGCGCAGCAGGCCGAGGATCGATTGAGTGGTCTCCGGGTCCAGGGCCGAGGTGGCTTCATCGCACAACAAAATCTGCGGGTCATGCACCAGCGCCCGGGCAATCCCCACCCGCTGTTTCTGCCCACCCGAAAGTTGCGCCGGATAGGCCTTGTGCTTGCCTTGCAGACCGACCAGTTCCAGCAGCTCGCGAACTTTGCGCTGGCGTTGCTCCTTGGGCACACCGGCGACTTTCAGCGGCAGCTCGACGTTCTGCCACACGGTCTTGGCCGACATCAGGTTGAAGTGCTGGAAGATCATGCCGATGCGCCGACGCAGTTCCACCAGGCGGTCTTCATCGAACTCGCCGATGTCTATCTGATCGATCAACACCCGGCCACTGGTGGGTTGTTCGAGGCGGTTGATGGTGCGGATCAGCGACGACTTGCCGGCGCCGCTGCGGCCGATGATGCCGAACACCTCGCCGCGCTGGATCGCCAGGTCGATGTCTTGCAGCGCGGCCACCGGACCCTGGGCACCGTTATAGGTCTTGCCCAGGCCGATGAAGCGCACATGAGCACGGTTGAGCTCGGGATGCAGTTCGGTCTGCCCGGCGCTCTGGAGCGTGGGGGCTTCGTGTCGGAGTCGAGCGTTGACGGCGTTCATGTCAGCTTTCCCAGCCGGCTTGGTAGAGCTTGCCGTGGGCCTTGTCCAGGGCGGCGCGCACGGCTGGCGAGTGTTGGTAGATGTCGACGAACTTGATCAATCGTGGATCGTTCTTGCTCTTGGGCTGGATCACGAACTGAATCACGTATTCCTTGTGATCGAGGCCGTCGAACAGCAAGGCAGAGCTGGCATCGAAGGTCTTGGCCAGGCGGATGTAGGCGGGATAACCCTGCACCAGGTCGGCATCTTCATAAGCGCGCACCAACTGCACGGCTTCGACCTGCAGGATCTTGAGTTTCTTCGGGTTGGCGACGATGTCGTCTTCAGTGGCCTTGTAGCCGACGCCCGGCTTGAGACTGATCAGCCCGGCCTTGGCCAACAGTTGCAGGCCGCGACCGCTGTTGATCGGGTCGTTGGCAATGGCGACGCTGGCGCCTTCTGGCAGCTCGTCGAAGCTTTTGTATTTTTTCGAATAGAGGCCGACGTTGTTGATGATCCCCGGCGCAAAGGGCACCAGATCGAACCCGGCGGCGGCCTTGGCATTTTCCAGGAACGGGATGTGCTGGAAGTAATTCACGTCGATATCGCCGGAGGCCAGGCTGACGTTGGGCGCGATCCAGTCGCTGAACTCCACCAACTCGACCTTCAAGCCTTGCTTGCCGGCTTCTTCGACGGCCGCCTCCAGGGGAATGGCGAACGCGGCGGTGGTGCCGATTTTCAACGGCGCATCGGCGGCAAACAGCGCCGAGCTGAACAGGCCGAGGGCCAGGGCCAGGGTTTTGACTGGCAGGGTCAGGAAGTGCTTGGTCATGTCGGGTATTCCAGTCATTGATGGATGAGTCACAGGGTCAGTGCCGGTAGGTCGAGCCAGTGTGTTGTTCGGGTAGGTGAGCCTCTGCGTGAAACAGTTTTTCGCGCAGGGTGCCGTTGTCGTATTTGGTCTTGTACGAGCCGCGTCTCTGCAACTCGGGGATCACCAGGTCGATGAAGTCCACGTAGCTTTGCGGCGTAACGATGCGGGTCAGGTTGAAGCCATCGAGGCCGGTTTCGGCGATCCAGGACTCCAGCTCGTCGGCCACTTGCTCGGGTGAACCCACCACCGTGATGTAGCGACCGCCCAGGGCGTGTTGCTCCAGCAATTTGCGCCGGGTCCAGTCGTTGTTCTGCAAGGTCTTGGTGGCGGACTGGATGGCGTTGCTCTTCACGTACTGGATCGGTTCGTCCAGTTCGTACTGGGAAAAATCGATCCCCGTCGACGCGGAAAAATGCGCCACCCCGGCCTCGGCGCTGGCGTAGCCCAGGTACTCGGCATGCTTGGCCCAGGCGGCCGCTTCGGTCTCGCCGACAATCACGTTCAGGCCCATGAACACCTTGATGTCCTCGGGGTTGCGCCCGGCCTCTAGGGCGCTGGCGCGGACCTTGTCCACCTGAGCCTTGGTCGCCGGTTTGTTCTGGCCGCTGATGAATACGCACTCGGCATGCCTCCCGGCGAACAGCAGGCCGCGCTCGGAACTGCCGGCCTGGAACAGCACTGGCGTGCGCTGGGGCGAGGGTTCGCAGAGGTGATAGCCCTCGACCTGGTAGAACTCGCCCTGGTGCCGGACCTTGTGCACTTTCTCTGGCCGGGCATAGATCCGCTGCTCGCGGTCGTTGAGCACCGCGTCGTTTTCCCAACTGCTCTCCCACAGTTTGTAGAGCACTTGCAGGTATTCGTCGGCCTGGTCGTAGCGGCGGTCATGCTCGACCTGCGCCGTCAGGCCCATGGCCTTGGCGGCACTGTCCAGGTAGCCGGTGACGATGTTCCAGCCGACCCGACCACGACTCAGGTGGTCGAGGGTGCTCATGCGTCGGGCGAACAGGTAGGGCGGTTCGTAGGTCAGGTTGGCGGTGAGGCCGAAGCCGAGGTTTTTCGTCACGGCAGCCATCGCGGACACCAGCAGCAACGGGTCGTTGACTGGTAGCTGGATCGACTCCTTGAGCGTGACGTCCACTGATTGTTGATAGACGTCGTAGACGCCGACGATGTCGGCGATGAACAACCCGTCGAACAATCCGCGCTCAAGCAATTGCGCCAGGGCGGTCCAGTATTCGATCGTATTGAACTGGGTCGACGTGTCCTGAGGGTGGGTCCACAGGCCGTGATTGATGTGCCCGATGCAGTTCATGTTGAACGCGTTGAGCAGGATCTTTTTCTTGCCGGCCGCCATCAGATAGTCCCTCGCAGCGGCGGTTTTTCATCGTTGAGGTAGAAGTTGCCCACCGCGTGGTATTTCCAGCGCACCGGGTCATGCAGGGTGTGCACCCGGGCGTTGCGCCAGTGGCGGTCTAGGCCATGTTCGGCCAGGGTCGCCTGGCTGCCGGCCAATTCGAACAGCGTGCTGCTGGCGGCCAGGGAAATTTCGGTGCTGATGGCACGGGCTTCGGCCACGGCAATCGAGGCGGCGGCGACTGTGTCGGCCTGAGTGTCGGCCTGGGCCCGGTCGAGAAACTCACCGGCGCGTTCCAACAGGGCTTCGGCGGCATGCAGGCGGATGCTCAGTTGGCCGAAACTCTTGAGGGTGTGTGGGTCGTCGGTGGCGACGTCGCTGGTGGCGTCGATCCAGGGGCGGGTTTTATTGCGGACAAAATGCAGGGCGTCTTCGTAGGCGGCGCGGGCGATGCCGGTGTCGATGGCGGCGTGAAGAATCTGCGCCAGCGGCCCGACCGGCGTCGGGCGTTCGAAGGCGCTCTGGAAGGGCACGATGTCTTGAGCGTCGACATAGACGTCTTCGAACACCACCGAACCACTGCCCGTGGTGCGCTGGCCGAAACCGCTCCAGTCGTCGATCACTGACAGGCCTTGGCTGTTGCGAGGGACGAACGCCAGTTGTTGCACGCCGTTTTCGTCCACCACCGATGTAGGGATGCGCTGGGCGTAGATCGCGCCCGTGGCGTAGAACTTGCGACCGTTGATGCGATAGCCCTCGCCCTCGCGGCGCAGTTGGGTGATGCGGTCATGGGCAGTCTTGGTGCCGAGCTCCGCCAACGCATTGCCAAAACGTTGGCCGGCCAGGACTTCGGCATACAGGCGTTGTTTTTGCGCTTCGCTGCCGTTTACCCGCAGTACTTCCAGGGCGTAGAAATGATTTTGTGGGATCTGCCCCAGCGAGCCGTCGGCCTGAGAAATCAGCGCAATGACCTTGGCCAGCGTGACGTTGGAAACACCGGCGCCGCCGTAGGCCTTGGGCACGCTGATGCCCCACAGGCCCGAGCGGGAGAAGGCCTCCAGTTCCGGGTACGGCAAGCGGCGCTCGCGGTCGCGCAGGGCGCTGTCGCGCTTGAAGTCATCGGCCAGGTCGCTGGCCACGATCAGGGCTTGTTCATCGCTGGTGATCACCGCGACGTGTTGAGAAAACGTCATGTACTGCTCCAGAGGTCGGGTCGTCAGATCCAGGAATGGCGGGCTGGCAAGGTGCCGTTCAGGTGGTAGGCGCCTACCGCGTGATACTTCCAGCGCACCGGGTCGTGCAGGGTGTGGACCCGTGCGTTGCGCCAGTGACGGTCGAGGTTGAATTCGGCGAGGGTGGCGCGGCTGCCGGCCAGCTCGAAGAGTTTTTCGCTGGCTTGCAGGGCGATCTCGGTGGTGAGCACCTTGGCCTCGGCCACGGCAATCGAGGCGCGGGCGGCCGATTGCGCCGTGATGGGGGCGGCACTGACCTGGTCCAACACCTGTCCGGCCTTGCGCAGCAAAGCTTCGGCGGCGTGCAGTTCGATTTTCAGTTTGCCAATGTCGGCGATCACGTAGAGGTCGTCACTGGCTCGGTCGACCTTGGCATCGATCCAGGGTCGGGCCCGCTCGCGAACGAAGGCGATGGCGTCGTCGATGGCACCACGGGCGATCCCCGCATCGATGGCGGCCTGGATCAGTTGGGAAATCGCGCCTTGCACACCGGGCGTTTCGTTGATACGCCAGTTATCCAGGACCAAGTCGGCATCCACCCGCACATTGTTCAGCAGCACGGTGCCGCTGGCGGTGGTGCGTTGGCCGAACCCTGACCAGTCGTCGACGATCCGCAGGCCCGGGGTGCCGCGCCGCACGAACGCCAGCACCTGGCGGCCTTCGTCATTCAACGCCTTGACCGCGACCCAATGAGCAAACAGCGCGCCGGTGGAGTAGAACTTCTGACCATTGATGACAAACCCGTCACCGTCAGCGGTAATCCGAGCCTTGAGTTCAAGGGTATTGCGAGTGCCGCGTTCCGGCCCGGCGTTGCCGATGCGCCAGCCTTCGAGCACGCTCTGCAAGAGGATTTTTTTCTGCCGTTCGGTGCCGGTGCCGAGAATCAGTTGGAGCACGCCGAACTGGTTTTGCGGGATCTGCCCGAGGGCCGGGTCAGCGGCGGAAATAATCGCGAACACGTCGGCCAGGGTGACGAACGAAACCTGTGGGCCGCCGTATGCCCGGGGAATGGCGATGCTGCCCAGCCCGCTGCGGGTGAATTGCTCGATTTCTGCCCAGGGCAGCTTGCGTTGCTGATCACGACGCGCGGCCTGCTGACGGGCGACCTGCGCCAGTTCATGGGCAGCTTTGATGGCCTCGGCATCGTTGCGCAACACCTGTGCAGGCAACAACAGCGGTGCGATGTCCAGGTCGCTCTGGACTTTTGCTTGCGCCAGATCCGACATTACAGCCACTCCGTGGCTGCAGGCAGTGCCTGGGCGTATTGCACTGGGGTGATTGTGTTTCGTTCCATACCCACCTCACATCTCAAGAAACGCCGCGATGAAGGCGGCGAGCGAAAATCAAGAATGTCCGGTGGTCCGGTGTATATACCCTAAGCGTGTATAAATTATTTTTGAACTAACTTTTAGGAATATATATAGGTTGGTTTTAAATTGAGGGCCGTATGCTCGCTTAGGAGCGAAGCAGCTTTTGTGGCGAGGGAGCTTGCTCCCGCTGGGTTGCGCAGCGACCCTTCTTTGTTTGCCAGTGGGTGCTAGGCACCCAAGCGGGAGCAAGCTCCCTCGCCACAAAAGCATGCTTGCCGCATGAGTATTTGCATCAGGGCTCTCGGCGGCGCGTTTCGGCGGCCATGAGCGGCTGTTTCGGTGCAGTGTTCAGGTACGGATTGGCGCAACCGATCTTCAACGTCCGTGGCGGTGCCCAGTGGGAGTTGTTGCCCACGCGGTCGAGGATGCAGTAGGTCACTTCCAGGCGCAGGTCTTCTCCTGCCTCCAGGATGATCTGCGGCGGGACCCAGATATTGATTGGTTGGCCGACCTCGCTGGCGGTAACCGCCGGCAAGTCCATGCGCACATCGCCCCAGCGCAGGGTCACGGCATCGCCGGCGGCCATGTTCAGGTAGGGTTCGATGGTCAGCGGTACGCCGCGCTTGATCTGGTTGGGGTTCACCCCTTGGCGTCGGATAGTGCCGGGGATGCGCACTGGCGTCAGGCCCTGGTTTTCATCGCCGCTCAGGGCCGACGGCTGCCCGCCGGGGCAATCGAGCTTCGCGTGTACCCGTTGCTTGGCGGATAGCGCCGGCCCACGTCCGACTTGCATCACCCGATAGTGAATGTGCGAGGCTCCATCGGCGATGAAACTCTCCGGGACCCGCAGGATGATGCTGTCTTGCACATCGGTCTGCGACAGCAAGCGCGAGCCGACGTAGCAGTTGTCCCAGAACAGTTCGATCAGGTCACCTGCGTCCATGCCCGGGTAGGGCGCAATGGCAACCTCCAGGTGAGCGGCGTTGGCGATATTGATGCCGGTAGGGTGGGCATTGGCCAGGGTGGGGGCGGCCAGTTCAGGACTCTTCGACTTACATGTCATGGTGTTCTCCTTGATGCTTGAAAACTAAGTCCGTTTCGGAAAGATCAACGGCGATGGCTGATCGCGACATATTTTTATGTGTGCAGCCATATAGGTTGGCTGTGCTTGGTCACTGTGCAGAACATAAATAATGTGCATCGCCTGTTGGACACTAGTATTTGTGATACAGGGCACTAGATAAGGGCTCAATAGTTTCAGTGTCAATAGAGGCACTTGCTTAATAATTCATTGTGAAAGGCTTCAGAAACGTCCTACGCATGAATGTTAAGAATGCTCGGCGTCACAGGCCCTTTTCCTAAGCTCGCCGGTTTATTAAAAGGCTCGAAAGAGCGTCTTTAGACTAAAGAGGAGGGGGGGGTGGGCCGCAGGGAAGTGTTGCGAGGGTGTGTCCATGCCGCACATAAAACGCTCGCGGATATTGAGTGGGGCGCAAGTTTCAAGTTGTTTCTTTATAGCGAAGTTGATGGCAGTGTTGTGTTGAGTGTGTGGCAGTGGTCCCACTTCCATCCCTGGAAGTGATGACACTCACCATAACTTACTGGGCGCCATGTCCGGCCGAGAGGAACTTGCTGAGGAACTGTCGCGTGCGTTCTTCCTTGGGCGCTGCAAACAAGGCCTTGGCTTCGCCTTGTTCGACGATCACACCTTTGTCGAAAAACACCACGCGGTTGGCCACATCCCGGGCGAAGCCCATTTCGTGGGTCACGATGACCATGGTGCGTTTTTCTTCGGCCAAGCCACGAATGGTTGCCAGCACCTCGCCCACCAGCTCCGGATCGAGGGCCGAGGTCGGCTCGTCGAACAGGATCACCGCCGGTTCCATCGCCAACGCCCGGGCAATCGCCACGCGCTGTTGCTGGCCGCCGGAAAGGCGTCGTGGATAGGCGTCTTCCTTGCCGGCCAAGCCGACCTTGGCCAAGAGCTTGCGCCCTAGGGCTTCGGCTTCGGCACGAGGAATTTTCTTCACCACCTGCGGGCCTTCAGTGACATTTTCCAATGCGGTGCGATGGGGAAACAGGTTGAAGTTCTGGAACACGAAGCCCACCTGCTGGCGCAAACGACGCACCAGGCCCTGTTGCTGGTTCAGCGGGCGACTGCCATCGATCTCGATGTCGCCGACCTTGATCCGGCCGCTGTTGGGCTCTTCGAGGAAGTTCAAGCAGCGCAGGAAGGTGGTCTTGCCCGAGCCGCTGGGGCCGATGATCGCAACCACTTCACCTTCTTCGATCTTCAAGTCGATGCCGTTGAGCACCACCTGACCCTTGAACTGCTTTGTCAGTTTTTCCACGACAATCATGGGTCAGGACTCCTGGTCATGCCGATTGACCCGGGCTTCCAGGACGTTCTGCAGGTGCGAGAGCACGCTGGCCAGAACCCAATAGATCAGCGCGGCGGCAAGGTACATGGTGAAGATTTCGAAGGTTCGTGCGGTGATCAACTGCGCTTGGCGGAACAGCTCCGGTACCTGGATGGTCGCCGCCAGCGCGGTGTCCTTGACCAGGGAAATGAAGCTGTTGCCCAACGGTGGCAGGGCCGTGCGTGCGGCTTGCGGCAGGATGGCCCGGCGCAGGGTCTGGGCGCGGGTCATGCCGATGCTTGCCGCCGCTTCCCACTGGCCACGCTCGATGGAACTGATGGCGGCCCGCAGGATTTCACACGCGTAGGCGGCCATGTTCAGCGAGAAACCGATCAGGGCCGCCGGTAGTGGATCCAGCTCGATGCCCAGTTGTGGCAACCCGTAATAGATCACGAACAACTGCACCAGCAACGGCGTGCCGCGAAAGAACGACACGTAGATGCGGGCGATCCAGTTCACCAGTTTGAAGCGCGACAGGCGCATCAGCGCCAGGCCGAACCCCAGCAGCAAGCCGAAAAACATGCCGCCCAGGCTGAGGATGACCGTGTAATACGCGCCCTTGAGCAGGAAGGGCGCGGAGTCCAGTGCGAGTTGAAGAGCTGCTTCCATTATTGGGTAACGTCAGCGCTGAAGTATTTTTCCGAAAGCTTTTTCAGCGTACCGTCGGCGCGCAGTTTTTCGATGGCCTTGTTCACTGCTGCCAACAGCTCAGGCTCGCCTTTGCGCAGGGCAATACCGGACTCCTGGCGCGAAAAGGCTTCGCTGGTGACGGTGGTGTCCTTGGCTTTCTTGGCGTATTCCAGAGCGGCCAGGCGGTCGATCAGGATGGTGTCGATACGACCGACGCGCAGGTCCTGGAACTTGGTAGGGTCGTCATCGTAGGTTTTGACTTGGGCGCCCGGTACTTCTGCCTTGACCCACTGTTCGTAGTTGGTGCCCAGGCCCACGCCGACTTTTTTACCGTCCAGGTCGGCGGCCTTCTTGATGTTCAATTCGTCGGCTTTCTTGGTCAGCACCAGCGCTTGAATCCCGGAAACGGTGTACGGCTCGGAGAAATCGTACTTTTTCTTACGCTCCTCGGAGATGGTCACCTGGTTCACCACTGCGTCCAGACGCTTGGATTCCAAAGCCGCGAGGATGCCGGCCCATGGGGTCGTCTGCAGCTTGACCTTCACACCCAGCTCCTTGGCCAGGGCTTCGGAGAACTCCACTTCGAAGCCGGTCAGTTTGCCGCTCTCATCAACGAAACTGAACGGTGGATAAGTGCCTTCCAAGCCGATCTTGATTTCGCCGGCGTCCTTGATCTTCTGCAGTTGCTCACCGGCAACCGCTTGCCCCAACAAGCCGGCGCTCAATGCCAGGCCCAGCGAACCTACCAACAGGTTGCGACGTAATGCGGAAAAATTCATGACAAGCCCCTGTGTTTTCTTATGAAGAGGTTATTTTGGCTGAGATAAGGCGTAGCCGCGATCTGAAAAGATTGCCACATCCTGCCTTAAAGCAGCTTGGGCGTCTCGCGGCAAATGCGCCTGCGGCGAGACTATAGGATGGGTTTTATAGATTGGAAAATAATATTAAATCATCCACATATTCCAATATGTAATGGGATTCTTCTGTGGGAGCGAGCCTGCTCGCGATGGTCTGTCAGCCAAATTGATCTTGGCTGATCCACCGCTATCGCGAGCAGGCTCGCTCCCACATAGAGGTTCCCCCCCGACATCTCAGAACGCCGCGCTGTAGGCAAACAACGCCGGTGCGCCACCGGTGTGCAGGAAGATGATCGGGCCTTCGTCGAAACGGTCGCGACCCATGCCGTCGAGCAGGCCGGCCATGGCCTTGCCGGTGTAGACCGGATCGAGCAACAGCCCTTCCTGGCTGGCCAGTAGCTTGACCGCTGCCAGTGTCCCGGCGTTGGGTTCGCCGTAGCGGGGGGCGAAATATTCGTCCCACAGGTTCACTTTGAACGCCTCTGGAAGGGCGACTTCGAGCAACGCTGCCGTGCGCTCGGCCAGGCCCTGGACCTTCGGAAACTGGTCCTCCTCGCTGCGCGAAACCGTTACGCCGATGACAGGCAGCGCCGGCAGGGCTTCACTCAGCGCCAGCGCCAGGCCACTATGGGTCCCGGCACTGCCCGAGGCCAGTACCACGGCGGCGAACTCAATCCCGGTGTCCTTGATCTGCTCGGCCAGTTCCAGGCCAGCGCGCACATAACCCAGTGCGCCCAAGGCGTTCGAACCCCCAATCGGCACCAGGTAGGGTTTTTTCCCGTTGCTGCGCAGGCGACCGGCCAGCGCCTGTAGCTGCTCATCGGCGTTGTCCAGGTTGTCCACCAGCTCGACCTTGGCGTCGAACAACTCCAGCAGCAACCGGTTGCCGTTGCCCAGGTAATTGCTGTCTTCGGTGCCGATGGGGTTTTCCAGCAAGGCCACGCAGCCCAGGCCCAGCTTTGCGGCGAGGGCAGCGGTCTGGCGTACATGGTTGGACTGGATCGCCCCGGCGGTGATGAGGGTATCGGCGCCTTGGGCGATGGCATCGGCGGCCAGGTATTCGAGCTTGCGCAGTTTGTTGCCGCCCAAGGCCAGGGGCGTCAGGTCGTCACGCTTGATATAGATGTCCCGGCCGAGCCAGGTGGAGAGGCGGTCGAGTTTTTCCAGCGGTGTCGGATGGCCGAGCAGGTCGAGACGGTTAAAGCGAGACAGCTGTTGTTTGATCATGGGTCCGTACTGGTTGTAGGCGATGCCTGGACTATAGGCACGCCGATATTCATGGGCAACCGGCATGTGGGAGCGAGCTTGCTCGTGATAGCGGCCTGACATTCAACATCTTCATTGACTGCTACACCGCTATCGCGAGCAAGCTCGCTCCCACAGGGGCTTGGCGCCAGTGAACGAATGCCCTCCAGGCAACGTCATACCCTCTCGTGGGCTAGTGTAGGAAGCGTGCCGTCGAGCCCTGCGATTAGTCCTTAGCTACCTATTCATGTTTAACTTGAACGCTCATTCAAGTTAAACCGTCGGTTTGCTGCCCGCTCACAACAGGAGGCTTGCCTTTGCCGAGTCCGTTTTCGACCACCCCGATTCTTTTTCCCGAGGAGCTTGTTTCATGAGTGCCTCGTCCCTTCCACCCAGCGGCCTGGTCCGCATGAACCCGCCGGTCTTTTACTTCGCCGCGACCTTCATCCTGCTGTTCGGCCTGGTGGTGATTGCCATGCCCGCGCAGGCCGGCGCCTGGCTGCTGGCGGCCCAGAACTGGGCGGCCAATACGGTCGGCTGGTACTACATGCTGGCGATGACGCTGTATCTGGTCTTCGTGGTGGTCACCGCCTTGTCCGGCTACGGCAAGATCAAGCTCGGTGCCGACCACGACGAACCCGAATTCAGTTATCTGTCCTGGGCCGGCATGTTGTTCGCCGCCGGCATCAGCATCACGCTGTTTTTCTTCTGTGTTTCCGAGCCGCTGACCCACATGGTCCAGCCGCCCCAGGGCGAGGCTGGCAACGCGCAAGCGGCACGGCAGGCCATGCAGATCCTGTTCCTGCACTGGGGTCTGCACGGCTGGGGCGTTTTCGCGTTCGTCGGCATGGCCCTGGCGTACTTCGCCTACCGGCACAATTTACCGCTGGCCCTGCGTTCGGCGCTGTACCCGCTGATCGGCAAGCGCATCAACGGTCCCATCGGCTACGCCGTGGACGGCTTCGGCATTATCGCCACGGTGTTCGGCCTCGGCGCGGACATGGGCTTTGGTGTGCTGCACCTCAATTCCGGGCTCGACTACCTGTTCGGCATCGCCCACACCCAGTGGATTCAGGTCGGCCTGATCGTGCTGATGATGGGCGCGGCGATCATTGTGGCGGTGGCCGGTGTCGACAAGGGCGTGCGGGTCATGTCCGACATCAACATGTTGCTGGCCTGTGCGCTGTTGCTGTTCGTGTTGTTCGCCGGGCCCACCCAGCATTTGCTCAACACCTTGATCCAGAACATCGGCGATTACCTCGGCGCCCTGCCGATGAAGAGCTTTGACCTGTACGCCTACAACGAACCCAGTGACTGGCTGGGCGGCTGGACGGTGTTCTACTGGGCCTGGTGGATCGCGTGGTCGCCGTTCGTGGGGCTGTTCATCGCGCGGATTTCCCGTGGCCGCACCATCCGTGAATTCGTGTTTGGCGTGCTGCTGATTCCCCTGGGTTTCACCCTGGCGTGGATGTCGATCTTCGGCAACAGCGCCATCGACCAGGTGCTGAACCACGGCATGAGTGCCCTGGGCATGTCCGCCCTGGAAAACCCATCGATGAGCCTTTATCTGCTGCTGGAAACCTACCCCTGGAGCAAGACCGTCATCGCCGTCACGGTGTTCATCAGCTTCGTGTTCTTCGTCACGTCCGCCGACTCCGGCACCGTGGTGCTGTCGACGTTGTCGGCCAAGGGCGGCAACCCCGATGAGGACGGGCCGAAATGGCTGCGGGTGTTCTGGGGCGCGATGACGGCCCTGGTGACCAGTGCGTTGCTGTTCTCCGGCAGCATCGATGCCTTGAAGTCGGCGGTGGTACTGACGTCCTTGCCGTTCTCGTTGATTCTGCTGCTGATGATGTGGGGCCTGCACAAGGCGTTCTACCTGGAGTCCCAGAAGCAGATCGCGCAATTGCACTCCCTGGCTCCGGTATCGGGTTCACGTCGGGGCACGGGCGGCTGGCGCCAACGCTTGAGCCAGGCGGTGCATTTTCCGTCCCGTGATGAGGTGTACCGTTTCCTCGACACCACGGTGCGTCCGGCCATTGAAGAGGTGACGGCGGTGTTCGTCGAAAAGGGCCTGACGGTGGTGACCCAGCCCGACCCGGCCAACGACAACGTCAGCCTGGAGATCGGCCACGGCGAGCAGCATCCGTTCATCTATCAGGTGCAGATGCGCGGCTACTTCACGCCGTCCTTCGCCCGCGGCGGCATGGGCTCGAAGGAACTCAACAACCGTCGTTACTACCGTGCCGAGGTGCACTTGAGCGAAGGCAGCCAGGATTACGACCTGGTGGGCTACACCAAGGAACAAATCATCAACGACATCCTCGACCAGTACGAGCGCCACCTGCAGTTTCTGCATTTGGTGCGCTGATCGAGGCGCTAGGCCTTCCATTGTCACTGGCCTCATCGCGAGCAAGCTCGCTCCCACAGGGTTAAGTGGTTCCCTCCTGTAAGGTTAGTGATTTCCTTGTGGGAGCGAGCCTGCTCCGGGCGGCGATCCGACGATAGCGGCTTGACTGGCGACGCAGGAAAAAGCCTCAGACCAGCCCGCCATTGGCCCGCAGGATCTGCCCGTTCACCCAGCCAGCGGCCGGGCTCACCAGGAACGCGATGATGCTGGCAATGTCTTGCGGCTGGCCGAGGCGTTCCAGGGGCGGCATCTTGGCGTAGTGCTGCACCTGCTCCTCACTCTTGCCGTGCATGAACAGTTCGGTCGCGACGGGGCCGGGGGCCACGGCATTGACCGTGATCTGCCGACCGCGCAATTCCTTGGCAAACACCTGGGTCAGGGATTCCACCGCGGCCTTGCTGGCGATGTACACCGAGTAGCCGGGCAGGTTCAGGCCCACGGTGCTGCTGGAAAAATTCACGATCCGGCCCCCGTCATTCAAACGGGTCGCGGCCTCGCGCAGGGTATTGAAGGTGCCACGGGTGTTGATAGCGAACGTCTGGTCGAACAGCTCGTCGCTGTGCTGCGCCAGGGGCATCACCTGGAGGATGCCGGCGTTGTTGATCAACACATCGACCTTGCCCAGTTGCGCTTCGGTTTCATCGAACATCCGACGAACATCGGTGGCAGAGGACACGTCTGCCTTCACCGCTATGGCTTGGTGGCCGGCCTGGCGCAATTGCACCACCAACTTGGACGCCTCGCTGGCGCTGTTGGCGTAGTTGATGACGACGGCGAAACCCTCGCTGGCCAGTTGCTTGGCGATTTCGGCGCCGATGCCGCGGGAAGCACCGGTAACGATGGCAACTTTGGACGTTTGAGTCGGCATGTTTGAGTCCTCTTGAAGTGGGTGAAGTCAGGTTCACATGTTTACTCTCGGCGATAAATGCCCGAAAGTTGCCTTGACTGTTCAACAATCACTAACAATAAAGGCGCCGGATTCAGATGGATCAAGTCAAAGCGATGAAGGTGTTCGTGCGCATCTACGAGCGAAGCAGCTTCACCCTGGCCGCTGAAGACTTGAACATGCCACGGGCCACGCTGACCCACACCCTCAATCAATTCGAAGCCTGGCTGGGCGTTCGCTTGTTGGAGCGCAGCACTCGCAAGGTGCGCCCGACCCTCGATGGCGAAGCCTATTACCCACGCTGCGTGCAATTGCTGGCGGAACTTGAAGAAGCCGAACTGGCGTTTCGCGGCGTGGCGCCCAAAGGCAAGTTGAGGGTGGACTTGCACGGAACCCAGGCACGGTATTTCGTGATTCCGGCGTTGCCGCAATTCATGGCCCGCTATCCCGAAATAGAACTGTTCATCAGCGAGGCCGATCGTTTCGTCGATCTGATCGCCGAAGGCGTCGATTGCGTGCTGCGCTCCGGTGAGCTGGCGGATTCGTCATTGATCGGTCGGCGTGTCGCCAATCTCCGGCAGATCACCTGTGCCAGTCCCGGTTACTTGCGCCAGTATGGCGAGCCGAAAAGCCTCGATGACTTGAAACATCACAGAGCGGTGAACTACGTCTCGCGGACCACCGCCAAACTCTATCCGTTTGAGTTCATGGTCGATGGCGAACTCAGGGAGGTACCGATCGGAGGCTCGCTGTCGGTGTCCGGCGCCGAAATCTATGCCGCCTCGGCCATCGCCGGCCTGGGCCTGATCCAATGCCCGCATTACCGGATGGAAGAACCGATCCGGCAAGGCCTGATGCAGGAAGTCCTCACCGCCACCCCACCACCGTCCATGCCGGTGTCGGTGCTCTATCCGCACAACCGACTCATGTCGCCGCGGGTTCGTGTATTCGTGGATTGGGTGGCGGAGGTGTTTGCGCAGGCGCGTTAGTGTGCCCCGTAGTTATCGTTGTCCTTGTGGGAGCGAGCTTGCTCGCGATGAGGCCTTGCCAAGCGATATTTTCATTGGCTGATCCACCGCTATCGCGAGCAAGCTCGCTCCCACTCTATTTGCGAACTTTCAGCCTGACCGATGCGTCTGTGAAGTGTTAGCTTCTGCCACCAGCGTCCGAACAGAGAGCCTTTCGATGACCTACACCGCTGCGCAAAACCGCTACGAGTCCATTCCTTATCGCCGCGTCGGTCGCAGCGGGCTGGTGCTGCCGGCGCTGTCGCTGGGGTTGTGGCACAACTTTGGCGACAGCACGCCCATCGATACCCAGCGCGCCTTGCTGCGCACGGCGTTTGACCTGGGCATCAACCACTTCGACCTGGCAAACAACTACGGTCCTCCCTACGGCAGCGCCGAGATCAATTTCGGCCGGTTGCTGCGTGAAGATTTCAAGCAGTACCGCGATGAGTTGATCATCTCCAGCAAGGCCGGTTGGGACATGTGGCCGGGTCCTTACGGCCAGGGCGGTGGCTCGCGCAAATACGTGCTCGCCAGCCTCGACCAGAGCCTGCAACGCCTGGGGCTGGACTATGTGGATATCTTTTATTCCCACCGCTTCGATCCCGACACCCCACTGGAAGAAACCGCCAGCGCACTGGCCACTGCCGTACAGCAGGGCAAGGCGTTGTACATCGGCATTTCCTCGTATTCCGGGGTGAAGACCCGGGAAATGGCAGCGCTGCTCAAAGAGTGGAAAGTCCCGCTGCTGATTCACCAGCCGGCCTACAACCTGCTCAACCGCTGGGTGGAAAAGGACCTGCTGGACGCCACCGACGAACTGGGTACCGGTGTGATCGCTTTCACGCCACTGGCCCAGGGCCTGTTGACCGACAAGTACCTCAAGGGTATTCCGGCCGATGCGCGGGTGAATCGTCCGGGCGGCGGCTCTTTGCAGGCTTCGCACCTGTCGGAGGAAAACATCGCCCATGTACGTGCCCTCAATGAGATCGCCCAGCGGCGCGGCCAAAGCCTGGCGCAAATGGCCCTGGCCTGGACCCTGCGCGATCCCCGCGTGACCAGCGCGCTGATTGGTGCCAGTCGGCCGGAGCAGATTATCGAGAACGTCGGGGCGCTGAAGAACCTGAGCTTCAGCGCTGAAGAGCTGGCCGAGATCGACCGGTTTGCCCAGGAAGGCGGGATCAATCTTTGGGAGAAGCCTTCGTCGGCTGAGTAACGAATCGGCTGATCTGCAATGATCAGCTGAATACACAATCCTGTGGCGAGGGGATAAATCCCCTCGCCACAAGAACAATTCAGATTCAGTGCCTCACCTGAAAAACGGCACATCCCCCAACACCGTCGCCCGGTGCATCACCCGGCGGGCGGGGCGGTAGTCATCGACGGCAAAGTGCTGGGTGACGCGGTTGTCCCAGAACGCCACGTCGTTGACCTGCCAGCGCCAGCGCAGGGTGAACTCCGGGCGGGTGGCGTGGGCGAAGAGCAGTTTCAGGATCACCTCGCTTTCGGTTTCCGACAGCTCGTTGATCCGCGTCGTGAAGCCTTCATTGACGAACAGCGACCGTCGCCCGCTCACCGGATGAGTGCGGATCACCGGATGGGACAGTGGCGGGTTTTTCCGCCGTGCCTCTTCCCAGCGCGCCAGGTCTTCGGCGGTGTTGCCAAACCGTTCCAATGGAAAGGACCGGGTGAAATCGTGGGTCGCTGTCAGGCCTTCCAGCAAGCGTTTCAAAGGGGCTGACAGCGCTTCGTAGGCCGCGATGCCGCTGGCCCACAACGTGTCGCCGCCAAACGCCGGCAGTAGCTTGGCGCTGAGCACCGCGCCCAGGGCCGGCGTCGGTAAAAAAGTTACGTCGGTGTGCCACACGGCGTTGTCGCGGACATCGGTGACGGCGGTGTCGAGCACCAGTACTTCGGGCTGCTCCGGTACGTTGGGGTAGATCGGGTGAATGTGCAGGTCGCCAAAATACGCGGCGAAACGCGCTTGTTGCGTCGGGTCGATCGGCTGGTCGCGAAAGAACAACACCTGATGCTTGAGCAAGGCCTGCTCGATGGCCTCGCGATGTTCCGGGTTCAGCGGCTGGCTGATATCGATCCCACTGATCTGCGCGCCGAGGGCTGTGCTCAAGGGAGTAATGGTCGGGCGGTTCATCGTCGTGTTCTCGGATTGGGGCGCCGAATGGTCGGCGTGGTCATTGGCTATCAATGGGCCTGGCCGTGCCATGGCACCAGTTTGCGTTGCAGGGCGCGCAGGCCCATTTCCATGGCGAAGGCGATCAGTGCGATCATCAGGATCCCCAGCACCACCACGTCGGTGACCAGGAACTGCGCCGCCGACTGCACCATGAACCCCAGGCCACTGGTGGCGGCGATCAACTCGGCGGCCACCAGCGTCGACCAACCCACGCCCAGGCCAATGCGAATGCCGGTGAGAATGTCCGGCAGGGCACCGGGCACGATCACATGGCGAATCAACTGGGCCCGGGTGGCGCCCAACGATTGCGCAGCGCGTAGCTTGGCCCGGTCGACGGTGCGCACACCGGTGGCGGTGGCAATGGCAATCGGGGCGAAGATCGCCAGGTAGATCAACAGCACCTTCGACAACTCGCCGATGCCGCACCAGATCACGATCAACGGCAAGTACGCCAACGGCGGAATTGGCCGGTAGAACTCGATCAACGGGTCGAGCACGCCGCGCGCGATGCGGTTGGCGCCAATGGCGATGCCCACCGGCACCGCCGTCAGCACCGCGAACAACAGGCCCAGGCCGATGCGTTCAAGGCTGGCGGCCAGGTGCTGCCAGAGGGTCGAGTCCATGTAGCCGCTGGTCGCCAGCAGCCAACCTTTTTGCAGTACGGCAGACGGCGAGGGCAGGAACAGCGGTTCGATCAGGCCGCTGGCGGTGACGGCCCACCAGACCGCCAGCAGTGCGATCAGGGTCAAGCCGCTGATCCAGCGCGTACTCAGGCTGGGCCTCAAGCCGCCGGCCGGGCGCTTGCTCGTCGTTTCACTGACGGCGGCTGGAATTTCGTAGCTGCTCATGCGCGCTCCTGTGGCCGAGTGGCGCTGCGTTGGGAGAACACCTTGGCGAGCACATGCTCGCGGGTTTCGATAAAGCGCGGGTCGGACTTGATCGACCGCGCCGACTCCCCGGCCCCGTAGCGCTGGCCGAAATCCAGGCTCAGGCGCTCGACGATCTGCCCCGGGTTCGGTGCCAACAGAATCAAGTCAGTGGCGAGGAACACGGCTTCTTCAATGTCATGGGTGATCAGGAACACCGGCTTGGCGGTGCGCTGCCAGACCTGCAGCAACAGTTCCTGCATCTGCTCGCGGGTGAAGGCGTCCAGCGCCCCGAAAGGTTCGTCCATCAACAGCACGCGCGGGTCGGCTGCCAGTGCCCGGGCCAGGCCGACGCGTTGCTTCTGGCCGCCGGAGAGCTGCCAGACACGGCGTTGCTCGAAACCGGCCAGGTCCACCAGGGCAAGCATTTCCCGGGCCCGGGCTTCGCGCTTTTGCTTGCCGACCCCAGCCAGTTCCAGGCCGAACCCAACGTTGGCCAGCACGTCCTGCCAAGGCAGCAGTGCATCGTCCTGGAACACCACGCCGCGCTCGGCGCTCGGGCCCTTGACGGGCGTGCCGTCGAGGGTGATCTGCCCGGCGCTGGGCTCGACGAACCCGGCAATCAGGTTCAACAGCGATGTCTTGCCACTGCCGGACGGGCCGAGGGCAACCAGCAATTGCTGGGGCCCCAGGGTCAGTGAAATATCCGCCAGCACCGGTTCCGCCGCGCCGGGGTACTGTGCGCTGATGCGCTCCAGCTGTAGCAAGGCCATCGCGTGTCTCCCTTTTTTCGCTCAACGAGTGATGTATTTGGCGCTGACGTAGGGCGCGTAGTCCGGCAGCACCGCTTCGACCTTGCCTTGCTGCTTGAGGAAGGCTGCGGTGTCGGTGATGGCTTGGGTGGTCGGTGCGCCGAGGCTCACGACCTGATCGGCCGCCAGGGGAAAGACGTT
The DNA here is from genome assembly GCF_014268695.2 of Pseudomonas ogarae. Lineage (NCBI taxonomy): Bacteria > Pseudomonadati > Pseudomonadota > Gammaproteobacteria > Pseudomonadales > Pseudomonadaceae > Pseudomonas > Pseudomonas ogarae. The sequence continues at coordinate 549,428 of NZ_CP077086.1, forward strand.
GCCTTGCAGCAACAGCGGGATATCGCTGGCCTTGGCGCCGGAGAGCTTCACCAGTTTGTCGACGTTGGACGCATCGGCCAGCCAGGCTTGTGGGTCATTGCGGTATTGGGCGTAGGCATCCAGGGTCACTTTGGCGAAGGCTGTGACAATTTCAGGATGTTTCTGGGCGAAGTCCTTGCGCACGATCCAGGCGTCGAAGGTCGGGGCGCCGAACTTGGCCAGTTCCGCGGAGGTGATCAGGACCTTGCCGTTTTCCTTGGCCACGCCCAGGGCCGGGTCCCAGACGTAGGTGGCGTCGATGTCGCCGCGCTTCCAGGCGGCGATGATGGCCGGTGGCGCCAGGTTGAGTACGGTGACTTTCGACGGATCGATGTTCCAGTGTTTCAACGCGGCGAGCAGGCTGTAGTGCCCGGTGGACACGAAGGGCACGGCGATTTTCTTGCCGATCAGGTCCTGTGGAGAGTTGATGCCCGAACCGTCACGAACCACCAAGGCTTCGGCGGCGCCGATCTGGGTGGCGATGAGGAAGGTTTCCACCGGGACCTTGCGGGTGATGGCCGCCGTCAACGGGCTGGAACCGAGGTAGCCGATCTGCACGTCGCCCGAGGCGATGGCGGTGATGACATCGGCGCCGTTGTCGAACTTGCGCCAGTCGATCTTGGTTTGGGTGGCTTTTTCATAGGCGCCGTCGGCCTGGGCGACTTTGGCCGGGTCGACGGTGGTCTGGTAAGCGACGGTCAGGTCGGCCGCCTGGGCAAACAGACTCGTTGCAGCCAGGGAGGCGGCCGCGAGAATGCGAAGGGGGAAACTCAAAGACATGGGAAGCTCCTCAACAGGCCGCCGGATGTTCGGCGTTGGAGGAGACTAAATGATCTAAGAATTAGAAAATAAATAACTTTTTAGAATGAGCTTATTTTCGAAAAAATCTATAAACATCGACTGGAAACCCTTGTGGCGAGGGAGCTTGCTCCCGCTGGACTGTGCAGCAGGCCCATTTTTACGACTGTTGCGCAGCCGAGCGGGAGCAAGCTCCCTCGCCACAAAAAGCGTTCTCGCACGCAGGGATTCAGTTACTGATCGCCAGGATGCTCGCCTGATACGAACCCACGAACACGTCGAAATCCCCCACCTCGTTCTGCTCCAGCTCAGTTTGCCGAACCAGGGATGCACTGGCGGTTTCTTCGAATGCAGCCTGTTCCTGGGCAGGCAAGGGCTCGGCGCGGAAGAATTCGGCGTGGGCCTTGCTTTGACGCAGGGAGAACTGGGCGAAGCTTTCCTGATGCTCGGCCATGGCGGCCAGCACTTGGGCGGAGGGCGTCAGGGACGGATCGCGGACTTTCGCCAATTGCGCGTCCAGTGCCTGGCGGTGGGCATCGCCACCTTGGCTCTGGTCGAGCAGCGAGGCCAGCGGGGCGATTTTTTCCAGCAATTCGACGGCCCAGGCCTGCATGTCCACCGACTGACCCTGGCGCTGCAATTGCAGGCCAGGTTTGCGGCCTTCCTTGACCACGGTCAGGAAGTTGCTCGTGGCGTTGCCGCATTCGTTGTTTTCCAGCTGCGGGCTGTCATTGAGACCGCAATACAGCAGGAACGCATCGAGGAATCGCGACTCGGTGAGGTCGATGCCCATCGGCAGGAACGGGTTGATGTCCAGGCAACGCACTTCGACGTACTGGATACCCCGGGCCATCAAGGCCTGGATCGGCCGCTCGCCGGTGTAGGTCACGCGTTTGGGGCGGATGTTGGAGTAGTACTCGTTTTCGATCTGCAGGATGTTGGTGTTGAGCTGCACCCACTCGCCGTTCTGGTGAGTGCCGACTTCGACGTACGGTGCATAAGGCGTCGCCACCGCTTTGCGCAGGCTGTCGGTGTAACTGGCCAGGTCGTTGTAGCAAGGCGTGAGGCCGGCCTGGGCGTTGCTCTGGTAACCCAGGTCGCTCATGCGCAGGCTGGTGGCGTAGGGCAGGTACAAGGTGTCCGGGTCCAGTTGCTCCAACTGGTGCGGGCGACCCCGCAGGAAACCGGCGTCCAGGGCCGGCGAGGCACCGAACAGGTACATCAGCAACCAGCTGTAGCGGCGGAAATTGCGGATCAGCGCGATGTAGGCCGACGACTGGAAGTCACGGTCGCTGGCCTCGACGCCTTCGGCCTGCCGGAGCAGGGGCCAGAGCTTTTCCGGCAGGGAAAAGTTGTAGTGGATCCCGGCAATGCATTGCATGGTCTTGCCGTAGCGCAGGGCCAGGCCCTGGCGATAGACGTACTTGAGCCGACCGATGTTCGAGGTGCCGTAATACGCGATCGGGATGTCCTCTTCCGCCGGCAGCGGGCACGGCATTGAAGGGCTCCACAGGTACTCGTCGCCAAGTTTGCTGTAGGCAAACCGGTGAATCTTGTCGAGGCTGCGCAGGGTATCGGCCGGGTTGGCCAGGGCCGGCGTGATGAACTCCAGCAGCGACTCGGAATAGTCGGTAGTGATCTGTTCGTTGGTCAGCGCCGAACCCAGGGCCTTGGGATGCGGGGTCTGCGCCAGGTGCCCATCGCCGGTGACGCGCAGGCATTCACGCTCGATGCCGTGCAGGCACTGTTCGAGCAGGGAGAGGTTGGCGCGCTCGCCGAGCAGGGCCAGGCGGCGGTTTAAAAGGTCGCTCAAGTTGAATTCCTTCACGCGTCAGTCGCCCCAATATGGGGGTGGGCAAGACGGTCTACAAGGGTGAAGTTGAAACTGGCGTTTTCGCCTGGTTTTCATGCTGCCAAAGACAATCATCACACCCCCTGTGGGAGCGAGCCTGCTCGCGATAGCGGTCTGTCAGTCAACTTTTATATTGACTGGTCCACCGCTATCGCGAGCAGGCTCGCTCCCACAAGGGGTTTCGGCGCGGCATTCATGGCATCGAAATTAACTCAAATCGATGACAGGGAGCTATAGGACAGCGAACGTGCCTTGCGCTTTTGCGACCAGTTTGTCGCCTTGCATCACCTCGGCCTCGACCACCAGCGTGCGCCGGCCGGGGTGGATGACCCGGGCGGTGCACAACACGTCGCCGTCGGACACGGCGCGAATGTAGTTGATCTTGCATTCGATGGTCGCGCTCTGCTGGTCAAAGCCATGGACACCGGAGCAGGCCAGTCCCATGGCAATGTCCACCAGGCTGAACAGCGCGCCGCCGTGCAGCTTGCCGCCGCGATTGCGCAGCGGCGGCTCAAGGCTCAGGGCGACTTGCGCCACCCCGTCCCCAAGGCTGTGCAGACGGCAGCCGAGCAGCTTGAAGAACGCGCTCTCCACCAACCCGGCAGGCACGTCCATCAGCGTTTCTTCAACTGCTTGGCGTTGGCGAACAACGAGGCCATGGCGTTGTTGGACGGAGCCGCGGTGGTGGTCTCCTTGCGTGGCGCGGTGTTCTGCGACTGGCGTGGCGTCGAACCAGGACGTGCACCACGGGCACCGTCGACTTTCTCGCCCGGCGTGTCGCTCATGCGCATCGACAGGCCGACGCGTTTGCGCGGGATGTCGACTTCCATGACCTTCACTTTCACCACATCACCGGCCTTCACCGCTTCGCGCGGGTCCTTGATGAACTTCTCGGACAAGGCCGAGATGTGCACCAGACCGTCCTGGTGCACGCCGATGTCGACGAAGGCACCGAAGTTGGTGACGTTGGTCACCACGCCTTCGAGGATCATGCCCGGTTGCAGGTCCTTGAGGTCTTCGACGCCGTCCTGGAACTCGGCGGTCTTGAACTCGGGGCGCGGGTCTCGGCCCGGTTTCTCCAGTTCCTGGAGGATGTCGGTGACGGTGGGCAGGCCGAAGGTTTCGTCGGTGAACTTCTTAGGATCCAGGCGCTTGAGGAACCCGGCGTCACCGATCAGCGAACGAATGTCGCGGTCGGTCTGGGCGGCGATGCGTTGCACCAGCGGGTAGGCTTCAGGGTGGACAGCGGAGGAGTCCAGCGGGTTGTCGCCGTTCATCACCCGCAGGAAGCCGGCGGCCTGTTCGAAGGTCTTTTCACCCAGGCGCGGGACTTTCTTCAGCGCGGCGCGGGTCTTGAACGCGCCATGTTCGTCACGGTGGGTGACGATGTTCTGCGCCAGCGTGGCATTCAGGCCAGAGATACGCGCCAACAGCGCCACCGAAGCGGTGTTCACGTCCACGCCCACGGCGTTCACGCAATCTTCCACCACCGCGTCCAGGCCGCGGGCCAGTTTCAGTTGGGAAACGTCGTGCTGGTACTGGCCGACACCGATGGATTTCGGGTCGATCTTCACCAGTTCCGCCAGCGGGTCCTGCAGGCGACGGGCGATGGACACCGCGCCACGGATCGACACGTCCAGGTCCGGGAATTCCTTGGAGGCCAGTTCCGATGCCGAGTAAACCGAAGCGCCGGCCTCGGAGACCATGACCTTGGTCATCTTCATGGCTGGGTATTTCTTGATCAGTTCGGCGGCCAGCTTATCGGTCTCGCGGCTGGCGGTGCCGTTGCCGATGGCGATCAGGTCCACTGAATGCTTGGCGCACAGGGCGGCGAGCACGGCGAGGGTCTGGTCCCACTTGTTGTGCGGCACGTGCGGGTAGACCGTGGCGTGGTCCAGCAGTTTGCCGGTGGAATCCACCACCGCCACCTTGCAACCGGTGCGCAGGCCCGGGTCCAGGCCCAGGGTGGCGCGTGGGCCGGCCGGTGCGGCCAGCAGCAGGTCATGCAGGTTGTGGGCGAACACGTTGATCGCCTCGGTCTCGGCGTTATCGCGCAACTCGCCCAGCAGGTCGGTTTCCAGGTGGGTGTAGAGCTTGACCTTCCAGGTCCAGCGCACCACCTCGGCCAGCCATTTGTCGGCGGCGCGATTCTGGTTCTGGATGCCGAACTGCTGGCCGATCATGCCTTCGCACGGGTGCATGGTGCCGGGCAATTCTTCACCGACTTTCAGTGCGGAGCTGAGAATGCCTTCGTTGCGACCACGGAAAATCGCCAGGGCGCGGTGGGACGGCATGCTCTTGAGCGGTTCGTCGTGTTCGAAGTAGTCGCGGAACTTCGCGCCTTCCTCTTCCTTGCCTGCGATCACCCGGGCACTGAGGGTGGCTTCCTGCTTGAGGTAGCTGCGCAGTTTTTCCAGCAGGTTGGCGTCTTCGGCGAAACGCTCCATGAGGATGTACTTGGCGCCTTCCAGCGCCGCTTTTACGTCCGCCACGCCTTTTTCGGCATCGACGAAGCGCGCGGCTTCGGCTTCCGGGGCCAGGGTCGGATCGTTGAACAGGCCGTCGGCCAGCTCGCCGAGGCCCGCTTCCAGGGCGATCTGGCCCTTGGTGCGGCGCTTTTGCTTGTAGGGCAGGTACAAGTCTTCGAGGCGGGTCTTGGTGTCGGCCAGCTTGATGTCGCGCTCAAGTTGCGGGGTCAGCTTGCCCTGCTCCTGGATGCTGGCCAGGATGCTGATACGCCGTTCGTCGAGTTCTCGCAGGTAGCGCAGGCGTTCTTCCAGGTGCCGCAATTGGGTGTCATCGAGGCTGCCGGTCACTTCTTTCCGGTAACGGGCGATGAAAGGCACCGTGGAGCCTTCATCGAGTAGCGCGACGGCCGCTTCGACCTGTTGTGGGCGTACACCGAGTTCCTCGGCGATGCGGCTGTTGATGCTGTCCATAAAACCACCTGACAAATTGTGAAATCAGGCTCGCCGCCGCAGAAGCAGGGCTCGGCGAGACTGGTTGAGCGGCCTGGCATGCGCCGCTGCCTGGGTCAAAAGGCTGCCTGTTGACCCGCGAAATTCAAAAAGTGCTGCCTGGCCAAGGGCAAAAAAATGTCACGCCGGGGTCACGATCCGGCATTCCCTGGCACAAAAGGCCGCGCATTATAACCAGCGTTCCGTCCTGAGGGGGGGACATGGTCTGTAGGCTTGATGCCCGGATTTGTGGAGATAGAGGAAAAATCTGCTAACAATGCACACGGTGCGTATAACGGCAGCTAGGCCATAATGCGCGCCGAGATCAAAGGAGCTTCCTATGAGCAGCACTGCACAAACTGCTGAAGGCGAAAAAATTCTTATTGTTGACGACGATCCGGGGCTGAGCAGCTTGCTGGAACGCTTTTTCGTCAGCAAGGGCTACCGCGCCCGCACCGTACCGAACACCGAGCAAATGGACCGACTGCTGGCCCGTGAAGTTTTCAACCTGGTGGTGCTCGACCTGATGCTGCCCGGTGAGGACGGCCTGACAGCCTGCCGCCGCCTGCGCGGTGCCAACAACCAGATCCCGATCATCATGCTCACCGCCAAGGGCGACGAGCTGAGCCGTATCAAGGGCCTTGAACTGGGCGCCGACGATTACCTGGCCAAGCCGTTCAACCCCGACGAGCTGATGGCCCGCGTCAAGGCGGTGCTGCGTCGCCAGTCGGCGCCGGTACCTGGCGCGCCAGGCAGCGAAGATGAGAGCGTGACCTTCGGCGACTATGAGCTGTCCCTGGCCACTCGCGAGCTCAAGCGCGGCGATGAGGTCCACATGCTCACCACCGGTGAGTTCGCCGTGCTCAAGGCGCTGGTGATGAACGCCCGCCAGCCGCTGACCCGCGACAAGTTGATGAACCTGGCCCGTGGTCGTGAATGGGATGCGCTGGAGCGCTCCATCGACGTGCAGATTTCCCGCCTGCGCCGGATGATCGAACCCGATCCTTCCAAGCCGCGGTATATCCAGACCGTCTGGGGCGTGGGTTATGTGTTCGTACCGGATGGCGCCGCCAGCAAGTGATCGGCGATTTGTAGGAGCGGGTGGCCTGGCCGGTTGAAATGTCTTCTTCCAGGCGACTCGCGGTCTGTCATTGTGCGAGCATCGCTCGCTCCTGCAAGTGTGTAGCGGTTATTCATGAAAACCCCCGTTTGGTTCCCCCAGAGTTTCTTCTCCCGCACCCTCTGGCTGGTGCTGATCGTCGTGCTCTTCTCCAAGGCACTGACGCTGGTGTACCTGCTGATGAACGAAGACGTTCTCGTGGACCGGCAGTACAGCCACGGCGTTGCCTTGACCCTGCGGGCCTATTGGGCGGCGGACGAAACCAACCGAGCGAAAATTGCCGAGGCGGCGACGCTGATCCGCGTTGTCGGGGCCGGCGTGCCGGAGGGCGAGCAGCACTGGCCCTACAGCGAGATCTATCAACGCCAGATGCAGGCCGAACTGGGCGCCGATACCGAGGTGCGATTGCGCATGCACTCGCCGCCGGCGCTGTGGGTGCGGGCCCCGAGCCTGGGGGATGGCTGGCTGAAAGTGCCGTTGTACCCGCATCCGCTGCGCGGCCAGAAAATCTGGAACGTGCTCGGCTGGTTCCTGGCCATCGGCCTGCTGTCGACGGCGTCGGCTTGGATTTTCGTCAGCCAGCTCAACCAACCGTTGAAACGCCTGGTCTACGCCGCCCGCCAACTGGGCCAGGGGCGCAGCGTGCGGCTGCCCATCAGCGATACGCCCAGCGAGATGACCGAGGTCTACCGTGCTTTCAACCAGATGGCCGAGGATGTCGAACAGGCCGGGCGCGAGCGCGAACTGATGCTCGCTGGCGTCTCCCATGACCTGCGCACGCCGCTGACCCGGCTGCGGTTGTCGCTGGAGTTGATGGGCGAGCACACCGACCTGACCGACGAGATGGTCCGCGACATCGAGGACATGGACGCGATTCTCGACCAGTTCCTGGCGTTCATTCGCGACGGTCGTGACGAGTCGGTGGAAGAGGTGGACCTCAGTGAACTGGTGCGGGAAGTGGCCGCGCCCTATAACCAGAACGATGAGAAAGTGCACCTGCGCCTGGAGCCGATCCAACCGTTCCCGTTGCGCCGCGTGTCGATGAAGCGTTTGCTGAACAACCTGATCGGCAATGCGCTGAACCACGCGGGCACCGGTGTCGAAGTCGCGGCCTATGTCTCCGGTGACACCAGCGCGCCTTACGTGGTGCTGAGCGTCATGGACCGTGGCGCCGGCATCGATCCCTCTGAGCTGGAAGCCATTTTCAACCCCTTCACTCGCGGTGATCGCGCCCGGGGCGGGAAGGGCACGGGGCTGGGCCTGGCCATCGTCAAGCGCATAGCCTCGATGCACGGCGGCAATGTCGAGCTGCGTAACCGCGTCGGTGGTGGGTTGGAAGCTCGGGTGCGCTTGCCGTTGGGCTTGATGCTGCCTCGGGATGCGGTGTAGCGGTCTCTCTCAAGTCAGGCAGAGAACCTGTGGGAGCGGGCTTGCTCGCGAAAACGGTGTATCAGGGACAATGATGTTGACTGACACACCGCTTTCGCGAGCAAGCCCGCTCCCACAGGTTTTGTACTGGTGCGTTAACCCTTGCCCTTGGTCCGGGTCATGTTCGGCCCGCCATTCTTTTCCAAATGCTCGATGATGATCCCTGCCACGTTCTTGCTCGTGGTGGTCTCGATCCCTTCCAGGCCGGGCGAGGAGTTGACCTCCATCACCAGCGGTCCGTGGTTGGAGCGCAGGATGTCCACGCCCGCCACGGCCAGGCCCATGACTTTTGCGGCCCGCAGGGCGGTCATGCGTTCTTCCGGAGTGATCTTGATCAGGCTGGCACTACCACCGCGATGCAGGTTGGAGCGAAACTCTCCGGGCTTGGCCTGGCGTTTCATCGAGGCAATCACTTTGTCGCCGACGACGAAGCAGCGGATGTCCGCGCCACCGGCTTCCTTGATGTACTCCTGGACCATGATGTTCTGCTTCAGGCCCATGAACGCCTCGATCACCGATTCCGCCGCCGTTGCGGTTTCACACAAGACCACTCCGATGCCCTGGGTGCCTTCCAGCACCTTGATCACCAGCGGTGCGCCATTGACCATCGCAATCAGGTCGGGAATGTCGTCGGGGGAGTGGGCAAAACCGGTTACGGGCAGGCCGATCCCGCGCCGTGACAGCAACTGCAGCGAGCGCAACTTGTCCCGGGAGCGGGCGATGGCCACCGACTCGTTGAGGGGAAACACCCCCATCATTTCGAACTGACGCAACACGGCGCAGCCATAGAACGTCACCGATGCGCCGATGCGCGGGATCACCGCATCGAACCCTTCCAGCGGCTTGCCACGGTAATGGATCTGCGGCTTGTGGCTGGCAATGTTCATGTAGGCGCGCAGGGTATCGATCACCACCATTTCATGGCCTCGTTCGGTCCCGGCTTCAACCAGGCGACGAGTGGAATACAGACGCGGATTACGCGACAGCACAGCGATCTTCATGCAACACCTGTGGCAGAGGTAGTGGACACCGGGAATGCCGGCTTGTCTTGAACGTATTTGGTACCCGGATTGACCACCAGTTGGCCGTCGATCAAGGCTTTGGAACCCAGTAGCAGGCGATATCGCATGGATTTGCGGCAGGCAAGGGTGAACTCGACCCGCCAGACCCGGTCACCCAGCGCCAGCGTGGTGCTGATCACGTAGCGGACCTGAGCGTGGCCGTTGGAACTCTTTATGGTCTTGCGGGCCACCAGCGGCGCTTCGCAGCGGCGATGGCGCAACTGCACCACCGTGCCGAGGTGCGCAGTGAAGCGCACCCACTTTTCGCCATCGCGCTCGAACGGCTCGATGTCGGTGGCATGCAGGCTGGAGGTGCTGGCGCCGGTGTCGATTTTTGCCCGCAGGCCCACGACTCCCAGATCCGGGAGCGCCACCCACTCGCGCAGACCGACAACGGTCAAATGGTCAAAAGTCTTCAATAAAAAAACCTGCGATCAGTACATCGGATCGTGGACTCCGCGAATCGCGGTATTCACGCAGAATAATCACAAAATGGCGACAGTTATCTACGCACTTGTTTGTGCTTGTAACCGATTGCGACCCAAGCCATGTGTGTGACGGTGGTTCGGCGGGCATTCTATCCGTCGGGCCGGATTCGTGCGCTCGACAAAAACGGTAGTACAGTTCCGGCTATTGGCAGAAAAGAGGAAACGCAGTGGCACAAAAAAAGGAAGAGGACGACAAGGTCCGTCTCGATAAATGGTTGTGGGCGGCACGATTCTACAAGACGCGGGCCCTGGCCAAGACCGCCATCGAAAGCGGCAAGGTCCATCACCGGGGAGAGCGTTGCAAACCGGGCAAAGAGCCCCGCGTTGGCGATGAGTTTGTCATCCGCACCGGGTTCGATGAAAAGACCGTGGTAGTCGAGGCCCTGTCGATCGTGCGTCGCGGCGCACCTGAAGCGCAGACGCTGTATCGCGAAACCGAAGCCAGTATCGCCAAGCGTGAAACCGCCGCCGCGCAACGCAAGGCCGGCGCCCTGGGTGTCAGCACCGACGGCAAGCCGAGCAAGAAGCAGCGCCGGGACCTGTTCAAGTTTCGTGGCAGCAATAGCGAATAAAGCGCCGATCATTTCACCGGTGGCGAGGGAGCTTGCTCCCGCTCGGTTGCGCAGCGACCGTAAGATTTTGGGGGCGCTGCGCAGCCCAGCGGGAGCAAGCTCCCTCGCCACAATGTGTCAGCCTACACATTCAGATGAGGCGTCAGCCCCTTCCCGTCAGGCAAACCCAAGCCTTGCTTGGAACCCGCCCTGAATGCCCATAAAATGCCCGCCATCATTTGTCATCACCTCAGATACCAGACCCTATGACTGATTTACCGGATACCGACTACACCCAACGTTTCATCTTCGATGACAGCGACGCCCGTGGCGAGCTGGTGGCGTTGGAGCGTAGCTACGCCGAAGTCCTCGCCAAGCACCCCTACCCCGAGCCGGTCGCACAAATGCTCGGCGAGCTGATGGCGGCTGCGGCGTTGTTGGTGGGCACCTTGAAGTTCGATGGCTTGCTGATTCTCCAGGCGCGTTCCGATGGTCCGGTGCCGTTGCTGATGATCGAGTGCTCCAGTGAGCGCGAAATCCGTGGCCTGGCCCGTTATGACGCCGAGCAGATCGGGCCTGACGCAACGCTGGCCGATATGATGCCCAATGGCGTGCTGGCCCTCACGGTCGATCCGACCCAAGGCCAGCGTTACCAGGGAATTGTCGATCTGGACGGGGCAACCCTGGCCGATTGCTTCACCAACTACTTCGTCATGTCCCAGCAGACCAATACCCGCTTCTGGCTTTACGCCGACGGGCGGCGCGCTCGCGGTTTACTGCTGCAGCAACTGCCTGCCGACCGTCTGCGCGACCCGGAAGAACGTGACGCCAGTTGGCAGCACATCACCGCTCTGGCCAGCACCCTGAGCGCCGATGAGCTGTTGAGCCTGGACAACGAAACCGTGCTGCATCGCCTCTATCACGAGGAGCAGGTACGCTTGTTCGACGGCCAGCCGTTGCGCTTCCAATGCAGTTGCTCTCGTGAACGTTCCGCCAATGCGCTGGTCAGTCTGGGTCTGGAAGATGCGCAGCAACTGGTGATCGAGCATGGCGGTGCCATCGAGGTCGATTGCCAGTTTTGCAACGAGCGCTACCTGTTCGACGCGGCGGACATCGCTCAATTGTTCGCTGGTGCGGGTGTCGACACACCGTCAGATACTCGTCACTAAAACGTTTCAGCGCAGGTAAATCTCCTGGCAAACGCCGGATTTACGCCGTACTGACGGGAGGGCCCTACTCTTTTTGGGGTTTTCTGGCATAATCCGGCCCACTTTTTTCGGGTAGTAGTGCGCGACTTCCTACTACAAAACGTTTGGAGCACTCGGCCACGGGCCGACGGGGAATCTCATGACGCAAGCCAATAACGCCGTGTACACCGATCTGAGTGTCGATGATCTGGTCAAAGAAGCCCTGAATCGCGGTGAAGGCGAGCTTGCCGATACTGGCGCGCTGGTTGTTCGTACCGGTCATCGTACCGGTCGCTCGCCAGTCGACCGTTTCATCGTGGAAGAGCCAACCACCCAGGACGCCATCGCCTGGGGCCCGATCAACCGCAAGTTCCCGGCCGACAAGTTCGATGCCCTGTGGAGCCGCGTCGAAGCCTACCTGGGCGAGCGCGAGCGTTTCGTCTCCCACGTGCATGTAGGCTCCGATCCTGCGCACTACCTGCCAGTCAAGATGACCACCGAGACCGCGTGGCACAATCTGTTTGGCCGTTGCCTGTTCATCAACCCCGAGCAATACAACGCCGGCGGCAAGGATGAGTGGCAGATCCTCAACGCGCCGAATTTCGTTTGCGAGCCTGAGCGTGACGGCACCAACTCCGACGGCACCGTGATCATCAACTTCGCGGCCAAGAAAGTGCTGATCGCCGGCATGCGCTACGCCGGTGAAATGAAGAAAGCCCTGTTCTCCGTGCAGAACTTCCTGCTGCCGGCCGTTGACGTGCTGCCGATGCACTGCGCCGCGAACATGGGCGAAGAAGGCGATGTGACCCTGTTCTTCGGCCTGTCGGGCACTGGCAAGACCACCCTGTCCGCCGATGAAAGCCGTTACCTGATCGGTGACGACGAGCACGGCTGGGGCGTGGGCGTGGTCTTCAACATCGAAGGCGGCTGCTATGCCAAGTGCATCGACCTGTCCGAGAAGAACGAGCCGGTTATCTGGAAAGCCATCCAGCACGGCGCCGTACTGGAAAACGTCGTCCTGGACCCGGTCACCAAGAAAGCCGACTACGCCGACGACAGCCTGACCCAGAACAGCCGCGCCGCCTACCCGCGTGAGCTGATCGAAAAACGCGCACCGAAAAACCTCGGTGGCGAGCCAAACGCCGTGATCTTCCTGACCTGCGACCTGACCGGTGTACTGCCGCCAGTGTCGATCCTCAGCGAAGAACAAGCCGCCTACCACTTCCTGTCCGGCTACACCGCGCTGGTGGGTTCGACCGAAATGGGTTCGGGCAGCGGCATCAAGTCGACCTTCTCCACCTGCTTCGGCGCCCCGTTCTTCCCGCGTCCGGCTGGTGAATACGCTGAGCTGCTGATCAAGCGCATCCGTGGTTTCGGCTCCAAGGTCTACCTGGTCAACACCGGCTGGACCGGCGGCGGCTACGGCGTCGGCAAGCGCTTCAACATTCCGACCACCCGTGCGGTGATCGCGGCGATCCAGAGCGGCGCGCTGATCGGTGCTGAAACCGAACACCTGGACATCATCAACCTGGACGTGCCGCTGGCTGTCCCAGGCGTCGAGACTGTCCTGTTGAACCCACGCAACACCTGGGCCGACAAAGCTGCCTACGACGAAGCGGCCAAGGCATTGGCCGGTCTGTTCACCGAGAACTTCAAGAAGTTCGACGTGAGCGACGCGATCAAGGCTGCCGGTCCACAGCTGTAAGGCTTGGTTAGCGAATGAAAAAACCGCCCTTCATGGGCGGTTTTTTATGGGCGGCTATTTGTGTGAAAGCTGGAATGCACTTAGTTTGGAGGCTCGCTGCGCTGGCTTGGGGAAAATGAAAAGGCTGCGATTCCTGCGAGGCTTATGAACGTCGACCTAAAGTAACTGCCATTATTCCACCTGAAATAGAGGAATACAGCCAGAATAATGCCACTTAAGCCGTGCAGGTTGACTAGCCCCCTTCCACTTCCCGCGTATCCCATCGTTGCGCCTTGATTGCCTTGTAGAGCATGCCGATGGTCAGTGGCGTCTTGTTCCCACGGCCCTTGGCCCTGCGCTTTTGAAACACATCAAATCCTTCAGGCTGAAAATAGCGGTAGGCGTCATAGTCGATGAGCTCGATGGCGAAGCGCTCCTCCAGTGCCTCCATCAGATGCCGGGCGTCCGCGCCATCGCAACCCAGGTCGAGATTGATCGCGGTGTCCAGCCGGATGGTCTTGCGTTCAGGCAGGCCGATTTCTTCGTGTAGCAGCTCCATGAGCTGGCGCATGGTGTGATCGTCGGGGAAGTCTGGGGCGAGGTACATGGCGAGGTACATGGCGAGGTTTCCGGGGTGTTGGGGCGCGTCTGCATGGATGGAAAGCTTAGGGTGAAATCGTTGCCCGTTGGAAAAAGAAGAAACGTCGCACATATAGCGGCGAAAACGGATGTGGCATGGTTCCGTTTCATGAACAAAGTCTTGAGCGCCAGGCTGTATCATCCCGTATCGATTCGACCCCGACCTTTTCTCGACTCGCTGCATTGTCCCGCTAGGCTTTGGGCATCGCAGCAGTCAAAGGAGCGACCGCGCATGCACAGCACCCTGGAACAGGTTTTCGGTTATCCACAGTTTCGTCCCGGTCAGGAGGCGGCCATCGGCGCCGTGCTGGCCGGTCGGTCGGCGGCGGCCATTTTCCCCACCGGCTCGGGCAAGTCCCTGTGTTATCAATTGTCGGCCCTGCTCTTGCCGCACCTGACCCTGGTGGTCTCACCGTTGCTGGCGCTGATGCAGGACCAGTTGGCGTTCCTCAAGCGCCACGGCATCGCGGCGGCGAGTATCGATTCGGCCCAGGGCCGTGACGAAACCAACGATGCCATGGCGCGGGCCCGTTCGGGCGAGTTGAAGATCCTGATGATCTCCGTGGAGCGCCTGAAGAACGAGCGCTTTCGCAATTTCCTGCAGCAGGTGCCGATCTCGTTGCTGGTGGTGGACGAGGCCCACTGTATTTCCGAATGGGGGCATAACTTCCGACCTGACTACCTCAAGCTTCCCGATTACCAGCACCAGTTCAACATTCCCCTGGTTTTGCTGCTGACGGCCACCGCCACACCCAAGGTCATCGCCGACATGCAGGCGAAATTCGCCATCGCTGCCACGGATGTGGTGACGACCGGTTTCTATCGGGCAAACCTCAATCTGCTGGTCGAGCCCGTGCTGGGTGCCGACAAGCGCGCACGGCTGGTGCAATGGCTGGGCGAGCGGGCCGGGCAACCGAGCATTGTCTATGTCACCTTGCAGCGAACCGCCGAGCAGATCGCCGAACACCTGGGCCAGCACGGTATCGTGGCCGAGGCCTATCACGCCGGTTTGCCCCATGAACAACGCGAAGATATCCAGCGGCGGTTCATGGGCGGGCAATCCAATTGCATCGTCGCGACCATCGCTTTCGGCATGGGCATCGACAAGAGCGATATCCGCAATGTCGTGCATTTCGACCTGCCCAAATCCATCGAGAACTACAGCCAGGAAATCGGCCGGGCCGGGCGGGATGGTCAGCCGTCCGATTGCCTGGTGCTGGCCAACCGCGACAGTCTCAACGTGCTGGAAAACTTTGTGTATGGCGATACGCCGGAACTTGCAGGCATTCGTTGCGTGCTCGATGAACTCAAGGCCGCCGGCCCCGATGGGCAATGGGAGTTCTTGCTGGGACCATTGGCGGACCAGAGCAACATCCGGCAACTGCCGCTCAAGACGCTGCTGGTCCAGTTGGAGCTGCGCCGGCTGATCGCGCCACGCTATGCCTATTTCGCGGAGTACCGCTTCAAGTTCCTGACGGAGCCACAAGAGCTGCTGGAGCGCTTCGAAGGCGAGCGAAGGGACTTCGTCTCGGCCATCATCCAGACCTCCAGTCGCGCCCGGGCCTGGGCTACGGTAAATTTCGACGGGATGTACCAGCAGTATCACGCTGAGCGTAATCGCGTGGTCAAAGCGCTGGATTATTTCCAGGAAAAGGGCTGGATCGAGCTGGAAAGCAAACAGATGACCGAGGTGTACAGCGTGTTGGACGTGGACCTGGATGTGCAGGTCTTGAGTGCCGAGCTGCATGCCTATTTCACCCGGCACGAGCACGGTGAAATCGCGCGGATCCACGCCATGCTCGAGTTGTTCGCCACCGACCATTGCCTGGGTTACCGCCTGGCGCAATATTTCGGCGATGACAATGCGCCACGCCAGTGCGGCCATTGTTCGGTGTGCCATGGGCATGTCGCTCGCCTGCCGGAGCCGCCTGTGTTGCCGGCGCTTGTGGATAAAAACTTCGAGGCGCTGTGTGGTGACTTTATCCACAAGCACGAGCAGCATAGCGGCAGCGTGCCGTCTGCCGAGCGCCTCACCCGCTTCCTGTGCGCAATCAGCGTGCCGCTGTTCACCCGATTGAAGGCGCGGAAGATCCACGGCTATGCCGCACTGGAAGCGTATCCATACGCTGAAGTTCGCCAGTGGATCCAAGCGCACCTGTGAGCTGTATCCATCCGCTGAATGCCCTTCATCACACGAATAAATTTCAAAAATATTCGGCGGCTGACTAAGGTGAAGGCTGTCTTCGGATCGCCAACAAGAGAGCCAACATGAACCAGACACCTTTCGATATTCAGCGTGCCGCGGTGGTCGGAGCAGGCACCATGGGCAGGGGCATCGTGATGTGCCTGGCCAACGCTGGCGTGGCGGTGCAGTGGGTCGACAACAATCCACAGATGCTCGAGCAGGCACTGGTCGCCGTGGCCGAGACCTATGCCCATGGTGTGCGCCAGGGCCGTATCGACCAGGGTGAGGCCGATGCGCGGATCGCCCGGGTGACACGGGCGGAGGATTACGCGGCAATCCGCAATGTGGACCTGGTGATCGAAGCGGTTTACGAAAACCTTGAGCTCAAACAGAAAATCTTTCGTGAGCTGGACGGCCTGCTCAAGCCCGAAGCCATCCTGGCGAGCAACACCTCGGCGCTGGACATCAATGCTATCGCCGCTGTCACCCGCCGGCCAACCCAGGTCCTGGGCCTGCATTTTTTCAGCCCGGCGCACATCATGAAGCTGCTGGAAATCGTCCGCGGCGCACAAACCTCCAAAACGGTGCTGGACGCGGCGTTGGTGCTGGGCAAGCGCATGGGCAAGGTCAGCGTTGTATCGGGCAATTGCCATGGATTCATTGGCAACCGAATGCTTCATCCTTATGTGCTGGAAGCGCGCAAGATGCTGCTGGAGGGGGCATTCCCCCATCAGGTGGATGCGGCGTTGCAAGGCTTTGGCTTCGCCATGGGACCGTTTCGTATGTACGACGTGGTTGGCATCGATCTGGAGTGGCGCGCCCGTGAGCTGGCGGGCAAGGGCCAGGACGCGCCCGAGGTGCAAGTGGACAACCGTTTGTGCGAGCTGGGGCGGTTCGGCCAGAAAAGCGGCAATGGGTACTATCACTATGAGCCGGGCAGTCGACAGGCCGAGCATGATGTCGAGGTGGATGCGCTGGTACTAGGGGTCAGTGAAGCGCTGGGTTTCCAGCGACGCGAGATCGGCCCGGAAGAAATCCTCGAGCGGTGCTTGCTGGCGCTGGTCAACGAGGGGGCAAAGATCCTGCAGGAAGGCATTGCCGAGTCGGCCCACGATATCGACCTGGTCTACCTGAACGGTTACGGCTTCCCAGTGGACAAGGGCGGGCCGATGGCTTGGGCCGACGGGCAGGGGCTGGAGAATATCCACACACGCCTGCTGGAGCTCGAAACGAAGCAGGGCGACCAGTGGAAGCCCGCGCGCCTGATCGGTGAGCTGGCAGCGCAGGGCAAGGGGTTCGCGCAGGCCTGAGGCCGTGCAACGCCAGGATCATTGAACAACCATGACGGACACCTGATGCCCCAACGCAACGAATACCCATACTTGCAAGCCATCACCACGCGCTGGCACGACAACGATGTGTACGGTCACGTCAATAACGTCACCTACTACAGCTTTTTCGATAGCGCAGTGAATACCTACCTGATCGAAGTTGGCGGCCTGGATATCCATGACGGAGAGGTGGTGGGGTTCGTGGTGAGTTCAGCCTGCGACTACTTTGCCTCGATTGCCTTTCCGGACCGGATTGAAATTGGCCTGCGGGTCGGCAAGCTGGGCAGCAGTTCGGTGCAATACGAGCTGGCGGTGTTCAAGGCGGGCGAGGAGGAGGCTTGCGCGGCGGGACGTTTTGTTCACGTATTCGTGGACCGGGCGTCGAATCGGCCAGTGGCGATTCCGGATCGGCTGCGTGGGGCTTTGGAACAGTTGGTGGTCTGAAACAAAAAATCGCAGCCTCCTGCCAGCTCTGGGAGCTGCCGGAGGCTGCGATCTTCAACGGCGGATATCAGTCAGCCGTTAGTCGCGGTAGTGGCGATGATGTTTTTTGCGATGCCCGTAGGCATGGCCGCGACCTGGGTGGCCGTCACGGTAGTAGCGGCGGTCACCACGGCGACCGTCATAACGACGATCATCGTCATCGTCCTTGCCCATGTAGTTACCCAGCGCGCCACCAGCGCCGCCGCCCGCCGCCGCACCGATCAGGCTGCCAGTGGTGCCGCCAACGCTACGGCCGACCACGTTACCGCCGGCTGCGCCCAGCGCACCGCCGATCGCTGCTTCGCCGCGGCTGCGTTTGTCTGCACCGACTGCACTGCCGCCCGCACCGCCCAGCGCCGCGCCGATAGTGGAACCGGTGTTGCCGCCCAGGGACTGGCCGACGACCGAACCCAAAACCCCGCCCAATGCGCCGCCCACGCCTGCTTCGGCAGTGCCACCGGCAGAAGCGATGCCACTGGTCAGGCTAAGGGACAACAAGAGAATGGAGGAGAACTTCATAGAGGAGCCTCAAAGGGATGACGGCGCGATCCTGAGGCTGGCTTCGCTTGGTTACAATAGAAATCCGACGAGTAACACGACTTGTGCACAATTCTCTAAGTTATTGTTTTTTAGTGGGAACTTAAGACGAATTGGCCGGTCTTTAGCTACTTCGGACAGGCCGTTTTCTATGGAAAACGGCCTTTTTTGTGGGCGTTCGAAAAGATGTGAGTGTGGGAGCAAAGCTTGCTCCCACACAACCTAATCTACTCGCACGCTATATCAGGCCGACTTGGCCAGGATCAGTCCATCCTCACTCGCCGCTTCCAGGCGGATCGCGACGAATTTCGACGTTGGGGTATGGCTGCCGTCGCCCGTGCTTTCCAGTGGCACCAGCGGGTTCACTTCAGGGTAGTAGGCCGCTGCCTGCCCGGCGGGTATGTCGAACGCCAGCAGGGTAAAGCCCTTGACCCGGCGTTCACGCCCGTCATCCCAGAGCGAGACGATGTCGGCTTTCTGTCCCGGCTTGAAGCCCAGGCGAATGATGTCCGCTTCGTTGGCAAACAACACGTCACGCTGGCCCTTCACACCGCGATAGCGGTCATCCAGGCCATAAATGGTGGTGTTGTACTGATCGTGGGAACGCATGGACTGCATGATCAGGTCGGGCAACTGGCCGGTGGCCCGAGTGCGTTCATGCACAAGGTCGGTCGGCAACCGGTTGGGCTTGAAGTTGGCGCGGCCCGACGGGGTGTTCCAGCGCCGCGAGCCGGCGCTGTTGCCCAGATAGAATCCGCCGGGGTTCTTCAGCTTTTCGTTGAAGTCCTTGAAGCCGGGTACGGTCTCGGCGATCAGATCGCGGATGCGACTGTAGTCGGCCACCAGCCAGTTCCAGTCCACCGGGCGGCTACCCAGCGTGGCGGCGGCAATGCCGGCGATGATCCACGGTTCAGAGCGCATCTGGTTCGACAGCGGCTGCAACTGGCCCCTGGAGGCATGCACCATGCTGAAGGAGTCTTCCACGGTCACCGCTTGCGCACCTTCGGTCTGCAGGTCGATGTCGGTGCGACCCAGGCACGGCAGGATCAGCGCCTCCTTGCCGTGAGCCAGATGGCTGCGGTTGAGCTTGGTGCTGATCTGCACCGTCAGGTCGCAATTGGCCAAGGCCTGGAACGTGCGATGGCTGTCCGGTGTGGCTTGGGCAAAGTTTCCGCCCAGGGCGATGAACACCTTCGCCTGGCCGTCGGCCATGGCGTGGATCGCCTCGACTACGTTGTGGCCGTTTTCACGCGGCACCTTGAATTGGAAGCGCCGCTCCAGCGAGTCGAGGAACGCCACTGGCGGACGCTCGTTGATGCCCATGGTCCGGTCGCCCTGAACGTTGCTGTGGCCGCGTACCGGACACAGGCCTGCGCCTGGCCGGCCGACGTTGCCGCGCAGCATCATCACGTTGGCGATTTCCTGGATGGTCGCCACCGAATGACGGTGCTGGGTAATACCCATCGCCCAGCACATGATCACGTTCTCGCTTTTGGCGTACATGCGCGCCGCTTGCTCGATGTCGACCAGGGTCATGCCCGATTGCTCGACGATCTGTTCCCACGGCGTATCGTCGACCGCAGCCAGGTAGTCCAGCACGTTGGTGCTGTGTTCGTTGAGGAACGCGTGGTCGAACACCGCCGCAGCGCCAGTGTTCTGCGCTTCGCGCTCCCACTGCAGCAGGAACTTCGCCATGCCGCGCAAGATCGCCATGTCGCCACCCAGGGCCGGGCGGAAATAGGCGGTGTTGGTCGGCTTATTGCCGTTGGTGAGCATTTCGATCGGGCTCTGCGGATGCTGGAAGCGCTCCAGGCCACGCTCCTTGAGCGGGTTGATGCAGACCACTTGGGCGCCGCGTTTCACCGCCTCGCGCAGCGGTTCGAGCATCCGCGGATGGTTGGTGCCGGGGTTCTGGCCCCAGACGAAAATCGCGTCGGCGTGCTCGAAATCGTCGAAGGTCACCGTGCCCTTGCCCACGCCCACGCTCTGGGACAGCGCTACGCCGCTGGCCTCGTGACACATGTTCGAGCAGTCGGGGAAGTTGTTGGTGCCATAGGCGCGCACGAACAGTTGATACAAGTAGGCCGCTTCGTTACTGGCTCGGCCCGAGGTGTAGAACTCGGCCTGGTTCGGGCTGGACAGCCCTTGCAGGTGCTTGCCGACCAGGGCGAACGCCGCTTCCCAACTGATGGGCTTGTAGCGGTCGGTTTCGGCGTCGTAGCGCATTGGCTCGGTCAGGCGACCCTGGTACTCGAGCCAGTAGTCGCTCTGCTCCAGCAGTGAGCTCACGCTGTGCTTGGCGAAAAATGCACCATCGACGCGGCGCTTGGTGGCTTCCCAGTTCACGGCCTTGGCGCCGTTCTCGCAGAACTTGACCACGCCGCTTTCCGGCGAATCACCCCAGGCACAACCTGGGCAGTCAAAACCGCCATTCTGGTTGGTCTTGAGCATCATGCGGATGTTCTTCAGCGCGTTGTCGCTGGTCAACCAGGCCTGAGCGACGCTGATCAGCGCTCCCCAGCCACCGGCCGGGCCCTTGTAGGGCTTGTAGCGCGGTACGGGTTTCTGGTCGGCTTGTTGATGATTGCTCACGCTTGTTTCTCCATCGCAGGGCTGTAGACCCGCGGCGCACTTTTTTGCGGCAGGTGGATGAGGTTGAGGTTGTGTTGGCGGGCCCACTGCACCGCAAGGCCCGTGGGTGACGACAGGCTGACCAGGGTCTGGATGCCGGCCCGCAGGACTTTCTGGATCAGTTCGAGGCTGCAACGGCTGGTGACGATCGCCACGCCGCCGGCCACCGGGATCTGCTGCCGGATCAATGCGCCGATCAGCTTGTCGAGGGCGTTGTGTCGGCCAATGTCTTCGCGACCCAGCAGCAATTCGCCCTGGGCGTTCATGAACAGCGCGGCGTGGACTGCGCCGCAGTACTGGCCCAGGGGCTGGAACTGGCTGATACGGTCACGCAGGCCATCAAGCCACTGGGCCGGTGGCAGCGGTGCGCCGGGCAGCACCTTGAGGTTTGGCAATGCCTGTTCCACTGCTTCCACGCCGCACAAGCCGCAGCCACTGGTGCCCGTCAATTGCCGGCGTTGCTGCTTGAGGTTCCAGAAGGCACGGTTGGCGATGGTCACCTCGGCATGGTGCGCAGCACCCGTACCGCTCAGTTGCAGGTCATAGATGTCCGATGAGTCTTCAATGATGCCGCTGCCGAGGCTGAAGCCGACGATGAAGTCTTCAAGGTCGGTGGGGGTGACCAGCATGACCGCCTGGCTGATGCCGTTATAGGCAATCGCCAGCGCCACTTCCTCGGCCAGCGCGGTGCTGTCCGATTGGGAGTGGTCCAGGTTGCAGTAGCGATAGCTCTGGCTGGCGGCCGGCGCGGATGTTTCCATCGCAGGCGCTGGACTGACCGGAGGCTTGTCGTTCATAGGCATCACTGAAAGTAGGAATAGTGTTAAGACTAAATGCGGCAATCTGCCACGTCTAATCGCTATTACTGATCTTCCAATAGATGACGTCGATCAAGAAGTCGTCGCTGATTTCTGATAAAGGGCAAAACAGGCCTCTGCCAAGGCCGAGCGTGGGGCGCCGCGTCGCATGATCAGGCCCAGCGGGACTAACGTCTGTGCGCTTTCGATGGGTTGGATGCGCAAGTCTTCGGTCAGCACATTCAGGCCGCTGTCCAACGGCATCACCGCGCAACACAGCCCGCCGTGCACAGCTTGTAACAATTGATGCACCGCGTCGGTTTGCAACAGCGGTTGAGGCGTGAGGCCCCGGCTGTGGAAGTTGTGATCGATGGATTGGCGAAAATGCATGCCACTGGTGAGCATGCCCAGGGGCAGTTCGATCAGCGCTTCCCAGCTAAGCGGTTGTTCGCCGAAAAAGAAAAAGCGCTGGTCGTAGAGCAAGCCCATGCGGGTGTGGCTGAAGGGCAGGGCTTCGAAACGTTCGTTGTCCAGGCGTTCCAGATAGGAAATACCCAGGTCGATACGGTTGTTCGCCAACTGTTCAAGGATGCGTTCGGAGCTCAGGGACGACAATTCGAAACGCAGGCTGGGGTGCTCGGCGTGCAAGCGCTGCATCATTGCCATCGGGTCGAAGTCCGACAGCGGCACCACGCCCAGGCGCAGTGTACCCACCAGGTTGCCGCGACAGGCCGCCGCTTCGGCCTGCAGCCCGTCATAGGCCGCCAACACCGTGCGCGCCCAGGCCAGCACCCGTTCCCCCGGCGCGGTGAAACCTTCAAAGCGCTGGCCGCGGTTGACCAGCGGCAGGTCGAGCTCTTCTTCAAGGCTGCGCAGGCGCATCGACAGGGTCGGCTGGGTGATGTGGCAGCGTGCGGCGGCTTGGCCGAAGTGGCGGGTTTCGTCGAGCGCGATGAGAAATTTCAGCTGCTTGATGTCCATCTTCGCTCCAGGGCGCGGGAAGGTTCGGATTCTAGCGCTTGCGCGTGGCGGGGTCATTGGTCGGTTGGGAACCGGGTTCGTCTCGCCTGGTCTAGTCTTTGCGTCTGGACACTTAAATCAAGGAGCGTATGCCATGAGTATCTTTAGCTTTGTGAAGGAAGCCGGTGAAAAGCTGATCGACCTGCTGACCCCCGGCAATGCCAATGCCAGCGAACAACTGAAAGAGCATATTGAAAAGGTCGGCCTGGGTAATCCGAATGTCCAGGCGACCATCGACGGCGACAAAGTCATCGTCACCGGTGAAGTAGCGAGCCAGGAAGAGAAGGAAAAGATCCTGTTGGCGGTGGGCAATATCGCAGGTGTCGGCAGTGTCGACGACCAGATTACGGTGACTGGTCCGGTGGCTAAAGAGGCCAAGTTTGTGACAGTCGAAAAAGGTGACACCTTGAGTGCCATTTCCAAGCGTGTTTATGGTGATGCGAATAAGTACCAGAAAATTTTCGAGGCCAACAAACCGATGCTGTCGCACCCGGACAAGATCTATCCGGGGCAGGTGTTGCGTATTCCCGAGTAACCTTCAGGCCTGACAGCCCGGATGTTGTCGATCGAGTGCATATCCATTGCTGCGGTAACGGCGGCTTATGGTTCCGCTCTTACAGCGGGTCACTTTTGAAGAGCGCAAAAGTAACCAAAACGCTCTTGCCCCACCACTCGGCACCTCGCCTAGGCTCGGTGTGCCCTCACTCCGGCATTGCTCCGTGGGCCCGCCGCGAAGGGCCGTCCATGGCCCAGCGCGGCTACCCCGGCATCCATGCCGGGATGCCCACTCCACAATGCCTGCGTTCGGCCAGCGTGGTTAACGGGGCGCCGAGATCAACGTCCACCACGAGGCGGCCTAGTAGCCGACCTGGCTCTCCCGGTCGTACACCCATCAGCTCTGTTTGAGCAGGACCTGTGGGAGCAAAGCTTGCTCGCGAGGCGGCCTGACAGCCGACCTGACTCTCCCGGCCGTACACCCGTCAGATCTTTTTGGGCAGGACCTGTGGGAGCAAAGCTTGCTCGCGAGGCGGCCTGACAGCCGGCCTATTTCTCCGGCCGTGCCCCGATCCAACTGTGGGAGCGAGCCTGCTCGCGATGAGTACGACACGGTTCAAAGCCCGGCAATCAAGTCCCGATAATCCCCCAACGCCTCAAACTCCCCCGTGTCCTTCGGTCCTTTGCGGCTATCCGGCTCGCTCACGGCCAGCAAGTGCGCCACGCCGAAGTCCCGGGCGCTGCGCAGCACCGGCAGGGTGTCGTCGATGAACAGGCTGCGGGCCGGGTCGAAATTCAAGTCGGCTTGCAGCGCATCCCAGAATTGCGGGTTTTCCTTGGGAAAACCGTAGTCATGGGAACTGATCAAGCGGTCGAAGTAAGGGGCCAGTTCGATGCGTTCCAGCTTCAAGGACAATGAATCGCGATGGGCGTTGGTGATCATCACCACGCGTTTGCCGGCCCGCTGGATCGCCGCCAGGAAGGTATCGGCGTCCGGGCGCAAGGCGATCAGGTGCGCGGTTTCCAACTTCAGTTCGCGCACCGGCAGTTTCAGCTCGGTGCTCCAGAAATCCAGGCAATACCATTGCAACTGGCCAGCGTTGCGCTCGAACAGCGGTTGCAGCTCCATCTCGGCCATCGCCCGGCTCACGCCATGCAGTTCGGCGTAGCGCTGGGGCAGGTGTTCGAGCCAGAAATGGTTGTCGTAATGCAGGTCCAGCAGGGTGCCGTCCATGTCCAGCAGAACCGTATCGATCTCATGCCAGGGCAGCAAAGCCATAAAACTTCTCCAGCGGTAATCGGATATCCGACACAAACAATCAGAATAGGCCGGGTATAGTAGCCCGCTATCGCCCAGGGAGCCGTTTATGCGCCAGAAACCCACCATACTCGATCGCCAGATCGTCGCTACCAGCCGCCTGTTTTGCGTGGAAGAACTGAAATTGCGGTTTTCCAACGGTGTTGAGCGCACCTATGAACGTCTGGCGAGCAAGGGGGCGGGCTACGGCGCGGTGATGATCGTGGCGATGCTCGATGCCGACCACGCGGTGCTGGTGGAAGAGTATTGCGGTGGCACCGACGCCTACGAACTGTCCCTGCCCAAGGGCTTGATCGAGCCAGGCGAAGACGTGCTGGCGGCGGCCGAACGGGAGCTCAAGGAAGAGGCTGGTTTCGGTGCGCGCCAGTTGGAACACCTGACCGAGCTGTCGTTGTCCCCCGGCTACATGAGCCAGAAGATCCAGGTGGTGCTGGCGACCGATCTGTATGAAGAACGGCTGGAGGGTGACGAGCCCGAGCCGATGCGCGTGGACAAGGTCAACCTGCGTGAGCTGTCGGCCCTGGCACAGAACCCGCAGTTCACCGAGGGCCGGGCCTTGGCGGCGCTGTACCTGGCCCGTGACCTGCTGGCCCAGCGTGGAGCATTCCTGTCATGACATTTCCTCATTCGCTGATGGCCCCGGTGGTCGAGCTGGCGCTCAAGGCCGGCGAGGCAATCCTGCCGTTCTGGCGCGCCAACGTGCAGGTCAACCACAAGGCCGACGAGTCGCCGGTGACGGCCGCAGACATGGCCGCTCATGATGTGATCGTGGCCGGGCTGATGGCACTGGCCCCGGATATTCCGATCCTCTCCGAAGAAGACGCCGATATTGCCCAAAGCGTGCGCGCCGGCTGGCATCGCTGGTGGTTGGTGGACCCGTTGGATGGCACCAAGGAATTCATTTCCGGTAGCGAGGAGTTCACCGTCAACATCGCGTTGGTGGAGCAGGGCCGTGTGGTGTTCGGGGTGGTGTCGATGCCCACCAATGGGCGCTTTTACGTCGGCGGCGCAGGGCTGGGTGCCTGGCGTGGCGACAAGGGCGGCGTGCCTTTGCCTATCGCGGTTCGTGACGTCCTGGCCCCGGGTGAAGCTTTTACCGTGGTCGCCAGCCGTCGGCACACCAGCCCGGAGCAGGAGCGCCTGCTGGATGGCCTGAGCGGGAGCCTGGGTGAGCTGCAACTGACCAGTATTGGCAGTTCGTTGAAGTTTTGCCTGGTGGCTGAAGGTGCGGCGGATTGCTATCCACGGCTGGCGCCGACCTCCCAATGGGACACCGCCGCCGCCCAGGGTGTATTGGAAGGTGCGGGTGGCGAGGTGTTGGACTTGAGCGGCGAACCGTTCTGTTATCCACCGCGTGAGTCGCTGCTGAATACGTCGTTTCTGGCGTTGCCGGCGAAAGCAGCTTGGCGTGGAAAATTGCTGGAGCTTGCTCGCTCTTAAGCCTGGCTCGATCCTTTGTGGCGAGGGAATTGTGGGAGCAAAGCTTGCTCGCGATACAGGCGCCTCGGTCCCTGAAAGACCGCAGCGCATCCATCGCGGGCAAGCCTTGCTCCCACACAGCGATGCCTCGCCACAAGTTTTTTAGCGGTGCAACACGTACTGCCCCTCAAACTGCACCGCCACCTCCTCGCTGCCGGTATTCATCACCCGCGTGTGCAACGCCAGCCGGGCCCGTCCGTAACGCCGGTAGGTGGCCAGGAAGCGCTTCCAGATCTTTTCCTCGGGCGCTTCGCACACGACCGTCGCATCGCGGGTCACCGGCAGTGGATAGCTGATCTGTCCTTCCTGAATCACGATATGCCCGTCTTCGATGCCTTCCTCGCGCAAGGCCAGGTGCAACCAGCCCCAGCCACCGAGCACCGCGCCGCAATACAGGCTGCCACCGAACATGGTGCTCTTGTGATTGACGTTGGCCGCAAGGGGCAAAGACAGGCGCAGTTGCCGGGCCTGCCAATCGAGCACCTTGAGGCCCATGTCCCGGGTCAAGGGGATGTCGTGGTGCAGGATTGATTCCAGGTAACGACTGTCGCGGTTCATTGCGGGGCCCTTTGCTTGAACGGGAAATGACGATAACTCAATCGGACTCATCGGCCGAACCGTGGCTGCTGTCGCCGAAGTTCAGCCCATGTTTGCGTAATTTGTCGTGCAAGGTCTTGCGTGGAATGCCCAAGGCTTCGGCCAGGCTGCGCACCGAGCTGTGGGGGCGGGCCAGTTCGGCAGCGATCAGGGTTTTCTCGAAGTTTTCCACCTGCTCGCTCAAGCCGCCACTGACCACTTCCACCGGTGCGCCGGGGCTGCCGTCTGGCGCGGCGTTGTCCAGGGCCAGTTCCAGGCCCAGGGCAAAACGTTCGGCGGCGTTCTGCAACTCTCGCACATTGCCCGGCCAACTGTGGCGCAGCAGCAACGCCCGTTGCGCCGGTTGCAATTGATGGGGCGGCAGGCCGTGGCGAGCGCTGGCTTCGTCGGCGAAGTGCTGGAACAGCATCAGCGCATCCTCTCCCCGTTCGCGCAATGGCGGTATGCGTAGCGGGGCGACGTTCAGGCGGTAATACAGGTCGGCGCGAAAACGCCCCTGGTCGGCGGCCTGGCGCAGGTCTTCCTTGGTCGCGGCGATCACGCGGATATCCAGCGGGATCTGTTGATTGCCCCCCAGCCGCTCCACCATGCGCTCTTGCAGCAGACGCAGCAGCTTGACCTGGACATCCAGGCTCATGCTTTCGATTTCATCCAGAAACAGTGTGCCGCCATTGGCGAACTCGAACTTGCCGATGCGGCGTTTCTGCGCGCCGGTAAACGCGCCGGGTTCGTGGCCGAACAGCTCGCTTTCCACCACCGACTCGGCCAGGGCCCCGGCGTTGATCGCCACGAAGGGGCCGTTGCGTCGGCCCGAAAGGTCATGCAATGCACGGGCGACCACTTCCTTGCCGGCGCCGGTTTCACCGAGGATCAACACGTCGGCGCGGGTGGCGGCCAATGCACCGATCTGCTCGCGCAGGCGCAACATCGGTGTCGATTGGCCGACCAGGCGGGCGCTGAGTTCATGGCGATCGCTCAGGGCCAGGCGCAGGCTGCGGTTGTCCAGCACCAATCGGCGCAAGGCCAGGGCCCGGCGTACGCTGTCGAGCAGGTGATCACTGGCGAAAGGCTTTTCCAAAAAGTCATAGGCCCCGGCGCGCATCGCCTGCACCGCCAGCGGCACGTCGCCGTGGCCAGTGATCAGCAGCACCGGCAGCTCTGAGTCCTGGGCGTGGAGTTCGCTCAGCAATTCGAGGCCGTCCATGCCCGGCATGCGAATATCACTGACCACCACCCCCGGCCAGTCACGGGGCAGTTGCGCGGCCACGCCCTTGGCTTCGGCCAGGGGCAGGATTTTCAGGCCGGCCAGGTCGAGGGTCTGGCTCAAGGCCTGACGCAAATGGGGATCGTCGTCGATCAACACCACCTCAATCCGGTTGTCGATGGTCATACACTTCGGTCCTCGGACGGTTGCAGGCTCACCCCGGGGGCGCCAGTGCGCAGTTTCAGGGTAATCAGGGCGCCGCCTTCCTTGTGGTTGGCGAACGACAGTTCGCCGCCAAAGGCGCGCATCAAGGTGTCGCAGATCGCCAGCCCCAGGCCAAGGCCCTGGGTGCGCGTCTTGGTGGTGTAGAAGGGTTCGCCGGCGCGGCCCAGGGCCTCCATGCAAAACCCCGGGCCGTTATCGCGGATGTACAGGTTGACGCCGGTTTCGGTGGCCTGGGCACTGAGCCAGAGTTTGCGCGGCGGGCCTTTCTCGGTGAGGGCATCGAGGGCGTTGGCCAGCAGGTTGCCGAGCACCTGGCGCAAGCGGGTTTCGCCGGCCTCGACCCACAGCGTGGCGGCCGGCAAGTCGCGAATCAGTTCCACTTCCATGCTGCGTCGGCGTTTGGCGAGCAGGGCCAGGGCATCGTCCAGTGCTGGCTGCAGGGCGACGCTTTCCGGGGCATGGCGGTCGCGGCGGGCGAAGGCGCGCAGGTGGGCGATGATCGACGCCATGCGCCCGGTCAGTTCGCTGATCAGCTTGAGGTTGCCCCGGGCGTCGTCGGTGCGTTGGTGATCGAGCAAAATCTCGGCGTTTTCCGCGTAGCTGCGAATCGCGGCCAGCGGCTGGTTGAGTTCGTGGCTGATGCTCGCCGACATGGTGCCCAGGGCCGACAGCTTGCCGGCCTGCACCAGGTCATCCTGGGCGCGGACCAACTCCTGCTGGGCCTGTTCGCGCTCCAGCACTTCCTGCTTCAACCGTCGGTTCAGCCCTTCCAGGTCACTGGTACGCTCGGCCACCCGGCCCTCCAGCTCTTGGCGGGCCTTGGCTTCGAAGGCGATCCGATCCAGGTAATGGCGCCTGCGTTGCATCATCAACCCGAGCAACAGCATCAAGACCAGCAACGCCGCGCCACCGATGGCGACGACGGTGCGCACCGGACGATCAATCAGCGTGCGCGGGGCGAGAATGCTCACGCTCCAGCCAGTTTCCTCGATGGACTGGGTCTGGGTCAGCCAGGCGTTGGCGTCCAGGTTCAGCGGCTTGGGATCACGGGTCGGATACGGTTGTACCGCGCTGATGGCCTTGCGCTCATCGTCATTCAAGGGCCGGGTCGCGCGAAATCGCCATTCCTGTCGCGACGTAAGGATGACCACGCCGTTGTGGTCGGTCACCAGCAATTGTTCGGGGGTCTTGCCCCACAGGCTTTCGGTGTGGTCGAGGTCGACCTTGACCACCAGCACGCCGATGACTTTTTCGCGGTCGTGCACGGCGGCGGCAAAGAAGTAACCGCGCTTGGCCGACGTCGTGCCCAAGCCGAAGAAGCGGCCCAGGCGTCCGGCCATGGCTTCGATGAAGTACGGCCGGAAGGCGAAATTGCGCCCGACGAAACTGTCGTGTTTGTCCCAGTTCGACGCGGCCAGGGTCTTGCCGGAAGGGTCCATCAGGTACATGACTTCGGCGCCGGTCTGGGCGCTGATGTTTTTCAGCAGCCGGTTGGCGTTGCCTTGGGTCACGCCATCGTCCGGGGCCGACAAGGCGGCGCGCAAGGCCGGCAGCTCGCCGAGAATCTGTGGCAGCACCTCATAGCGATGCAGCGTGCCCAACAGGTTGGCGACGTAGAGGTCCAGGGTCTGGCGGTTCTGCCCGGCCAGTTCGCTGCGGTAATAACGTTCTGCCAGGTGCTCCAATGGCCACAGTAACGGCGCCAGGCACAGCGCGAGCAAGGCCAGGCTGCGCCAACGGGGTCTGCGGGGAAGGGTGGAATTCATGAGCCTCGGGCGCCTGTGGTGACAGGCGTATTATGCCTAGTTGCCTCGCAAATACTATTTGTAAGGCCTTACCAGGCTTGTCCGGCAAGGCACTGCTGCAGTGCGCTTCTCCAGTCCGGTTGGCTCACCCTCCATTCCTTGCGCAGGCGGGTGCAATCCAGGCGCGAGTTCAGCGGCCGAGGGGCCGGCGTCGGGTAAGCGCTAGACGCAATGGGCTCCAGCTGCGCACACGGTTTGTGTCGCTCGAGCAGGTTTTCGCCGATGGCCTGGGCGAAACCGAACCAGGACGTCTCACCTTGGGCCGTCAGGTGATAGGTACCCCAGGCGCCGGGGTGGCCGGCCTGCCAGCGCTCGATCAGTTGCGCCGTACTGTCGGCAATGGTACCGGCCCAGGTCGGTGCACCGATCTGATCGGCCACCACCCGCAGCTGCGGTTTTTCCTGCAACAGGCGCTGCATGGTCAACAGGAAATTTCGGCCCGCGGTGGAGTACACCCAACTGGTGCGCAGGATCAGGTGCTGGCCGCCAGCCTGGTGGATGGCGTTCTCGCCGGCCAGTTTGCTGCGTCCGTAGACACTCAGCGGGTTGGGCGTGTCGTCCTCGGTGTAGGGGAGGGGCTTGAGGCCATCGAAGACGTAGTCGGTGGAGTAGTGAATCAGCGGGACGCCCAGTGCAACCGCTGTCTGGGCCAGGATGCCAGGTGCCGTGGCATTGATGGCGAACGCCTGCTCCGGTTCACTTTCGGCCTGGTCGACGGCCGTGTGGGCGGCAGCGTTGATGATCAGGTCAGGCCTCAGCGCCTCGATGGGCGCGCGCAGGGCGTCCGGTTGCGCCAGATCGAGCTGGTCGCTGCCGCGCACGATCAACTCACCCAGGCCGCTCAGGCGCGATTGGAGCGCCCGGGAAACCTGGCCATTCCGGCCGATGATCAGGATACGCAAGGGGGCACTCATGGGAACAGGTCGGCCTCGTGCAGGGCCTTGCCGTTCTGGTCCTTGGCCGAAAGGATCGGCGTGCCGTCGAGCTCCCAATCGATGGCCAGCTGCGGGTCGTCCCAGCGAATGCAGCGTTCGGCCGATGGCGCGTAGTAGTCGGTGGTCTTGTAGAGGAAGTCTGCTGATTCGCTCAGTACGACGAAACCGTGGGCAAACCCTGGCGGCACCCACAGTTGCCGATGGTTCTGCGCCGACAGGCGTACGCTGGCCCACTGGCCGAAGGTCGGCGAGCTGCGGCGGATGTCCACCGCGACATCCAGCACCTCCCCCGCGGTGACGCGCACGAGTTTTCCCTGGGCCTGTTCGATCTGATAGTGCAGGCCCCGCAACACGCCCCGGGTGGAGCGTGAATGATTGTCCTGGACGAACTGCAGGGTGCAGCCGGTTGCTTCGGCAAACGCCCGGGCATTGAAGCTTTCGTAGAAAAACCCCCGGTCGTCGCCGAAGACTTTCGGTTCGATGACCAGGACGTCCGGCAAGCGGGTGGCGATGACGTTCAACGTGTCTCTCCGGCGATCTTGAACAGGTACTGGCCGTAGCCGGTCTTGCCAAAATACTGGGCGCGTTCAAGGACGTGCTCGCGGCTGACCCAGCCTTGCTGGTAGGCAATTTCTTCCAGACACGCGACTTTCAGGCCCTGGCGATGTTCGATTGTCTGCACGTATTGCGAGGCTTCCAGCAGGCTATCGTGGGTGCCGGTGTCCAGCCAGGCGAAACCACGGCCGAAGCGCTCGACGTGCAGGTCGCCGCGTTGCAGGTAGGCATTGTTGACGTCGGTGATTTCCAGTTCGCCGCGCTTGGACGGTTTGATGGCCTTGGCGATCTCGATCACGTCGTTATCGTAGAAATACAGGCCGGTCACCGCGTAGCTGGATTTGGGCGCGGTGGGCTTTTCTTCG
The DNA here is from genome assembly GCF_014268695.2 of Pseudomonas ogarae. Lineage (NCBI taxonomy): Bacteria > Pseudomonadati > Pseudomonadota > Gammaproteobacteria > Pseudomonadales > Pseudomonadaceae > Pseudomonas > Pseudomonas ogarae. The sequence goes on from NZ_CP077086.1 coordinate 581,194, forward strand.
ATGGACATCGCCCGTCCTTCTGCATCGAAATCGATCACGCCAAAACGTTCAGGGTCCTTGACCCAGTAGCCGAACACTGTCGCGCCACTCTGCCGGTTGACGGCGGTCTGCAATTGTTCGCCGAAATGCTGGCCGTGGAAAATGTTGTCGCCCAGGATCAGGCACACCGAGTCGCTGCCAATGAACTGCTCGCCGATCAGGAACGCCTGGGCCAGGCCATCGGGCGTCGGCTGCTCGGCGTAGCTGAACTGCACGCCAAACTGCTGGCCGTCGCCCAACAGGTTGCGGTATTGCGGCAGATCCTGGGGGGTGGAAATCACCAGGATGTCTTTGATGCCGGCGAGCATCAGCACCGAGATCGGGTAATAAATCATCGGTTTGTCATAGATGGGTAATAACTGTTTGGAAACCCCGAGGGTAATCGGGTGCAGGCGGGTGCCGGAGCCGCCGGCCAGAACGATGCCCTTCATCATGCAATTGCATCCTTGTTGTCGAGCGAGCCCAGGCGCTCGCCCTGGTAGCTGCCGTCCTGGACGCGTTGGCACCACAGCAGGTTTTCGAGGTACCACTGCACGGTCTTGCGCAGCCCGGTCTCGAAGGTTTCCCGGGGTGTCCAGCCCAGTTCCCGCTCGATCTTGCCGGCATCGATGGCGTAGCGCAGATCGTGGCCGGGGCGATCCTGGACGAAGCTGATCAGGTCGGCATAGTGCTCGACCCCTTCGGGTTTGCGTGGCGCCAGTTCTTCGAGCAACGCGCAGATGCTGCGCACCACGTCGATGTTTTTCTGCTCGTTGTGGCCACCAATGTTGTAAGTCTCGCCGACCGCGCCTTCTGTGACGACCTTGAGCAGCGCACGGGCATGGTCTTCGACGAACAGCCAGTCGCGCACTTGCTGGCCGTTGCCGTAGACCGGTAATGGCTTGCCGGCCAGCGCATTGAGAATCACCAGTGGAATCAGCTTCTCGGGGAAGTGAAACGGCCCGTAGTTGTTCGAGCAGTTGGTCAACAGCACGGGCAAGCCATAGGTGCGTTGCCAGGCACGGACCAAGTGGTCGGACGCCGCCTTGCTCGCCGAATACGGTGAGCTTGGGGCATAGGCGGTGGTCTCGGTGAACAGATCATCCACACCGTGCAAGTCGCCATACACTTCGTCAGTGGAAATATGATGGAAGCGAAATGAGCGCTTCTGCGGCTCGGGCAGGGTCTGCCAATAAGCTCGAGTGGCTTCCAGCAGGCTGTAGGTGCCCACGATATTGGTCTGGATGAAGTCCGCCGGGCCATCAATGGAACGATCTACGTGGGACTCGGCCGCCAGATGCATGATGGCGTCAGGCTTGAATCGCGCCAGCACTGCACTGACGGTCGGTTGATCGATGATGTCGGCCTGGACGAATTCGTAGCGGCTGTCGTGATCGATGCTGCTCAGCGATTCAAGATTGCCGGCGTACGTCAGCTTATCGAGGTTCAGGACCTGGTGTCCGGTATCAAGAATCAAGTGCCGTATGAGCGCCGAGCCGATGAAGCCGGCACCGCCAGTGATGAGAATGCGCATCCGGGTAAGCCTTTTTTCGTAAGACGACAGAGCTTTGGGAGCATAGCTTGTCGGCATGGCGGGGGCGGTGCAAGCGAATATCCCATGGACACGTCCTCCCCATATAGCCGTTCAGGAGAGCTGTGCATATTTTTGAACAGGAGGGGTTGCTTATCCCTCGACTCAGTGGCGTGATAGGCATCCGAACAAAACCACCTCAGGGGTCGTTGTATGCCACTCGCTACGTTGGTTCACCGTGCCAGTTTGCCAAGCCCACAGATCAGCGCCGAGCAAGCGCTGGTGCTGTTGCGCTTGAATTACGGACTCAGCGGCGACCTGCGACCCCTTGGCAGCAACCAGGACCTCAATTACCGAGTCGACAGCGAGCTCGGGCGTTTTGTGTTGAAAATTTGCCACGGCGACTACGCTGTCCAGGAATTCCAGGCCCAACACGCTGCCCTCAAGCAGTTGGCCGGGCACGGCGCGGTGAAGGTGCCGCGGGTGATTACCGCCAGCAACGGCCAGGACCTGCTGACATTGGACGTCGACGGGCAAGCGGTTCATATGCGACTGCTGGAGTACATTGACGGGCAGTCCCTCACGCAGCTCAAACACCTGACGCCCGAGCTGGTGACCGGCCTGGGCCGCCTGTGCGCGGAAATGGACCTGGCCCTGGCGACATTCGACCACCCAGGCCTGGAGCGCACCCTGCAATGGGACGCGCGCCACGCCCCCGCCCTGATCGATCACCTGTTGCCTGTCATCGACGACGATCAGCGGCGCCAACTGATCGCCGAGGTCGCGCAACAGGCCGAGCGGCGCTTGCAGCCGCTCAAGGCCAGCCTGCCGGTGCAGGCGATCCACATGGACATCACCGATGACAATGTGGTCTGGCAGCGCGATGCCCACCGCCAGTGGCAATTGCAGGGCGTCATCGATTTCGGCGACCTGATCCGCACTTGGCGCATCACCGACTTGTCGGTGACCTGCGCCGCCCTGCTGCACCACGCCGACGGCGATCCGTTCTTTATCTTGCCGGCGATCAAGGCCTACCACGCGGTCAATCCCTTGCAACGTGAAGAGCTGCTGGCGCTATGGCCACTGGTCGTGGCACGCGCCGCGGTACTGGTGCTCAGCGGTGAGCAGCAGGTTTCCATCGACCCGGACAACCAATACAGCCGCGACAATCTGGCCCATGAGTGGGAGATTTTCCGGGTCGCCCATTCGGTGCCCCTCGAACTGATGGAAGCGGCGATTCTCACCGCCGTCGGCCACAGCCTGCCGGCCATTGCCAGCGAAGGCTTTGCGCCGCTGTTGCCGACCCTGGTGGGGCGTGAGTTCGCGCTGATTGACCTGGGTGTACTGAGCCCGCATTTCGAGGCCGGCAATTGGGAGCAACCGGGGATCGACCAGCGCCTGCTGAGTGAAGCCGCTGGCGTTCACGGCCTGGCCGCCAGCCGCTACGGGCAGTACCGGTTATCCCGCACCCGGCCGGACAGCGCCGTCGAGCCCGATACTTATCCACTGCACGTGGAGTTGAGCGTTCCTCGGGGGACGCCGCTCGAATCCCCGTTCGCTGGGGTCGTGCACAAGACGGCCGACGGCCTGTTGCAGCTGGACAGCGCGCAGTTGAGCGTGCGGCTGTGGGGCGTGACGTCGCCGCTGCATTCCGGCGCGGCACTGGTCAAGGGGCAGGTGCTGGGCGAAGTGACGGGACCGTTGCGGGTCCAGTTGTGCCGGGGCGCCCAGGTGGATCCACCGCTGTTCTGCACACCTTCCAGGGCATTGGCCTGGCAGGCGCTTTGCCCTTCGCCGGCGGTGCTGCTGGGGCTGGCTTGTGATGCCGAGCCGGAGATCGATCCCGAGGCGCTGCTTGCCCGGCGCGATGCGAGCTTTGCCCGTTCGCAGAAGCACTATTACGTCGATCCGCCGCGTATCGAGCGCGGCTGGCGCAATCACCTTATCGACATGCAGGGCCGCTCCTACTTGGACATGCTCAACAATGTCGCGGTGCTGGGCCACGGCCATCCACGCATGGCGGCAGTGGCTGCCCGGCAATGGTCGCTGCTCAATACCAACTCGCGTTTTCACTATGCGGCGATTGCCGAATTTTCCGAGCGCCTGCTGGCGCTATCGCCCTCCAACATGGATCGGGTGTTCCTGGTCAACAGCGGCACCGAGGCCAACGACCTGGCGATCCGCCTGGCCTGGGCCTACAGCGGCGGACGGGACATGCTCAGCGTATTGGAGGCCTACCACGGCTGGTCGGTGGCGGCCGATGCGGTCTCGACCTCCATCGCTGACAATCCCCAGGCCCTGAGCAGCCGCCCGGACTGGGTGCACCCGGTGACCGCGCCGAACACCTATCGTGGCGAATTCCGTGGCCCCGACACTGCGCCGGACTACGTGCGCAGCGTCGAACACAACCTGGCGAAAATCGCCGAGAGCAAACGCCAGCTCGCCGGTTTCATCTGCGAACCGGTGTACGGCAACGCCGGTGGGATCGCGCTGCCGCCCGGTTACCTCAAACAGGTCTACGCGATGGTGCGCGAGCGCGGTGGGGTCTGCATCGCCGACGAAGTACAGGTCGGTTACGGGCGCATGGGCGAGTTTTTCTGGGGTTTCGAAGAGCAAGGCGTAGTGCCGGACATCATCACCATGGCCAAGGGCATGGGCAACGGCCAGCCGCTGGGCGCGGTCATCACCCGCCGGGAAATCGCCGAGGCGCTGGAAGCCGAGGGGTATTTCTTCTCATCGGCCGGTGGCAGCCCGGTCAGCTGCCAGATCGGCATGGCGGTGCTGGATGTCATGGAAGAAGACAATCTCTGGGAAAACGCCCGGGTAGTGGGCGGGCATTTCAAGGCTCGGCTGGAGGCCTTGATCGACCGCTATCCATTGGTCGGCGCGGTACATGGCTCCGGGTTCTACCTGGGCGTGGAACTGATCCGCGACCGCGACACCCTGGAGCCGGCCACTGAAGAAACCACGGCGTTGTGCAACCGCCTGCGAGCGTTGGGGATCTTCATGCAACCGACCGGCGATTACCTGAACATCCTCAAGATCAAACCGCCGATGGTCACCACGCGCCAGAGCGTGGATTTCTTCGTCGATATGCTGGTGAAGGTCTTGGACGAGGGGCTGTAACTCATCTGGAACGCCAGGCTGTAAAGCTGTGTTCTCCTGTGGGAGCGGGCTTGCTCGCGAAAGCGGTGTGTCAGTCACCGCATAGGTCGCTGACCCGACGCCTTCGCGAGCAAGCCCGCTCCCACAGATATCTCGTTATAAAATCGATTTTTGTCGGTGTTTTCAGCTATTTTTTGATGGTGTTTAGTTTTTCTGACTTTATTAGTCGATATTTATCGTTTATAAAGTTGCCACAGCCCATCGCCCAGGAGATGACCCCATGACAACGTTGCACAGCACTCCCCGCGCGGATGGTTTCCACATGCCTGCCGAGTGGGCGACCCAGACCCAGGTCTGGATGATCTGGCCCGAGCGTCCGGACAATTGGCGCTTGGGTGGCAAGCCCGCGCAGGCCGCCCACGTAGCGGTCGCCAAGGCCATCGCCCGTTTTGAACCGGTGACTGTGGCGGTGTCTGCGGCCCAGTACGAAAATGCCCGGGCGCGTCTCGACGTGCCGAATATCCGCCTGGTGGAAATGTCCAGTGACGACGCCTGGGTCCGCGACACAGGGCCGACGTTTGTCATCAATGACAACGGTGAAGTGCGCGGTGTCGATTGGGATTTCAACGCCTGGGGCGGTTTCGACGGTGGCCTGTATGCGCCGTGGAGCCGTGATGCGCAAGTGGCCGGCAAGATCCTCGAGATCGAGCGCAGCCCGCGTTATCGCACCGAAGGTTTTGTGCTCGAGGGCGGCTCGATCCACGTGGACGGCGAAGGCACCCTGATCACCACCGAAGAGTGCCTGCTCAACCGCAATCGCAACCCGCACTTGAGCCGTGAAGAGATCGAGGCGGTGCTCAGCGCGCAGTTGGCGGTGGACAAGATCATCTGGCTGCCTGATGGTCTGTTCAATGACGAGACCGACGGCCATGTGGATAACTTTTGCTGCTACGTGCGGCCGGGTGAAGTCCTGCTTGCCTGGACCGACGACCCGCAAGACCCGAACTACACCCGCTGCCACGCAGCGATGAACGTGCTGCAAAACAGCACTGACGCCAAGGGACGCCCGTTCACAGTGCATAAAATGCCGATTCCGGGGCCGTTGTATGCCACCGAGCAAGAGTGTGCCGGCGTGGATGCGGTGGAGGGTTCCCAGGAGCGTAACCCGTCGGTACGGCTGGCCGGTTCCTACGTGAATTTCCTGATCGTCAACGGCGGCATCATTGCGCCAAGCTTTGACGATCCGCTGGACATGCCGGCCAGGGACATCCTGCAGAACCTGTTCCCGCAGCACGAAGTGGTCATGGTACCGGGGCGTGAACTGTTACTGGGGGGTGGGAATATCCATTGCCTTACACAACAGCAACCTGCGCCGCGGGCAAAATGAGTGGCGATGTAACAGCTGGGTGATATCGACCGCGCCGGCTCTAGGTCGGTGGTTTTGGATCCATCCCGGCAAGCCCGCGGCCCGATGGGGGCGCGGGTTTTTTTGTGCCTGTTTATTGGCGTGACGGATACATTGGCATAGCTCTTGTATCTGTACTTCGGCAGTTCTGGGGAGAGAACTGAGTTGTTTTGTCATAAACCTTGGATAAATTGGCCGCTCATCAACCAGGAGAGGGCGCTGGAATGAATATGATAAGCGAGCGCACATGCCATCCCTTGGCCGTTAATGGTGAGTCGCTTCAAGCCTTGGCGCAGTGGTTGAAGTCCAACGGAACGCGTCAGATCAGAGAACCTGATCCGCGCCGGATGATCGTTGAGCGTTACCCCGCTGGCCTGTTCAGCGAGGCGGAGCTGGAAGCGTTGTGGGATGTGATGCAAGGATAGAATTCGACGGATTGATAAAAAGCGCTGGCCGGGATGGCAGCGCTTTTTTTGTGTCCGCCGGACTTGCGGGCTGATGCAACTCGTGTGGGAGCGGGCTTGCTCGCGAAAGCGGTGTGTCAGGCACCGCATATGTAGCTGACCCGACGCCTTCGCGAGCAAGCCCGCTCCCACAGGATCAGTGTTCACCATGGGTATTCGACCGATCCGCGAAACAGATTGAAAGCCATTCCAGCGTTTTTCCGCAGCGCTCCAGAGACTATCCTGCCGCCATCGAATCCTCGTGGCTAGCGGAGTCCCCATGACCACTCTTCATTATATTTACGATCCGCTGTGCGGCTGGTGTTACGGCGCCAAGCCGTTGGTGCAGGCCGCCCGGACCGTTTTACCGGTCATTGCCCATGGCGGCGGCATGATGACCGGTGCCAATCGCCAGCAGGTCTCGCCGCAGTTGCGCAATTACGTGATGCCCCACGACCGACGCATTGCCGAGCATTGCGGGCAACCATTTGGCGAGGCCTATTTCGAAGGTCTGCTGCGCGACCACAGCGCCGTGTTCGATTCTGCGCCGCCGACCGCCGCCATCCTCGCTGCCGAACAGCTCGGCGGCCACGGCCTGGAGTTGCTCGGGCGCCTGCAAACCGCACACTACGTCGAAGGCCGGCGCATCGCTGACGAAGCCGTCCTGCTGGAGCTCGCCCAAACCATCGGCCTGCCGGCCCAGGCGTTCCTGGCGGCATTGAGCACGGTTGATGTGCAAGGGCATATCAAGGCCAGTCGCACCCTGCTGGCCCAGGTCGGCGGCCAGGGTTTCCCAACCTTGGCCTTGGAACAGGATGGCCAGTTCACGCTGATCGACATCGGCCCCTGGTTCGGCAAGCCCGAGGCATTCGCCCAATGGCTGAGCCAAGCCCTGCCGGAGCAGGCCTCTGCACCCTCGGTGGCCTGCGGTCTGGACGGTTGTTCGTTTTGATCGATTCTTAGATGTTTTTCGCCTAATTACAGACGATTCACGAAATTGACACACCGTTGAGGGCGCGACTAGGATTCGTCCTACGCCTGTGGCTAACAGCCATGACTCTTAAATAATAAAAAGGCCCGACACGATCACTCGTGGGCGGGCCTTTTCATTATTTTCAGGAGCAAGAGTCCGAAAAAGAGCGCAAAAGCGCCATTTCGGTTGCCCGCCGCAGTGCGTATCAACCCGTACAAGGAAAATAATCATGTTGAACAAGCGCATTAGTTTGATCGCACTGGGGATCTTGAGCACGACACACGCCATGGCCAACGACCAGGCGCAGTCCAAAGGGTTCGTTGAAGACAGCAGCTTGAAAGTGCTGTTGCGCAACGCTTATATCAACCGCGACTACAAAGATGGCAACGAAGACAAGGCCGAGTGGGGCCAGGCGGCCATCGCTACCTTCTCGTCCGGTTTCACCCAGGGCACCGTGGGTGTAGGTGTGGATGCGTTCGGCCTGTACGCGCTGCGCCTGGACGGCGGTAAAGGCCGCAGCGGGGCGGGCGGCATCGACTTCTTCAAGCAAGGCGACAGCGGCAACGCCGCCGATGATCTGTCCAAGTTCGGGGCAGCGGTCAAGTTCCGCGTCTCCAATACCGTGCTGGCCTACGGTGACCAGATGCCGGCCCTGCCGGTGCTCAGCTATGACAACTCGCGCCTGCTGCCGGAAAGCTACACCGGCACGCTGATCACCTCCAAGGAGATCAAGGGCCTGGAACTCAATGCCGGCCGTTTCACCGCCGAATCGCGCAAGAGCGCCGAAGGCCGCGACAGCGGTGGCCTGAAGTCGATCAACGTCTTGGGCGGCAGCTATCAGTTCACCGAGCAGTTCAAGGCCTCGCTCTACGCCTCGGATGTCGAGGACGTATTGAAGAAGCAATACGTGAACGCCAACTACGTGTTCCCGCTGGCCAAGGATCAGTCCCTGACCCTGGACTTCAACGGCTATCGCACCAAGCTGGACAACAGCTACGTTCGTGAAAACAACGTCACTGGCGACGACAACAAGATCTGGAGCCTGGCTGCCACCTTCGCCACAGGGCCGCACAGCTTCACGCTCGCCCACCAGCGCAGCACCGGCGACAGCAACCTGGGTTATGCCTACGGCGGCTATCAGCGCGAGCAGAATCGGGTGGGTGATGGCGGTAACACGATCTACCTGGCCAACTCCTACTGGTCCGACTTCAACGCTGAAGACGAACGCAGCTGGCAGTTGGGCTATGGCCTGGACTTCACCACCTTCGGCGTACCGGGCCTGACCTATAACGTCGCTTATGTGCGTGGCGATAACATCACCACGTCCACCAGCGAAGGCGGTACCGAGCGCGAGATCTTCAACCAGTTCAAGTACGTGGTCCAGAGCGGCCCGGCCAAGGACTTGAGCGTAAGGTTGCGCAGCTCCGTGCTGCGGGTGTCGCAGAAGTCCAGCGAGTACAACGTCAGCGGCAATGAGCTGCGGGTGTTCGTGGATTACCCGATCAACGTCTTCTGATGCCTGATCAGGTTGTAAGTCTATAAAATCGTGGCGAGGGAGCAAGCTCCCTCGCCACGATTGATTCATGCCTGCCTGAAGTGAATAGCGTTGCGACCTCAAACTCGGGTCCTTTTGGCTTTCGGCGCAAAAAACACCGCTGTAACCGCCTGTATTCCCGAGCAAATGTCGTACTAATGCAACTTTACCCACCGTTTCAAGCGCCGCTTGAAATGCCTCAAATACTTTCTCATGGACGTAAATCCTGCACCTACTAGATTAGGCCGCTCAACGCAGCGGAGACCTATGAAAAATGATCGTTCTGAACAGGGAAGTGGGCGAAGCGCTAAGACGTGACAAATACGTCAACGTTCGCGGTGGGGACTTCAACCTCTACGGTCATTTCGGCGATTTTGTCCGGCTGACCAAAAGCTGGGAAAACATGGAGCCCGACAGCTACTACGGCCAGGCCGAGTCAGGCATGCGTTTTCGTCGCTACAGCGACTTCGAATACAACCCTACGACCCGTGAGCTCACGCAGCTCGAACACCGGGCCTACGTTCAGTCCAAGGCCAACAATAGCTATGTCGGCGGACTGGAGCGGCACTTCGAGGACTTTTCCAACGAAGTGATCAATTCGCCGGTAATGCGCAGCCTGATCGACACGGACTTCGAGGTTTACAAGAACGTCCTGCCGCAGGAATTGCACGATGAAATCTGGCAGTGCCAGATCCATCAGATCCGCATCGAGATCAAGCCGGGCAAACAACTGGAAATCACCCCCGAAGGGATTCACTGCGACGGCTATCCGTTCAGCGGCGTGCACTTCTGGGGCCGTCAGAATGTGGCAGGTGCGGAAAGCCGCTTGTACAGCGCCCAGGAAGAACAGCTGGCGGCGACGACCTACGAGGACATCCTCGACACGACGTTTTTCCTGGATCGCGACATGCGCCATTACGTGACCCCGGCGCGCAACACCCATAGCCATGACATGGCGTATCGGCAGATCCTGGCCATTTCCTTCTCGCGGCCCGGGACCGCTTTCGACATTGTTCGCTGAACGGCTCGAACCCATGGACGACTCGACGCAGCAGGTTCTGTTGCGCCGGGCCATGGTCCGGGACGCCGAGCGGCTGGAGCGGTTCTTTCGCGGTTTCGACGAGGTGTCGTTCTGCGAATGGCAGGACGCCCGATTCTTGCGCGGCGTGTTGTTGCAGGACACCACCACCGCGTACCTGGCCGTCGATGCGAGCGGTGAAGTGGTGGGCGCGGTGATCGGCGGCATGCTCGGTACCCGTGGCACGATCAATCACCTGGCGGTCAGCCCGCAGCATCGCACCAAAGGCCTGGGCCAGCGCCTGGTCGAAGCCGCATCGGCTGACATGAAGCGGGTCGGCGTGCTGCGCATGTTCCTTTTCGTCGACGATGCTAATCTGGCCGGCAAGCGTTTCTGGGCCGCCCAGGGGTTCTGTGAGCCCCGGGGTGAAATCACCTTCGAGAGGGATTTATGAACAAGACTTCCAGCCAGCCGCTGGCGGTCGAACCACAAGCCTCGCGTACCTTTGCTGAAGCCAGTCCGGTGGTAGCGGGTTATTTCACGGTTTCGTTTGTGTTCGGTCTGATGGCGGTCAACGCCGGGCTGCCCCTGTGGTTGCCGGTGGCGATGTGCCTGTTCGTTTACGCGGGCGCTTCGCAATTCGCCGCGCTGGCGTTGATTTCCAGCGGTGCGTCGCTGACCACCATCGTGCTCACCACGTTCCTGATCAATGCCCGGCACATGCTGATGTCGGTCTACATGGCCAAGGCCCTGCGTGCGCTGGGGCTCAGCCGTTTCGAGCGCTGGTGCTACGCGGCGGGGCTGACGGACGAGTCGTTCGCGTTCCACAGTGTCAAGCTCGGCAGCGGGGCGCCGGTGAGCGTGCGCTACCTGGTCGGCTTCAACCTGTTCTGCCACACATCCTGGGTGCTCGGTGGCTTGCTCGGCGCCGTGTGCGCGCAATACGCGGCGCACCTCATCAAATACCAGCTCGACTATGCCCTGACCGCGATGATGCTCTATGTGCTGGTTTCGTTGTGCAACACCCGCAACAAACTGATCGCGGCCCTGGCGGCTGTCGTCTGCATGGGCGGGCTGAGCCTGCTGGGCAGCTCGCCATTCAATGTCTTCATTGCCACGTTCGTTGGCTGCGGGGTGGGCGTATGCCTGACCAAACGTTCCTGATCCTGGTCGTGGCCCTGATGATGGCCGTGACCTTCCTGCCGCGCGCCCTGCCGTTGCAGATCAATACCGAACACTGGCCGCCCTTCGTCGCCCGTGCCTTGGAATACCTGCCAGTGGCGATCGTCGCTGCCATCAGCCTGACCCCCTTGCTGATCAAGGATCAGCAGATACAACTTGATCGCCCTGAATTCTATGCCGCGATACCGACGCTGTTATGTGCGTATTTCAGCCGCAACCTGTTTCTCAGTGTGGCGGTGGGCACGGCGGCGTACATCGCGCTCGGTTCGTTCCTGTAGCGTCAGGTCCACCACATCGTGCAGCGCCTGGCCGGACAGCTCCGAATTGTTCACCGCCAGGCGGACCTCAAGGAAGTCTTCGAAGTCCGGGAAAATCGCCAGGCCGTTGCGCAACGCCGCTTCCCGGGATACCAGCCCCAGGCCATCGAGTTGCGTGATCAACGACAACGTCAGCGTTTCACTGCAGGAATACACCATTCGCTGGCTCGACCCATATTCGCCCAGGCCTGCATCGAGAAAGCGCAGGAAACTGTGGGAATACGGACATTCTTCTGCCGGACGCACCTGAAACTTGTCACCGAGCATGCCAATGGAATCGTCTGCGTCGCCACAATGGGCACCGACCACCCGCACCTGCACATCCGGCATGGTGATGCTGGTAAAACCGCCCTGCGGCTGCCCGATCAGGATCGCCAGGTCGAAATCTTCGTTCCTGAGCTTGCTCAGGTTCTCCATCGACTCGGCGTAGCTGAATTCCAGCTGATACTGGGGGAACACAGCGATCAACCGGTCGATCATCCGCCGGTTGAATTCCGCCGGCAGGGTGGTATTGAGTGCCACTCTGAGGGTGCGCTGTCGCGGCGTCTTGAGCGCCGCGACTTTCTCCTCCAACTGCCGGGTGGCAACCAACACCTGATCCATGAAGGGGGTCAGTTCCGAGCCTTGGCTCGTCAACGTCAGGCCCTTGTTCGAGCGCCGGAACAACCGGAAACCGAACTGTTCCTCAACCTTGTTCAACTGCGCCGCCAACGCCTGCACCGTGAGGCACGAGTGCTCGGCCGCTGCCGACAACGAGCCGGTCTGCACGATACGCATGAGGTTGCGTAGGGTTCTGCTATCCATGAGGTAATGCCCTCTGCTTAAGTGGGCTCGCTATTGTTGTGCACCTGGTCCGGGCCAGGCAGTGCATGCTGGCTATCATCATGCACCTTGCCACGATTGTCGCGATTTTGTGCCGAAAAACGCTGGGAGGCGATGGTTGGAGCTTATGCGGAATTTGGGGATTTTGCCCAGTCGGTGCTGGCCGGGATCAATTAGCAGGGTCGTAGGTGGACTGTCTTGCGAAAAATCCTGCGTGAGTCTCGGAACACTCCCAACATCATGGCTGATCGCTCTGATATCCGTCCTTGGAAACTCAGGTTGAAATACGCCCCTTAATACAGGCGATGCCAAACCTGCCGTTATCCATGCAAGGCCGCTTATCCACCTGACGTTGACCCATGGCGGCAGTCCCACCACAATGTTTTTGAGGTAGCGCCAATGTAGCTACAAATTTAGCGATGAGGTTTATTTCATGGGTGCATTATTAAAAACCACCGACGTGCGTTGCCGCATTGATGAGGACTTGAAGGCTCGTGCCACCGAGGTTTTGAACGCCTGCGGATTGAGTGTTAGCGACGCGATGCGTCTTTTCCTGCGCCAGGTTGTTGAGACTCAGGGGCTTCCATTCGAGATACGAGTGCCTTCGGACAAGACCGCCCGGGCCATGATTGAGGCACGGGATATCCGTCAACGATTCAACTCGATAGACGACATGCTGAGAGAGGCTGATGGCGAAACCGGGAGAAAAGCAAAAACGCGCTGAATTGCCGAAGCAATGTGCATATACGTCTGAATTCAAAAAGTCCTGGGAGCGTTACAAACGGGCAGGGCGGCGCGATATGAATGAAGTGCGTCATGTGATGGTCATGCTTTTTTTGGGTGAGCAGCTACCGAGCGAATACATGGATCATGCCTTGACTGGTAACTGGGTTGGATTTCGAGAGTGCCATATTGGCGGTGACTTTCTGTTGATTTATGAGCATTCACGCCCGGATCTGGTTACGTTTGTTGACTTGGGAAGTCATGCCGAATTGTTCAAATAGGGGATCTGTTGAGTCCACTTGCGAATAAAAACTTAAAAATAATCCATATATGTACTATCCTCTAAGCACCACCCCGCGACAAAGGAGCCCAAACCCATGGCGACTTCCTCCATCACGCTCAACGCACAGCAACAACTGGACTCCCCGGACGCGGGTCGAGTCGCGTTGAAGTTTTTCTTCAACCTCATGGCGCTCTGGGGCTGCAGCGTCGAGCAGCAGCGAACATTGCTGGGCAAGGTGGGGAACACGACCTTCTACAAATACAAACAGTTGCCGGAAAACGTGAAGCTGCCTCGCGATACGCTCGAGCGCATTTCCTACCTCATGGGTATCCACAAGGCGCTGAGCATCATCTTCAGCAACAGCCGGGACCGTGCCTATCAATGGGTCAGCAGCCCGAACACCGCGGCACCGTTCAACGGCCAGTCGGCGCTGTCCTACATGTTGACGGGGCGGGTGGTGGACATCGCCGATGTGCGGCGATACCTCGACGGAGTACGCGGTTGATGGTGCCACCACTGGCGGACCCGCAATGGAAACGGGCCTATCGGATCGTCAACAGCAGCTTCCCGCCGATTTCGCTGTTTGAAGACGTACTCGACCCGGAAGACCTGCCCACGGCCTACGCCCTGGAAGCGCTGACCAACGATCGGCTGATGGAACAAGCCGGCGTGCTGTCCCGGGTACGCCCCGAAGACCGCATTTCCGGGCCCGGCTCCTCGCCGGTGATGGCGGCGTTTACCCACATCGGCAAAAGCAGCCGCTTCAGCGACGGCACCTTCGGTGTCTACTACGCGGCCAGCAGCCAGGAAGCCGCCATCGCCGAGACCTGCTATCACCAGGCGCGATTCCTTGGCGCGACCAACGAGCCGGACCTGGAGTTGACCATGCGCACCTACGTCAACAAGGTCGTCAAACCCCTGCACGACATCCGCCACGACCACCCCCACCTCCACAACCCGGACCCCACCGCCTACGGCCCATCCCAAGTGTTCGCCCGACAACTGCGTGAAACCTTGTCGTGGGGGCTGCTGTACAACAGCGTCCGCCTGCCCGGCCACGAATGCGTGGCCGCGTTTCGCCCGCCGGCGGTTTCGATTCCGACGCAGGGCAAGCATATTCGGTATGTCTGGAGTGCCCAGAAGCGGGAGATTTCGTTTGTGTTCGAGGTGACTCAGGTGTGAGTTGGAATAGAAAAGCACCTGACAGAATCAGCAACACTGCTTACAGGGAGTGAAATAAATTCGTGGCGAGGGAGCTTGCTCCCGCTGGGCTGCACAGCAGCCCCCGTTTGTGAGTCAACTTGCCGCGATCAACGCTTGTTCTTCCAGCCATATTTCCTGAACGAACGGATCTGTAATCGCGTAGATCCCATGTCCGCGTCGCATGATGATATTTTCGGCCACCAAGGCAATTACCACGGGTTGAATTTCTTCTATACGAACATCGCGACCCACGGCTTTTGAGTATTCTGCTGCCGCGTCAACGGAAAAAATGCCGCGAGCATCACCTGCTGTCGAGGCGATTTTATTGAAGATGGCTTGAGCCAGACTGCCCAGTTGCTCAACCTTCTCGAGCTCTATGTTGGCCGCGGCGGAGCGCAGCGTACTGGCGATGACAGGCAAGAACAGGTCTGGATTACCCTCTTGTTGCAAGACTTGCCTAAGGGCCTTAAGCATTTCTTCCGGGCGGTTGCCAAGTGTATTGAACGCTTCCGTTGCGACTTCAAGCGACGGCAGTTTGTGCTGGCTGACAGTCATTGCCAGGCGGTTCAGCAGGTACTCGACATAATCGCCCTTCAAGACGGGGTACGCCGTGGAAGTAGCGCCGGAAAAAGCCTGGTTACGTTTTGCTGTGAGTTCGCTGACCTGTGCGCGGTGAGAGCCGGTGCCGATGAACAGAAAGTAGCCCGGGGTATCGGGACGAGGGTTGATGGCGTCACGAGCGGCTTTCAACGCGAGCAACATCTGGTTGCCGTCTTCAGAGGCGATGGCGTGTTGTACCTCGTCGACGATAAGCACTAAATCAGTTTTGGCTTGATCGACAACTTCGGTGAACGCTTGCGCGAGCGTCGTGCCTCCAACATCGCCGACGCCTTCAAGTTTGAACCCGAACTTGAATCCTGCCGCACCGACATCGACGCCGCCGACCCGCTTGAGTTTTTCAAGCAGGCCAGAAGTGGGTGTCTGTAACTCCTGTAGCGTTTTACGAATGGCGTCGTGCAGTAAGGTGGCCGGGTTGGCGAGGGTATCGCTCCAGAGGTCCACGTAAATGACCAGCGCACCCTCTTTTTCCAGTGCTGGGATCAGGTCACTCCGCAAAAAAGTCGTTTTGCCGGTTCTGCGCAGCCCGGATAGAAACAGACCTGAGCGCAAGCCTTCGTCAAGAACCCCCGGATTGAGAAGCTGATTGGCCATGCTTTCAGCCAGTTCAGGGCGCTGGAAAATGCTGCTCATGCAATTATCCTGTTTTATGGATTAGCCATAATTATTGCTGAGCCATAATTTAGCATAAGATTTTGCGCAGGCTGAAAGCGAAACGTTTACTTGCTAATCGTGGGGACTGAAGGGCTGCAGAGCAGCCCAGCGGGAGCAAGCTCCCTCGCCACCGATTGATCAAATCTTGAACTGCTGCACCGAAGCCTGCATCGATCCCGCCGCATCGTTCAATTGATCCGCTGTTTGCGTCAGGGTGTGAATCGAGCGGGTGTTCTCGCGGGACTGCTCGGCAATCGACTCCACTCGCTGGGCCATCTCATCACTGGCTTTGGATTGCTCGGCAATGGTCTGGGAAATTTCCTCCACCACTTCGGCCGCATGCCGGGCACCGGTGCGAATTTCGCTGATGGACACCCCGGCCTGCTGGGCGAGGTTGACGCCTTCGTCCACGCGGCTGACGCAAGCCTGCATGTTCGCCACCGCGTCCCGTGCGCTGGACTGGATGCGCTCGATCATCGCGGTGATTTCCTGGGTGGACTGGGTGGTGCGCGCCGCCAGGTTGCGCACCTCATCGGCCACCACCGCAAAACCACGCCCCGCCTCACCGGCGCGGGCGGCTTCGATGGCGGCGTTGAGCGCCAGCAAGTTGGTCTGTTCGGCGATGCTCTTGATCACCTGGATGATGGAATGAATGTCCTCGGAAGACGCGTCCAGCGCCGTGATCTTGCTGGACGATTGGTTGACCACCTCGGCGATCCGGTTCATGCCTTCCACCACCCCGAGAATCACCTGGCCACCGCTGCTCGCCAAATGCTCGGACTGCGCCGAAATCGTCCGGGCGCTGTCGGCGTGCTGATGGATCTGGCTGATATTCGCCATCATCTGCTCCATGCTCGCCGCCATGCTGGTCGCGCTCTGGGCCTGCTGGTCGGCGCTGGACACAATCTGCCGCGCCGTATCGCCCAAATTCCGGGACGTGCCGTGCAACTCATCGCTCTGGCCGCGGATCGTAGCGATCATCTGCCGCAGATTGGTCTGCATCTGCTCGATCACACCTTGCAACTGACCCAGCTCATCCTTGCTCTGAGCCCCCATCGAGCGTTGCAGATCCCCTTGGGAAATCGCCTGGGTATTGAGGATGATCTTGTTCAGCGGCGTCAGGACCGCCTTGAGCAGGCTCCACGACAACAGCGCCAGCGCCACACACGTGGCCAGCAACGTCACGATCAGCCAGCGCTCCGAGGTGTGAATGCTGCGGTCCTGATGCTCGCGCGATGACTGCGCCTGGTTCTCGATCAGTTCGCTCACCGCCTCGTTGCGCTCCTCCAACGCCGAAAACGCCCCATCGAACTCCGCCCGCAACGCCTGGCCATCCTGGGCACCGTTCAGGGCCTTGCCGATGACTTGCTTGGCTTTATCGATGTAGGTTTCGACCTGTGGCTTGAGCTCGACAATCGCCTTGGCGACATCCCCCGGCAACTTCGCCTCGGCATTTTCGGCGATGACCTTGCGCATCCGCTGCGTATGCTCATCGAACGCCTCCAGCACCTCCTTCGCCCCCTGGGCATCCCCCGGCTTCACCAGCAGAGCGGCGAGCACATCGGCACGAATGGCGTCGTGCATCATGTCCGCCTCCATGTGCTTGCGCATGGCCGAAATACTTGTCTCGTTCTGCACCAGGGCCTCGGTCATGGAGTGATAACCCCACAGCCCGATACCGCCGAGCAGCAACGCAAAAGAAAGACTGACCAACCCCGAGCCTATGACCTTGGTGCGGATCTTCATCGCTTACTGCTCCTGGAGCGGGGAATTCTGGGAAAGTGTAGTCGAGCGCCAGCAGAGCCTTGGAGGCAGGCCAAGCTCTTATTCGAGGCTATCGGCGAGGGAACTGATTAGATGAATACGCCGCAAATTGTTTGGGCCAGGGACAGGGTGAACCTGTGGCGAGGGAGCTTGCTCCCGCTGGGCTGCGAAGCAGCCCTTCTTTAATCCGCTCCTGCAAAAATCCAATGCTGCCCCGCTCGTGAGCAGCATTGCGCCAACGCCGGTTAAGCAGGATTACTCCCCGGCGCCTCCAGCACCTTCACCACGTCGTCGATGACGGCCTTGCTCATATCCTGCAAATAACACGACGCCCAGGCATACCGATCCGTACTGCGAATCATCGCCGCGTCCTCGGCTAGGACCTTGGCAATGTGGAGCAGGTCGGAAGCGTGGGACAGGGCTTCGCCGATGGGGATGCCGCTGTTGACGCGGAATAGCGGGCGGTCGGAGTGGTAGGAGAAGGGGGTTAGGCCTGGGGTTTTGAGGTCTCTGGGATGGGTCATTGCGCACCTCCGCTTGCCAATTGGCGGCGGGTGGTGACTAGCAAAGCGGTAAAGCGAGGCTGCAGCAGATCCATGGCATGCATCGATAAACTCCCATATCAAGTGAGAGCTGCCACGTTCGTTCTCAGGCGAATGGGTGGCAGCTGTGCGCAGGCTGAGAAACCGGAGATACAGGAACCCGGCAGACCCGAAGGTCTCCCACGCACAGCCGCCATTGCACGGAATGCGGACATAAAAAAACGCCGCAAAACGTGGTTCGGGCGCTGTAGCGCCTGCATCTTACTCGGGTTCTCAGGCCCGGTCGCTGAATTGGCAGCGACGGTTGGAGAGTAGCGGGCGATTGGGTAGGGTGCAATCGTGGCGCGATGCTGGCGGGGGAGGTTTAGGTGATTTTATGGATGGGCCATAATTCGCGTGTTGGCCGATGTAGCCGACTATACGACGCGCGCGAAGACAAGCGTCTGGAGGAAATTCCTATGGATGATGAACACGAGCAATTTCAGCAGGACGTGCTCGCGTCCGCGCATCAAATGACATCGGGAGAAACCTTGCAGGTTGTGCCCAACCAGGGCCAGTTGCCTTCCATGGCAGTCCTGATGGGCGAGGATGATGTGGTCTTGATCCATAAGGCGCGAGAGCGGCTTGCTGCTCCCCAACGAGTTAAGGTTTCAATGGATGATCTATAGCCTTGAGTTCGATGGGCAGGCAGAAATGACGCAGTTGCAGTCGGAAGGATACCTTCGAGATCGTGAAGGTGGTGCTTGCTCAGGCCGTTGCAACTCCCCAATCAAGCATTGAAAAGGGGGCCGGCCCGGAAAACT
Organism: Pseudomonas ogarae; assembly: GCF_014268695.2. Lineage (NCBI taxonomy): Bacteria > Pseudomonadati > Pseudomonadota > Gammaproteobacteria > Pseudomonadales > Pseudomonadaceae > Pseudomonas > Pseudomonas ogarae. The sequence goes on from NZ_CP077086.1 coordinate 600,132, forward strand.
TTAGTGAAACATCCTAAAGACGCCCTTCCAAATCTTTGGTTGGACGCTTGACGGTAAGATGCTCAGCAAACGTTCCCCATTGAGGTTGTCATGGCCGAAATATCTTTGATTCTGCCGGAATACCTTTCTAACTCTCTCACTGACCTGCCCAGGCCGAATGGACTCGGCGATGCCATTCCGCGCGACTGCAGCGAGTACGAGAGGGCGCTGATTGCACAGATTGAAATGGTGGTAGGCGAGGCCGATCAAGGGAAATCTGTCTCCGACAATTTGGTGGCAGAGATCCGTGCCCAGCGCTGGGGGAATATGACATGAGCTAGCGCTATAGGGGATGAAGTGCATCAGGCTCAACGGCGATTCCACCAATGCTCAGAAACAACCAAGGCCCGTATTTCTTTGCGGGTTTCGTTTTGTATGGTGCGGCACCAGACGAATGGTTGTGGTCGACGGGGCTAGATTTTCTGCGGGACTGGAGTTCGGTGGAAAGTTTGGCGTACTTCATCGGTAACTATAACTAAATCAGCTATTTATGACGTTTAGCGAATCGAACCGGGAGGGATTCGTATTGCGCCATCAAATTGCTGAACTTTAGTCTCTTAGAGAACTCCCCTACACCACTCGATAATGGCAGAATCCGTGATTTTGATGATTCTTCTAGTGATTGAAGGTAGCCGCCTTGGCTGGGTATCAGTTGGAGTTTAAAGTGGATTGTGCTGGCGACTTGCTAGCCTAAACAGGTGAGAAAACATGGAGCGTTATAAAAATCTCAGTGGTCAGTCCAATGTGGTGGCATATGAACTGGGCCAAGGGGTGATTACCGTACAGTTTGCCTCAGGGCCTATAGAACCTAAGTGTATGACTCCAACCGCCCCGGCCTAGGGGTGGTCGCGGAGTTGCAGCGACTTGCAGTGGCAGGCCGAGGACTCAACAGCTATATCTCAAGCGTGGTTAAGTCTAATTTTTCTCATAACTACTAACCCGTATCACTAAGAGAAGGTAGCGGGTAACCGCTACCATTCTGATCAGATTATGAGAAGGTCGTAGGGTCGATGGGGAAGTGCATCGTTATGGAATCGATGGGACAGACCACGATTTTTGGCTGGAATAATCAAACAGAAATTGTCCGTAGTCTGTTTCTAGCTTCCTTACGCTAGGCGCCATTGCTGTTGATCTTTCCAACTATTTGGAAATCCCATGACTCTCAAATAATCCACTTCCTGCTGATCCATGATTTCGGCCAGGCGAAGCTTCCACTGGCTGTCTGGGCTGACCAAGTCGGTTAGGTAGGCGAGCATCGTCAATACAACGTATAGCCGCTGTTTGGGCTGCGGCCGGTCGGCGGGAGCCGTTGGGATGGCCCATTCTTTAGGCAAGGATGGTCGTATCGAGAGCTCTCGGTTCCATAGCCGTGAGTGGTGGGCACAGCAGTTGCGAATGAAGGTCAGCGTGTGTAGCCAGGAGGCCAGTACTTCGAAGGGCAGGCTGAATCGGTTGGCGATCGCTTTCTTGTCGGCGCTTTTGCCTATGGCATTGAAGAGAGTAGATACCGTCCCAAGGCTGAGTTCTTCCAGGACTGCCCAAGCGGGCGGCAGCTCAGGGTGGGCATAGGTTGCACCGTAGTAGCGGAAATAGTTGTCACGCATGCGGTTTTCGATCCGCTGTTGCTGGAGCCCATCGGCTTGTCGGCCCTTTTTGATGCGGTCGATATCACGTCTGAGTTTGCTGCGCTCCTTACTCATTTGCTCCCGCAACGGACGCAACAGATCGGGGTGAGAGTATGACGAGGAGAAAACTGACGCGTCAGCTATCCAGTCAGGCCCGTATTTTGGACACATATGATTGCTGATGGTCGCTCGTATGGCGACTTCGACACGTTCGATGGCGTCCATGGTGATGCGCCGCAACGAACCATCGAAGCGGTAGATGTCGACGATTACCTTCAGTGTGCTGCCGGGCTTGAAAGTGTGTTCAGGGTCTGGCTCCTGAAAGGGGCGCATGTAGGGACTCAGGCGAAACAGCGTGACCACTTCGAGAAAACGCATGGCCCGATCATCGTTGGCGATGTGCAAGCCTCGTTGCTTTAGCAGTTCCAATTGCTGTTCTACGCTGAGAGCCGGTTTGTCGAAGGGCCTCATGTAGTTTTCTCCAGGCAAAAAAAACCCGCACGATTTGAGCTTGCTGACTGGGTCAACCTAGGCTTGGCGGGTGTGTTGGGGTGCATTATAGGTAGGTGTAAGAGACCGTCAACGTTGCACTGACGTGAAATTGTAACGAGCAGGCGCGCGAGCAAAGTTTGTTCTGTCGATGCTGATAAGGCGGCGCTGATCTTTATCCAGCTTCCAGGAGGTTTAAACCTTCCAGAAACAACAAAGCCCTCGCATTTCTGCGAGGGCTTCGTTTTGTATGGTGCGGCACCAGACGAACGGTATGTTTCGACGGGGCTAGGTTTTTCGGGCGTCTGGAGTTCGGTGGGAAATTCGGCGTACCCCAACTAGTAACTATAAATAAATCAGCTAGTTATGGCGTTCGGTGGAATCGAACTCGGGATTTTTTAGATGTCAGCACGTTGTCGGTCTGCAAGAAATTCAGAGCCGCATACGGAATGGTAAACCTCCTGAATTCGAACGTTGTCGATCATCCCCTCCGTAGAGAATAGTCAGGAGTTCGCCAAAAACTGCCGTGGCGACAGGCCGCAGACGGCCAAGAGCTGACGATCAACTCTGACAAAAATGACGCCGATTCAAACCTTGTGTGCCATCATCTGACGGGCCGCCTAAACTACTCCAGGACCACCATAAGAGTCTGATATGCCGGATTATGACTTCAAGCAATTATCCCCTCATGACTTCGAGCAGCTCGCTCGCGATCTGCTTCAAGCTCGAGAGGGAATCGTTCTAGAGTCATTTAAGGCCGGAAGGGATCAAGGGATAGATTTTCGACATGCCACCGGTACAGATAATGTCATAGTCCAATGCAAACATTACGTAGGTACCGGGCTTTCTGGGCTCATAAGAGACCTGAAAAAAGAAGCAGTGAAAGCTGCAAAAATGAAATCGCCCCGCTATATATTGGTTACTTCGGTAGGGTTAACCCCCCCGAACAAAGATGAAATCAAGTCTTTGTTCGATGGGATGTTGACTACATATGATATTTTGGGTTCCGACGACATTAATAATCTACTCAGCATCTATCCACAAGTTGAGCAGCAGCATTACAAACTCTGGCTTACAAGCCGCGCAATGCTAGATCGTGTGATACACAATGCATCGCTTACGCAAAGTGATTTTGATGTGGCTCAAGTTCACCGTGACATTCATAAATATGTCAGGAATGCGGCGTATCCAAGATCATTGGAGATGCTAACAAGAGAGCACGTTGTAATTATTTCTGGAACTCCTGGTGTAGGAAAAACATCACTTGCTAAAATGCTATTGTATAAACATATTGAGCTTGGTTTTGAAGCAGTTTCAATTCTGACAGATTTTCAGGTTGGTCGCGAACTTTATCATAAAGGTAAAAAGCAAGTTTTCTATTTTGACGATTTTATAGGTGCAACGTTTTTAGGTGAACAAGCATCCGTTTTTAATCGAAACGAAGATCGTGCCATTGTCGAATTTATTGAAATGATACGGTCATCATCTACTGCAAAATTGATTATGACTACACGCGAGCATATTCTGAGGCAGGCTATCGCAACTTCAGAGAGATTCAGTCACGCGAGTTTAATTGACAGTCGCTGCGTGCTATCAATCGGCGACTATAGTCGAATGCAACGTGCGGAAATTTTATACAATCACATTTATTTTAGCGATTTACCTGAAGGTTATCGGGCTGCCTTATTGTCTAATCGCTTTTATATGGAGATCGTCCAGCATCAGAAGTTTAATCCACGGTTGATAAACTGGCTTTCAACTTTTCAACGTGTCAAATCATCCACTCCAGAAAAATACCAGGATTTCGTTAGAGCCTTATTAGCTAACCCTGAAGAAATTTGGCGCCATGCTTACGAGTTTCAGATTAGCGATTCGGCTCGGAGCATCCTCTTGGCTCTTTATACATACAGCGGAATATGTGAACCAGAACTTTTGGAGCGCGCTTTTTATTCTTTGCACGAACTTCGGGCTCAGCGATATCGTTTTCAGATCAAACCTTCCGATTGGCGATCCGGGCTTGGAGAGTTGAATGGGTCATTCATTCGCCCTGGAAAAAAAATTGAAGTAATTGATCCATCGGTACTCGATATGTTGAATGCGGTCGTTCGTAGAGATACGCCAAACGCGCTGGATATGATCGAGAGCTCCATTCGTTTCGAGCAAATTCGGCGCATATGGACCTTTTCTCTAGATGAAGATAGTCGCGATGTGCTTAAACACCTAATCCACGAATCCCATCGGGTGGCAACAGCATTTGAGCGTCTCTTCATGGCTCCTCGGAGAGTATTTGTTAAAAAAGGCTACTCCTATATTGACGATCGTCTTGAGCTTCGCGTAGGTACGATGATCGACGCAGCGGAAAAACTGCAATCAAGTGGACTTCTTCAGGCGTCCGTAGCAGCGCTTAATGCACTTCTTGTCAGCTGGGAGTCGGAAGTTGCGAATATCGAAATAGGCGTGGACTTACTTAGAAAAATAGAAAACTCTACTTTTGAAGCGTTGCGTAGAGATGCAGCACTACATTCTCGTATTATTCGCGCCTTGGCAAAAGAAGCTTCGACAGGTTGTAGCGCTGAGGAATTAAAAGACTTGTTGATTGTAGTAAAGCTTGAGGGTTTGGACGAGGATCTGAGCACTGATCTATATACGGCTGTCGAGTTCTTTCAAGATAATTCTCTTAGTGATGAGATCCATGAGTGCCGCTCGGTTTCTGAATTTGAGGCCCTCGATGAGACGCTTAGGACTATTGCAGACATTACACAGTTTGATTTTAATAGTTCTATCGAATCGGTGCGTGAGAAGATGAGTGAGTTTGAAAATGAGCAAGCTTCCTACACTGATAACATGTACGAAGATTGGAAAGATTTTCGACACGAGCGCAGCAATGACGATAATGAAATTCACGATATTTTTGATTCTTTGCGCGAAATCAAGTGAACTTCTCAGCCTGCGTCTGGCAGGTAATCAGTCGATGTTCGCTAGGCTTCCTTGTCACAAAACATAGAAAAAATTCCATCAGTCGATTTTAATAACGATTACCACAGCATGTCATCGCCCCCTAGAGTCCCTCTTGTATGCAGGGCTGTAGGGCTACACTAAAGGAGGCGCGCCCTATGGCGTCCCCCTTCTTATGAAAGCTTCGAATTTCAATAGTTTTTATCTAACTAGATAAAACTCCTTCGAGGTCGTTGTTCGAAAAAATTTGCATTATGACCTCCTTTATTAGCCTCTCGCCAAACTCAACGATAAATTCCTCATGTGAATCGCTGAAGATGAACTCCCCGATCTTGTTATGAGCTATCGAGCAGCGTATACGGTAAATCCAGTACGCTGTTAAATTCAATATAAATTGATCGAGCAAACTGCCTGTGCTCTGCGCGATTAACGTTAACTGTTTTGCTCTGGCGAAAGTATGGTCATTGCCTTGAAGAAATGTGAGGAGATTAGCCCATTTCGTGTGGTCAGAAGTTACAGGGTTTCCCTCTTTGGAGTAATCTTGGAAAACAGCTTCCATGATTTGAATGTATGGCGTACAGCTTGCCATGATAGAAAGTAGTGCTTGTGAGTCGGTAACATAATCTTTAAAAATGCCCTTAAGCGACTCAAGTTCTTTCCTTTGATAATCCTTTACAACAGAGCTAAATCCTTCAATGGAGTGCTTGGGTAGACTTCTGATTTTTGAAACAAAGATAACATCAAATAGAAGCTCAAGCTGATGATAGTATTTTAGAAATCGATCAAAACCATTCGCCGCTGATATCGCTCTTTCAAGGTCAGCGTTGTGACGAATTGTTGGCGTGAACATCTTCTTCGAAATTGTTATTTTTGTAATTGTTTTTTTGTATTTAGGGGGGCGCGTTTTGTGAGTGAATCCACCCCAAATTGGGGCGGATTCTAGGAAATCTGAAGTGTATTGAGTAATGAAATCTTTATGAATAAGCAAGTAGTGGCTTTTAAAAATATGTGACTGACTCAGCCCAAATTGGTCGTCGTCTATGTCGTGAATAAATGCATTGAGTTTATGGGTGCTCAACTCGTTTACTGAATAAATATCGCCTGGAGCCCCCATCGGGCACAGCACTCCCAGTAAGTTTCCGTGCTCATCATTAATATCAATATCTTCCTCCGCGTTGATTGAGCATTCTAGCTCGAATACAGGCAGGGCAATAAAATTATTAATAATAAAATGTTCTTCTGCGTTCCATTCAGGATTGAATTCACTGCCAGCATTTTCAAACAGCTGAACAATTGAATGAATATTTTTCGAAACCCCTATAACGTTCATTGATCACTCCGCCGCAGAAGGCCAGCATCTGTGCAGTTTTACTTCGCCGTCTTCGCGGAAAAATTCTTTGAATCCCGTTGCGATGAGTTTCCTTGTTGCAAAACCAACGTTTGTTTTTCTCGCATTCAAACCTGACTTGACTGTATTAAAGCTTACAATGCCCAGTGGGTCGGTTATATCTGCATTTTTTGCATCTTCAATTAATGAGGCGAGCGCATTATCAACTCTATTCTTTTTGCCAAGGTTAATGTATTGAGATATAGCACCGAAAAAAGCTAGCATTACGTTTTCTGTGCCCAGCCATGGGGCGGCGTCTTCGAGAGCATCTCGTTGGATTTGCAGATTATCATCGTCTCTTTCTGCAAATAGCTGATCAAAATCTAGATTAGTATAGTGTTGCCAGCATAGTTGATCTAGCTCATAAAATATCCGTAGATATTTTATATAGTCTTCGAATTGCTCTGTGAGTTCTTGCTCGGTGGAATCGAAAGCATCTTCATCAATTAGACGCTGTGCTACGAGGTTTTCCTTGTCGGTCTCGTGTTGTGCTGTGATAAAAGCGTGATACGACGAGGCGATATTGTTTAGAGAGTACTTGTTTGGCTGAGTTCTTCTTTTTGTGTCTTTCTCTCTGATGATTTCGATTCCGTCAACCTTGTTGACAATAGTTTCTCGGAGCGAAAGAAATAATAGCTCAACTTGGTGCCTCATGGACATTGCCTTTTGTCCAGAGTTAAGCACTATCATTCGATAGATTAATTTGCTGATTTCCGGCTCAAGCCAAAACTCTAAAAGAAGCTCTTGATTTTCTTTGAATTGTATTCCTTCTGATTTAATATCAGAAAGAATAAATGTTCTTTGAAGGCCATCGAGGATGTCTACCACATCATGCCCAGATAGCAATCTTTCCAGTGCAGCATCTTCATCGAAACTTTTAGTTATTTCTTCTACAAGATGATGCTTAACAGATAGCGTTATGGAAGGAAGTAAGGAACCTTCAATTATATCATTCTTCAGTCTCTTATATGCTTTATGAGTTTCTCTTTTGCGCTGAATAGAGAACTCTCCAAATCGCTCTCCGACAATGTCTAAATATCGCTCCGGTGATGCCTGGCAGTATATGACGTGAGAACCACTTTTCAGATCGATCGTTTTTCCGATAACTTTAAATGTCATTGGATGCTCCAAGAAAATTTTTTATGGTTTAAATTTTATGTTGTGCTGGGTGATCCGTCACCATCGATGCCGTAAGCGAGACTTGATGTAGCTGATTCTTGGCTTGAGGTTATTGCTCGACACAGAGATCCATTCCGATGAGTAAATGGTCTCAAATTCTCAATCCGCAAGGTGCTTGTCAACCAGGAATCTAGATCGGGCTCCGGCTGCTGATGACCGAATGTACGTAAGTCATACGGCTGCGGGTGCGGTCGACATGTGAGTAAATACCTACAGCGGGGTGGGCTAGCAATTGACTTGGCCTGCGACCGGCGGCTTTTGGCCGTTTTCTGACCTTCGTTTAGCGGTTGAACTGCCAGGATTTTCCTAGGCGATAAATGAGTAATTGAATGGTCAGCAAATAGTAATAGCGCGTCGATTCAGTGTGCTGGTTTAGGTGGTGATTCAAAAACCATGCAAGGTGTTTTCTCTGCCAAGTCCATGGATTGTCGCGTTGCCAGCGCTCAGCGATTGCTGATTGGATAGCCTTCGCCTGACACAGGTGGCGTTGGCACGTGGTATGCGACCCGGTCAGGACGCCCGCCAGGAACAGATTCATATCGAATGCCGTGCTCATCTGCGGCCACCAATGTAAGCCGACACCACGTCGATACGGCCGTGTCCGAGTTCATAGTTGATTTGCACTCGGGCCTCCTGATCGAGGCGTCGCTCGAGTTGGTAGCAATGGCCATCGTTGATAGGCGCGGGATGCTGGGTGATTTGCTCATAGCGTTCGCATGCAAAGGCCGCCCGTAATTCATGAAAGCCTTTGAGGTTGTGCTTATGGAGGAGGTCCCGTGCAGCGCGGACGATTTCCCGTTGGAATCGAGATAGCTTTCGTTCGGCGCAAGCAGGTTGTGGCTGTCGTCGGGTGAGACCTGTTCGGCGAATCTCAGCGCTTCGCGAATATGCTCATCCACCTCGATCCAACGAGGAGCTGACGCACCCGAACGGCCACCTTTAGTGCCATCCTGGATGTTGATCTTCCCGTAATGTTCAGACTCGCGCTTCAGGCGCGGAAGGTCGGCCAAAATCGCTTCGCGTAAGCGCATGCCGGTGGCTCGCGCCTGCTGGTGTTCGCAAAGTACCTCGACGATTCGCTTCACCTGTTCGCGGTCTTGGCCTTGCGGCACCGAGTGACGAACACTGGTGCGCCGCATTCCCAGCGCCTTACTCGGGCTCGGCACTTTCACATACTGATCACCGCGAAGCGCGGCCATGGTCCGGTTGACGCTGGACAACCGGTTTTGCGCTGTGGCGATGGCCAGCTCACCTTGTTCAACTTGTTGGCACAGGTGCCCGGCGTAGTCCAGCAAGGTCTGCCGATTAATCTGTCGCGCATCGTTAAACCCCGGCCCTTCCTCCGACCGACACCAGCGTACAAACGCGTGCCAGCGATCACTGTGCGCTTTGACCGTCCCGTAATGCCCACCGCCAAACAGATCTTTCAGCGCTTGCGGCCCCGCATAGCTCAATTGCCGGCTATAGCCAAAATTGCGCCCATCCCGTCTATCGACCAATGCCATGATCGAACTTCTCTCGAAGCCAAAACTTTTAAAATTTTCCCCGCGTCATCCCGCCAAGAATGTTGAGTGTTATCAGGGATCAAGGCCCCTGCGACCTGTGAGGGTTGTCCGCTAACGCGGGACTGGCGGCTCCTTACGACCGGGAGCTTGGGCATCTCATGATCTGGCCTCCTGAGCACTTCCGAGGAAGTGGGCGGGTGGAGGCTGCGCTGGCTGACGAGACCGACGCCGCGAGATCTTGAGGCAGGTGAAGGCAGTGATGCGATGACCGGGGCATGCCTGACTGTCAGTCAGGTGCAATCCATTCCGTGGCCTGCGGCACCATCGTCGGCATCGCTGTTGCTGGTGACTTCGGTGTTTGTCACGTCGATTGTCACGAGGGGGAATGCCGCAAAGCCTTGTACGAGTTGGGCTGCAGCAGCGGTAGGAGCGCCCGTCTCTTTCCGGGAGAAAGAGACGGGCGCAGGTTGGCTCAATGAAATGGCCAAGCGGATAGGTTGCTGCAGGGCAGCTATGAAAGGGGGAAGTTGCCGCAGTGGGCACACTGGTAAAAGTAGGCATCCATCACATCGCTGTGACCGTGCGAGCCGCCGGACGCTAATCGCACTTTGGGAGAACCACCACGGTGTGGCGTAGCCTTAAAGGTTCTGGCTACCTGGGTTGCTGTCAAAGACAGCGCTTTGCCCGATCTTTTCTACGCCTGTGGATAATTTGGGTCAAGGCTCGAATTTTCGGGAATTCTGCGGCTGTGGATGAAGTTATCCACCGGTGGAAATCTGTGGTTTTCCACAGACAATTTGCGTGGGCTTTAGATTTTTTAAATGAGGTCCATCCAAGCAGGGCGGCTTTGCAGCCCCGCTTGGATGGACCCGCGTGGAAGGGCGGACAACGGTGATCTCACAGGCTTACCCACGTTTGGATGTGCCACGGCTATTTTGTAGGGCAGTGATGTTGTCGCCGACTGGGTGAGCGAATTCGTGGGGTGTCACATGCCCATGGCGGTTGGCATCAATGTAGTTGCTCCACCACGCCATGATCAGCCGGCGCTGCTCCAGAAATTCAGCTTTGTGGATATACGCGGCGCGCACGCGGTTGCGTTCCTTGTGACTCATTTGTCTTTCGATGGCAGCGTCGGTCCATAACCCGGACTCTAGTAGGGCGCTACAGGCCATGGTCCTGAAGCCGTGGCCGCACACGTCCTTGCTGGTGTCATAGCCGACGTTACGGAGCATGGTGTTCACCGTATTCTCGGACATGGGCTTCCAGTACTTGTGGTCGCCCGGTAGCACCAACTCTGAAAAGCGACTGAGGCTGCGCAGGCGCTCCAGTATTTCGATGACCTGCGGCGATAGCGGAACCATTTGAATGTCGCCGTTCATCTTGGTCCCACGTGTGGAGTTGCGTACCCCTTCAATCGGTGCGCGCGTATCGGGAATTTCCCACATGGCGCGTTGTAGGTCGAACTCACTCCATCGAGCGAAGCGCAGTTCGCTGGAGCGGACGAATACATGCAGAGTCAGTAGCACAGCAAGGCGCGTCAGCTCGCGACCGTTGTAGTTGTCGATGCGTTGTAGCAGTTCGGGTAGGCGGTTGAGGGATAGGGCCGGGCGATGGACTGTGCGCGGCGCGTGAATCGAGCCTGCCAGATCCAGTGCAGGATTCGTGGTGATCTGCCGAGCCCTTTTGGCCCCGCGCATGATGGTGGATAAGTAGTTCTGTACCCTTAACGCCACATCCATGGTGCCGCGTTCCTTGATGCGCTGGGTGATCTCTAGCAGGTCATGGGTATCGAGTTCGGCGATGGGGCGTTGGCCGATCAGCGGGAAGACGTGGGTGCGCAGTCGGCTCATTACGGTTTTTGCGTGGCCTTCGGTCCAGCGGCGGGACATATCAGCGTGCCACTCCAGAGCAACGGTTTCGAAAAGCAGTGCCGCCCGCTGGGCTACGATCCTGGCCTTCTTCTTTTCTTCCATTGGGTCGAGGTTGTCTAGCAGCAACGCCTTGGCTTCGTCTCGCTTACGTCGTGCGACGGAAAGGGTAACGATGGGGTAATTGCCGATGATGAGCGTGCCTTCCTTGCCGTTGGGCTTGGTGTACTTCAAGCGCCAGGTCTTCACGCCATTGGGTTTGACGAAAAGGTACATGCCGCCGCCGTCGAACAGTTTGTAGGCGCGTTCGCGGGTTTTGGCCGTGCGGCATTGCAGGTCGCTGAGGGGGATCGCTAGACGTGGCATGGGGGTACGCGCTCCTGACCGGGAAATCGCAGTACCCCTAACATACCCTCGGGGAAGGGGGATTTTGTTGGATCCCGACAGAGGGTCCTGGAACGAAAAAACCCGCCAAAAGGCGGGTTTTCGGGGCTTCCAGAGCATTCGGTGGAATGCAATGGAGCCTAATGTGGTGCCGGCACCAGGAGTCGAACCCGGGACCTACTGATTACAAGTCAGTTGCTCTACCAACTGAGCTATACCGGCGTGTGGGCGACGATTATAGCGATTGAGTGCGTTCTGTAAACCCCTGAATTCTGACTATTTTTGCACGACCCATGCTCAAGCGCGGCACAGCAGGGCGCGTACTTTCTGCAAGGCTCGCCACGCACGGCTATTTTGCATGGCGTGGAGTTGGGCTTCGGCCTGTTCAGCCCGTTGCAGGGCGGCGCTGAGTTGTTGGTCTGCATCTTCGACGGGGTGGCTGAATTTGTGGCCTTTGCAGAGTTGGAAGCCGTCGAGGTTGCACGGTGGGATGTCGAAGGCGGGTTTGAGGGCCAGGTGTTCCTCGGCGAGGTAGTAGGTGTTGATGCCGTCGAACAGGATGGACTGGTAGCCGGCGTCGGTCACCAGGGCTTCCCAGGTCTGGTCGCGGGCCCATGGGGTTTCGATGAGGATGATCCAGGGGCGCCAGCGGCTGAAGTCCATGCCGCGTAGCACGGTTTCTTCGTGGCCTTCGACGTCGATTTTCAGGAAGTGGATGGGGCGGTCCTGGGCGTATTGCTCGCAGATGGAGGCCAGGGTGCGGGACTGGACGGTCTGGTTGCGCACGTCCATGCCGGCGTCGCGGTGTTGTAGGGCGATGCTGGCTTCTACCGTGGACAGGCCGGTGTCGGCGATGGTGTAGAAGGAAAGCGGTTTCGCCGGCCACGCATTGCAGGTTGATGTCGTGGGGGCGTTGTTGGAAATGAACGTTACGGCCAGTCCATGAGCGTGTCGGCATTGTCTCAATCACGATACGTTGGGTTCTTGTATAGCACGGGCACGGCGGACGCAATTACTGGCACGGAGCAGCACTGAATTCGGCGGTTATGTCGTTTTGCTTAGACGCTTATGCACAACGGGCAGGATGAGGCGCGGGACATCTTGCGATTTTGTGACCGCTTTCGCGTTTCGTCGCAAATGCCTGTTTTCATGGTTTTTTATCCATATGAACAAAAAATGACCAATGCTGATTCGGTCAGGAAATCACGGATTTCTTGGATCCAGGTTTATTTCATCAACAGAGTTATCCACAGGCTGTTTCGTCTCAGCAACGCTCTGCCAGCAACAGCAGATTGCGTGGCGTTAGCGGTGTTTCGCAGAAGGCGCCAAGGCGAACCTGATAGCCTTTTTGACTGAGGAAAAGCGCCCGATCCAGTACCAGCCAAAGCTCCAGCGGCCGTCGGAAAAGGCCTCGCAGCAACTCCAGGTTGCGCACTTCGGCCAGGCGCTGATGGCCTGCTGCTTCCAGGGCGACCCAATCCGGCGTGCCGACTGTGGATAAGTCTTTCAGGGCCGCCAGGTCGGTGCAGTACTGGGCGAAGGATTTTTCCAGCCAGGCGCTGGGCAATGAGGGAGTGGGCAGGTAGTCGTCGCACCCTCTGATTTGCCGTTGCAGCACGTCGAAGCCCAGGCGCCAGGCCATGGAGTGGTCCCGTTGTCTTCTGACGCGCGCGCCAGCGGTGACGCTTTCGGTCTGTGGCAGGCTGAGATCGTCGAGCGACAGTTGTAGGGCAGAGCCCCTGGCGGCGTCGGACAGCGCTTGATAACGCTCGCTGCTGATGCGGTTGTAACAGCACGGCGCGATTGCCAGTTGTGCACAACCCACGGCGCTGGCCAGTTGCATCAGGCGCACATGCAGGTCGCCGCAGGCGTGCAGGGCCACGGGGGTGTGTTCGGCGTGGAGCGCCAGGGTTGCGTCTGCCGCCAACACGTCTTGTTGCAGATGGGTGGCGGGCAGGTGATGGCGCAGGCTCAGTTGTTGGCCGCTGGCGACCAGTGCGGGGTCGTACTCCAGGCAGGTCAGTTGCTGCTCACCGTGCAGCAGGCGTCGACCGAGGTGGCCTTTGCCGGCGCACCAATCGAGCCAGTGGGTCGGTTGGGCGGTGAAGTGCAGGCGGCTGGCGAAGGCTTCGATCTGCTGCCATTTGCGCCCGGGCACGTCGACGTTTAGACGATGGCTTGGTGCTGCGAGCGTGCTGGCCGGCAATTCTGCTACAGCGCTCAATGCGCGGGAGATAGCGGCCAATTCCGGGAATGGCGCTGGCGCGTCTTCCATCAACCACGGCTGATGATGGTCGTTTTCCGCAGCTTCCAGTGAACGCTGGCGTAGCCATTGGGCCAATTCCGGGTGGGACGTTTCCCAAGGCAGTTGCAGATGGGTGAACGGACGCGGTTTCCACAGTGCTTGGTGCGCTGTGAGAAAAACGTCCAGCGCCGTGAAGCGGGCGAGCAGGGCCTCGCCCGTCAGCACGCCGCTGTCAGCGCCCTTGGCAGGCATCGACGCGCAACCAGCGCTCCAACTGCTTGAAGCCTTGCACCAACAGGAAGGACATCAGCAGGTAGAACATGCCGGCCGCGAAGAATATCTCCACCGGCAGGTAGGTCCGGGCAATGATGGTGCGGGCCATGCCGGTGAGTTCCAGCAGGGTCACGGTGCTCGCCAGGGCGCTGGCCTTGAGCATCAGGATTACTTCGTTGCTGTAGGCCGGCAGGCCGATGCGCGCGGCGCGGGGCAGCACGATGTAAAGCAGTGCCTTGGACCGGGACATGCCCAGGGCCCGTGCGGCTTCGATCTCGCCACGGGGGATGGCCTGGATCGCACCGCGCAGGATTTCGGCGATGTAGGCGGCGGTGTGCAGGGTCATGGTAGCCGTGGCGCACCAGAACGGATCCCGCAGGTACGGCCACAAGGCACTGCTGCGCACGGCATCGAATTGCGCCAGGCCGTAGTAGACCAAAAACAGCTGTACCAGTAGCGGCGTGCCACGGAAAAAGAAGATGTAGGCGTAGGGCAACGCCCGCACCTGCCACAGGCGCGAAGAGCGGGCGATGCCCAGTGGAATCGCCAGCAGCAGCCCGGCGATCACGGCGATGGCCACCAGTTCCAGGGTCAGTGTGGCGCCTTGGGCCAGCTTCGGCAGCCACTTGATGATGACGTCCCAGTTCATTGGGTGCTCCTGGTGAATCCACGGGCGGCGCGTCGTTCCAGCAAGTGCATGCCGATCATGGCGAGCACCGTCAGGCCCAGGTACATGAATGCTGCGACTGTATAGAAGGTGAACGGTTGCTTGGACACGGTCACGCCGATTTGCGCATGGCGCATGATTTCTTCCAGGCCGATCACTGAGACCAGCGCGGTGTCCTTCATCAGGATCATGAACAGGTTGCCCAGGCCGGGCAGGGCGATGCGCCACATCTGCGGCATGATCAACCGGGTGAAGATCCGCCACTTCGACAGGCCGAGGGCGACGCCGGCCTCGCGGTGGCCTTTGGGGATCGCCAGGATCGCGCCGCGAAACACTTCAGTGGCGTAGGCGCCAAAGCACAGGCCCAGGGCAATGACCCCGGCGGCGAAGGCGTCGAGGGCGAGGTCGGGTTTGCCGAAATACTCACCCAGGGCACGCATCAGGTTGACGGTGCCGAAATAGATCAGCAGTACCCAGAGTAATTCCGGGATGCCGCGAACCAGTGTCGAATAGGTGCCGCCCAGCCATTGCAGCGGCTTGTGCGGCGAGGTCTTGGCCAAGGCGCCGAGCAGGCCGAGCACCAGCCCCAGGCAGAGGGCCGTGAGCGCCAACTTGACGGTCATCAGCGCGCCGGCGGCAAGCGCCGGGCCGAATCCGTAGAGATCGATCATCATGGGTAGGAATTCATATCGCGGCAGGCTTTGCTAAGGGCCGGCGCTGCCAGGGAGCTGCGCCGGCCAGGCACGTCAATATCAATAGATATTGAACGGGAAGTACTTGTCGTTGATCTTTTTATAGGTGCCGTCGGCCACGATTTCTTTCAAGGCAGCGTTCAGCTTGTCGCGCAGCGGATCACCCTTGCGCACGGCGATACCGATCTTGTCGCTTTCCACCACCGGGTCGCCCTTGAATTCGTAAGCACGGCCAGCATCGGTTTTCAGCCAGTCGTAGTTCACGTATTTGTCCGCCAGGATCGCGTCGACGCGGCCGGAGGTCAGGTCCAGGTAGGCGTTATCCTGGGTGTCGTAAAGCTTGGTGGTGATGTCGCTGCCCATTTCATCTTCCAGCCAGGTGCCGGCGAGGGTGGAGCGTTGTGCCCCGATGACCTTGCCGTTGAGTGAGGCTTTATCGGTTTTGAAGTCGACATTTTTTGGCGCGATGAATTGCAGTTTGTTGGAGTAGTACGGGTCGGTGAAGTCCACGGCCTGCTTGCGTTCTTCAGTGATCGACAGCGACGAGACCAGGAAGTCGAACTTCTTGGCGTTCAGGGCCGGGATGATGCCGTCCCAGTCGGAAGTGACCACTTCGCACTCGACTTTCATCTTGGCGCACAGGGCGTCGCCGATGTCTTTATCGAACCCCACGACCTGGCCGCTGGCGTCCTTGTTGTTGAACGGCGGATAGGCCGCTTCGATGCCCATCTTCAGTTTTTCGGCCGCCATGGCGCTGGCCGAAAAGACCAGGCTGGCCGCTGCGGCCAGGAGGAATTTCTTGTAGGTCTGCATGTGTACTGCTCCGTTAGCGGTTGCTGGACATGAATTGTTTGCAGCGCGCCGAAAGCGGGTTCTCGAAGACCTGCTGTGGCGATCCTTGCTCCTCGACCAGGCCTTGATGAAGGAACACGATTTCGCTGGAAACCTGACGGGCGAAGCCCATTTCATGGGTGACCAGCAGCATGGTGCGTCCTTCTTCGGCCAGGGCGCGGATCACACTAAGTACTTCCTGAACCATTTCCGGGTCAAGGGCGGAGGTGGGTTCGTCGAACAGAATCACCTTGGGTTGCATCGCCAGTGTGCGGGCGATGGCTGCGCGTTGTTGCTGGCCGCCAGACAGTTCGGCCGGGTAGGCGTGGCGCTTGTCGGCGATACCGACCTTGGCCAGCAGCGCTTCGGCCACTTCGACGGCTTCGGCCTTGCTCTGGCCAAGTACCCGGCGCGGCGCTTCGATGATGTTATCGAGCACGCTCATGTGCGGCCAAAGGTTGAAGTTCTGGAAGACAAAACCGATCTCGCTGCGCAGGCGGTTGATCTGTTTACCGTCCGCGGCCACCAGTTCACCGTTCTTTGCGGCCTTGAGCTTGAGCTCTTCGCCGGCCACCAGGATCTGGCCCTGGTTAGGGTTTTCCAGCAGGTTGATGCAGCGCAGGAACGTGGACTTGCCGGACCCGGAGGATCCGAGGATCGAGATCACATCGCCGTCGCGGGCGGTCAGCGAGACGCCTTTGAGCACCTCCAGCTGTCCGTAGCGTTTGTGCAGGTTGCGGATTTCAAGCGCGGGCGTGGCCTGGGCCATGTGCGGTCCTCATGGTATGTGCTCCCTTGCTGTTGGCTGCCTTCCTTGGCGAGGCGGCCAAGCTAGCATGCGTCCGAATGGCAGCCAACAGCGCTACGGGCGGTAAACCGGTGATGTGCGGCAGGTTGTCGCATCGGCGCAGCAGACTGTCGCGCCATCAACAACCGAACGGCCGTTTGAACCTGGTTACCGATGAAAAGTCCGGGGAGTCGCGTAAAAAAAGGCGCGATGGTGCCAGCTTTGGGCGGGGGTTGGAAGGGTTAACCGGATGAGCGTTCGTGTTGTGCCTGTTTATTGTCCTGGGAGGGGATTATCTGAATTCCTCTATTCCAATCCGCAGTGTGGGCAAGTTCCAATCGGTCTAAACCCATGTGGACGATTAATAATCAAACAAGAAGCCTCAATTGGTTTTTTCCAGAGAGCGGGAGTTTCCATCATGAAATCCCTCCACCATTTGTTGTTGCCTTTCGTTGCCATCGGCATCCTGCTGTTCCCCATCGCCCTCAATGCCACCAACCTCGCGCCCATAGACAACACCGGCGTGCAGGTCCAACCCATGCAGCAGAACGGCATCACTTACCTGTCGGGCGGTATCGGTGAGGATGAAGCCCGGGCCATCGGGCAGGCCCAGGGTTACAACTTGCACATGACATTCGCGGTTGGCCCGGAAAACAAATACATCCCGGATGTGGAGGTCACCGTGCAGAACGCATCGGGGCAAACGCTGCTGGCGCTGGATGAGGTCGGGCCGCTGGTTTATGTGCAACTGCCGCCGGGCAAGTACAACGTGGTGGCGACGCGCAATGGTGAGGCGCGGCGCGACACTGCTGAGGTAGGCAGCGGGGCCGCGCGCAACCTGGTGTTCCATTGGAACGGTGACGAATAACCGTCCGGTTTATTCGCTGGCGGGTTCTTCCAGGGTCTGGCGGTAGCGGTCCAGCGCCTCGCTGAAGTCCTTGATGAACTCCGGTGTGCTGAGCCAGCGCTGGGCGCTCTCGCGGTCCATTTCATCGACCCACATGCGGTAGTCCACCAGCATGTCGGCGGCCAGGTTGGTCGCCGCCATGCTTTCGTTTTCGGCGTTTTTCAGGTCGAGCAGGCCTGGGCGCTCATTGATCATCACGCTCAGGGATGCGAGCAGCGTATCGAGCATTTCACTGCGGCTGATGGCCTCGGCTTCGCGCAGTTTGGCGAACAGTTCCAGCACGTAGACCGGCGGCTGGGCGGTGGCGTGGGCCGGATCGCCATACATCGGGATCGATTTGCGCCCGGTCATGCGGATCTGTTTGGCTTTGTCTTTGGCGCGCTTGGCGCGTTTTTGCTGTTTGTTCAGTGAGGCCATTGGGCTTCGGTTTCCAATTCGTTAGGGGAGGTCCGCAACACCTGGATTGGAGAGCAATGGGATGCGGCCGGTGACGTGCAGGATAGCGTTCTTGGGGTAGGCGCTGCTGAAAAAACACACTAAAGGCGGTTATTGGGTGTCGGCTGTCACGTCTTCAAGGCGCGCCCGTTCGCGATCCAGCTCGTTGCGCAGCTCTTCTTCCGTGGGCAGCACCAATTGGTATTGGCTGGCGAACAATTGTTCATGGCCTTGCAAGACGGAGTAACGCACCACCGAGTCGTCTTTGCGCGCACAGAAAATGATGCCCACGGTAGGTTTGTCGTCAGGGCCGCGCTTGAGATCATCGTAGAGACGTACATACATATCCATCTGGCCGATGTCCTGGTGGCTGAGCTCGCCACGTTTGAGATCGACGATCACAAAGCACTTGAGCAGGTAGTTGTAGAAGACCAGGTCGATGTAGAAGTCTTTGCTTTCGGTGCTGATGCGTTGCTGACGGGCAATGAAGGCGAAGCCCTTCCCCAGCTCAAGCAGGAAACCCTGTAGCTGGTCGATCAAGGCCTGCTCCAGGTCCGTTTCCAGTAGCGTGCCGGCGTTGGGCAGGCCGAGGAATTCCAGAACCACCGGATCCCTGACGATGTCCCGGGGGCCGAGGTTCATTTCCTTGATATGGGTGCCGGCTTCCTGCTCCACCGCAGGCCTGTCGCGGCTGGCCAGCAAGCGTTCGTAATAGAAACTGCCGATCTGGCGTTCCAGGGCGCGGGTGGACCAGTTTTGGACTGCGGCTTCGTTCATGTACCAATGACGAGCATTGTCATTTTCGATGCGCAGGAGCAAGCGGTAGTGGGTCCAACTCAATTCGTGACGCAGTGCGTCACACATTGGAAAGGCCTGATAGAAAAGTCGCATGTAGCGCAGATTCGAGGCATCAAATCCCTTCCCGAACCGCGCCGTCAGCACTTTCGCCAGTGACGGCAGCAGCCGTGTCCCATAGGCCGCCCGTTCGGCGCCGCCTTGTTCGAATTCAATGATATGCCGGCCGATCTGCCAGCAGGTTTGTACCTGGAGCGTATCGACGGCACGCAGAACCTTCTGGCGTGCCTGGCGAATCAGCTCACCGAGTTCGTTGATCAAGGGGGCGAGCTGTGGGTCATCTTGAGGCAGCATTGGCGTCATCGCAGTGTCCAGCCATTGAGAGGGGCGGACCGCAAGGATGCTCCGGGCGACGTTTCGATGATGCCGGACGGGGCTGATTGCTTGGGAGGAAAAATAACTGGTTTACGCAGGACGGGTATGACGCCGCCCCATGTTGGTTGACCTTGGTTTGTAGGAACTATCCCTGCAGTCTGTCATCCCCTCTGGCCCCTTGGGTGACAGTCAGACCTTGCCTTGCGCCAGTGCCTGGGATGCAGCCACATAATCGGCCTGGAATTGTTTGCTTTCCACCCAATCCAGCGCGGTCTGCTCATCCACACCGGTGGTCAAGCGGCGGTATTCGATCAATGCGGTAAAGATGAAGTCGGTCGCTTCTTCCTCACCTTCCTGCTCCAGCACCAGCTCCAGCAGTGGATGCCCCAGGAAGGCGATGCACATGGCCTGCTGGCTGATCTTTTCGGCAGCGCCCATGAGTCGGAACATGTCCGATAGGTCCACGGTTTCCAGGTCGATGCGCTCGTCGTTCGGGTCGAGGAAATCGTTCGGCGCAGCAGCACGCTTAGTACGGTTCTGCTTGGCTTTCGCCTTGGCGCGCTGGCTGCGCTTCTGCTGTTTGTTCGCCGATGACATGGTCGGATTCCTGATGGATAAGGCCATCTATCCTACAGCTTCAACGCGCACGCTTCGAATCTCAATCCACTATGAAGAGCGTAGCCCCCGATGAAGTGGAGGAACGATGGGGTTCGGCCTGGTCGGCGACCTGGTAGCTCATGCCGGGCTTGAGCAAAAATTGCCGACCGTCTTCGAGTTCAGTATTGAGCTCGCCCTTGAGGCAAAACAGGATGTGGCCCTTGGTGCACCAATGGTCGGCCAGGTACCCCGGCGTATATTCCACCATCCGCACGCGAATGTTTCCGAACTGCTGGGTGCGCCAATACGCGGTTCCAGTGACGCCTTTGTGTTCGGTGGGCTCGATGGTTGACCAATCGGTGGTGCCAAAGGGGATGCCGGTGATTTCCATGTCGACTCGCTTGCTGGAGGGGAGCGGACGAATGTAGCCGAGTCGGTAAGGCGGAGGAAGAAAATCCCGGGCAATAAAAAACCCCGATCAATTGCTTGATCGGGGTTTTCGGTATTTGGTGCCCAGAGACGGAATCGAACCGCCGACACGGGGATTTTCAATCCCCTGCTCTACCGACTGAGCTATCTGGGCAACGGGGCGCATTAAACGGGTTTTTCAGGGGGGCGTCAAGCAAGTTTTCAAAAAATATTTAACTATTACCGTCGCTTACGATCCGTCCCCGTGTTGAACAGCTTATTCGGATGGCGGTACGTAGCCTTCGGCCTTGGCGTAATCTTCGCCGGAAAAGTACTTGTCCATCTCGCCCTGAAGGTATTTGCGATCGTCGGCGTTCATCATGTTCAGGCGTTTTTCGTTGATCAGCAGGGTCTGGTGCTTCTGCCAGTCGGCCCAGGCCTTGGCCGAGACGTGGTCGTAGATGTCCTGGCCCTTGGCACCCGGGAACGGCGCACGTTCCAGGCCTTCCAGTTCTTCTTTGTACTTGCGGCACATGATGGTGCGGGTCATTGCAACTCTCCTGCGTTCATTACGGCGGCCGCGCGTTCGAGCAAGGTTTTGACCGGGGCGGCAAGGCCCAGGCGCGGCGGGGTGGCGAGGTTATACCAGAGCCAGTCGGCCTCGGCCACGTGATGGCCGGTTTCCCGGACCCGGACCAGCCAGGGTTCGATCGCCAACTGGAAGTGGCTGAAGGTATGCACCAGGCTTGGCATCTCCTGTTGGCTGCCCAGTTCCAGCGAGTGTTGCAGGGCCAGGTGCTGCAGATCGTCGAGGTCGTCGAGTTCCGGCAGGCTCCACAGACCGCCCCACAGCCCCGTGGAAGGGCGACGGTAAAGCAGGATTGCGCCTTCGTGGTTGGCCAGCATCGGCATCAAGGTGCGCTTCTTGGGCACTTCCTTGCGGGGCTTGGGAATCGGGTAGCGGGTTTCCAGGCCCAGCATGTGGGCCTCGCAGCCTTGCTTCAGCGGGCAGAGCAGGCAGCTGGGCTTGCTGCGGGTACAGAGCGTGGCGCCCAGGTCCATCATCGCTTGGGTGTAGGCGTTGACCCGGTCCTGTGGCGTGAAGCGCTCGGCGGTGGCCCACAGCTGTTTCGCAACCTTGGGTTCGCCTGGGTAGCCTTCCTGGGCGGTGAAGCGCGCCAGCACGCGTTTGACGTTGCCATCGAGGATCGGCGCCCGCAGGCCCATGCTGATGCTGGCAATGGCGCCAGCGGTGGACAGGCCGATCCCCGGCAACTCAGTGAGTTTTTCCACGTCCCGGGGAAACTCCCCGTCGTACTGTTCGACGACGATTTTCGCGGTTTTCTGCAAGTTGCGCGCACGGGTGTAGTAGCCCAGCCCGGTCCACAGGTGCAGCACTTCGTCTTCCGGCGCGGCGGCCAGGGCTTGGACGGTGGGCAGCGAGGCCATGAACCGGTCGAAGTAGTTGAGCACGGTACTGACCTGGGTCTGCTGCAACATGATTTCCGAGACCCACACCCGATAGGGCGAGATGGCTTGTTGCCAGGGCAAATCGTGGCGCCCGTGGCGGTCGAACCAGTCCAGTACGGCGGTGGAAAACTGCTCGGCTCTCATCGCTTGAACAGCCCCTTGAGCGCATCTTTGAGTTCGGGGCTGACCTTGTCGCCGAGCTTCTCATCGATCTTGTCGCCGAGACGGTCGCCGGCCAGTTTCGCCGCGACCTTGCCCAGCCCTTCGTTGTCCAGGCGGCAGGCCTTGGCGCCCAGTTCCAGCGGACCGCGGCAGCGCAACGGCCATTCGACGTCGACGTAGCGTTCGTTGACCTGGCAGGCCGGGTCGGGCATGTCGCTCTTGTCGCCTTCGACGATGACGCCGACGCGATAGTCCATGCCCAATACCCGTAGGTCGATGTCGCCGTTGCCGTTGACGGTCATGCCGGGAATGCGGACTTTCAGGTCCGGGTTGTGGGCAACGCCATTGTTGAAAGTGAGATTGCCGTTGAGTTGCTGGAACGGCGTGTCCTTGCCCCGGGGTTCGCCGCTGAGGGTCTGGCGATTGAGGGTGGCGATGCCTTTGCACAATTGCTGTTCGAGGTTGGCATTGAGCAGCACGCCATCGTTGATGACGAACCCGGCGGTGCCGTCGAGGCTGTCGATCAGGGCTTTCTGGCTATTGCCGCTGGCGGTGATCGCGCTGTTGACGGTGACCAGGCCTTTGACCGGTGGATTCTTGCCTTGGCTTTCGATGATCTTCTCGGCAGGGACCCGGTTGATGCGCGTTTGCAGGCTCAACTGTGGCGTAGGCTGGCGCACGTCCAGGGTGCCCTTGGTTTCGAAGTTGCCGCTGTACAGGTCGCCTCGCAGGTTCTCCAGGGTCAGCAGGCCGCCCCGGCCGGTGGCCTTGAGCGCAGCGTTCTGGATCGGCAGTTTATCGAGGGTCAGTTGCCCGAAGGTCAGGTCGGCATCGAGGTCCAGCTTGCTCAGGCGTTCCACTGGAAACAGTCGATCGTTACTCCAGGCACCCTGGGTCGGAGCGCTTGGCAGCGGTGTACTGCCGGCACCGGCCATGGCGCTGGCTTCGGTGTTGCTGACTTCGGCTTCGCGGGCGGCCTTGGAACTGTCGGCTTCGGCGGATTTTGGCGCCAGGTAGCGGTCGACGTTGAATGTGTCGGCCTTGAGTTGCGCGCGCAGGGACTGCTTGGCGAAGTCCTCCACGGCAATGCGACCGCTGAAGTTGCTGTCGTCCACTTTCAGGTTGATGTCGTTGAGCTCGATACTGGTTGGCGTGCCGGCAATGCGGCTGGACAGCTCGACCTTGCTCAGGCTGCCTTCGGCCATGGCGGGGAGTTTCTGGCCGACGCTGTCGACGAACTTCGCCAAATCGAACTGGGCGATCGATATTCCGCCATTCAATTGTGGGGTCTTGTCGAGGTCGTTGACCTTCAGTTCACCCAGGGCGCGCAGTTGATTGAGCGACAGCTTGATGCCGGTCCACTCGGCGACGTTGGCCGCCTTGTCCAGGAGCAGTTGGCCTTGGGCGGCGAAATTCAGGGTCTTGCCTTGCAAGGGGTCGCCGGTGGCTTCGCCGGACAGTTTCAGGTCTTCGAACTTGTAGCGCTGCAGGGCGCGCTCGAAGCGCAGTTCACCCGTCACTTCGGTGCGTACGCGTACGGCCGGCTGGTTGCTGGACAGGAATGCGGTCAGGGTGACCGGGATATTGGTGGAGTCGTGGACCGGGCCGGTGCTCAGTTGGATGCTCTCGGCCGTGAACAGCTTTCCGGTCTGCTCGTCGGTGTATTCGACCCGGGCGTTGTTCACGGTCAGGCTGTCGATGTCCAGGCGGGTCGGCTGGGCAGGTTTTTCGGCCGGGGTGCTGGCGGGCGGGGTCGCTTGTTCTGCCGGTGCCGGCGCGTTCGCCGTCGTCGTAGAGGCTGGCGCCTTGCCGATGTCTTCCCAGTTGCCGTGACCGTTCTTGTCACGGTTGAGCCGCAGGTTCAGGCCTTCGACCCGCACATCGCTCATTTGTACTTCCCGGCGCAGCAGCGGTATCACCCGTACCGAAAGACCGAGCATCTGCAGGTCGGCGAAAGGCTGCGTTGGGCTGGCCAGGGTCGCGACGCTGGCGTCGTGCAACTCAAGGCCCAGCCATGGAAACAGGCTCCAGCCGATGTCGCCATTGAGGGTCAGCTCGATGTGGGCCTTGTCGCGGGCTATCTGGCGGATCTCTTCTTTGTAGTCGTTGGGATCGAACAGGTGGCTCAGGGCAAAGCCCAGGGCCACAATGATCAGCAACAGCCCGAGAAGTACCAGACCCAGGATTTTGCCGAACGCTTTCATGGGCGAATCCTTGTAGGTTGAGTTCAAAATTTAGCCGGGAGTATAACGCTGTGGATTGGTGGTGGTGCGTTGGGACCGCAAATCCACTGTGGGAGCGAGCTTGCTCGCGATAACGGTGTGACAGCCAATGAAGGTGTGCGTGTGCGACCGCCATCGCGAGCAAGCCCGCTCCCACAGTGGTTTCTAATCCTGGACCAACATCAGCCCCAGCTTGGTCGCCAGCGCCTGGGCTTGCAGATGCCCGGCCGGCGCCAACAAATGCAGCTCGGCACCGTTTGACGCGGCCATTCGCCGGGCTTCGCTCACCAGCCGTTCAGCCACGCCACGGCGGCGGGTGATGCTTCGTACGCACAGGTGGGACAAGCGCCAGGCGTTCTGGTGCCGTTGCAGGCGTGCGGCACCGAGCAGGCGGTCATTGAACCGTGCTGCTACCAACGAGCCTTCCTCAAGGCATTGCGCGATCAGTTGCGTGGCATCGCCAAAGGGTTCAAACAGCCAGGCCGGGGCATCCCGGTAGATTTTCTGCAGGTCCTGTTGGTCCTGACAATTGGCGTCAGTAATGAGCTCGACAACGATGGGCATGAAAATTCCTGAAAAAATAAATCGTTAGCCCCCTACAGAAAGCGAGCAAGCGTGCGATAAGACAGATGGCACGAAAAAGGTGATATCACTTTGGTTTTTCTGCCGCGAGCAAATGGTAACCTTTGCCCGTTCGTCCGTCCTTCTGCGACTTGATGTCGCACACTATGGAGCTTCACCAGAAAATACAGCCATGCCTGCGTGCAATGAAGGCTGAGGGTGAGGCGTGGCTGACGGACCATTCCAATAACTGGGGGATACACAATGAGCACGAGCATCACGGCGGACGGCATCGCCGACCAGCCAGCGTTCCTCTCCAAGGAACGTATCATCGCCAAGCCCGGTTTCAACCGGTGGCTGGTTCCACCGGCCGCACTGGCCATTCACCTCTGCATCGGCATGGCCTATGGCTTCTCGGTGTTCTGGTTGCCACTGTCCAAAGCCTTGGGTGTCACCAAGCCTGTGGCCTGTGCACCGGATATGAGTTTCATCTCGCAAGTCTTTTCGTCCCAATGCGACTGGCCGATCTCGATGCTCGGCTGGATCTACACCCTGTTCTTCATCTTCCTGGGTTGCTCGGCAGCCATCTGGGGCGGCTGGCTGGAACACGCCGGGCCACGCAAGGCCGGCGTTGTATCGGCCTTGTGCTGGTGCGGTGGCCTGCTGATTTCCGCGCTGGGTATCTATACCCACCAGATCTGGCTGATGTGGGTCGGTTCCGGGGTGATCGGTGGTATCGGCCTGGGCCTGGGCTACATCTCGCCGGTGTCGACCCTGATCAAGTGGTTCCCGGACAAGCGCGGCATGGCGACCGGCATGGCGATCATGGGCTTCGGCGGTGGTGCGATGGTCGGTGCTCCGCTGGCCGCGGCGCTGATGAACCATTTCGCTTCGCCAACCGGCGTGGGCGTATGGCAGAGCTTCCTGGTCATGGCCGCGATCTACTTCGTGTTCATGATCGGTGGCGCCTTGTCGTACCGCGTTCCGCCAACCGGCTGGAAACCTGAAGGCTGGACCCCAGCACCGAAGAAAGCCGCGAACGCGATGATCACCCATCGCCACGTTCACGTGAACGTTGCCTGGAAAACCCCGCAGTTCCGTCTGGTATGGCTGGTGCTGTGCCTGAACGTATCCGCCGGTATCGGCATCCTCGGCATGGCTTCGCCACTGTTGCAGGAAGTGTTCGGCGGCAAGTTGCTCGGCAATGACCTGCCTTTCGGTCAGCTGGACGCCGTGCAACTGGGCCAGATCGCGGCCATCGCCGCTGGTTTCACCGGTCTGTTGAGCCTGTTCAACATCGGCGGCCGGTTCTTCTGGGCCTCCTTCTCGGATTACCTGGGTCGCAAGAACACCTATTTCGTGTTCTTCGCCCTGGGCTTTGCCCTGTACGCGCTGATCCCGAACCTGGGTCACCTGGGCAGCGTCGCGCTGTTCGTGGCGGCGTTCTGCATCATCCTGTCGATGTACGGTGGCGGTTTCGCCACGGTGCCGGCCTACCTGGCGGACCTGTTCGGTACGCAAATGGTCGGCGCGATCCACGGTCGTCTGCTGACCGCCTGGGCGGCGGCGGGCGTGCTGGGTCCGGTACTGGTGAACTACCTGCGTGAATATCAACTGAGCATCGGCGTTGAACGTGCCGCGGCCTATGACATCACCTTGTACATCCTCGCCGGCCTGCTGGTGCTGGGCTTCCTCTGCAACCTGATGGTCCGTCCGGTCGCCGACAAGTACTTCATGACCGATGCCGAACTGGCCGCCGAACAGGCGCTGGGCCATGACAAAGGCGCCGACAGCAGTACTTCGCTGGAGTGGAAAGCCGCACCGGGCACCAAGTCCCTGGCGATCGCCGCCTGGCTGGTGGTGGGCATTCCGTTGGCGTGGGGTGTGTGGGTGACCCTGCAGAAGACGGCGGTGTTGTTCCGCTAAGACCGTTGCCCTGACCATTAGGTCAGGGCAACCCTAAATGTGGGAGCGGGCTTGCTCGCGAAAGCGGTGTGTCAGTTAACGATGATGTCGACTGATACGCAGCCTTCGCGAGCAAGCCCGCTCCCACATTTGATTCTGGGTGATGGCAAAAATTGCTTGTATGGACATGTCTATCGCCGACAGCGCGGGAGACAACCCGTCAGGGATATCACCTCCCGTGTTTCTGTTTGCCGCTCGCGCCCCTATAATGGCTGCCTTTTTCGCCCAATGATTTTGCGGAGCTGGTGATGGCCGAACGTAAGGCGTCTGTCGAGCGCGACACTCTGGAAACCCAGATCAAAGCCTCGATCAACCTGGATGGCACCGGAAAGGCCCGGTTTGATATCGGTGTACCTTTTCTTGAGCACATGCTGGACCAGATCGCCCGTCACGGGCTGATCGACCTGGACATCGTCAGCAAGGGCGACTTGCATATCGACGACCACCACACGGTGGAAGACGTCGGTATCACCTTGGGCCAGGCCTTTACCAAAGCCATCGGCGACAAGAAGGGTATCCGTCGCTACGGCCATGCCTACGTGCCGCTCGATGAAGCGCTGTCGCGCGTGGTCATCGACTTCTCCGGCCGTCCGGGCCTGCAGATGCACGTGCCGTACACCCGTGCCACCGTCGGCGGCTTCGACGTTGACCTGTTCCAGGAATTCTTCCAGGGCTTCGTCAACCACGCCAACGTGACCCTGCACATCGACAACCTGCGCGGGCACAACACCCACCACCAGATCGAAACCGTGTTCAAGGCTTTCGGCCGCGCCCTGCGCATGGCCGTCGAGCTCGATGACCGCATGGCCGGCCAGATGCCTTCCACCAAGGGCGTCCTGTAATGCAGACGGTCGCGGTAATCGACTACGGCATGGGCAACCTGCACTCGGTGGCCAAGGCCCTCGAGCACGTGGGCGCCGGCAAGGTGCTGATCACCAGCGATGCCGACGTGATTCGCGAAGCCGACCGGGTGGTGTTCCCCGGCGTCGGTGCGATTCGTGATTGCATGGCCGAGATTCGTCGCCTGGGCTTCGACACGCTGGTGCACGAAGTCAGCCAGGACCGTCCGTTCCTCGGCATCTGCGTGGGCATGCAAGCCTTGCTCGAACGCAGCGAAGAGAACGACGGTGTCGATTGCATTGCCATGTTCCCAGGCCAGGTGAAGTTTTTTGGCAAGGGCCTGCATGAAGACGGCGAGCACCTGAAAGTCCCGCACATGGGTTGGAACGAAGTGAAGCAGACGGTGGATCACCCGCTGTGGCACAACATCCCGGACCTGGCGCGCTTCTACTTCGTGCACAGCTACTACATCGCCGCCGGCAATGCGCGGCAGGTGGTGGGCAGCGGTCACTATGGCGTTGATTTCGCCGCGGCCCTGGCCGATGGTTCGCGCTTCGCCGTGCAGTTCCACCCCGAGAAGAGCCATACCCATGGCCTGCAGCTGTTGCAGAACTTCGCCGCGTGGGATGGGCGCTGGTAATGGCCCGCAAGAAACCGCCGATCCTCACCCTCACGCCCGAGCAGGAGAGTGAAGCGAACCGCAAGATCCAGCGGTTCATGGAGGACCGGTTCGAGCTGGACCTGGGCTCGTTCGAAGCGGCGGAAATTCTTGACCTGTTTACCCGCGAAATTGCTCCGCACTATTACAACAGGGCGATTTTCGATGTGCAGACGCACCTTAAAGAAAGGTTCGAAAGCATTGAAAGCGACTTGTGGGCGCTCGAGAAAAACTGATTTTCGAGCCAAGCTGAATATTCGTATTTGAAGGTTTGCCAGATGCTGATTATCCCCGCTATCGATCTCAAGGACGGCGCTTGCGTACGTCTGCGTCAGGGCCGCATGGAAGACTCCACGGTGTTTTCCGATGACCCGGTGAGCATGGCCGCCAAGTGGGTGGAGGGTGGCTGCCGTCGCCTGCATCTGGTCGACCTGAACGGCGCCTTCGAAGGGCAGCCGGTCAATGGCGAAGTGGTCACGGCCATTGCCAAGCGCTACCCGAACCTGCCGATCCAGATCGGCGGCGGCATTCGCTCGCTGGAAACCATCGAACATTACGTCAAGGCTGGCGTGAGCTACGTGATCATCGGCACCAAGGCCGTGAAAGACCCGGCGTTCGTCGCCGAAGCCTGTCGCGCGTTCCCTGGCAAGATCATCGTCGGCCTGGATGCCAAAGACGGTTTCGTCGCCACCGATGGCTGGGCTGAAATCAGCACCGTGCAGGTGATCGACCTGGCCAAGCGTTTCGAAGCCGACGGCGTGTCTGCCATCGTCTACACCGACATCGCCAAAGACGGCATGATGCAGGGCTGCAATGTCCCGTTCACCGCCGCCCTGGCCGCCGCGACGAAGATCCCGGTCATCGCTTCCGGTGGCATCCACAACCTGGGTGACATCAAGTCGCTGCTCGATGCCAAGGCGCCGGGCATCATCGGCGCAATCACTGGCCGTGCGATCTACGAAGGCACTCTCGATGTCGCTGAAGCGCAAGCTTTCTGCGATTCGTACAAAGGCTGAGGACTCACCATGGCGCTGGCCAAACGCATCATCCCTTGCCTGGACGTGGACAACGGCCGGGTGGTCAAGGGCGTCAAGTTCGAGAACATCCGTGATGCCGGTGACCCGGTGGAAATCGCCCGTCGCTACGACGAACAGGGTGCGGACGAGATCACCTTCCTCGACATCACGGCCAGCGTCGATGGCCGCGATACCACATTGCATACCGTCGAGCGCATGGCCAGCCAGGTGTTCATCCCGCTGACCGTGGGCGGTGGCGTACGCACCGTGCAAGACATCCGCAACCTGCTCAATGCCGGGGCCGACAAGGTGTCGATCAACACTGCGGCGGTGTTCAACCCGGAGTTCGTCGGCGAAGCGGCCCAGCACTTTGGCTCGCAGTGCATCGTCGTGGCTATCGATGCGAAGAAGGTCTCCGGCCCGGGCGAAACCCCGCGCTGGGAAATCTTCACCCACGGCGGGCGCAAACCCACTGGCCTGGACGCCGTCGAGTGGGCGAAGAAGATGGAAGGCCTGGGCGCCGGTGAGATCCTGCTGACCAGCATGGACCAGGACGGCATGAAAAACGGCTTCGACCTCGGCGTCACTCGCGCCATCAGCGATGCCCTGGGCATTCCGGTGATCGCTTCCGGCGGCGTCGGCAACCTGCAACACCTGGCCGACGGCATCCTCGAAGGCCACGCCAGCGCGGTGTTGGCGGCGAGCATTTTCCACTTTGGCGAATACACCGTGCCGGAAGCCAAGGCCTACATGGCGCATCGCGGTATCTGCATTCGCTGACTGCTGGACACCATGGCGGGCCCAAGGCACTCTTGGGCACACCATGGATTGCGGTAGCCCGACATGCTCAAACGCCTCGTTCTTGCCTTTGCCGGTGCCACGCTGCTGCTCGCCGGTACCGTCCGCGCCGCTGATACATCGCTGGTGTTACTGACGGAAAACTTCCCGCCGTACAACATGGCCAAGAACGGCAAGAACTTCGCCCAGGACGAAAACATCCATGGCATTGCCGTGGACATTGTCCGCGAAATTTTCAAGCGTGCCGATATCTCCTACAGCCTGACACTGCGTTTCCCCTGGGAACGGATCTACAAACTCGCCCTGGAGAATCCTGGTTACGGCGTGTTTGTCATGGCGCGGTTACCGGAGCGTGAAAAGCTGTTCAAATGGGTCGGCCCCATCGGCCCGGATGATTGGATCATGCTCGCCAAGGCCGACAGCAAGATCGCCCTAGGCTCGCTGGAGCAGGCGCGCCAATACAAGGTCGGTGCCTACAAGGGCGACGCGATTGCCGAGACATTGGCCAAGCAGGGGCTGAACCCGATTGTCGTGTTGCGCGATCAGGACAACGCCCGGAAACTGGTCAACGGCCAGATCGACCTGTGGGCCACCGGCGACCCTGCCGGGCGTTACCTGGCGCGTCAGGAAGGGGTGAACGATCTCAAGACCGTGCTGCGATTCAACAGTGCCGAGCTGTACCTGGCCTTGAACAAAGACGTGCCTGACGACGTGGTTGCCCGGCTTCAAAAGGCCCTGGATGAGTTGCGCAAGGAAGGTCAAGTGGACGCGATCATGGCGCGGTATCTCTGACCGCTGTGCAGGACTGTGCCGCCTTCATCGTCGGATCGCCGCCCGGAGCAAGCTCGCTCCCACAGTGGTTCTGAATCGGACACAAAATTTGTGTTCACAGCAGATCCCCTGTGGGAGCGAGCTTGCTCGCGATGGCGGCGACGCGGTTTTGAAATGGTTCTCAGCGGCTACCGATAAACCCCATCTTTCCCATGCCCGACCATCGCCCGATTGCTGCGCAGGCTGATCATCGACTTGATGTCGATCCATTCGATGCCCTGGGCCTTGAGCTTGGGTAGCTCGCGTTCGAGCACCGCCAGGGTCTGTGGGTAGGGGTGGCCAATCATCACGGCTGAGCCCTGCCGGCGGGCCAGGTCGATGGCGGTCTGGAGTTGCTGGGCGATGGCGGCTTCGGTGCGCTCGTCGTCCAGGAACACATCCCGCGACACGCTGGCGAGGCCGATCTTCTGCGCCTCGGCGGCGGCGACGGTCTGGGCGCTGGTGCGGCTGTCGACGAAAAACTTGTGGCGCTGCTGCAAATTCGCCATCAGCCACGCCATGGCCTGGGGCTGGGCGGTCATGCGGCTGCCCATGTGGTTGTTGATCCCGCTGGTGTAGGGCACTGCCGCGAAGGCGGCGTCGAGGCGCTTGCCCAGTTCTTCGACGGGCAGCTCAGGATGCCAGGCGAACGGCCCGGTGGCCGGGTCCATGGGCATGTGCAGCATGACCAGTTTGCCGGCGCGATGGGCCTCGCGGGCGAGTTCGGCGGCGTGGGGTGTGTCCGGCATGATCGCGGCGGTGACCGGGCCGGGGAGGGCCAGTACCCGGCGATCCCGGGGCAGGTTTTGCCCCAGGTCGTCGATGATCAGGCTCAGGTACGCCTTGTGCGGCGAAGAGGGTGTGGCGGGCGCCGCGTTAACGGCCCCCGCCAGCAGGCACAGCAGGACGAAGGTGAAACGCAGGCCCATCTCAGCGGCCGGACGTGATGTTCAACCCTTTGAGCAGGCTCAGGGCCTGGGCCAACTGATAGTCGTCATCCTGCGGCATTGGCTTGGCCTTGGCGCCTGAGCCGGTCGGCTTGTCGGCACCGCCGTTGCCATTGCCCAGATGACCTTGCAGGTCGGCTTCCTTGAAATATTCGCTGTCCTGCTCGTTGGTGATCTTGGCCTTGCGCACCTCGATGTCCGGGACGATGCCCTGGGCCTGGATGGAACGGCCGTTGGGCGTGAAGTACAGCGCAGTGGTGATCTTCAGGGCGCGGTCGTTGTTCAGTGGCAAGACGGTCTGCACCGAGCCCTTGCCAAAACTGGTGGTGCCCATGACCACGCCACGCTTCTGGTCCTGCAGGGCGCCGGCGACGATTTCCGATGCCGAGGCGCTGCCGCCGTTGATCAGCACCACCAATGGCACGGCTTCGCTCAGGTCGTTGCCGGTGGCCGAGAAGCGCAGCTCGGAGTTGGCGATACGCCCCTTGGTGTAGACGATCAGGCCCTTGGTGATGAAGTGATCCACCACTTCCACTGCCGATTGCAGCACACCCCCGGGGTTGTTGCGCAGGTCCAGGACCAGGCCGTTGAGCTTCTTGCCGTTTTCCTTGCGCATCTTGGCCAGGGCCTTGGCGACTTCTTCGCCGGTCTTGACCTGGAACTGAGTGATGCGGATGTAGCCGTAGCCCGATTCCAGCAACTGGCTCTTCACGCTCTTGACCTGGATGACCGCCCGCGTGAGGGTCACGTCGAACGGCGTGCCACCGTCGCGCACCAGGGTCAGGGTGATCTTCTGGCCGATCTTGCCGCGCATCTTGTCCACGGCTTCGGTCATGCTCTGGCCGCGGGTCGGCTGGCCGTTGATCTTGACGATGAAGTCACCGGCCTGGATGCCGGCCTTGGAAGCGGGTGTGTCGTCGATCGGCGAAACCACTTTGACGAAACCGTCTTCGCTGCCGACCTCGATGCCCAGGCCGCCGAATTCGCCGCTGGTGCTTTCCTGCAACTCGGCAAAATCCTCCGGCCCCAGGTAGGCCGAATGCGGGTCAAGGTTGCTGAGCATGCCTTTGATGGCGTTCTCCAGCAGTACTTTGTCGTCCACCGGTTCGACATAGGCGGCCTTGATCCGGTCCATGACCTCGGCAAAGGTGCGCAGTTCGTCCAGCGGCAGCGGGGCCTTGGTGGTCGCGGCTGTGGCGGCGGGTACCGACGGGGCCGGTTCGGCGGCGAAAGCCAGGGGCGCAGCGATCACGAGGGCGATCGTCAGGGCCAGCGAGGTAAGGCGGGACAAATGCAGCATGTCGAACGAACTCCTTAATAGGATGGGCGCGCTTATCCTTGCGCACGACACCATTGGGCCGGGTCACTGGGGCGACCCTGCTGACGAATAGCGAAATACAGTGCTGGCGTATCCTGCCCGCCACTGTTACCGACCGTGGAGATGGACTCGCCGGCCTTGACCACATCCCCCGCCGCCTTGAGCAGCGTCTGGTTGTGGCCGTACAGGCTCAAATAACCGTTGCCGTGATCCAGGATCACCAGCAGGCCGGCACCGCGCAACCAGTCGGCGAAGACCACGCGCCCGCCATGTACGGCATGTACCTGGCTGCCGGCGGAGGCGCTGATCATCACACCGTCCCACTTGGTGCGGGTGTCGTCGCCGCGGGTTTCACCGAAGCGCGCAAGCAATCGACCATTGACCGGCCATGGAAGTTTGCCTCGTGCCGAACCAAAAGCGCCGCCGAAGGTTTCTCCGGCACTGGAAACCAGTGCGCCGGGGCTGGATTTTGCCGGTTTGCGCGGTGCGTCGCCGGCGTCTGCGTCGGCCTGGGCTTCACGCAAACGCTTTTTTTCGGCTTCCTGCTGGGCGATCAGCGCTTTCTGGCGCGCTTCTTCCGCCTCTCGGGCCTGGCGGGCCAGGGTCTCTTCGATGGTTTTCAACACATTGGCCAGTTCGGCCTGGTCCTGCTCGCGGGCCTTGAGTTTGCTGTCGCGGGCCTTCACGTCGTCATTGAGCTTGGCCAGGGCCACCTGGCGTTCCTTGCGGACCTTCTCGAGCTCTTCGCGCTGGGTGTCGAGGCTGCTTTTCTGCACCAGCAACTGGGCTTGTTGCAGCTCGATGTCTTTTTCGACATTGGCCAGTTGGCGCAGGGTTTCGTTGAAGCTCTTGAGCTGTTCCAGGCGTGCCTGGCTCAGGTAATCGTAATAAGTCAGGGTGCGGGCGAATTTCTCGGGGTTCTGCTGGTTGAGCAGCAGCTTGAGATATTCCTGGCGACCGTTCTGGTAGGCGGCCCGGGCCTGGATGGCGATCAGCTTTTGCTGTTCAGTGCGCGCGCTCTGGAGTTTTTTTTTCTCTCCATCGAGCCGCTGCAGCTCGGATTCGCTTTTCTTCAGCTCTTTTTGCAGGGCCTCGACCTGCTTCTCCAGATTGCCCATCTCGGTCTCGGTGCCGCGCAGGTCTTTCTGCACGCTGGATTTCTCTTCCTGCAACTTGCCCAGCAGCTTTTTCAGCTCGGCAATGTCCTGGCGCGTGGCTTCCAACTGTTGTTGGGTTTGCGCGCGCTCGTCGGCAAAGGCCGGTTGGAGCAGGCAGGTCAGAGCGAGGGCTATCAGGACGCGAAGCATAGAGGCGGGCGACACCAGGGAAAGGGACGGCCTAGTATGCCCGCCCCACGCTGCAAAAAAAACGCCCATTTGGGGCTGTGTGATAACTGGAGCGGTGCAGGGCACTTATTTCCCGCCAAACCCCCGTGGGAGCAAAGCTTGCTCGCGATGACGTCAGCACATCCAACGAAAATGTAGATGGTTAGATTGCTATCGCGAGCAAGCTTTGCTCCCACAGGGTTTGCGGTGATTGATGGATCAATCAGACCAGGATCGAAGTCCCGGTCATCTCCGCCGGCTTCTCCATGCCCAGCAGCATCAGCATGGTCGGTGCCACGTCGGCCAGCACGCCACCGTCGCGGACCTTGAAGTTGCGCTTGCCGACATAGATGAACGGCACCGGCTCGGTGGTGTGGGCGGTGTGGGCCTGGCCGGTGGACTCATCGGACATCTGCTCGACGTTGCCGTGGTCGGCCGTGATCAGTGCTTCGCCGCCGACCTTTTCCAAGGCTTCGACGATACGGCCAACGCAGGTGTCCAGGCATTCCACGGCCTTGACCGCCGCGTCGAACACGCCACTGTGGCCCACCATGTCGCCGTTGGCGTAGTTGACCACGATCACGTCGTAACGCTGGTTTTCAATGGCGTCGACGATGCGGTCGGTCACTTCCGGCGCGCTCATCTCCGGTTGCAGGTCGTAGGTGGCGACTTTTGGCGAGGGGATCAGGATGCGTTCTTCGCCCGGGAAGGGTTCTTCACGGCCGCCGGAGAAAAAGAACGTCACGTGGGCGTACTTTTCGGTCTCGGCGATGCGCAGTTGGGTCTTGCCGTTCTTCGCCAGGTAGTCGCCCAGCACGTTTTCCAGGCTTCCGGCGGCGAAGGCCGATGGCGCAGGAATGCTGGCGGCGTATTGGGTGAGCATCACGAAACCGGCCAGTTTCGGCTGGCGAGCGCGTTCGAACTCCTTGAAGTCGTCCTCGACAAACACGCGGGTCAGTTCGCGAGCGCGGTCGGCGCGGAAGTTCATGAACACCACGGCGTCGCCGTCTTCAACCTTCACCGGCTCACCGATGGTGGTGGCCTTGACGAATTCGTCGCTTTCGCCGCGCTCGTAGGCGGCTTGCAGGCCTTCCTGGGCGGTGGCGGCGTTGAACTCGGCGCTGCCGTCGACGATCAGGTTGTAGGCCTGGGACACGCGGTCCCAACGGTTGTCACGGTCCATGGCGTAGTAGCGGCCAATGAGGCTGGCGATGCGCCCCTTGCCGAGTGCCTGGAACGCTGCGTCCAGCAGTTCGATCGACGACGTGGCGCTTTTCGGCGGGGTGTCGCGGCCATCGAGGAACGCGTGCAGGTAGATCTGCTCGGCGCCGCGCTTGAAGGCCAGTTCGGCCATGGCGATCAGGTGGTCCTGGTGGCTGTGCACGCCACCGTCGGACAGCAGGCCCATGAAGTGCACGGCCTTGCCGGCGGCCACGGCTTTATCCACGGCGGCGCAGATGGTCGGGTTTTCGAAGAATTCACCGTCGCGGATCGATTTGGTCACGCGAGTGAAGTCCTGGTACACCACGCGGCCTGCGCCGAGGTTCATGTGGCCGACTTCGGAGTTGCCCATCTGCCCGTCCGGCAGGCCGACGTCCATGCCGCTGCCGGAGATCAGGCCGTTGGGCACGGTGGCCCACAAACGGTCCAGCACAGGCTTGTTGGCCGAATACACGGCGTTGGATTCGTGGCTGTCACTGTGACCGAAGCCGTCGAGAATCATCAGGACCAAAGGTTTAGGCGTGGTAGTCATGGAATCCACTCGTGGCGGGTTAAAAGAAGACGATGGAAAAGGGACGGGCAGTTTAAAGGTAAGTTCCGACGGCGTCACCGCCGGGCGGGGTTTGGCCGGCCTTGTGTGCTGTGTATACTGGCCGACATTTTAACGCCCTGGAACCTCCTTCGATGGTTGCTCACCTGATTGAATTTGCCACTAACCACTACCTTCTCGTCGGTATCTTCGTCGTACTGCTGGCGTTGCTGGTAGCCCATACGATGCAGGGCGGCGGCCGCAGCCTCAGTACCGCCGAGCTGACGGCGCTGGTCAACAAGGATGCCGGCGTGGTGGTGGACATCCGCCCGAGCAAGGACTACGCCGCCGGCCACATTGTCGGGGCGGTGAATATTCCCCAGGACAAACTGATCGCCCGTATCGGCGAGCTGGAAAAACACAAGGCCAAGACGCTGATCCTGGTAGATGCCCAAGGCCAGCACGCCGGCACCCACGCCCGCGAGCTGATGAAGTCCGGTTTCACCGCTGCCAAGCTGTCCGGCGGCGTTGCGAGCTGGAAAGCCGACAATCTGCCCCTGGTGAAGTGAAATGCCCCACGTTGTTGTCTATTCCAGCGATTACTGCCCCTATTGTTCCAGAGCCAAGTTCCTGCTCCAGAACAAAGGCGTGGCTTTCGAAGAGATCAAGGTCGACGGCAAGCCGCAACTGCGCGCCGAGATGACCCAGAAGGCCGGGCGCACGTCCGTGCCGCAGATCTGGATCGGCAGCACCCACGTGGGCGGTTGCGATGATCTGTTCGCCCTGGAGCGCGCCGGCAAGCTCGACGCACTGCTCAAGGCCTGAATTTCCCACTGAAAGAACCTGAAAGTAAGAAGGATCTGCGATGACTGACCAACAGAACACAGCTGCCAGCGAAGACGAAGCCGCACCGCAATTCTCCTTGCAGCGCATTTATGTACGTGACCTGTCCTTCGAAGCCCCGAAAAGCCCGGCGATCTTTCGCCAGCAGTGGGAGCCGAGTGTAGGCCTGGACCTGAACACCCGCCAGAAAGCCCTGGAAGATGACTTCCACGAAGTGGTGCTGACCCTGTCGGTCACCGTAAAAAACGGTGACGAAGTGGCGTTCATCGCCGAAGTGCAGCAGGCCGGGATCTTCCTGATCAAGAACCTGGATGCGGCCTCGATGAGCCACACCCTGGGTGCATTCTGCCCGAACATCCTGTTCCCTTATGCCCGCGAAACCCTGGACAGCCTGGTGACCCGCGGCTCGTTCCCGGCCCTGATGCTGGCCCCAGTGAACTTCGATGCCCTGTATGCGCAAGAACTGCAGCGCATGCAGCAAGAAGGCGGCGCGACCGTTCAGTAAACGGTCGACGCAAGTCCAATGTGGGAGCGGGCTTGCTCGCGAAAGCGGTGTTTCAGGCGACATTGATGTCAACTGACACACCGCTTTCGCGAGCAAGCCCGCTCCCACATTTGTTATGTGCTGCTATTGAAAGCCGTTCTGCCGCCACGCCTCATAAACCGCCACTGCCACGGTATTGGACAGGTTCAGGCTGCGGCAGCCTTCGCGCATCGGCAGGCGCAGGCGTTGGTCGGCGGGCAGGGCGTCCAGCACGTCGGCCGGCAGGCCACGGCTTTCCGGGCCGAACAGGAACGCATCACCGGCGACGAAGCTGGCGTCATGGAACGGCCGCGAACCCTTGGTGGTAAAGGCGAACAGGCGCGGATGCCCCAGGCTCTCCAGACAACTGGCAAGGTCGGCGTGACGCTGCAAGGTGGCATACTCGTGGTAGTCGAGACCGGCACGGCGCAGGCGCTTGTCGTCCATCTCGAAGCCCAGCGGTTCGATCAAATGCAGGTGGCAGCCGCTGTTGGCGCACAACCTGATGACGTTGCCGGTATTCGGCGGAATTTCCGGTTGAAAAAGGATGACGTGAAACATGCACGGCTCCGCAGATAAAGATGAGCGGCATTCTACGCCGCAAATTGATCGACGTTCGAAGCTAATGCCTCGGGTGATGGGCTCGTTGGCGATCTTTGGCTTGATGGTGGGATTGATGATCGGTCGCTTGACCACGCCTGAGCCGAGTGCGCTGCAGCAGGTCGAGGTGACTGATGGCGTGCTTGTGGTCTGGTTCAACAATGAACCCAAGCTCCATGGGGAAATCGTCGACGGCTCAGTAGCGCTGCTGTTCCAGGCAGAAGGTCGGCCGCAGAAGGGCCAACTCAAGCTCAACGGCAAGGACGTGAACTGGCGGGTGCGTTTGAGTGACAAAGGGTTGTTGCTGACGCTGGTGGCGGCGCGTGCGTTGCGGGGAGAGTGGACCGGCAGCGAGGTCGATGACCGCTGGCGGCTGGAGGTCCGTCTCCAGGAGCAATAAAAGAGGGAATCCCCGGCCTGCCTGTACCAAGGTCCCCAAAACGGGAGGGCGTGCGCTAAGCGCATGGCCCTGGATGTAAAGAAGGGAAACCTT
This sequence comes from Pseudomonas ogarae, assembly GCF_014268695.2. Lineage (NCBI taxonomy): Bacteria > Pseudomonadati > Pseudomonadota > Gammaproteobacteria > Pseudomonadales > Pseudomonadaceae > Pseudomonas > Pseudomonas ogarae. Next base: position 638,876 of record NZ_CP077086.1, read on the forward strand.
GACCTGCCTGTATCAAGGCCCCCAAAACAGTGGGCTCGATGAGCCCGGTATAAAATGGGGAATCCCCGGCCTGCCTGTACCAAGGTCCCCGAAACTGGGTAGTGATTGGGTTATTGCAGGTGGCGTGCCAGTTTTAAATGGTTTGTCACAAAAACACTGCTGGTGATGCGAAAAGCCCCGTATTCCGGGGCTTTTGCTTTTGTTTGTGCGGTTTTTTTCGAACTGGATCGATTGGTTTTGGCTCGTTGTGCATGCGCAATTGCGGTTCGCAGTGCATTGATGCGGTGCACACAGTCCTTTAAAAAGCATCGCGAGCAAGCTCGCTCCCACAGGGGATCTGCGGTGAACACAAATTTTGTGCCTGATGCAGAACCATTGTGGGAGCGAGCTTGCTCGCGATTGGCCTTCAAGATCAGCGAAGGGTTAAAGGCCGATCAGCCCTCATCCCCGTCATCATCATCCCCACCGTCAACCTTCATCCCCAATTCCTTGATCTTGCGGGTCAAGGTATTGCGGCCCCAGCCCAGCAGCACGGCGGCGTCGCGGCGGCGACCGGCGGTGTGCTTGAGGGCGGTCTCGATCATGATCCGCTCGAAACTGGGCACGGCGCTGTCCAAAAGGCTCGACTGGCCACGGGCCAGGGCCTGGTCGGCCCACTGGCGCAGGGCTTGCTCCCAGTTGGTCACCGGGGCTGAATCCTGCGGCAGGCTCAACAGCTCCGGCGGCAGGTCGCTGATGTGCACTTCGCGGCCCGAAGCCATCACCGTGATCCAGCGGCAGGTGTTCTCCAACTGACGCACGTTGCCCGGCCACGGCAGGTTCTTGAGGTATTCCTCGGTTTCGCTCTTGAGCAGCTTGGGCTCGACCGCCAGTTCCTGGGCCGCGCGGCTGAGGAAGTGCCGGGCCAGGGTCGGGATGTCTTCGCGACGATCCGCCAGGCGCGGGATATGAATGCGGATCACATTCAGGCGGTGGAACAAGTCCTCACGGAATTTGCCGGCGTGAACCAGGGTTTCCAGATTCTGGTGGGTTGCGGCGATGATTCGCACGTCCACCTTGACCGGCGTATGCCCGCCGACCCGATAGAACTCGCCATCGGCCAGTACGCGCAGCAAGCGGGTCTGGGTGTCCGCCGGCATGTCGCCGATTTCATCGAGGAACAACGTGCCGCCGTCGGCTTGCTCGAAGCGCCCGCGCCGCAGGTTGGCCGCGCCGGTGAATGCTCCTTTTTCGTGGCCGAACAGCTCGGACTCCATCAGGTCCTTGGGAATCGCCGCCATGTTCAGCGCGATGAACGGCGACGCCGCCCGTGGACTGTGGCGGTGCAGGGCGTGGGCCACCAGTTCCTTACCGGTGCCCGACTCGCCGTTGATCAGCACGGTGATGTTGGAGTGGCTCAGGCGCCCGATGGCGCGAAACACTTCCTGCATAGCCGGCGCTTCGCCGATGATTTCCGGGGTACGGGCCAGGGCCGGCACCTCTTCCATGCCCTGTTGTTCCTGGGCATGTTGATTGGCGCGCTTGACCAGCGATACCGCTTCATCGACGTCGAACGGTTTGGGCAGGTACTCGAAGGCTCCGCCCTGGTAGGACGCCACGGCGCTGTCCAGGTCGGAATGGGCGGTCATGATGATCACCGGCAGCCGCGGATGCTGTTCGCGAATCCGCGCCAGCAGGTCCAGGCCGCTGGCGCCAGGCATGCGGATGTCGGAGATGATGACGTCCGGTTGCTGACGCGCCAGGCGACTCATCACCCCATCGGCGCTGTCGAAGCTCTGGGTGGTCATGCCTTCCTGTTGCAAGGCTTTTTCCAGGACCCAACGGATAGAACGGTCGTCATCGACGATCCACACGGTTTCACTACGGCTCATGTCGATGTGGCTCCTTGTTCCAGTGGCAGGAAGATCGAGAAGGTGGTGTGGCCGGGGTGGCTTTCACACTCGATCAAGCCCTGATGCTGACTGATGATGTTCTGGGTAATGGCCAGGCCCAGCCCGGTACCGTCCGGACGGCCGCTGACCATGGGAAAAAAGATGGTTTCCTGCAGCTCGGCAGGGATGCCCGGGCCGTTGTCGATGATTTCGATCTTGGTCACCAGGCGATGGCGCACGTGGCCGATGGTGAACTGGCGCATGGCGCGGGTGCGCAGGCTGATGCGACCCAGGCGCAGCTCGTTCTGGCTGCTGATGGCTTGCATTGCGTTGCGCACGATGTTCAGCACGGCCTGGATCATCTGCTCGCGGTCGATCAGGACATCGGGGATGCTCGGGTCGTAGTCGCGCACCAGCGTGATGCAACCCTGGCTTTCCGCTTCCACCAGGCTGCTGACGCGCTCGAGCACCTCATGCACGTTGCACATCGCCAGTGATGGCAGCTTGTTCGAGCCGAGCATGCGATCCACCAGGTTGCGCAGGCGGTCGGCTTCCTCAATGATGACGTTGGTGTAGTCCTTGAGGCTTTCTTCCGGCAGTTCGCGGGCGAGCAACTGCGCCGCGCCACGAATCCCGCCGAGGGGGTTCTTGATCTCATGGGCCAGGCCGCGCACCAGCATCTTGCTGGTTTCCTGCTTGGACAATTGCGCTTCTTCCTTGGTGATGCGCAGCAGGCGATCACGCGGGTGGACTTCCAGCAGCAGCAGGGTGGCGCCGTTGTTCAGGATCGGCGTAACCGCGTAGTCCACGGTCAGGGTCTGGCCGGTCAGCGCGGTGAGCATTGCCTCGCGCTTGGTGAACGGATGGGCCTGTTCCACCGCCTGGCGCAAGGAGTTGAGCGCTTCGGTGGATTCGGTGAACAACTCGCTGATGAACTGCCCGTGGCTGCGCTGGCCACTGACGGCCAGGAGCATCTCCGCCGCCGGGTTCATGTACTCGAGGCGAAGTTCGGCGTCGAGCAGGATGGTCGCGGTAGTGAGGTTGTCGAGCAGCAAGCGGTGTAGTGCGTCGCTAATGGTCATCAGGACCTCTTTTGGAGCGTAGCAACTCGGGACCGGTCCCAAATTGCGCGCGCGATTAATGCGCTGTTACAAGGAAAATGCAAAAACCAAACCAAGGCTCCGAAAAGAAGCGTTTAGAGCCTCAAAAAGGTGTTTTTCGCCCGGTTGCGTGGCATTCAGCCAGCTTTTACGGGTACTTTCGAACCAAAATGGGTTTGTGATCTGAGTAGTGTGCAATGTATTGCACCAATATAGTGCGCAGTCCTGAGTGACGTTAGAAGAACGGCAGGATGCTGCTTTTTTCTTCTTCAGGCTTTTCGGCGAGGGGGCATTCGGGGCGTTGACCGTAGTCGGTCGTGGTGCAGGGCTTGATGCGGCGCTTTTGCGCCAGGGACATGCGTTGCATATGGAAGGGCTGGTTGGCGGTGCGTTCGACGATGCGGTCCTGCTCATCGAGAATTTCTACCGCCAGGTGATGGGTGCCTCGATCAATGTTGCTCAAGGCAAATACCGGGCTCGGCCCCGGCGCGCCCGTCGGCTGGCCGTCGAGCAGCAGGCGGTAGCGGTGGCCTTTTTTCAGGCCGGGTTCGCTGGTGACGCTGACGATCAGTTCGCCTGCGGTGCTGCGTATCGTCGCGTCCGGCTCGGGTATCAACAGTCGGAGCATTTCGTAACGAAACAGCGGCTCGGGCCGGGCTTCGGCGGTGGGCGCCGTTGTTGTGCCCGGCGGCGTTGGCATCCGGTTGCCGGGTGGCAGTTGGACTTTCTTCGCATTGCCGGGGCGCGGCTGGTCGGTGAAGACGCGATTACCCTGGGCATCGATGTAGGTGTAGACCTGCGCCACCCCAGGCAGCGCCGCCAGCGCCAAGCTAAGCGCGAGCAGCCAGCGGATCATGGTTGGTGCACCCGCTGCACGGTGAACGTGACGGTTTCGCTTTGTTGCACGAGGGTGTCCCCGTCGATGATTTGCACCGCCAGGCTGTGCTCGCCCCGATCGATGTTCACCAATTGCAGGCGCGGCACGTTGGTCGGCTGGCCATAGGGTTGCCCGTCCAGCAGCAGCCGGAACAGGTGAGGGCTGCGCAGGCGCGGTTGCGCCCGCACGCCAACGGTGAAGGTGCCGTTGTTGGCGCGCAGGGCTTCTTCGGTGGGGATGTCCGTCAGTTCCAGTACCTCGTAGGCATTGCGCGGCTCGTCGCTGTTGGTGGGGGCTGGCGGTGTGTCCGGGCTGGCCGGGGATTGGCGTTCGATACTGTTGAGCGGCGGCAACTCCACCGTCTGGGCTGGTACGCCTTGGGGCGGCTGGTTGCTGTAGGCGGTGTTGCCGTCGGCGTCGGTGTACTTGTAGATCTGCGCGGCGGCGGGCAGTGCCAGCAGCAACAACAGGATGATTGAAAAGCCGCGACCCATGGAAAATCGACCGAAAACGAAAAGTGATGGATTGCAGCATAGGTCAGGGAGGGTGATTGACCCAAGTTGTTGCACCCAAACCCTGTGGGAGCGAGCTTACTCGCGATAGCGGTATGTCAGTCACTGAGATATTGGCTGTGCCGACCTCATCGCGAGCAAGCTCGTTCCCACAGGGGAAGGGGGGCTGTCTTAAGCTTTTGTGGAGATACACAGCTCTCCGGTCGCTCGGATCAGGGCGAGGCGGTGCACCGGATGTTGCTTGTTGTGGTGGGTGGCTCGGGCCAGCCATTGCGGGCACTGCGGGTCGGTGCGGTAGGGGGCGAAGTCGGCCAGTTGTTGCAGCAGGCGTTTTTGCAACCGGTCGAGTTGCGGGCGGATCTGTCCCACCAGGTCCGGGCGCGGGAGGTCCGGGGCCTTGCCTTCCTGGGCCCAGTCGGACAGGTTGATGTACTGCACCATTTTGTTGGCTTCTATCTGGGCGGAGAAAAACGCTTCCACGGTTTCGCCACTCAGCTTGTAGGCCGGCGCCTGGGCGACAGCCGCGGCAATGACTTCACGCTCGCGCTGACGGTCTTCTACCGGTTTATGGCTGTCCCATTTGCTCAGGGCCACTTGATCGGCCAGGGCCAGGCGTTCGCCAATGGCGTTAAGCAGCGGGGTCAGGGCCTCGGGGGCTTGAGTCGAGGCGGCTTCGGCGGTGGTGGCCAGCAGCGCGGCTGACAGGGCAAGGCAGAGTTTGAAGCGCAAAGTCATGGACAGTCTCGTCTTCTATGGGGGGGGGCGACGGGGCATCATGCACGTAACTGGCGCCCATAAAAAAGGCCTCCCGAAGGAGGCCTTTCTTTATTGCACGCCGTGCGTGGCGGCGCTTACTGGATTAGCAGCTGTAGTACAGCTCATATTCCAGTGGGTGTACGAAGGTGCGAACCTTGATTTCTTCTTCGCTTTTCAGTGCGATGTAAGCGTCGATGAAGTCATCGCTGAATACGCCGCCCTTGGTCAGGAACGCACGGCCCTTGTCCAGCTCTTCCAGGGCTTCTTTCAAGCTGCCACACACCTGTGGAATTTCCTTGGCCTCTTCAGGCGGCAGGTCATACAGGTTTTTGTCAGCGGCGTCGCCAGGGTGGATCTTGTTCTGGATACCGTCCAGACCGGCCATCATCAGTGCAGCGAAGGCCAGGTACGGGTTGGCAGCCGGATCCGGGAAGCGCGCTTCGATACGGCGGGCTTTAGGGCTGTTCACGTAAGGAATGCGGATCGAGGCGGAACGGTTGCGAGCCGAGTAGGCCAGCATGACCGGGGCTTCGAAGCCAGGTACCAGGCGCTTGTAGGAGTTGGTCGACGGGTTGGTGAAGCCGTTCAGGGCCTTACCGTGCTTGATGATACCGCCGATGAAGTACAGGGCGGTGTCCGACAGGCCGGCATAGCCTTCGCCTGCGAAGGTGTTCTTGCCGTCCTTGGAGATCGACATGTGAACGTGCATGCCCGAACCGTTGTCGCCGTACAGAGGCTTCGGCATGAAGGTCGCGGTGCGGCCGTAGGCGTCAGCAACGTTGTGTACGCAGTACTTCAGGGTCTGGACTTCGTCTGCCTTCTTCACCAGCGTGTTGAATTTCACGCCGATTTCGTTCTGGCCGGCAGTTGCCACTTCGTGGTGGTGAACTTCTACGGTCTGGCCCATTTCTTCCAGTGCGTTGCACATGGAGGTACGGATTTCGTGGTCGAAGTCGAACGGTGGAACCGGGAAGTAACCGCCTTTGATACCTGGACGGTGGCCTTTGTTGCCGCCTTCCACGTCCTGGTCGGACATCCACGAACCCTGTTCGGAGAAGATCTTGAACATGGAACCGGAGATGTCGGACTTGAATTTGACCGAGTCGAAGATGAAGAACTCAGGCTCAGGACCGAAGAAAGCGGTGTCGCCGATACCGGTGGACTTCAGGTATTCCTCGGCGCGGTGGGCGATGGCGCGTGGGTCGCGGTCATAGCCTTGCATGGTCGAAGGTTCGATGATGTCGCAGACCAGGATCAGGGTCGGCTCTTCGGTGAACGGGTCCAGGACGGCAGTTTCGTCGTCCGGCATCAGGATCATGTCGGAGGCTTCGATGCCTTTCCAGCCGGAGATGGAGGAACCGTCGAACATTTTCCCGATTTCAAAGAATTCGTCGTCCAGCGCATCACGGGCCGGCATGGTCACGTGATGTTGAGTACCTTTGGTGTCAGTGAAGCGCAGATCAATCCACTTGACGTCATGATCTTTGATGAGTTGAACCGACTTCGACATATGTCCTCCGGGTGGCTTCGGGCGGGTAGTGGAGTGCCCTTAGATATGGGTGATGCCGGCGCGAATACTCTGCCATGGCAACCTGCCTCACAAGGGAGCAAATTGCATGCCAGTGCCCCAGCATGGGTTTTTTGCACCAAATCCACGCTTTTAAAGGCGTAAATCAAAGATTGTCAGACAATAACGCACTGCAATGTGGCGCCGTCAATCGATAATGACCTGTTTTGGTGCATGCAAAACCATCTGCACATAAACTGGTTAAACCTTGAGCAATTTCCGCTATAATCCGCGCCCCCCTTTTTCGGCTGGCCGTTCGCGCGCTGTTTTCATGAAACTAATCGTAAAAGTCTTCCCCGAGATCACCATCAAGAGCCGCCCGGTACGGATGCGTTTCATCCGCCAGTTGGCCAAGAACATCCGTGCCGTGCTCCGAGACCTGGACCCGGCCGTGGTGGTGAATGGCGTGTGGGACAACCTCGAGCTGGAAACCCGTGTCAGCGAACCCAAGGTCCTGAAGGAAATGACCGAGCGCCTGAGCTGCATGCCGGGCATCGCGCATTTCCTGCAAGTCGATGAATACCCGCTGGGGGATTTCGACGACATCCTCGCCAAGTGCATGCTCCATTATGGTGATGCCCTGGCCGGCAAGATTTTCTCGGTGCGCTGCAAGCGTGCCGGCAAGCACCCGTTCAGTTCGATGGATGTGGAAAAGTACGTCGGCAGCCAGTTGCGCCGACAGTGCGGCGCGGCCGGTATTTCGCTGAAAGACCCGCAGATCGAAGTGCGCATCGAAATTCGCGACCAGCGGCTGTTCGTGATCCACAGCCAGCACAACAGCATTGGCGGTTATCCGCTGGGTTCGCTGGAGCAGACCCTGGTGCTGATGTCCGGCGGTTTCGACTCCACGGTGGCCGCCTACCAGATCATGCGTCGCGGGTTGATGAGCCATTTCTGCTTCTTCAACCTCGGCGGACGCGCCCATGAACTGGGCGTGATGGAAGTGGCGCACTTCATCTGGAAGAAGTACGGCAGCTCCCAACGCGTGTTATTTGTGAGTGTGCCGTTCGAAGAAGTCCTGGGCGAGATTCTCGGCAAAGTCGATAACAGTCATATGGGCGTCATTTTGAAGCGTATGATGTTGCGCGCCGCTTCACGAATTGCCGACCGCCTGCAAATCGATGCGCTGGTGACCGGCGAGGCGATCTCCCAGGTGTCGAGCCAGACGTTGCCGAACCTGTCGGTGATCGACTGCGTGACCGAGAAGCTGGTCTTGCGGCCGCTGATTGCCAGCCACAAGCAGGACATCATCGACCAGGCCAATGAAATCGGCACCGCCGAGTTTGCCCGGCACATGCCGGAGTACTGCGGCGTCATCTCGGTCAATCCGAAGACGGCGGCCAAGCGCGGGCGGGTGGAACACGAAGAGAAAGAATTCGACATGGCAGTGCTCGAGCGTGCGCTCGAAAATGCCAGGCTGGTGCCAATCGATCGAGTCATCGATGAGTTGGGCCAGGACATTCAGATTGAAGAAGTCGGCGAAGCGCTGGCCGGTCAGATCATCATCGACATCCGTCACCCGGACGACGCTGAAGACGACCCGCTGAGTATCGCCGGCATCGAGGTAAAAACGATGCCGTTCTATGCAGTGAACGCGCGTTTCAAGGAACTGGACCCTACTCGCCAGTACCTGCTGTATTGCGACAAAGGCGTGATGAGTCGCCTGCATGCCCACCATTTGCTCAGTGAGGGGCATGCCAATGTGCGCGTTTATCGACCGAGCTAAGTGCCCGGGGCTGTTTGCCTGTGGCCTGCGTCACCGGCCCCCCGACGCCGCCGACAGGCTGTAACGGCTTTGTCGGACTCAACGTAAATCGCTGCCACGACCTGTCAGCACACCGAATCCTCTGATCGAGATACACAAGTGATCGAAAATCTACGCAACATCGCCATCATTGCTCACGTTGACCATGGTAAGACCACCCTGGTAGACAAACTCTTGCGTCAATCCGGCACCCTGGAGCGCAACGAGCTCAACGACGAGCGCGTGATGGACTCCAACGACCAGGAAAAAGAGCGCGGTATTACCATCCTGGCGAAAAACACCGCCATCAACTGGAATGGCTACCACATCAACATCGTGGACACCCCGGGCCACGCCGACTTCGGTGGTGAAGTAGAGCGCGTGATGTCGATGGTCGACTCCGTGCTGCTGCTGGTCGATGCCCAGGACGGCCCTATGCCGCAAACCCGCTTCGTGACCAAGAAGGCTTTTGAAGCCGGCCTGCGTCCGATCGTGGTGATCAACAAGGTTGACCGTCCAGGCGCGCGTCCGGACTGGGTTCTGGACCAGATCTTCGACCTGTTCGACAACCTGGGTGCCACCGAAGAACAGCTGGACTTCAAAGTCGTCTACGCCTCGGCCCTGAACGGTATTGCCGGTCTGGACCACACCGCCATGGCTGAAGACATGACCCCGCTGTACCAGTCGATCGTCGACGACGTACCAGCGCCGAAAGTCGACCGTGACGGTCCGTTCCAGATGCAGATCTCGGCACTGGACTACAACAGCTTCCTGGGTGTTATCGGTGTTGGCCGTATCGCCCGTGGTCGCATCAAGCCGAACACTCCAGTGGTTGCCATCGACGCCGACGGCAAGAAGCGCAACGGTCGTATCCTCAAGCTGATGGGTCACCACGGCCTGCACCGCATCGATGTTGAAGAAGCAGCGGCCGGCGACATCGTTTGCATCAGCGGCTTCGAGCAACTGTTCATCTCCGACACCCTGTGCGACCCACTGAACGTCGAAGCGATGAAGCCGTTGACCGTCGACGAGCCAACCGTTTCCATGACCTTCCAGGTCAACGACTCGCCATTCTGCGGTAAAGAAGGCAAGTTCGTGACCAGCCGTAACATCAAGGAACGCCTGGACAAAGAGCTGCTCTACAACGTTGCACTGCGCGTTGAAGAAGGCGACTCGGCCGACAAGTTCAAGGTCTCCGGCCGTGGTGAGCTGCACCTCTCGGTACTGATCGAAACCATGCGTCGCGAAGGCTTCGAAATGGGTGTGGGCCGTCCTGAAGTGATCATCCGCATGGTTGATGGCGTCAAGCACGAACCGTACGAAAACGTGACCATCGACCTGCCGGAAGAATCCCAGGGCGCGATCATGGAACAAATGGGCCTGCGTAAAGGCGACCTGACCAACATGGTTCCGGATGGCAAGGGCCGTGTGCGCCTTGAGTACAACATCCCGGCTCGTGGCCTGATCGGTTTCCGTAACGAGTTCCTGACCCTGACCTCCGGTGGCGGTATCCTGACTTCGATCTTTGATCGTTACGACGTGATGAAGTCCGGCGACATGTCCGGCCGTCAGAACGGCGTCCTGGTATCGGTTGCGACCGGCAAGGCACTGACCTACTCGCTGGAAACCCTGCAAGCGCGCGGCAAGCTGTTCGTCGAGCACGGCCAGGATATCTACGAAGGTCAAATCGTCGGCCTGAACAGCCGCGACAACGACCTGGGCGTGAACCCAACCAAAGGCAAGAAGCTCGACAACATGCGTGCTTCGGGCAAAGACGAAACCATCGCTCTGGTTCCGCCGGTCAAGTTCACCCTGGAGCAGGCTCTGGAGTTCGTGCAGGAAGACGAGCTGTGTGAAGTCACTCCTAAGTCCATCCGTCTTCGCAAGAAGATCCTGGGCGAAAGCGAGCGTACCCGCGCTGCCAAGAAAAGCGGCAACTGAGTTTCGACTTAGTTAGCAGCTAAAAAAACGCCCCTGATTGTGAAATCAGGGGCGTTTTTTATGCCTGGGGTTTGTGTGTCGCTTGTCAGGGCCCTATCGCGAGCAGGCTCGCTCCCACAGTGGATCTTCAGTGGATACAGACCTCGTGTGGGAGCGAGCTTGCTCGCGATAACGGCGGTTCAGACACAGCTGAATCATCAGTCGATCAGAATTTGTCCAGCGTCCGCGGATTACGCTCGCGCTCCACTTCCTTGGGCTTGTAGGCGCAATAGCCTGGCCGTGGCCCGACCCGTGGGTGGTTGCGGCAAGTGTCCGGGCGTTTCTCGTAAATGGTGCACAATCGGCTTTTGCGGTCCAGATAAAGGCAATCGTTGTTGCTCATGCGCTGGAGCGTGAAGATTTCCGACTTCTGGTTGTAGCGCTCGACGATCCCTTCCTTTTGCAGGCGCTTGGCGATGTTCTTCGGCGGGTCGCCCAGTTCGAACTCATCGACGATGCCGATGCGGATCAGGTCCTTGATCTTGACCTCCACCGGCAGCGTGCAGCAGCTCGACACGCAGGAACCGCACATCGGGGCAGAGTACTTGGCCCAGGTATCGAGTCGGTCGATCTCCGCGGCGGCGATCAGGTTGGGCTTCATCATCACGGTTTACCAGCATGCATCAGGGCGCGCGATCATACCGGGACTGGTGAAATTTTGAACGACCATCCGCCAGTTTTTTTTCATCCAGGCCAAACCCGCTCGGATCGGCACGGCCCCTGCATTCATTCGATCATCCGGCAATTCCATGGCGACGATTCTCCGACACTCGGGAAATCCACCGAACCAAGAGCCTGTACCGTCTGTCAGACCGTCTAGGCTCAGACAATTCCATGCTCGTTCGAGGTCTTATCAATGACTCAAGAACCACTTGTTCGCGAAGCCGAAGTTGCCGCATTTCGCGACGCCGTGTTGACCAAGCTCACTTATGCCGTTGGCAAGGACCCGGATCATGCGTTTGATCACGACTGGTTCGAAGCCATTGCCCTCGCCGCCCGCGACCACATGGTCGATCACTGGATGGACCACACGCGACAGATCTACCGCAAGGGCCAGAAGCGCGTTTATTACCTCTCCCTGGAATTCCTCATCGGTCGCTTGCTCTACGACAGCCTGAGCAACCTCGGCCTGCTGGATACCGCCCGCGAGGCGCTGACCGAGCTGGGTGTGGACCTGGAGCGCATCCGTCTGCTCGAGCCGGATGCGGCGTTGGGCAACGGTGGCCTTGGCCGCTTGGCCGCATGTTTCATGGAAAGCATGTCCACACTGGGCATCGCCGGCCATGGCTACGGTATTCGTTATGAACACGGCCTGTTCCGCCAGGCGATCGTCGATGGCTGGCAGCAGGAGCAGACCGAACACTGGCTGGATTTCGGCAACCCGTGGGAGTTCGAGCGGCCGGAGGTGGTCTACCCGATCGGCTTTGGCGGTGGCGTCGAGACCGTGACCGATGAGGCGGGTAAAACCCGGCAAGTCTGGTCCCCGGCCGAAACCGTGCGGGCCATCGCCTATGACACGCCTGTGGTGGGCTGGCGCGGTGCCAGCGTCAACACCCTGCGCCTGTGGCGTGCCCGCGCCGTGGAAGACCTGCACCTGGAGCGCTTCAACGCCGGCGACCACCTGGGCGCGGTAGCCGAAGTGGCCCGGGCCGAAAGTATTTCCCGCGTGCTTTACCCGGCCGACAGCACTGAGGCCGGCCAGGAACTGCGTCTGCGCCAGGAATATTTCTTCGTGGCCGCCTCGCTGCAAGACCTGCTGCGTCGTCATCGCAACATGCACACCTCAGTGCTGACCCTGGGCGATCACGCCGCGATCCAGCTCAACGACACTCACCCGTCCATTGCCGTGGCCGAGCTGATGCGGCAACTGGTGGATGTCTACGACGTGGCTTGGGACGCGGCCTGGCAGATCACCCAGGACACGCTGTCCTACACCAACCACACGTTGTTGCCCGAAGCCTTGGAAACCTGGCCGGTGGGGCTGATGGAGCGCATGTTGCCCCGGCACATGCAGATCATCTACCTGATCAACGCCCAGCACATCGATTCGCTGCGAGCCAAGGGCGTGCACGACTTTGATGTGCTGCGTTCGGTTTCGCTGATCGAAGAGGACAACGGTCGCCGGGTGCGCATGGGCAACCTGGCATTCCTCGGTTCCCACAGCGTCAACGGCGTGTCCGGGTTGCATACCCAGCTGATGCGTAGCACGGTGTTTTCCGAGCTGCACAAACTCTATCCGGATCGGATCAACAACAAGACCAACGGCATTACCTTCCGCCGCTGGTTGTTCCAGGCCAATGCCGAATTGACCTCGATGATGGTCGATGCCCTCGGCCCGAGCGTGCTCGACAACCCCGAGGAGCGCTTGATCGAGCTGGAGCCGTTTGCCGACAAGCCAGCGTTTCGCAAGCTGTTCGCCGAGCAGCGCTTGCACAGCAAGAAGGCCCTGGCTTATCTGATCCACGAACGCCTGGGCATCGCCGTGAACCCAGCGGCGATGTTTGACGTGCAGGTCAAGCGGATCCATGAGTACAAGCGCCAGTTGCTCAACCTGATGCACACCGTGGCGCTGTACCAGGCGATCCGCGCCGAGCCGGAAGTGGACTGGGTACCGCGGGTGAAGATCTTCGCCGGCAAGGCCGCCGCCAGTTATCACCAGGCCAAGCTGATCATCAAATTGACCAACGACATCGCCCGGGTGGTGAACAACGACCCGACCGTGCGCGGCCTGCTCAAAGTGGTGTTCCTGCCCAACTACAACGTCAGCCTGGCCGAAAGCATCATTCCGGCGGCGGACCTGTCGGAGCAGATCTCCACGGCCGGTTTCGAAGCGTCGGGCACCAGCAACATGAAATTCGGCCTCAACGGCGCACTGACCATCGGCACCATGGACGGCGCCAACGTGGAGATGCATGAGCGCGTCGGCGGTGAGCACATGTTCATCTTCGGCCTGACTGCCGAGCAGGTGGAGGCCCGCAAGCAAAACGGTGAGTTCAGCGCCGCGCCGGATATCGCCGCGTCCCATCGGCTCAACGATGTGTTGCAGGCGATTCGCGGCGGGGTGTTCTCGCCGGATGATCCGATGCGCTACGCCGGGTTCGTGGACTCGTTGGTCGATTACGATCGCTTCCTGGTCTGCGCCGACTTCGACTCGTACTGGAACGCCCAGGCCAAGGTCGAAGAGCGTTGGCACGACTCCAAGCAATGGTGGCGTTCGGCGGTGCTCAACACCGCGCGCATGGGCTGGTTCTCTTCGGACCGGACCATCCGTGAATACGCGACCGACATCTGGAAAGCCCTGGAGTAGCATTTGCTGTAAGAAATGTGAGCGAAGCCCAACGGCGGTTGGGCTTCGTCGATATACTAGGCGCCAGTTTCGCCGGGCTGGGGTGTGGCCGGGCTCAGCACTGGAAGTGCCAACAATCCAAATGTGGGAGCGAGCTTGCTCGCGATAGCAGCAGGTCAGGCAATATGAGTGTCGCCTGACACGCCGCTATCGCGAGCAAGCTCGCTCCCACAGGGTTTGGGGGTTTCCACTAGACTGATCCAGGCACCGCATCACCCCGGTTACGCCCGCAACGGGCCGCTTAGGGATATCGACCATGCAATGGATCTTGACGCTGTTGGGCCTGGCACTCGGCTGGGTGGTGGACGAGTCGTTCGCCGATGCGCTGATAGGCGCGCTGGTGGGGCTTGGCATCGCTCAGTCGTTTCGATTGGGGCGCCTGGGTATCCAGGCGGCCAAGCAACAGATCTTGTTGCAAGAGGCCCAGCAGAGCTTGCTCGCGTTGGAGGCACGGCTGGCAGTGTTCGAGCGCGGGGCCGTTGCCGCATCGAGTGAGCCTGCGCCAGCGCCCGAGGTTGTCGTGCCCCAGGCCGCGAAGCCCGAAGCGCGCACCGAGCCAGAGCTGGTCTGGGAGTTGCCGCCAGATCTCGAGCCCGTTCCCACGATGGCCACCCAAGCCAGCCAACCGTTGCCCGATGACGTTTGGAAACCCGCGCCAACCACGTCCAGTCGGCGTGCCGACCGCGACTTCGCGCCGTTGCCCCTGGAACCGAGGGTTTCGAAACCCGCGGCCCCCCGTGGCCCGAATCTATTCGACCGCGCCGTGATTGGCGCGCGCAACTGGCTGTTCGGTGGCAACACGGTGCTGCGGGTCGGTGTGGTGCTGTTGTTCCTCGGCCTGGCGTTTTTGCTGCGCTACGCCACCGAAGGCATGGTGGTGCCGATCGAATTGCGTTACGCCGGCGTCGCGGCCAGCGCGTTGGGCCTGTTGGGCCTGGGTTGGTGGTTGCGCCAACGCAACAGCAACTATGCGCTTATGCTCCAGGGCACCGGGATCGCGGTGCTGTACCTGACGGTGTTCGCGGCCATGCGCCTGCATCCGTTGCTCGATTCCAAGGCGGCCCTGGGCTTGCTGGTGGCGGTGACGGTGTTCTCGGCAATCCTGGCGATTACCCAGAACGCCCTGGGCCTGGCTGCGGCTGCGGCGCTGGGCGGGTTTGCCGCGCCGATCCTGACCTCCACCGGCAGTGGCAACCACGTCGCGCTGTTCAGCTATTTCATCCTGCTCAATGCCGGCATCCTTGCGATTGCCTGGTTCAAGACCTGGCGCCTGCTCAACCTGATCGGTTTTGTCGGCACCTTCGGCATCGGTTTCGCCTGGGGCATGCGTTCCTATATACCGGAATTGCTCTGGAGCACCGAGCCTTTCCTGATCCTGTTCTTCCTTGTCTACCTGGCGATTGGCTTGCTGTTCACCCGGCGCAAGTTGCTGGAAATGAGCGATGCTCCCGAAGATGCCAGCCGCGATGCGCTGTTGCACTGGTCGGCGCGCAAGGGCGATTACGTGGACGGCACCATGCTGTTCGGCCCGCCGCTGGTGGGCTTCGGCTTGCAGTTCGCGTTGGTGCAGCATTTTGAGTTCGCCGCTGCGTTCAGCGCCCTGGCCCTGGGCATGATCTACATGGGCCTGGCGCGGGTATTGATGGGCGGTCGCGCCCTGCTGCTGGCGGAAACCTGCCTGGCCCTGGGGGTGATTTTTGCCAGCCTGGCGATCCCCTTGGGGCTCGACGCCCGTTGGACCGCAGCGGCGTGGGCCGTGGAAGGCGCGGGGATCTTCTGGCTGGGCCTGCGCCAGCAGCGCCCATTCGCCCGGGCTTTTGCCTTGTTGCTGCAGTTGGGCTCGGCACTGGCGTTCGTCAGCGAGTTGCGCAGCGGCGACGGCAGCTTGCTCGATGGCTCACCGCTGGGCGCATTGATGCTCGGCGGTGCCTTGCTGTTCACCTTCCACCAACTGCACAAGGCTGAACCTGAGCACAGCGCCCATTGGGAGCGCCGAGGACTGCCGGTGCTGGCTGTGCTGGGGTTGAGTTTCCTCTATCTGCTGGCACCGCTGTTCTTCTTCACCCACGGCACCGCCATTGCCTGGGCCCTGGCTGGATTGGCAACGCTGTTTGTCGGCCTGCGCCTGCAGTCGCGCAGCTTCCTGTTCACAGCATTCGCGGTGCAATTACTTGGCGGCGCGCTGTTCCTGTTGCGCTTGCAAGGCGCCGAGGGGGATTCGGCGGCGGTGTTCAGCGCGGGCTGGAGCGGTTTGCTCAGCGCCTCGCTGATCGGCCTGGCGTTGATTGGCGGCATGTTGCTGGCGGCACGTGACGACATGGTGCGCAACGATGTCCGGTTGCTGCGCGGCTTGTCGGTGGTGTTGTTGGCGGGGTTGGTGCTGATCAACCTTGCGGTGCTGTTCGTCCTGCCGTGGCAAACGGCGAGCGGTGTGTGGGCGGCCAGCGGCCTGTTGATCATCTGGCTGAGCCTGTACCTGAAGCAACGTGTGAGCTTTGTCTTCGGCCTGCTACTGCAGCTGCTTGGCGGTGCGGCGTTCCTGACGGCGGGGCCGGCGCTGTTGGGGCCGCTCAATGCCGAGGATCTGCGACCGCTGGCCCATAGCGGCTTCTGGACGCCGCTGGTGCTGGGGCTGGCAGCGCTGGTGGGCGCATGGCGCCTGCAACGGGCACACGCGGCGCAGGAACTCGAGACCTTGAGCTTGCAGCGCCTGTCCGAGCTGCTGCTGATCTGGGGCGCCGGTTGGTGGGCGCTGGCGTGGGTCAGCGAAGTATTGCGCTTTGCCCCGGCGAACCTGCAAGGCAGCTGGCTGCTGCTGGTTGCGGCGATCAGCGTGGCGGTATGGACGGTCTTGGCGCAGCGGTTGAAATGGCCGGCGCTGGGGCTGCTGTGCACCTTGTCGATCCCGGCGGCGGGCTGTGTGCTGGGAGCAACGTGGCACAGCCACTATCACCCCGCCGCGAATTTCGGCTGGCTGGCCTGGCTGGCGGTATTTGCCGTGCATTTCCTCTCTCTCAAACGCCTGGCGCCGATGCTGCCGGCCTCTGCGCGCAGTACGGCCCACGTGCTGGGCTGCTGGTTGCTGATGGCGGTGTTGATGCTGGAGTTGCGTTATGGCCTGCTGTTGCTGTCCGAGCAGTACAACGCCTGGCGTTGGCTGGCCTGGGCGATCCTGCCGGGCCTGTACCTGGTGCTGATGGCCACGCCGCGTACCTTGCCATGGCCGGTTTCGGCGCAACCACGGGAATACCGTGTCTACGCGGCGGCGCCCATGGCGCTGTTGATGCTCGGTTGGTTCTGGCTGACCAACACCTTCAGCGATGGCAACTCAGAGCCGCTGCCTTATGTGCCGTTGCTCAACCCCTTGGAGCTGGGCCTGCTGTTCGCCTTGTTCGGTATCTATGTGTGGGCTCGCAACGCCGTGGCGCAATCGACGAACCGTTGGAATCGCGTCGGGCACATCGCCCAGTTGATCGCCGGGGTGTCGCTGTTCGCGTTCTTCACCGCCCTGGTGATGCGCACTGCCCACCAGTGGATGGGTGTCCCGTACGAGCTGGATGCGCTGCTTGAATCGATGTTCGTGCAGGCCGGGCTGTCCATTGTCTGGACCCTGATCGCTTTGGGCCTGATGATCGGCGGGCATTTGCGCCACCGTCGTGAAGTGTGGCTGATCGGCGCGGCGTTGATCGCCGTGGTCGTGGCCAAGCTGTTCTTTGTCGAATTGAGTAACCGTGGCGGTCTGGCGCGGATTGTTTCGTTTATCGGTGTAGGCGTGTTGCTGCTGGTAGTGGGCTATTTTGCCCCGCTGCCACCCAAGCGCCCAGAGACGGTCGCGCAGGATGAACCGCCTATGCCTGTCAGTGAGGGAGTGTCATCTTGAGTCGCAAGTTGAGTCGGATCGGGCTGGGCGTGGTGGGGTTATGGGCGGCATTGTCGGCCGTGGCCCAGGAGCAATCGACGGATTTCGCCCATCAGGTGCCCTTGGCCTTGAGTGGCGAAGGGCCGTGGTATCGCCTCCCGTTGCCACTGGAGGTGCAGTTGCAAGCGCGGCAGACCGACCTGAGCGACCTGCGGGTCTTCAACGTCGCCGGCCAGGCCCAGGCTTACGCCTTGGTGCGCGAGTCGGCCCAGAGCCGGGAAAACCGCACCCTTACCGATGTGAAGTGGTTCCCGCTGTACAACGCCGCCGATGACAACGAGCGCGCGCCCAGTGTGCGGGTGCAATCGAACGCCAACGGCACCCTGGTGGAGGTCCAACCCTCCAGCCGGCTCGAAGCAGGCGAGGAGGAGTTGCGTGGCTGGTTGTTGGATGCCAGCGCGATCAAGGCACCGTTGCAGCAGTTGATCCTCGACTGGACCAGTGAGCGCGACGGTTTCCAGCGGTTCACCATCGAAGCCAGTGACGACTTGCAGCACTGGCAGTCGTGGGGCGAAGGCCAGGTGGCGCGCTTGACCTTTGCCGATGAGCGAGTCGAGCAGCATGAAGTGAGCTTGCCGGGGCAATCGGCGCGTTACCTGCGGTTGCTGTGGGATTCGCCGTCCTCCGCGCCGGTGCTGACCTCGGCCCAGCTGCAAAGCGCCAGCCGCGAAAGCCTGCCGTTGCCGCTGGTCTGGTCGCAGCCGTTGGCAGGCAGCACTGCGAAGGCCGGTGAATACACCTGGCAGTTGCCCATGGGGCTGAACATCGAGCAGGTGCAGGTCGAGCTGAGCCAGGCCAACAGCCTGGCGCCGGTGATCCTGGCCGGTCGCCGTGAAAGCAGCCATCCGTGGCAGCCGCTGGGCAGTGGCTTGCTCTATCGCCTGACCCAGAACGGCCAGGATGTGCTGCAAAACCAATTGCAACTGTCCGGCCAGACCGTACAGCAATTGAAATTGACCGTGGACGAGCGTGGCGGCGGCCTGGGTAGCGAAGCCCCGGCCCTGCGCTTTGCCGTGCGTCCGACCCAGGTGGTTTTCCTGGCGCGCGGCGAAGGGCCCTACCGCCTGGCCCTGGGCAACGCGACAGTGAAAGCGGCCAGCTTGCCCTTGACCACGCTGGTGCCCGATTACAAACCGTCGCGCCTGGCGACGCTGGGTACGGCGACCGTGAACGGCGCGGCCACGTCGACCCCGGCTGCGGCCACGGCAACCGCGCCAGCGACGGTCGATACCAATTGGAAGAAAATCGGCTTGTGGTCGGTGCTGCTGCTCAGCGTGCTGTTCCTCGCGGCGATGGCGTTCAGCCTGTTGCGCAAGCCGCCGGTCAAGAGTTGAGGTGATTCATCGCGAGCAAGCTCGCTCCCACAATAGATCGCGTTCGTCGGAACAACTCGGTCAACTGTGGGAGTGAGCTCGCTCGCGATAGCGTCCTCTCAATCAACAGAAATACCCAAGCGAACCGCTACCCCGTGAACTCAATCCTCCATTCCCCGTCTCATAGGAGGAATTAAGTCCCGACTCGCGCTAAACTGCGCTGGTTTTTCCGTCCCCTATTCTTCGGAGCCGTCCATGTCCCGCGTTACCTTGAGTCGCTATTTGATTGAGCAGACCCGCAGCAACAACACCCCTGCCGATCTGCGCTTTTTGATCGAAGTGGTGGCGCGTGCGTGCAAGGAAATCAGCCACGCCGTCTCCAAAGGCGCGCTGGGTGGTGTCCTGGGCAGCATGGGCACCGAAAACGTGCAGGGCGAAGTGCAGAAGAAGCTCGACGTGCTGTCCAACGAAATCCTGCTCGAAGCCAACGAGTGGGGCGGTCACCTGGCCGGCATGGCGTCCGAGGAAATGGACAATGCCTACCAGATCCCGGGCAAATACCCCAAGGGTGCCTACCTGCTGGTGTTCGACCCACTGGACGGTTCGTCGAACATCGACATCAACGCACCGGTTGGCACCATCTTCTCGGTACTGCGCTGCCCGAACGAGTACCTGAGCCAGAACGAAGCCTTGAATGAAAAGGCCTTCCTGCAGCCAGGCACCGAGCAGGTCGCTGCCGGTTACGCCATCTACGGCCCTCAGACCATGCTGGTGCTGACCCTGGGCGACGGCGTCAAGGGCTTCACCCTGGACCGCGAAATGGGCAGCTTCGTACTGACCCACGAAGACATCACCATTCCTGAAACCACCCAGGAATTTGCCATCAATATGTCCAACCAGCGTCACTGGGAAGCCCCGGTAAAACGCTACGTCGAAGAGTTGCTGGCGGGCGAAGAAGGCCCTCTGAAAAAGAACTACAACATGCGCTGGGTTGCCGCGATGGTTGCCGATGTGCACCGCATCCTGACCCGTGGCGGTCTGTTCATGTACCCGCGCGACAGCCGTGAGCCGTCCAAGCCGGGCAAACTGCGCCTGATGTACGAAGCCAACCCGATGTCGTTCCTGGTGGAACAGGCTGGCGGCGCTTCCACCGACGGTCACCAGCGCATCCTCGATATCAAGCCCGACGGTCTGCACCAGCGCGTGGCGGTGTTCCTCGGCTCGAAGGAAGAAGTGGCGCGCGCCACGGCCTACCACAAGGAATAAATCATGGCCGAGCCCTGGCAGCCGTTGCTCGATTGGTGGTTTGGTTCAGCCAAGACACCGGACGAAATATCGGCTGACAGAGGCAAGCTGTGGTTCGGCAAACGCCATGATCGCCAGGCCAACGAGCGCTTTGGCGATCAGGTCGAGCTGGCACTGGCCGGCGGATTGACCGACTGGGCGCAACGCCCGGAAGGTTGGCTGGCCCTGGTGCTGCTACTCGACCAACTCCCGCGAATGATCTTTCGCGACACCCCCAAGGCCTTCTCCGGTGACCTGCGTGCCCAAGCGCTGGTGGCCCAGGGCATGGCGGCGGGTTTCGACCGGCAACTCAAACCGATCCAGCGGGTATTCATCTACCTCGTACTCGAACACTGCGAAAACCTCGCGGTGCAGAACGAGGCCGTGTCACGGTTTATCGATTTGGTTCGAGAACAGCCGGAGGCGCAGCGGGCGGTGTTTGAAGACAACCTGGATTATGCCGAGCGGCATCAGAGGATCATTGCCCGGTTTGGGCGCTTCCCCCATCGCAATGCGGTGTTGGGGCGCGAGTCCACGGCTGATGAAGTGGAATTCTTGAGCAGGCCTGGGTCCAGGTTCTGATTTTGCTGTGAGGCTGATACCGTCTTCGCGAGCAGGCTCGCTCCCACAGTAGATCACTGTCTCTGTGGGAGCGAGCCTGCTCGCGAAAGGGGCCCGCAAAAGCGCTAGATCCGGAAGCTTCCCACCAACTGCTTCAACCGCGCCGCCTGCTGCTCAAGGTCGGCACAGGCCCGCAAGGTGGCTTGCAGGTTTTCCACGCCTTCCTGGTTCAGGGTGTTGATCTCGGTGATGTCGACGTTGATCGACTCCACCACGGCGGTCTGTTCTTCGGTGGCGGTCGCCACGGACTGGTTCATGCCGTCGATTTCACCGATACGCTGGGTCACGCTGCCCAACCGTTCGCCGGCCTGGTTGGCGATGCTGACGCTGCCTTCGCTCTGGCGCTGGCTGTCGGTCATGGTCAGTACCGCTTCCCGTGCGCCAACTTGCAGCTCTTCGATCATCTTCTGCACTTGCTGCGCCGAGTCCTGGGTGCGGTGAGCCAGGTTGCGCACTTCATCGGCCACCACGGCGAAGCCACGGCCGGCTTCACCGGCGCGGGCCGCTTCGATGGCGGCGTTGAGGGCGAGCAGGTTGGTCTGCTGGGAAATGCTGGTGATCACCTCAAGAATCTGGCCGATGTTCACCGTGTTGCTGTTCAAGGTTTCGATGTTGCCGCACGAATCGCTGATCTTGGCCGACAACTGCTGCATGGCCGCGATGGTTTTATCCACCACTTGTTGGCCATCTTCAGCCAGGCTGCGCGCATCGCTTGAATGTTGCGAGGCGAGGGCGGCGTTCTGGGCGATTTCCTGGGCGGCGGCACCGAGCTGGTTGATGGCCGCGGCCACGCTGCTGGTGCGCGAAGCCTGCTGGTCGGAGTTGTACATCGACGAGTTGGAGGCGCTGACCACGCGCAGGGCAACTTCGTTGACCTGGCCGGTGGCCGAGGCCACTTCACGGATCGAGGTATGAATGCGTTCGACAAAGCGGTTGAACGAAGTCCCCAGCGCGCCGAATTCGTCGTGGCCGTGGATGACCAGGCGCCGGGTCAGGTCGCCTTCGCCTTCGGCGATGTCGTGCATGGCGCGGCCCATGGCCAGCAGCGGTTGCATCAGCACGCGGATCAACATGCCGAGCAGGGCGATGATGAACACCACGGCGATGACCATGGCGATCAGCGCCGAAGTGCGGAACTCGCTGAGCATCGCCAGTGCGGTGTCCTTGTCGAGCACCAGCGCAACGTACCAGTCGGCTCCCGGCACACCGTTGACGTGGGTGAAGGAGATGAATTGGGTCTTGCCGTCGAGGTCGACTTCTTTCACGCCCGGGCTGATTTGAGGCGCGCCGTTAGGGTACGCCTCGGCCAGGGTCTTGAGCACGCGCTTGCTGTCGGGGTGGATCAGGATCTTGCCGTCGGCGCTGACGATGAACGCGTGGCCGTGGCCGCCGAAGTTCAGCGAGTTGATGATGGCGCTGACGCTGGACAGGTCGATGTCCGCGCCGGCTACGCCGATCATCTGGTTCTGGCGCTGTACCGGCGTGGCAACGGTGATCACCAGCTTGCCCGACGAGGCGGCGATGTAGGGTTCGGTGACGATGGTTTGCTGTGCGCTGTTGGCGGCCTTGTACCAGCCACGGGCGCGCGGGTCGTAGTCGGCGGCGCGATTGCCGGCCGGTACCGAGAACATCACACCATCGGTGCCGCCGAAATAGCTGAGCTGGAAGTTGCCGGTGTAGGCCGGCAGGCCCACGGCGCGCTTGAGGCTGTCGGCACCATTGCCGTCCACGGCGATCTGCTGGGCCAGCGATTGCAGCAACTGAATACGGCCGTCGACCCACGTCTGGATGTTACGGCTGGTCAGGTTGCCGAGTTCCTGCATGGAGGTCTCGGTGCTGGCGTGCAGGCTCTGGCGTTGACGATAGTCGTTGAACAGGATGAAACAAGCGAATGCAATGGCTACCACGAGGGCGGCAGCCAGCAGGATTTTATGGCTGAATTTCATGTTTCTGGTCATTAAGAACACTACCGCGGAGGGACGGGTCAGGAAGGGCTGTCAATTTGCCATAACGCAGGATTTTGCGCTGTTACTTTTTATCGGCGCAAAAGCCCGGCCCATCAGGCGCCAAGGGCCCAATCCCGACGAAAGGTACGACGGCGTCACAAACCGGGTGATTCACCGATGAAACACCTCTGCACAGCCAATAAATACTGGGCGCGTCAGGGAACCAGATAGGGGTTTTCTCTTCTAAGGATCAGGTTGGCACCCTGCCACCTCCCTTCGTTCCAGGAGTTACTCCATGTCGCTGCGATCTATCGCCCTGCTGTTTATGTGCGTCGTGTTGACTGCATGCAGCAAGGTCAACCAGGAAAACTATTCGAAACTGTCGGCTGGCATGCCCAAGTCCGAAGTCGAAACGTTACTGGGGAAACCGACCGATTGTTCAGGTGCGCTCGGCATGTCCAGCTGCACCTGGGGCGACCAGAAAAGCTTTATCAGCGTGCAGTACGCCGGTGACAAAGTGTTGATGTTTTCCGGCCAAGGCCTGAAGTAAACCGAGGCCAGAGGCCTGCGGGAGAAAAATAATGATGCGGTTAGTTTTTGTGCTTTTAGCTGGCCTGGTTTTGGCTGGCTGTGCCACTTCTGGCGAAGATCCGCTGGCACCCAAGACGGTCAACAGCGTCAATCTCAAGCGTTACCAAGGGACCTGGTATGAATTGGCCCGCCTGCCCATGTACTTCCAGCGCAATTGCGCGCAATCGGAAGCTCACTACACCCTCAAGCCAGACGGCAACGTGGGTGTGCTCAATCGCTGCCTGACTTCTGACTGGCAGTGGGAAGAAGCCAGGGGCACCGCCACGCCGCAGGTGCCGGGCAAGACCGACAAGCTCTGGGTCGAGTTTGATAATTGGTTTTCGCGGATCGTGCCGGGCGTGGCCAAAGGGCAATACTGGGTGCTGTACGTCAGCGATGACTACAAGACCGCCATCGTTGGCGACCCGAGCCGTCGCTACATGTGGCTGCTGTCCCGTACACCGACCGTCAATAGCGTCGTGCGCGAGGAACTGCTGAGCAAGGCACGCCAGCAGGGCTACGACACCACACGCTTGATCTGGCGCGCGTCGGATCGACAGATGGCCAAAACTTCGGATTGATCGACGCCTGGGACCACAATGTGGGAGCGGGCTTGCTCGCGAATACGGTGTATCAGACACATAGATGTCGGCTGTCACACCGCATTCGCGAGCAAGCCCGCTCCCACATTTTTATCCGCGTTAGCCCAGCAGTTCGCGCAGTACCTGGGTAAACGCCCGGGCGCTTTGCTCTTCGCCGGCATGACGCCCATCGCGCACCACCCACTGCCCGCCGACCATCACATCGCGCACCTGACGATCGCCGCCAGCAAACAGCCAGCGATTGAGGATCCCGTCGCCCTGGGCCGTGGCCAAATAGGGGTCGCTGCCATCGAGCACCAGCCAGTCGGCGCGCTTGCCGATTTCAAGGGCGCCGACCGGTTGCCCCAGAGCCTGGGCACCGCCTTCCAGCGCCGCGTCAAACAAGGTGCGGCCGACCATCGGCTGATCCGCTCGATACAAGCGGTTGCGCCGTTGATCCCGCAGGCGCTGGCCATATTCCAGCCAGCGCAATTCTTCGACCACGCTCAACGACACATGACTGTCGGAGCCGATCCCCAGGCGCCCGCCCTGGGCGAGGAAATCCACGGCTGGGAAAATCCCGTCCCCTAGGTTGGCTTCGGTGGTAAGGCACAGGCCGGCAATCGCCCGGCTCCTGGCCATGATGCTGACTTCCTGGGCGTTGGCGTGGGTGGCGTGGACCAGGCACCAGCGCTGGTCGACTTCGGTGTTTTCGTACAGCCATTGCAGTGGGCGGGCGCCGCTCCAGTTCAGGCAGTCGTCGACTTCCTTCTGCTGTTCGGCGATGTGGATGTGCACCGGGCATTCACGGTCGCTGGCGGCCAGCACGTCGTGGATTTGCCCGGGTGTCACGGCGCGCAGCGAGTGGAAGCACAGACCCAGCGCCTGGGACGGCTGCCCGGCCAGGATCGGCTGCAAGCGTGACTGAAGCTTCAAGTAGTTTTCGGTGCTGTTGATGAACCGGCGCTGCCCGTCATTGGGCGCCTGGCCGCCAAAACCGGAGTGGCTGTAGAGCACTGGCAACAGCGTCAGGCCAATGCCGGCGGCGCTGGCGGCGTGGCTGATGCGCAGGGCCAGCTCAGCCGGGTCGGCGTAGGCCGCGCCGTCGATATCATGGTGCACGTAATGGAATTCGGCGACCGAGGTGTAGCCGGCCTTGAGCATTTCGATGTACAGCTGGCGGGCGATGATACCGAGTTGGTCGGGACTGATTTTTCCGACGAGGCGGTACATCAAGTCGCGCCATGTCCAGAAACTGTCGTTGGGATTGCCCACCACTTCCGCCAGCCCGGCCATCGCCCGTTGGAAGGCGTGGGAGTGCAGGTTCGGCATACCCGGCAACAGCGGACCGCCCAGCCGTTCGGCGCCGTCTGCGTGGGAACCGGCCTGGACATGGGTCAGGACGCCTTCGGCATCGACCTCAAGACGTACATCATGGGCCCATCCACTAGGCAGCAGCGCGCGTTCGGCAAAGAAGGCGGACATGGTTCAACCTCATCGTGCGTAATTTGTATATACATATACAGACGTTTGCCTGGCCGGTAAACTCCGGCAAGCTAGCATTCTTATCCGCAGAACAGGGAACCGCCGTGCCGACTCCGCCTGCCAAACCGCCGCTGGCCGCAAACATGGGTGACAGTCCGGCACCCCTGTACGCCCGCGTCAAACAGATGATCACCCAGCAGATCGACAGTGGAAACTGGCCGCCGCATTACCGCGTGCCGTCGGAAAGCGAACTGGTCAGCCAACTGGGCTTCAGTCGCATGACCATCAACCGTGCGCTGCGGGAAATGACCGCCGACGGCCTGTTGGTGCGCATGCAGGGTGTCGGCACCTTCGTGGCCGAGCCCAAGAGTCAGTCCGCGTTGTTCGAAGTGCACAACATCGCCGACGAAATCGCCTCCCGTGGTCATCGCCACTCCTGCAAGGTCATCACCCTGGAAGAAGAGGCGGCCGGTTCCGAGCGGGCCCTGGCCCTGGACATGCGCGAAGGCCAGAAGGTGTTCCATTCGCTGATCGTGCATTTCGAGAACGACATCCCCGTGCAAATCGAGGACCGTTTCGTCAACGCACTGGTGGCGCCGGACTACCTCAAGCAGGATTTCACCGTGCAAACGCCCTACGCCTATCTCAACCAGGTCGCGCCGCTGACCGAAGGCGAGCATGTGGTCGAGGCGATCCTGGCCGAGCCGAGCGAATGCAAGTTGCTGCAGATCGAAAGGGGCGAGCCGTGCCTGTTGATCCGCCGCCGTACCTGGTCCGGACGCCAGCCGGTGACCGCCGCACGCCTGATCCATCCAGGCTCCCGTCACAGTCTGGAAGGGCGCTTTCATAAATGAGCCATTTGAAGGTTTTGCGCGCGGCAGACTACCCACGCATGCCGTGGAAAAACGGCGGCGGCAGCACTGAGGAAATCACTCGCGATGCCGGCGCCGGCCTGGAAGGTTTCGGCTGGCGCCTGTCGATTGCCGATATCGGTGAGTCGGGCGGTTTTTCCACCTTCGCCGGTTACGAGCGGGTCATCAGTGTCTTGCAGGGGGACGGCATGACGCTGAACGTCGATGGCCAGGCCACGCGGGCTCTGCATCCGCTGGACCCCTTTGCCTTCAGCGGCGAGAGCCATGTCTATTGCACGTTGCTGGGCGGACCGATTCGCGACTTCAACCTGATCTACGCGCCGCAGCGTTACCGCGCGCGGTTGCAGTGGTTGGGCGGCCAGCAGCGGTTTTTCAGTGAGGCGGGAACGGTGCTGGTGTTCAGTGCCGCTCCTGGACTGGCTATCAAGATCGGTGAGTCTGCCGTGGACTTGGGCCTCTACGACTGTTTGCAACTGAGCGGTAACACCGGGTTGGTGGATGTCTCGACCCACGGTCAATGCTGTGTGATCGAACTGACCGCCTGTTAAGAAAACCTGTGACAGAGCTTTTGTGGCGAGGGAGCTTGCTCCCGCTGGGCTGCGCAGCAGTCCCAAAAAGAGGGCCGCTACGCGCCCCAGCGGGAGCAAGCTCCCTCGCCACAAAAAACGCGCTCATTGTTTCCTGTTAGCGCACCAACTTGTTACCGAATGCCCCAGCGTGGCGCAATACCACGCTTTTATGCCCCTCCGATTTCCCCCTCGAAAACCCTCTTGAAAAATTTCATTCGGCTCGGCAGCCCTTAAATCATAAGGCTTGCAGCCAATCCCCCAACCGTTCCTGAGCACCGCCTCCAGCAAGTTGGCCGCTTGATTGCATATGCTTGTACATACAAGTAAAGACGTATGCGTATGAGTCACCGATATTCAACGCAACGTCCGCTGAATCGCTGCCCACTGCCCGGGCTGGTCTGGATTGATCGCTGAGGAGTTTTTGCTGTGACCGACGCTACCCGCAAACCCGAAAAATACCGTGACGTTGAAATCCGTGCCCCTCGCGGTAACACGCTGACCGCCAAGAGCTGGCTGACTGAAGCGCCGCTGCGCATGTTGATGAACAACCTCGACCCGGAAGTGGCCGAGAACCCCAAGGAACTGGTGGTCTACGGTGGCATTGGCCGCGCGGCGCGCAACTGGGAGTGCTACGACAAGATCGTCGAAAGCCTGACCAACCTGAATGACGACGAAACCCTGCTGGTGCAATCCGGCAAGCCGGTGGGCGTGTTCAAGACCCACAGCAACGCCCCTCGCGTACTGATCGCCAACTCCAACCTGGTACCGCACTGGGCCAGTTGGGAGCACTTCAACGAACTCGACGCCAAGGGCCTGGCCATGTACGGCCAGATGACCGCCGGCAGCTGGATCTACATCGGCAGCCAGGGCATCGTGCAAGGCACTTATGAAACCTTCGTCGAGGCCGGTCGCCAACACTACGACTCCAACCTCAAGGGCCGTTGGGTCCTGACCGCCGGCCTGGGCGGCATGGGCGGTGCGCAACCCTTGGCCGCGACCCTGGCCGGTGCGTGCTCGCTGAACATCGAGTGCCAGCAGGTGAGCATCGATTTCCGCTTGAAAACCCGCTACGTCGACGAGCAAGCCAAGGACCTCGACGATGCCCTGGCGCGCATTGAGAAATACACCGCCGAAGGCAAGGCGATTTCCATCGCGCTGTGTGGGAACGCTGCCGAGATCCTGCCGGAAATGGTCCGTCGTGGGGTGCGCCCAGACATGGTCACCGACCAGACCAGCGCCCACGACCCACTCAACGGCTACTTGCCGGCCGGCTGGACCTGGGACGAATACCGTGCCCGTGCCAAGACCGAACCCGCCGCCGTGGTGAAGGCTGCCAAGCAATCGATGGCCGTCCACGTCAATGCCATGCTGGCCTTCCAGAAAATGGGCGTGCCGACCTTCGACTACGGCAACAACATCCGCCAGATGGCCCAGGAAGAGGGCGTCGAAAATGCCTTCGACTTCCCAGGCTTCGTCCCGGCCTATATCCGTCCGCTGTTCTGCCGCGGTATCGGCCCGTTCCGCTGGGCCGCGCTGTCGGGTGATCCGCAGGACATCTACAAGACCGACGCCAAGGTCAAGGAACTGATCCCCGACGACGCCCATCTGCACAACTGGCTGGACATGGCCCGCGAGCGCATCAGCTTCCAGGGCTTGCCGGCACGTATCTGCTGGGTTGGCCTGGGCCAACGCGCCAAGCTGGGCCTGGCCTTTAACGAGATGGTGCGCAGCGGCGAATTGTCGGCGCCGATCGTCATCGGCCGCGACCACCTCGACTCTGGCTCCGTGGCCAGCCCGAACCGTGAAACCGAGTCCATGCAGGACGGCTCCGACGCCGTTTCCGACTGGCCGTTGCTCAACGCCTTGCTCAACACCGCCAGCGGCGCGACCTGGGTTTCGCTGCACCACGGTGGCGGTGTCGGCATGGGCTTCTCCCAGCATTCGGGCATGGTCATCGTTTGCGACGGTACCGACGAAGCGGCCGAGCGCATTGCCCGCGTGCTGCACAACGACCCGGCCACGGGCGTGATGCGTCATGCCGATGCCGGTTACCAGATCGCCATTGATTGCGCCAAGGAACAGGGGCTGAACCTGCCGATGATCACCGGTAAATAACGCAACACCCATGTGGGAGCGGGCTTGCTCGCGAAGGCGGTTTTACATCCGAGGCATGTGTTGAATGACACACCGCTTTCGCGAGCAAGCCCGCTCCCACAAAAAAGCATCGCCCGAACGAGAACAATCCACAGAGGTTGAACCATGGCTGTCACCAGCACACGTGCAAGCAGCAAGCCGTTGATCGAGAAACGTTCGATTGACTACATCCCGGAAGCGGAGAGACACGGTCGGCTGTTGAGCCAGTTCACTCTCTGGATGGGTGCCAACCTGCAAATCACAGCCATTGTCACCGGTGCATTGGCGGTGGTGCTGGGCGGTGATGTGTTCTGGTCGTTGATCGGTTTGCTGATCGGCCAACTGCTCGGCGGTGGCGTCATGGCGCTGCATGCCGCGCAAGGGCCCAAGCTGGGCCTGCCGCAGATGATCTCCAGCCGGGTGCAGTTTGGTGTGTATGGCGCAGCCATCCCGATCGTGCTGGTGTGCCTGATGTACCTGGGTTTCACCGCAACGGGAACCGTGCTTTCCGGCCAGGCGCTGGGCCAGTTGTTTGGCGTCAGCGACAGTGTCGGCATCCTCATTTTCGCCAGTGTCATCGTGCTGGTCACGGTGCTCGGCTATCGGGTGATTCACTTCATTGGCCGTGTCGCCAGCGTTATTGGTGTGATTGCCTTTGTTTACCTGTTCGCTCGCCTGATCAGCCAGACGGACGTTGGCGCACTCCTGCAAATCCGCCATTTCAGCTGGAGCAGTTTTCTGCTTGCGGTGTCGCTCGCGGCATCCTGGCAGATCGCCTTCGGCCCCTACGTGGCGGACTATTCACGTTACCTGCCGAGCAAGACTTCTTCGGTGAAAACCTTTTTTGCCGCAGGCGCCGGTTCCGTCATCGGCGCACAGGTGGCGATGATCCTCGGCGTGTTTGCCGCCGCCTCGGCCAATGGGCAGTTCGCCGGTCACGAAGTGGCCTACATCGTGGGCCTGGGGGGCACCGGTGCCACCGCTGCGCTGCTGTATTTCAGCATCGCGTTCGGCAAGGTGACCATCTCGACGCTGAACTCCTACGGCAGCTTCATGTGCATCGCGACCATCATCAGCGGTTTTCGTGGTCACCTGAACGTAACGCGCCTGCAGCGCCTGGTCTTCGTGCTGGTCATCGTCGGCGCTGCGACGCTGATCGCGCTGCTCGGCCAGCACTCGTTCCTCGGTGCATTCAAGTCCTTCATCCTGTTCTTGCTGGCGTTCTTTACGCCTTGGAGCGCGATCAACCTGGTGGACTACTACTGCATCACTCGCGAGCGCTATGACGTGCCGGCACTGGCCGATCCGAACGGCCGCTACGGTCGTTGGAACGCCCTCGGCATCAGCGTCTATGTCTTCGGTGTCCTGGTCCAACTGCCGTTCATCGCCACCAAGTTCTATACCGGTCCGCTGGTGGAGGCCATGGGTGGTGTGGACATTTCCTGGATCATCGGCCTGGTGGTTCCGGCGGCGCTGTATTACGTCGTCGCCAAGAAGTGGCACAGCGCTGTACCCGATCAATTGATCCTGCCAATCGAGCAGGACACGGTTGACGCACAACCGAGCAGGGCGGGCCGCATTCAAGCGGTCTGATGGGACGTTGACAGGGCTGGATGCCTCTTGACTGCCGTAAGCCAATCCAACTGATTAGGAGCGTCACATAATGAAGTCGAACAAGACCCTGCTGACCACATTGCTTTCCATGGGCCTGCTGGCCAGCGCCGGCGCCACACAAGCGGCGGGTTGGTGCGAGTCGGGCAAACCGGTGAAGTTCGCCGGCCTGAATTGGGAAAGCGGCATGTTGCTGACCGACGTCCTGCAAGTGGTGCTGGAGAAAGGCTACGACTGCAAGACCGACAGCCTGCCAGGCAACTCCATCACCATGGAGAACGCCTTGAGCAGCAACGACATCCAGGTGTTCGCCGAAGAGTGGGTCGGCCGCAGCGAAGTCTGGAACAAGGCCGAGAAGGCCGGCAAGGTAGTCGGCGTTGGTGCCCCGGTCGTGGGTGCCATCGAAGGCTGGTACGTGCCGCGCTACGTGGTTGAGGGCGACGCCAAGCGCAAGCTCGAAGCCAAGGCCCCGGGCCTTAAGAACATCGCTGACCTGGGCCAGTACGCGGCTGTGTTCAAGGACCCGGAAGAACCGTCCAAGGGCCGCTTCTATAACTGCCCGGCCGGCTGGACCTGCGAGCTGGACAACAGCGAAATGCTGAAAAGCTATGGCCTGGAAAAAACCTACACCAACTTCCGTCCAGGCACCGGCCCGGCACTGGATGCGGCGGTGCTGTCGAGCTACAAGCGTGGCGAACCGATCCTGTTCTACTACTGGTCGCCCACGCCGCTGATGGGCCAGGTGGACCTGGTGAAACTGGAAGAAAAACCAGGCGTGGATAAAAGCGTGAGCATCAAGGTCGGCCTGTCCAAGACCTTCCACGACGAGGCTCCGGAACTGGTGGCGGTGCTGGAAAAGGTCAACCTGCCGATCGATATCCTGAACCAGAACCTTGGGCGCATGGCCAAGGAGCGGATCGAGTCGCCGAAACTGGCGAAGATCTTCCTGAAGGAACATCCTGAAGTCTGGCACGCCTGGGTCAGTGAAGACGCTGCCAAGAAAATCGACGCGGCTCTGTAGGTCGAATACTTCCCGGCCAACCGTGGGGCTGGCCGGGACGTTCACCGCATCCACTTGATCGAGAGTCTCTTATGTTTCCCGAAAGCTTTACCTTCTCCATCGCCGATTGGGTCAACGGTTGGGTCGACTCCCTGGTGACCAACTATGGCGATGTGTTCCGGCACATCTCCGACACCCTGCTGTGGGCCATCGTCAACCTTGAAGGCCTGCTGCGCATGGCGCCCTGGTGGCTGATGCTGGCCATCGTCGGCGGCATCGCCTGGCACGCCACCCGCAAGGTCGTCGCCACGGCGGTGATCGTCGGCCTGCTGTTCCTGGTGGGCGCGGTGGGCCTGTGGGACAAGCTGATGCAGACCCTCGCCCTGATGCTGGTGGCGACACTGATCTCGGTGTTGATCGGCATTCCGCTGGGCATTCTTTCGGCGCGCAGCAATCGCCTGCGTTCGGTGCTGATGCCGTTGCTGGACATCATGCAGACCATGCCGAGCTTCGTGTACCTGATTCCGGTGTTGATGCTGTTCGGCCTGGGCAAGGTCCCGGCGATTTTCGCCACGGTGATCTACGCCGCGCCGCCACTGATTCGCTTGACCGACCTGGGCATCCGCCAGGTAGACGGCGAAGTGATGGAAGCCATCAACGCCTTCGGCGCCAACCGTTGGCAACAGCTGTTCGGCGTGCAACTGCCCCTGGCCCTGCCGAGCATCATGGCCGGGATCAACCAGACCACCATGATGGCGCTTTCGATGGTGGTCATCGCCTCGATGATCGGCGCCCGTGGCCTGGGTGAAGACGTGCTGGTGGGCATCCAGACCCTCAACGTCGGACGCGGCCTGGAAGCCGGGCTGGCGATCGTGATTCTCGCCGTGGTCATCGACCGCATTACCCAGGCCTATGGTCGTCCTCGGCACGAGGTGAGCAAATGAGCAACGCAGCCATCAGCAAGATCGAAGTCAAGAATGTCTTCAAGATTTTCGGCAATCGCTCCAAGGAAGCCCTGGAGCTGATCCGCCAGAACAAGACCAAGGACCAGGTGCTGGCCGAAACCGGTTGCGTGGTCGGCGTGAACGACCTGTCGCTGAGCATCGGCACTGGCGAGATCTTCGTGATCATGGGCCTGTCCGGCTCCGGCAAGTCCACGTTGGTGCGCCATTTCAACCGGCTGATCGACCCTACCAGCGGCGCGATCCTGGTGGACGGCGAAGACATCCTGCAACTGGACATGGACGCCCTGCGCGAATTTCGCCGGCACAAGATCAGCATGGTGTTCCAGAGCTTCGGCCTGCTGCCCCACAAGAGCGTGCTGGACAACGTTGCCTACGGCTTGAAAGTGCGCGGCGAGAGCAAGCAGGTGTGCGCCGAGCGAGCGCTGCACTGGATCAACACCGTGGGCCTGAAAGGCTACGAGAACAAATACCCGCACCAGCTCTCCGGCGGCATGCGCCAGCGCGTCGGCCTGGCCCGGGCCTTGGCGGCGGACACCGACATCATCCTGATGGACGAAGCCTTCAGCGCCCTCGACCCACTGATCCGCGCGGAAATGCAGGACCAGTTGCTGGAGCTGCAAAAGACCCTGCACAAGACCATCGTCTTCATCACCCACGACCTCGACGAGGCCGTGCGCATCGGCAACCGCATTGCGATCCTCAAGGACGGCAAGCTGATCCAGGTCGGCACGCCCCGGGAGATCCTGCACTCGCCGGCGGATGAGTATGTCGATCGGTTTGTGCAACGGCGGGCGGCGGTGGTTTGAGGTTGTGGTGGTCGGCGCGCTTTTGTGGCGAGGGAGCTTGCTCCCGCTCGGGCGCGCAGCGGCCGCTTCTTTTGGGCCTGCTGCGCAGTCCAGCGGGAGCAAGCTCCCTCGCCACAGAGGCTATGCCTTAAGCCAGATGTGATGCTGAAATGAATTTTTCATGAGGTTGAAGATGTCCCAGGCTGAAAAAATCGTAATCACCGGCGCCCCGCTGCGCTGGCAGGAGGTCGTCGCCGTCGCGCGCTTCGGCGCTGTGCTCGAGCTGTCGACCCAGACCTGGGCGCGGATCGACAATGCCCAGGCCATCGTCCAGCGCATCGTCGCAAGCGGCGAGCGTGCCTATGGCGTCAACACCGGCCTGGGGGCCTTGTGCAATGTTTCGCTCAAGGATGAACAGCTCAGCCAGCTGTCGCGCAACACCCTGCTCAGCCATGCCTGTGGCGTCGGTGCGCCGCTTTCCGATGAGCAGACCCGGGCGATTATCTGCGCCGCGATCCTCAACTACAGCCAGGGCAAGTCCGGCATCCATCGCCGGGTGGTCGAAGCGCTGCTGGCGCTGCTCAATCGCGGCATCACACCGCAAGTGCCGTCCCAGGGTTCGGTGGGTTACCTGACCCACATGGCGCACATTGGCATCGCACTGCTGGGTGTCGGCCAGGTCAGCTATCGCGGGCAAATCGTCCCGGCGCAAGAAGCCCTGGCCGCAGAGGGTTTGCAAGCGGTGCAACTGGGGGCCAAGGACGGTTTGTGCCTGGTCAACGGCACGCCGTGCATGACCGGTCTGAGCTGCCTGGCCCTGGCCGATGCAACGCGGCTGCTGCAATGGGCCGATGTGATCGGCGCCATGAGCTTCGAAGCCCAGCGCGGGCAGATTGCCGCGTTCGATGCCGAAGTCATCGCCCTCAAGCCGCACCCGGGCATGCAGAAGGTCGGGAGCAATTTGCGGGCGTTGCTCGACGGCAGCGAAGTCATCGCCGCGAGCCTGGGCATTCGCACCCAGGATGCCTTGAGTATCCGCTCGATTCCCCAGGTGCACGGTGCGGCTCGCGACCAGTTGGCCCACGCCCGGCAACAGATCGAAACCGAGCTCAACGCGGTGACCGATAATCCGCTGCTGCTGGGTAGGCCGGAAAACTTCCGGGTCATGTCCCAGGCCAATCCCCACGGCCAGTCGGTCGCCTTGGCGGCGGATCTGTTGGCGATTGCCGTGGCTGAGATCGGCTCCATCGCCGAGCGTCGCCTCGACCGCTTGATCAATCCCCACGTCAGCGGCCTGCCGGCCTTCCTGGTGGCCAACCCCGGCGTGAACTCGGGGATGATGATCGTGCAATACGTCGCCGCATCGCTGTGCGCGGAGAACAAGCAACTGGCGCAACCGGCGGTGCTCGACAATTTCGTCACCTCCGGGTTGCAGGAAGACCATTTGAGCATGGGCACCAACGCGGCCCTGAAGCTGCACCGGGCGCTGGAAAACTGCACGCAGATCCTCGCCATCGAATACCTGCTGGCGGCCCAGGCCTTTGAATTTCTCAAGGCCCAACGCTTCGGCGCCGGCACCGACATCGCCTGGAAACTGCTGCGCGAGCACGTCCCGGCCTATGACCAGGATCGCTGGCTGGCGCCGGACATCGCCAGTGCCGCCGGCCTGCTCAAAGACCCGAACGTGCTGCACAACGTATTACCGAATTTGAATTGATCAAAAAAGCGCCAGCGTGCCAAGGCACCTCTTGCCCACAAGGCATCGCCCAAAAAGCGAAGGTGACGGATAACGGAACATTCCGGAGCGACTGGCGGGTAAAAACAAAACTCTCAAAAGGAGCAATACATGACTGCCTTAAACCTGATTCCCGGCCAATTGAGCCTGGCTCAATTGCGTGACATCTATCAGCAACCCGTGACCTTGAGCCTCGACGCCAGCGCGTCGGCGCAGATCGAGGCCAGTGTTGCCTGCGTTGAACAGATCCTTGCCGAGAACCGCACCGCCTACGGCATCAACACCGGTTTCGGCCTGCTGGCCTCGACCCGCATCGCCAGCGAAGACCTGGAAAACCTGCAGCGCTCCCTGGTGCTGTCCCATGCTGCCGGCGTGGGCGAGCCGATCAGCGATGCGCTGGTGCGGCTGGTCATGGTGCTCAAGGTCAACAGCCTGAGCCGGGGTTTTTCCGGCATCCGCCGGCAGGTGATCGATGCGCTGATTGCGCTGATCAATGCCGAGGTCTACCCGCACATTCCGCTCAAGGGTTCGGTCGGTGCTTCCGGTGACCTGGCGCCACTGGCCCACATGTCCCTGGTGCTGCTGGGCGAAGGCAAGGCCCGCTACAAGGGCGAATGGCTGCCGGCCGTCGACGCGCTGAAAGTGGCTGGCCTCGCGCCGCTGACCCTGGCCGCCAAGGAAGGCCTGGCGCTGCTCAACGGCACCCAGGTGTCCACCGCGTTTGCCCTGCGTGGCCTGTTCGAAGGCGAAGACCTGTTTGCCGGTGCCCTGGCCCTGGGCGGCCTCACGGTGGAAGCGGTGCTCGGCTCGCGTTCGCCATTCGATGCACGCATCCATGCCGCCCGTGGCCAGAAAGGCCAGATCGACGCCGCCGCTGCCTACCGCGATCTGCTGGGCGAGCGCAGCGAAGTCTCCGATTCGCACCAGAACTGCGACAAGGTCCAGGACCCGTACTCCCTGCGCTGCCAACCGCAAGTGATGGGCGCCTGCCTGACCCAGTTCCGCCAGGCCGCCGAGGTGCTGGTGATCGAGGCCAACGCGGTGTCGGATAACCCGCTGGTGTTCGCCGCCGAGGGCGACGTGATTTCCGGAGGCAACTTCCACGCCGAACCGGTGGCGATGGCGGCCGACAACATGGCCTTGGCGATTGCCGAAATCGGCTCCCTGAGCGAGCGGCGCATTTCGTTGATGATGGACAAGCACATGTCGCAACTGCCGCCGTTCCTCGTCGCCAATGGTGGGGTGAACTCCGGCTTCATGATCGCCCAGGTCACCGCTGCCGCCCTGGCCAGTGAAAACAAGGCGTTGTCCCATCCCCATTCGGTGGACAGCCTGCCGACCTCGGCCAACCAGGAAGACCACGTTTCCATGGCCCCGGCCGCTGGCAAGCGTCTGTGGGAAATGGCCGAGAACACCCGTGGGATCCTGGCGGTGGAATGGCTTGCGGCTTGCCAGGGGCTGGATCTGCGCGGCGGTTTGAAGACCTCCACGAAGCTGGAACGGGCCCGGGGTCTGTTGCGTGCGCAAGTGCCGTTTTACGAGAAGGACCGCTTCTTTGCGCCGGACATCAATGCGGCCAGTGAATTGCTGGCGAGCCGGTGCCTGAACGAATTGGTTACGGCGCAGCTGTTGCCGAGCCTGTAAGGGCCTCATCGCGAGCAAGCTCGCTCCCACACTCATTTGGGGTACACCCTGCCCCTTGTGGGAGCGAGCTTGCTCGCGATTCGATTTTGAATGCGACGAGGAAACCGGGATGAAAACCCTCTGGCAAAACTGCCACGCCGCCACCATGGCCCAGGGCGTCTACTCGATCATCGAAGACGCCGCCATCGTCACCCAGGGTGAGCACATTCAATGGATCGGCCCGCGTGCCGAGTTGCCGGCGGGGGACTACCCGGCGGTCAACGACCTCAAGGGCGCCTGGGTCACGCCGGGGCTGATCGACTGCCATACCCACACGGTATTTGGCGGCAACCGCAGCAGTGAGTTCGAGCAGCGTCTGCAAGGCGTCAGCTATGCCGAGATCGCCGCCGCCGGTGGCGGCATCGCCAGCACCGTGCGCGCCACCCGCGCCGCCAGTGAAGACGAGCTGTTCGCCAGCGCTGCCAAACGCCTGGGAAGCCTGATGCGCGACGGCGTGACCACGGTGGAAATAAAATCCGGCTACGGCCTGGACCTGGCCAGCGAACGCAAGATGCTGCGGGTCATCCGCCGCCTCGGCGCCGAGTTGCCGGTCAGCGTGCGCAGCACCTGCCTGGCGGCACACGCCTTGCCGCCGGAATACAAGGATCGCGCCGACGATTACATCGAGCACATCTGCAGCGAGATGCTGCCGGCCCTGGCGGCCGAGGGGCTGGTGGATGCGGTGGACGCCTTTTGCGAATACCTGGCGTTTTCCCCGGCGCAGGTCGAGCGGGTGTTTATCACGGCGCAACAACTGGGGCTGCCAGTGAAGTTGCACGCCGAGCAACTGTCATCCCTGCACGGTTCCAGCCTGGCGGCGCGTTACCAGGCGCTGTCGGCCGATCACCTGGAGTTCATGACCGAGGACGATGCCAAGGCCATGGCCGAATCCGGCACCGTGGCGGTGCTGTTGCCAGGGGCGTTTTACTTCCTGCGCGAAACCCAACTGCCGCCCATGGATGCGTTGCGCAAGCACGGTGTGAAAATCGCCGTGGCCAGCGACCTCAACCCCGGCACCTCGCCGGCGTTGTCGTTGCGCTTGATGTTGAACATGGCCTGCACCTGTTTCCGCATGACCCCGGAAGAAGCCCTGGCGGGGGCGACGATTCATGCGGCCCAGGCCTTGGGCATGGCTGATACCCACGGTTCGCTGGAAGCTGGCAAGGTCGCGGATTTTGTCGCATGGCACATCGACCGCCCGGCCGACCTGGCGTACTGGCTCGGTGGTGATCTGGAAAAACGCGTCGTGCGTCACGGCGTGGAAATCGATTGAGGAGAACGGTTGTGGAGAAGGTCCTGAATTTCAAGCAAGGGCGCGTGCCGCTGTTGATCAGCATGCCCCACGCCGGCCTGCGCCTGACCCCGGCGGTACAGGCCGGGTTGATCCCCGAGGCCCAAAGCCTGCCGGACACTGACTGGCACATCCCAATGCTCTATGAGTTCGCCGCCGAGCTGGGTGCCAGCACCCTGGCCGCCGAGTACTCGCGGTTCGTCGTCGACCTGAATCGCCCCGCCGATGACAAGCCGATGTACGTCGGCGCCACCACCGGTTTGTACCCGGCGACACTGTTCGATGGCGTGCCGCTGTTTCGCGAAGGGCTGGAGCCGTCGGCCGAGGAGCGGGCGACGTATCTGCAACAGGTCTGGATGCCGTATCACCAGGCGCTGCAGCAGGAACTGGCGCGGCTCAAGGCCGAGTTCGGCTATGCCTTGCTGTTCGACGCCCATTCGATCCGTTCGGTGATCCCGCACCTGTTCGACGGCAAGCTGCCGGACTTCAACCTCGGCACGTTCAACGGTGCCAGTTGCGACCCTGCCCTGGCCAGCCAGCTCGAAGCCATCTGCGCCCGCCATGGCGAATTCACCCACGTGCTCAACGGGCGGTTCAAGGGCGGACACATCACCCGGCACTACGGCAACCCGGCCGAACACATCCACGCGGTGCAACTGGAACTGTGCCAGAGCACCTACATGGAAGAGTTCGAACCGTTCAACTACCGCGCGGATTTGGCGGCGCCGAC
Source organism: Pseudomonas ogarae (assembly GCF_014268695.2). Lineage (NCBI taxonomy): Bacteria > Pseudomonadati > Pseudomonadota > Gammaproteobacteria > Pseudomonadales > Pseudomonadaceae > Pseudomonas > Pseudomonas ogarae. The sequence goes on from NZ_CP077086.1 coordinate 677,722, forward strand.
CCAGGTGGTGCTCAAGGAGCTGCTGGAAGGCTTCCAGGCGTGGGGGCAGCAGGCTTACAAGAAATAAAGATCTAGCCATGACTCCTGTGGTGAGGGGAGTTATCTGTGGGAGCAAAGCTTGCTCGCGATACAGGCGCCGCTGTTTCAGAGAGACCGCGTTGTTTTCATCGCGGGCAAGCCTTGCTCCCACAGAACCCCCTTGCCACAGGTTTGTTTTTGTCCTTGAGTCTCGGGAGCAACTGTCGCCACCGTGCAAAACCGAGTCGCCACAGTTCATCTTGACCCCCTCGGCGCTGCGTAATGTTTTGGGCACGGTGCAGCAAGACACCGACCTACAATAATCCGCTGCCGCACGAGACCTTCCCGATGAAAAGACTGTTCAAACGCTGTCTGTCGATCCTCTGCGGTACCACCCTGTTGAGCGCCGGGGCGATGGCCGCCGAGCCGGCGTCGTGCCAGACCGTGCGCATGGGCGTGGTCAACTGGACCGACGTGATCGCCACCAGCGGCATGGCCGATGTGTTGCTCACCGGGTTGGGCTACGAAAGCAAACAGACCAGCGCCGTGCAGCAGATCATCTTCGCTGGCATCCGCGACAAGCGCCTAGATATTTTCCTGGGGTATTGGAAGCCGGCGATGGACAAGAACATCGCGCCGTTCCTGGCGGCCAACCAGGTGAAGGTATTGGACAAACCGAGCCTGGCCGACGCCCAGGCCACCCTGGCCGTTCCAGACTACGTGGCGGCGGCAGGGCTCAAGACCTTTGCCGACATCGCCCGGTTCAAGGATCAGCTCGGTGGCAAGATCTACGGGATCGAGCCCGGCAGCGGTGCCAACACCACCATCAAGACCATGATCGAAACCAATCACTTCGGCCTCAAGGACTTCAAACTGATCGAGTCCGGTGAAGCGGGCATGCTGGCCGCGGTGCAGCGCGCGGTGAATCGCAAGGAGTTCGTGGTCTTCGTCGGCTGGACCCCACACCCGATGAACATCAACATGAACATCACCTACCTGACCGGCAGCGAGGATGTCTATGGGCCGAACGAAGGCGCCGCGACCGTCTCCACCGTCACCGCACCGGACTATGCCCAGCGTTGTCCGAATGTGAACCGGTTGCTGGAAAACCTCACCTTCACCGCCGCCCAGGAGAGTCAGTTGATGGTGCCGATCATGGAGCGCAAGACACCTCAGGACGTCGCCCGGCAATGGCTGCGCGATCATCCCGAGGATTTGCAGAAGTGGCTGGCCGGAGTCACCAGCTTCGACGGCAAGGATGGCGTGGCGGCGGTGCAGGCCAGTATCAAGAATTGACACAACCTTCTGGAGACTGATAACCCCTGTGGCGAGGGAGCTTGCTCCCGCTCGGTTGCGCAGCGACCGCCAAAAGCGAGGACTGCTTCGCAGCCCAGCGGGAGCAAGCTCCCTCGCCACAAAAGCCTTCCGGGCTACACCTTAGCGATCCACGGCAAACCACGATGGCCTACCCACTCTCCCAGGCAATGTCAGCCTTCATCGACAAAACCCTGAGCTTCACCAGCCCGGACGACAGCCTCGCCGGTTTGCGCCAGGCCTACAGCCAGATGTGCCGGGCTTTCACCCCGGCATGCCCGCCAACGCTGGCCATCGAGGATTTCGAGCTGGCCGGCGTGGCGGTGCGGGCCTATTACCCGCAACGTGCGGCGCCGCTCGCCGGCTGGCCATGCCTGCTTTACCTGCACGGTGGCGGTTGGGTAGTGGGGGACCTGGACTCCCATGACTTCATCTGCATGGAACTGGCGGCTGAGCTGGGCGCGTTGGTGGTGGCGGTGGATTATCGGTTGGCCCCGGAGCATCCATTTCCGGCTGGTTTCGAAGATTGCCTCGCAGTGTGGCGCCACCTGACGGATGCCCCGTTTGCCATCGACCCCCGTCGGCGGCTGGTGGTCGGTGACAGTGCCGGCGGCAATCTCGCCGCTGCGTTATGCCTGGCCTTGCGCGATGCCGGGCAAGTATTGCCCCGGGCCCAGGTGCTGATCTATCCGGCGCTAGGTGGCTCGGCAGCACTGCCATCGCGCCGTGAGTGTGCCGATGCGCCGCTGTTGAGCAGCCAAGACCTGGACAGCTATCACGCGCTGTACCTGGGCGACGTTGCACCCTCTCCCTGCGCTATGCCGTTGCTCGCCGAGCACCTGGACGGCTTGCCGCCGGCGTTGATCGTCGTGGCGCAATGGGACCCGCTGCGCGACGACGGCGTCCTTTATAGCGAGCGGTTGAATGCCGCAGGTGTAGCCTCTGTGTTGTACATGGGCGAAGGGTTGGTCCACGGTTGCCTGCGCGGCCGGGGCCAGGTACCGGAGGTCGATCGGATGTATAGCACGCTGCTGGCGTACCTGGCTGACATGCTTTGACTGCGCAGGGGACATGCTCATTCAGGTAATTCGGGTTTATGATGCCGGACGGCAGATTAAATAGACGTCCCTACAGGGATGACTCGACCCCTTACGGAGCGCGCAATGCAGACTTTGTACCCGCAGATCAAACCCCATGCCCGGCACGATCTGGCTGTCGATGACACCCACACGCTCTATGTCGATGAAAGCGGTTCCCCGGAAGGCCTGCCAGTGGTGTTCATTCACGGCGGCCCGGGTGCTGGCTGCGATGCGCAGAGCCGCCGCTACTTCGATCCGAACCTGTACCGCATCGTCACCTTCGACCAGCGCGGCTGCGGTCGGTCCACCCCCCATGCCAGCCTTGAGAACAACACCACCTGGGACCTGGTCGAAGATCTGGAGCGCATCCGCAAACACCTGGGCATCGAGAAATGGGTGCTGTTTGGCGGTTCCTGGGGTTCGACCTTGGCCCTGGCCTACGCCCAGACTCATCCAGAGCGGGTACACGGCCTGATCCTGCGTGGGATCTTTCTCTGCCGACCGCAGGAAATCGAGTGGTTCTACCAGGCCGGCGCCAGTCGCCTGTTCCCTGACTATTGGCAGGACTACATCGCACCGATCCCGTTGGACGAGCGCGACGACCTGCTCAGCGCTTTTCACAAGCGCCTGACCGGTAACGACCAGATCGCCCAGATGCACGCGGCCAAGGCCTGGTCCACCTGGGAAGGTCGCACCGCGACCCTGCGTCCGAACCCGCTGGTGGTCGATCGCTTCTCCGAGCCGCAGCGAGCGCTGTCGATCGCCCGGATCGAATGCCACTACTTCACCAACAATGCCTTCCTCGAACCTAACCAGCTGATTCGCGACATGGGCAAGATCGCCCATTTGCCGGGCGTCATCGTGCATGGCCGCTACGACGTCATCTGCCCGCTGGACAATGCCTGGGAGTTGCATCAGAACTGGCCCAACAGCGAACTGCAGGTCATTCGCGACGCCGGTCACGCCGCTTCTGAGCCGGGGATCACCGACGCACTGGTGCGCGCCGCTGCGCAAATGGCCCGGCGCCTGCTCGACCTGCCACCCGAAGAAGCATGAAGGGGCTGTTGCAACGCGTTCGCGGCGCACGGGTCGAAGTATCAGGCGAGATCGTCGGGGCCGTGGATCAGGGCTTGCTGGTGTTGGTGGCCGTCGAGCCCGGGGATAGCCGGGCCAGCGCCGACAAACTCCTGCATAAGCTGCTTAACTATCGAGTGTTCAGCGACGCCGACGGCAAGATGAACCTGTCCCTGGCGGATGTCGGTGGTGGGTTGTTGCTGGTGTCGCAGTTCACCCTGGCGGCAGACACCAAAAGCGGTTTGCGCCCGAGTTTTTCGACAGCCGCGCCTCCGGCCTTGGGCGAAGAGTTGTTCAACTATTTGCTCACCCAGGCGAAACAGGTGCATGGCACTGTGGCATCAGGTAGATTCGGCGCCGACATGCAGGTTCATTTGGTCAATGATGGCCCGGTAACCTTCCTGTTACAGGTCTGAAAGCGTTTGAAACATCTTTTCGGTTCTGTTTCGAGGCAAAACAGGGAGTTTTCTCGATAAATACTTTGCTGCCCCTGATGCGTTGTCACGCGTGCTACTAGATAATCGCGCGCTACGGGGGATCAGCGTTCGCTGGTCCATTTGACTTAGGTAGAGACTTGTCCTGGACCGTTTGGGGAATCATTTTGTCCCATCGGAGTCGGAACAATGCTCGCCAACTTGGCAAGAGTGGTCGGCAGGGACGGTTTTTCAGCGCCGTTACCGTGCAGATACTTTATCTGGCCGTTGGTTTTTTGATCAGTTTTCGGCGAGGGTTGCTCGTGATTGTTAGTCCCTGTAATGCACCAAAAATGACTGCCAAACGGTTTAGAAGCGCCTTGGTAGCGGGCTCGGCCCTGCTGTGCCTGTTCGGCGCGGGCCAATTGTGGGCATTCAGCCTGGATGATGTATCGGCGAAGGCACAAGAACTGGCCGGGCAGAAGTTCGAAGCCCCGCGCAGCAATTTGCCGAACGAATTCCGCGAAATGAAATTCGCCGATTATCAGAAAATTCGTTTCCGCACCGAAAAAGCTGAATGGGCCGACCAGAAGACGCCGTTCCGGCTGTCCTTCTATCACCAGGGCATGCATTTCGACACGCCGGTGAAGATCAACGAAATCACCGCGACCACCGTCGACGAGATCAAGTACGACCCGACCCGTTTCGATTTCGGCGACGTGAAGTTCGATCCCAAGGCCACCGAACAGCTGGGTTACGCAGGTTTTCGCGTGTTGTACCCGATCAACAAGGCCGACAAGCAAGACGAAATCATGACCATGCTGGGCGCGAGTTATTTCCGCGTCATCGGCAAGGGCCAGGTCTACGGTTTGTCCGCTCGAGGCATGGCCATCGACACCGCGTTGCCGTCCGGTGAAGAGTTCCCGCGCTTTCGCGAGTTTTGGATCCAGCGTCCGAAACCGACCGACAAGCACCTGGTGATCTTCGCCCTGCTGGATTCGCCACGGGCCACGGGTGCTTATCGCCTGACCGTGCGTCCGGGCACCGACACCGTCGTCGACGTGAAATCACGGGTGTTCCTGCGTGATCGCGTCAACAAGCTGGGTATCGCCCCGTTGACCAGTATGTTCCTGTTCGGCGCCAACCAGCCGTCCAAGGTGCTGAACTACCGTCGTGAGCTCCACGATTCCAGCGGCCTGTCCATCCATGCCGGCAACGGCGAGTGGATCTGGCGTCCGCTGAACAACCCGAAACACTTGGCCGTAAGCAACTTCTCGGTGGAAAACCCGCGTGGTTTCGGCTTGCTGCAACGGGGCCGTGACTTCAGCCACTACGAAGACCTGGATGACCGTTACGAAAAACGTCCAAGCGCCTGGATCGAACCGAAAGGTGATTGGGGCAAGGGCAGCGTCGATCTGGTTGAGATTCCGACCGCCGACGAAACCAACGACAACATCGTTGCGTTCTGGAGCCCGGAAAAACTGCCTGAGCCTGGCCAGCCGCTGGACTTCGCCTACCGTCTGCATTGGACGCTCGATGAAGCCAACCTGCACTCGCCAGACAGTGCCTGGGTCAAGCAGACCCTGCGCTCCACCGGTGACGTGAAGCAGTCCAACCTGATCCGTCAACCGGACGGCAGCGTCGCCTACCTGGTGGATTTCGAAGGGCCGTCCCTGCAAGCGTTGCCTGAAGACGCTGAAGTGCGTAGCCAGGTGAGCATTGGCGACAACGGCGAGATCGTCGAGAACAGCGTGCGCTACAACCCTGAGACCAAGGGCTGGCGCCTGACGTTGCGCTTGAAGATCAAGGACCCGAGCAAAGCGACCGAGATGCGTGCCGCATTGGTCAGGCCGCTTGTCCCTGTCGAGCTGCCAGCCACCGCGCACTCCGTGGCCACGCTGGCCAAGGCCGACAAGGTCGCCAAGCAGCAGAGCGAAAAAGAGAAAGCCAACGAGCAAGCCGGCGAGCAGAAAGAAGCCAAGGCCGTCAAGGCGGCCACCGCCGCCGCCGAGCCGACCCCAACCCCACAGGAACCGGAACAGACTGAACAAGTCCTGACCGAGACCTGGAGCTACCAGTTGCCTGCCGATGAGTAATACGTCCGTACAACCAGAGTCTCTGCGTGAGTATCTGGCCCATTTGCCGATGACCGACGAGCAGCGTGCCGAGCTGGCAGGCTGCTCGTCATTCAGCGAATTGCATGAGCGCCTGGCTTCTTCGACATTCGACGCACCCAACGAGGCGGCGCAAGCCTCGGTGGGCCGTCGCCTGACGCTGAGCACCGCCGAGGAACTCGAGGACGCCGAAATGCTGGCCCTCGATTCCAGCGGCCGGGTGTGCTTGAAGGCGACACCGCCGATTCGCCGGACCAAGGTCGTGCCGGAGCCGTGGCGCACCAATATCCTGGTGCGCGGCTGGCGGCGCCTGACCGGGCGTACCAACCCGCCGAAGCCGCCCAAGGATGAGCGCGTGCTGCCCCATGCACGCTGGCGTACCGTGGGTTCGATCCGCCGCTACATCCTGCTGATCCTGATGCTTGGCCAGACCATCGTCGCCGGCTGGTACATGAAGGGCATCATGCCTTACCAGGGCTGGTCGCTGGTGGACCTGGACGAAGTCCTGCACCAACCGCTGATGCAGACGGCCACGCAAGTGCTGCCGTATGCGTTGCAAACCAGCATCCTGATTCTGTTCGGGATCCTGTTCTGCTGGGTGTCGGCGGGTTTCTGGACGGCGCTGATGGGCTTTCTCGAATTGCTCACCGGCCACGACAAATATCGCATCTCCGGCGCTAGCGCTGGCAACGAGCCGATTCCCAAGGACGCCCGCACCGCGCTGGTGATGCCGATCTGCAACGAAGACGTGGCTCGGGTATTCGCCGGTTTGCGCGCGACCTTCGAGTCGGTGGCCGCCACCGGTGACCTGGATCGCTTCGACTTTTTCGTGCTCAGCGACAGTAACGAAACCGACATCTGCGTGGCCGAACAACAGGCCTGGCTGGACGTCTGCCGTGAAGCCGGGGGCTTCGGCAAGATCTTCTACCGCCGTCGTCGCCGTCGCGTGAAGCGCAAGAGTGGCAACCTCGACGACTTCTGCCGTCGTTGGGGCGGTGACTACAAGTACATGGTTGTACTCGACGCGGACTCCGTGATGAGCGGTACGTGCCTGACCAGCCTGGTGCGCCTGATGGAAGCCACGCCGGACGCCGGCATCATCCAGACCGCGCCACGGGCCTCGGGCATGGACACGCTGTATGCGCGCATGCAGCAGTTCGCCACTCGGGTGTATGGTCCGTTGTTCACTGCCGGCCTGCACTTCTGGCAGTTGGGCGAATCCCATTATTGGGGGCACAACGCGATCATCCGCATGAAGCCGTTCATCGAGCACTGCGCCCTGGCGCCATTGCCCGGTAAAGGCGCGTTCGCCGGTGCCATCCTGTCCCACGACTTTGTCGAAGCTGCGTTGATGCGCCGTGCCGGCTGGGGCGTGTGGATTGCCTATGACCTGCCGGGCAGCTACGAAGAGCTGCCGCCGAACCTGCTGGACGAACTCAAGCGTGACCGTCGCTGGTGCCACGGCAACCTGATGAACTTCCGGCTGTTCCTGGTCAAGGGCATGCACCCGGTCCATCGTGCGGTGTTCCTGACCGGCGTGATGTCCTACCTGTCGGCGCCGCTGTGGTTCTTCTTCCTGGTGCTGTCCACCGCGCTGCTGGCGGTGAACACGCTGATGGAGCCGCAGTACTTCCTCGAGCCACGCCAGCTTTATCCGCTGTGGCCGCAATGGCATCCGGAAAAGGCCATCGCCCTGTTCTCGACCACCATCGTGCTACTGTTCCTGCCCAAGCTGCTGAGCATCGTGCTGATCTGGGCCAAGGGCGCGAAGGAATTCGGTGGCAAGTTCAAGGTGACCATGTCCATGTTGCTGGAGATGCTGTTCTCCATGCTGCTGGCGCCGGTTCGCATGATCTTCCACACCCGTTTCGTGCTCGCCGCTTTCCTGGGCTGGGCCGCGACCTGGAACTCGCCGAAACGTGACGACGACTCCACGCCATGGAGCGAAGCGGTCAAGCGCCACGGTCCGCAAACCTTGCTGGGCTTTTTCTGGGCCTTGCTGGTGATCTGGCTGAACCCAAGCTTCCTCTGGTGGCTGGTGCCGATCGTCGGGTCGTTGATCCTGTCGATCCCGGTGTCGGTGATCTCCAGTCGCGTGGGCCTGGGCTTGAAGTCCCGCGATGAGAGCCTGTTCCTGATCCCTGAGGAATACGCCCCGCCCCAGGAGCTGCTGTCGACGGACCAGTACACCCATGAAAACCGTTGGCATGCGCTGAACGACGGTTTCATCCGGGCGGTGGTCGATCCGCAACAGAACGCCTTGGCGTGTGCGTTGGCCACCTCGCGTCACGGCCAGGCCGAGCCGATTGAATGGCTGCGGGTCGAACGTGTTCGTCACGCCCTGAAGGTTGGTCCTGCCGAGCTCAGCAACACTGAGCGACTGGCGTTGCTAAGTGACCCGGTGGCCCTGTCCCGCCTGCATGAGCAGGTCTGGAGCGAGGCTCATCCGGAGTGGCTGGCGGCGTGGCGTGAGTCGGTCAAGGCCGATCCTCATGCACCGTTGCTGCCGCTACAGCCGGTGAGCGCACAGCCTCAAGTGGCCTGATACGCAAAAAGCCCCGCTTCTGGAAGGAAGCGGGGCTTTTTGTTGGGCGCTATTTCAGTATTTGAGCGCTATCCGTGGCGAGGTCAGGACTGTGTATTGACGTTGTCCAGTACCCGATTCGCCAACAAACCAATGGTTGACGCTCCTTGATTGATGGAGCCGCCAGACATCGCTGCTAAACGAAAAGGGTGGCGACTGTGCGCGGGTTAGCAGACCAGGAATCAAGGAACCCGGCGCACCGAAGTGCCCCACGCACAGCCGCCATAAAGCGGACCTGCGTGCCTTGATATTGTGCCGAGCTGCTAAACCCGATCGCTGAACTGACAGCGACCTGCAAACGTTAGAGCCCAGGGCCAAGGCGCACAAGCCAGCGGATTCTGGCGTAGTTGTAGGCGATGGCGCAAGGCGCCGTAGCCTTGGGATGACGGCTTGCGGGACGCAGGTATTTTTGTATGTATATCAGTTGGTTAGGTAAGGGCTACTTAGGGTTCCGCCCTTACGGCGGGTCACTTTCGAAAAGCGCGAAAGTAACCAAAGCGCTTCTGCCCCTCCACTTGGTGCCTCGCCTAGGCTCGGCATGCCCGAACGAAGGCATTGCTCCGTGGGCCCGCCGCGAAGGGCCATCCATGGCCCAGCGCGGCTATCCCGGCATCCATGCCGGGATGCCCACTCCACAATGCCTGCGTTCGGCCAGCGTGGTTAACGGGGCGCCGAGATCAACGTCCACCGCGAGGCGGCCTAGTAGCCGACCTGGCTCTCTCGGTCGTACACCCCTCAGATCTGTTTGAGCAGGACCTGTGGGAGCAAAGCTTGCTCGCGAGGCGGCCTGACAGCCGACCTGGCTCTCCCGGTCGCACACCCATCAGATCTGTTTGAGCAGGACCTGTGGGAGCAAAGCTTGCTCGCGAGGCGGCCTGACAGCCGACCTGACTCTCCCGGTCGCACACCCATCAGATCTGTTTGAGCAGGACCTGTGGGAGCAAAGCTGAACTGGCCTAATAATTCCGGACACCTCTTAAGGGCGATATGATTTCGCCAATTTGGAGGTTCCATGAAAGAAAGAAGAGTCTTTTCCCGCGAGTTCAAACATCGTGCGGCCAGCATGGTGATTGATGACAACTGTTCAGTACAGGAAGTCTGCGCGTCGCTGGACATCAGTGCCACCGCATTACGACGGTGGGTGGACCAGGTTCGCAAGGAGCAAAAAGGTCAGCCAGTTCAAGGCACCAAGGCCATTACTGAGGATCAACGGCAGATTCAGGATCTGAAAGCCAAGATCAAACGCATGGAAATGGAAGCCGAAATCTTAAAAAAGGCTACCGCTCTCTTGATGTCGGATCCCGATCGTTTTCGATGATCGCGGAGCTAAGAGAGTCATTCCCGACCGCCATTCTGTGTCGCGTTTTCGATGTGAAGCGCAGCAGCTTTTACGAGTGGCTACAGCGTCTCTCGCGGCCTAAGATCGAGCGCGAAGAACTCAAGGGGAAGGTGGTTGAACTGCACAGCGAAAGCCGGGAAGCCATGGGGTCCAGAACGATCAGCAAGCATCTGAAGGCCCAAAACATAGCGGTCGGCAGAAGCCTTGTTAGAACACTGATGAGGGAAGCCAACATTGTCAGTAAACAACGCCAGCCTCACCCATTCAGGTCCAAAGGAGTTGAAGCATTTGTCGCACCCAATCTGCTCAAGCGTAATTTCAAGCCGACCGTGGTCAATCAGGTCTGGTGTGGCGACGTTACAAGCTTGATGGTGGGTAAACGCTGGGTTCATCTGGCCATTGTGATCGACTTGTTTGCTCGCCGGGTCATTGGCTGGGCATTTTCGCTGGTCAATGACGCCAACCTGGTCAGCAAGGCGTTACGCATGGCGATAGAGCTTCGAACATGCCCACCTGGATTGATGTTTCATTCGGACCAGGGCTGTCAGTACACCAGCCGCAAGTTTCAAGAAGAGTTGATGCGTCATGGCATTTTGCAAAGCATGAGTCATCGCGGGCAGTGCTGGGACAATGCTCCAACAGAACGTTTTTTCGGCACCCTGAAGTCAGAATGGGTCCCTCGCAACGGTTACAGCACGAGCGAGGAAGCACAAACCGATATGGTGCGCTTCTTCATGTACTACAACCGCACCAGGCTCCACAGCTACAACGACTACCTATCGCCAATAGCCATGGAGCAAAAAGCAGCATAAACACCGTAACTGGTGTCCGGATTTACTTGACCAGTTCAAGCTTGCTCGCGAGGCGGCCTGACAGCCGACCTGACTCTCCCGGTCGTACACCCATCAGATCTGTTTGAGCAGGGCCTGTGCGGGCAAAGCTTGCTCGCGAGGCGGCCTGACAGCCGACCTGGTTCTCCCGGTCGTACTTCGATCCCATTGTGGGAGCGAGCCTGCTCGCGAAGGCGGCGGGGCAGTCAGTATTGATGTTGCCTGACAGACCGCTATCGCGAGCAAGCTTTGCTCCCACAGATCTAACGGGTGTACGACCGGGAGAGCCAGGTCGGCTACTAGGCCGCCTCGCGGTGGACGTTGATCTCGGGCGCCCCGTTAACCACGCTGGCCGAACGCAGGTATTGCGCAGTGGGCACCTCGGCATGGATGCCGAGGTAGCCGCGCTGGGCCATGGATGGCCCTTCGCGGCGGGCCCACGGAGCAATGCCGGAGTGAGGGCATGCCGAGCCTAGGCGAGGCACCAAGTGGTGGGGCAGAAGCGTTTTGCTTACTTTTGCGCTTCTCAAAAGTGAGCCGCTGTAAGAGCGGAACCCTAAGCCGCCGTCACCTAAATAACGGATATACACACAAATCCTAAGTAAGGCAGCCGCAAGGCATCAAACCCGGAACCGCCCCACCAACGCCTGCAAATGCACCCCCAACCGCGCCAGCTCAGCACTGGAGGCGGCAGTCTCCTCACTGGACGACGCCGTTTGCTCCGACACATCACGCACATTCAGCACACTACGGTTGATCTCCTCAGCCACAGCACTCTGCTGCTCGGCCGCCGCCGCGATCTGTTGGTTCATCGCCTGGATCGCTGAGACGGTGCGGGTGATGTTTTCCAGCGAGCCACCAGCGCGGCGGGTCAGTTCGACACTGGTGTCGGTCAGGCCGCGGCTGCTGTCCATGATCGTCGAGACCTTTTCGGTACCGCTCTGCAGGCCAACAATCAATTCCTCGATTTCCTCGGTGGACTTCTGGGTGCGCTGCGCCAGGCTGCGAACCTCATCGGCCACGACCGCAAAGCCACGTCCGGCTTCCCCTGCACGGGCCGCTTCGATGGCGGCGTTGAGGGCCAGCAGGTTGGTCTGTTGGGCGACGGACTTGATCACGTCCAGCACGCTGCCGATCTTGTCGCTTTCACGCTTCAAATCGCCCATCGCCGTGGTGGAGTTCCCCACTTCCTTAGCCAGGCGCTCGATCTGGGCGATGGCTTCGCCGACGACCCTTTCGCCCTCGCGCGCCTGCTGGTCGGCGGCGACGGCGGCTTCGGAGGCTTCTTCGGCGTTGCGTGCCACTTCCTGCACTGTGGCAGTCATTTCATTCATCGCAGTGGCGACCTGATCGGTTTCCATTTTCTGGCTATTGACCCCGGCACTGGTCTGCTCGGTGACGGCCGAGAGCTGTTCGGCGGCGCTGGCGATTTGCGTAACCCCATCGCTGATACCGCCGATCAGTTGCCGCAGGCTGATCACCATGCGTTGCAGGCTGCTTTGCAACTGGCCCATTTCGTCGCGACGATTGACTTCAAGGTTATGGCTCAGGTCGCCCGAAGCGACGCGTTCGACTGCAACCAGGGTGTGTTGCAGCGGAACGACGATCTGCCGGGTAATGATCCACGCTGCCAGCAGGCCAAACGCCAAGGCCAGGAGGGTGACGGTGATCAACGCCTCTTTCGCGTGAATCGTTTCCTGATCACGTCTCTCGGTCTGGGAGGCAGTCAATCGGTGGCTTAAATCGTTCAAACGGGTGTCTTGCTCCACCATTCGCTTGAGGGCTGAGGCATTGGCTACCTGAGAGTCTCGAAACTGACTGACTGCGGCGCGATAGGCCTTCATCGATTCGGAGGCCTGTTGCAGGTTGGCGGCGTATTGCTCCGGCAGCTTGCTTGGCAGGGCCTCCAGGTTTTTCAAGGCGTTATCAATGGCCTCCAGCGCCGGTTGCTCGGCTTCGGCCTTGCCGCTGTAGGTGTAGCCACGGACCTGGTAGCGCGCTTGCTGGATGAGTTTGCTCAGCTCAACCACGTCGTTGAATAGAGGGACACTGTCGCCTTGGCGCAAGGCATCTTCGACTTCCTTCACCTTGGCCACGGCGTTGTCGGCGTTGGCTCCCAGCTTGGATCGGGCCGATTCGCGGTTCTGCGTCGCCTGGGTCATGTCGGCAAAGGCGCGCTTGTACTCGTCGAGCGTCGCCAATTGCTGGTTGAGCATTTCCAGGTCCGAGGCACGCGTAAACGTTTTGAGAGAGGCGTGGGTGCCTTCCAGCAGCTTGACCAAGAGTTCGCTGACGGCTGTCGGGCCCTGTTCACCCCGACGCATTTCGTAGTCGAGACGGGCGACGCGCAGATCCTTGTCCAGCTCGTTGAGCTCGGCGATCGACGCCTGCTTATCTGCGCGGCTGATCACACTACTCAGGCTGTTCCAGCCGGCGAAGGTGCTCAGGACGGTCATGAGCAGTACCAGGCCAAAACCGAAACCCAGTTTGCGATTGACGCTTACATTTCCCAGCTTCTCGGTCAGCCAACTGAACATGCTGATACTCCCTCGAACCTTTTATAGGCTTTATGAGAAGAGTATCGACCATGTTGTAGCGATCTGTAGGAAATAGGCGGGTGTATTCCCGTGGCGAAGGAGCAAGCTCCCTCGCCAGGGTGTCAGACCTTGAAGCGCCCCACCAACGTCTGCAAATGAACGCCCAGCCGCGCCAGTTCAGCGCTCGAGGCGGCGGTTTCTTCACTGGAGGCGGCGGTTTGTTCGGACACGTCGCGTACGTTCAGCACGCTGCGGTTGATTTCCTCGGCCACGGCGCTTTGTTGCTCGGCGGCTGCGGCGATCTGTTGGTTCATCGACTGGATCGCCGAGACCGTGCGAGTGATGTTTTCCAGTGAACCACCGGCGCGGCGGGTCAGCTCGACGCTGTTGTCGGTCAGGTTGCGACTGTTGTCCATGATGGTCGCGACCTGCTGGGTACCCGATTGCAGGCCGACGATCAGCTCTTCGATTTCTTCGGTGGACTTCTGGGTGCGCTGCGCCAGGCTGCGAACCTCATCGGCCACGACCGCAAAGCCACGTCCGGCTTCCCCTGCACGGGCCGCTTCGATGGCGGCGTTGAGGGCCAGCAGGTTGGTTTGCTGGGCGACGGACTTGATCACGTCGAGCACGCTGCCGATCTTGTCGCTTTCACGCTTCAAGTCGCCCATCGCCGCGGTGGAGTTGCCCACTTCGAGGGCCAGGCGTTCGATCTGGGCGATGGCTTCGCCAACCACTTTTTCACCTTCGCGTGCCTGCTGGTCGGCGGCGAGGGCGGCTTCGGAGGCTTCCTCGGCATTACGTGCCACTTCCTGCACGGTGGCGGTCATTTCGTGCATCGCGGTAGCGACCTGGTCGGTTTCCACTTTCTGGCTGTTGACGCCGGCGCTGGTCTGCTCGGTAACGGCCGAGAGCTGGTCGGCGGCGCTGGCAATCTGTGTGACGCCTTGGCTGATGCCGCCGATCAATTGGCGCAGGCCCACGGTCATGCGCTGCATGGCCCGCTGCAGCTGGCCCAGCTCGTCGCGGCGCTCGGAGTTGAGGTCGTGGGTCAGGTCACCGGCGGCCACGCCCTCGGCGATCTTGAGGGTCTGGCTCAAGGGGCCGACGATCTGCCGAGTGATCGCCACGGCTGAGATGATGCCGAACAAGAGGGCCAGGGTTGCGGCCACGATCAGGAAGGTCTTGGCCTGGGCCGCATCACGGTCACGCACGCCGGTCTGGGAGATGGTCAACTTTTGGCTGGCTTCGAGCAACACTTCGCCTTGCTCGGCCATGCGCTTGAGTGCTGCGGCGGTATCAAGCTGGGAATCGCGGAACTGACTAACCGCTGCTCGATAGACGTTCATCGAGTCGCTGGCCTGCTGGAGCCTGTCGGCGTGTTCTTCAGGCAACTGGGCCGGCAAACGTGCAAGCAGTTTCAGGACATCGGTAATTGCATCGATGGCCGGTTGTTGGGCCTCGCTTTTGCCACTGTAGGTGTAGCCGCGAACCTGATAGCGCGCCTGTTGGATCGCCTTGCTCAGGCTCACCACGCTGTTGAACTGGGTGACATCGCCGCCTTGCAGCAGCGCTTTTTCCACTTCGGTGACGCGGGCCACGGCGTTGTCGGCGCTGGCGCCGAGTTTGCTGCGGGCGTCTTCACGGCTGGCGGTGGCGAGGATCATCTCGGCGAAGGCGCTTTTGTATTCGGCGACGGCGGCCAACTGCTGGTCGATCAATGCAACATCGTCCGGCTGCTCAATCAGCTCGCGAGCGGTCTTGAGCCCCGCGTCGAGCTTGCCAGTCAGATCGTTGACCTCCTGCGGACCGTTTTCACCACGAGAGTTGTAGTAGTCCATGCGCGCCAGGCGCAAGTCCTTGGTCAACCCGCTGAGTTCGGAAATGAACCCCAGCTTGTCGCCACGGCTGATCACGTTGCCCAGGCCGGTCCAGCCGGTAAACGCGATCATCAAGGTCAGGAACAGCACAAGGCCGAAGCCTGCGCCGAGTTTGCGATTGACGCTTACATTTCCCAGACTCTGGGCAAACCACTGGAACATGCCGATACTCCCTCGCAGCGCTTATTTTGTTTTATCCGTGCTATATCGGCCTTCAGGGAGGGATCTGTAGAAATGAGCGGAAGATATTGAGCTCGCTGACTTGTGGCGAGGGGAGCATCAGGCCGCAGAGGATCAGAACAGACGCGCAAGCAGCGCTGTAACCGCGGTCTCGACCCGCAGGATCCGCTCACCCAGTTGTACCGGTTGCAGGCCGGCCTTGCCCAGCAGGTCGATCTCGTAGGGAATCCAACCGCCTTCGGGCCCGATGGCCAAGGTCACCGGTTCTGTTAGCGCTCGCGGGCAGGGCGGGTGGTTGCCAGGGTGGCCGACCAGTCCGAGGGTGCCGTTCACGATGGCCGGCAGGCGGTCCTCGACGAAGGGCTTGAAGCGTTTTTCGATGATGATTTCTGGCAGCACGCTGTCCCGGGCTTGTTCCAGGCCCAGGATCAGTTGCTCACGGATGGCCTCGGGCTCGAGGAACGGTGTCTGCCAAAAGCTCTTTTCCACGCGATAGCTGTTGACCAGCACCACACGCGGCACGCCCATGGTGGCGACGGTCTGGAACACCCGTCGGAGCATTTTCGGACGCGGCAGGGCCAGTACCAGGGTCAGCGGCAACTTGGCCGGTGCTGGCTGGTCGAGGGTCACTTGCAGTTCAGCTTCGCGGGCTTCCAGGCGCAGCACTTGGGCCGTACCCATCAACCCACCGATGCGCCCGACCCGCAGGCTGTCACCGACGGCGCTGCGATGGACTTCCTGCATGTGGGTCAACCGGCGATCGCTCAGGATCACGCGGTCAGGCCCGATGAAGTCGACCTCTTCGAGCAGCAGCAGGTTCACGCTTGGGTCGCTGGCGGCTGGTCGTTGTGGTCATCGACCGGTTGTTCCTCGGGCTCTTCTTCCCGGCGCTTGCGCACCAGGCCACCGAACAGGATGCCGATCTCGAACAGCAGCCACATCGGCACCGCCAGCAGGGTCTGGGAAAAGATGTCCGGCGGGGTCAGGATCATGCCGACCACGAAGCAGCCGATGATCACGTAGGGGCGGATCTTCTTCAGGTAGGCAACGTCAACCACGCCGATCCACACCAGCAGCACCACCGCCACCGGGATTTCGAACGCCACGCCGAAGGCGAAGAACAGCGTCATGACGAAATCCAGGTAGCTGCTGATGTCGGTCATCATTTCCACGCCCGCCGGGGTGGCGGCGGCGAAGAACTTGAAGATCAGCGGGAACACCAGGTAATAGGCGAAGGCCATGCCGGTGTAGAACAGCAGGATGCTGGACACCAGCAGCGGCACGGCGATGCGTTTTTCATGCTTGTACAGGCCCGGTGCAATGAAGCCCCAGATCTGGTGCAGGATCACCGGGATCGCCAGGAACAGCGAGACCATCATCGTCAGTTTCAGTGGCGTCAGGAACGGCGACGACACGTCGGTGGCAATCATTGTCGCCCCTACCGGCAGGTACTGGCGCAGCGGCGTGGAGACGAAGGTGTAGATCTGCTGGGTGAAGGAAAACAGTCCGGCGAAAATGATGAAAACCGCCGCGACGCAACGCAGCAGGCGGGTGCGCAACTCGGTGAGGTGCGATACCAGCGGCATCGGCTGGTCGTTTTCAGGGATATCGCTCATGGGGCTCGCGGCGGCAAAGTAGGGTCGTTAGGCGCAGGGACAGCAGCGGGCGCTGCGTCCGCTACCGTCGGTGTCACTGGCGTCGGTTCAGCCGCCGACCCCACGCCATCCGCGGGTGCCTGGGGCGCAATCGCCTGTTCGGCCACGGGCTGGACCGGCGTCGGCTCCTGTTGGGTCGGCGTGAAGATTTTCCGCGCTTCCTGCTCCAGGGACAGAATATGTTCGTTGTGAAGTTGCCGGCGGATGTCGTCGGCACCGATTTCACGTTCAACTTCCTGTTTGATCGCATTGAAGCTGCGCTTCAGACGGCCGATCCAGAGACCGGCGGTGCGCGCAGCACCCGGCAGACGCTCGGGACCCAGTACCAGCAGGGCGACGAGGCCGACGAGCAGCAGTTCAGTGAAGCTGATCCCAAACATTAGTCAGTGCTCACGAGTCTTTGCGGATTGGCTCTTCGACTTTCTGGGCCTGCACGTCGATGGTATTCGGCGCATTCACAGGTTGAGTGGCCTGCGGGTGTACCGGTTGGGTCGGTTGTGCGGGCTGAGCCTGGGTTGTCGTCGGATCGGCTGGTTTCTCATCATCGTTCATGGCCTTGCGAAAACCCTTGATCGACTCGCCGACATCGGTGCCGAGGTTTTTCAGTTTCTTGGTACCGAACACCAGCACCACGACGACCAGGATGACGACCCAGTGTTTCCAGTCAAAAATACCCATGTGGCTATTCCTCTCAAAAGTTGATCAGGCGGACGGGCGCGAGGCTTTCTCGACATGCCCGGACAGACCGAAGCGACGGTCCAGTTCATCCAGTACGGCCTGCGGATGCTGCCCCAGTTGGGCCAGCATGACCAGGCTGTGGAACCACAGGTCGGCGGTCTCGTAGATCACGTCGCTGCAATCGCCACTGATGGCGGCGTCCTTGGCGGCGATGATGGTCTCGACCGACTCTTCGCCGACTTTCTCCAGGATCTTGTTCAAGCCCTTGTGGTACAGGCTGGCGACATAGGAACTGTCAGCCGCGGCGCCCTTGCGCTCTTCCAGCACCTGGGCCAGGCGGGTCAGGGTGTCACTCATGGGTATGTCCTGAATAGATGGCATGCGGGTCCTTGAGCACCGGGTCGACGGTTTTCCAGTCGCCGTTCTCGAAGACGCGATAGAAGCAGCTTTGACGGCCGGTGTGGCAGGCAATCTCACCGACTTGCTCGACCATCAGGATGATGACGTCGCCGTCGCAGTCCAGGCGCATCTCATGCAGGTGCTGCATATGCCCGGACTCTTCACCTTTGCGCCACAGTTTGCCACGGGAACGTGACCAATAGATGGCGCGGTTCTCGGCGGCGGTCAAGGCCAGCGCTTCGCGGTTCATCCAGGCCATCATCAATACGCGCCCGGTCTTGTGGTCCTGGGCGATGGCTGGCACCAGGCCTTCAGCGTCCCATTTGATCTCGTCCTGCCAGTTTTTCATCTTTGACTCCGACCATGGGCCGCGCACCTGGAGTCGGCGGGCCCAGCGTTGAAACAGTGTGCCAGCGCGAACCGGTGCTGGCTATCGGCGAACGACCAGATACAGACCGACCACCATCATGATACCGGCGGGCCAGTGCCCCAGCTGGCTCAGCGGCCCGCCGGTCGCCAGCACCGCGCCGCCACCCAGGTGAGCGGCGCCCAGCAGGCGCAACAGCCAGTCGTCCTTGCGTCGGTGCCACGGCGGCGCGGGGTCGTGGGCGTGGGGTTGGGACATGCGTTCGAGCAGGTCGCGGGTCATGTTGGCCAGGTGCGGGAGCTGCTCGAACTGGCTTTGCACGTTGCCCAGCAAGGTTTTGGGGCTGACGCGCTCGCGCATCCAGCGTTCGAGGAACGGTTGGGCGGTGTTCCACAGGTCCAGGTCCGGGTACAACTGGCGGCCGAGACCTTCGATGTTCAACAGGGTTTTCTGCAACAGCACCAACTGTGGCTGGACTTCCATGTTGAAGCGTCGCGCGGTCTGGAACAGGCGCATCAACACCTGGCCAAAGGAAATATCTTTTAACGGTTTTTCGAAGATCGGTTCGCACACGGTACGGATCGCCGCTTCGAATTCGTTGAGCTTGGTCTCGGCCGGCACCCAGCCCGAATCGATGTGCAACTGGGCGACGCGACGGTAGTCACGCTTGAAGAAGGCGAACAGGTTGCGCGCCAGATAGTCCTGGTCTTCGGGGGTCAGGCTGCCGACGATGCCGCAGTCGATGGCAATGTATTGCGGGCTCCACGGCTGCACCGTGCTGACGAAGATGTTGCCTGGGTGCATGTCGGCGTGGAAAAAACTGTCGCGAAACACCTGGGTGAAAAAGATTTCCACGCCGCGTTCGGCGAGCATCTTCATGTCGGTGCGCTGGTCGGCCAGGGTCGCAAGGTCAGTCACCTGGATGCCGTAGATACGCTCCATCACCAGTACTTTCGGCCGGCACCAGTCCCAATAGACTTGCGGCACATACAGCAGCGGCGAGCCTTCGAAGTTGCGACGCAGTTGGCTGGCGTTGGCCGCCTCGCGCAGCAGGTCGAGTTCGTCGTAGATGGTTTTTTCGTAGTCCTGGACCACGTCCACCGGGTGCAGCAGGCGGGCATCGGCCGACAACCGTTCGGCGGCGCGAGCGAGAATGAACAGCCACGCCAGGTCTTGGGCAATGATCGGCTTGAGGCCTGGGCGAATGACCTTGACCACCACTTCTTCGCCGCTCTTGAGCTGGGCGGCGTGAACCTGGGCCACGGAGGCCGAGGCCAGGGGCTCGACGTCGAAACGGCTGAAGACTTCGCTGATCTTCTTGCCCAGTTGTTCCTCGATCAGCGCCACCGACACCTTGGAATCGAACGGCGGCACGCGGTCTTGCAGACGCATCAGTTCATCGGCGATGTCTTCGGGCAACAGGTCGCGCCGGGTCGAAAGGATCTGCCCGAACTTGATGAAGATTGGCCCCAGGTCCTGCAAGGCCAGGCGCAAGCGCGCGCCGCGACTCAGGTCCAGCGTTCGCCGGGGAAACCAGCGCCACGGCAGCACGAAGCGCAGGGCCAGGAGAAACCAGGGCAGCGGCAGGGCGAACAGCAGGTCATCGAGGCGGTAGCGGATCACGACGCGCTGGATGCGCAACAAACGGCGGACGGCAAGCAGCTTCATGCGTTATCGCTTGGTTTCAAGGGATCGGGAAAGGCGCTCGAAACGCGCCTCGAGACGTTCCAGGTCAAGCTTGACCTGGTCCAGTTCATTAAAACGGGCTTGTGCTTCGCGTTGGCCTACGAGGGTACGCGATTCTTCGGCCAGGTATTCACTCAGATTCTGTCCCAGGCTGGCGAAGCCCTGGCGATACCAGCGGCTGCGGCTGCGCAAATGGCCGCTGAGCAATTGGGTCGCCACCGGACCGATCCAGCGGGACACTTCGTATTCCCAGTCCAGCTCCAGGTCCTGGAGAATTGCCGCCAGCTCCAGCAGTACGCCGCTGTCGCCGTCGAGCTCCACGTCGGGGCTGTGCAGCACCGCGGTCTTGTCCTTGCCCAGGGCCAGGTTCAGCAGGCTCGACGCCGGGGCGCGCAGCGTGCAATCCGCTGCGGCCTCCCAGTGCGCGGCGAGCAGCAGGCCTTCGTCGCTGGGCAGGATGAACAACCGCAACGTCGGGTTGCGGCAGTCGACGGCGATCACGCTACCGCTCAAGTGCGCCAGGCGCGCGAGCGCCGTGCTGTCCAGGCGCAGCACCCGGTTGAGGCCCAGTTCGACGCTGGCGAGCAGGCCGGTGAGCAGCATCAGGGCTTGATGCCGCGATGCAGGGCAACGATGCCTGCGGTCATGTTGTGGTAGGTCACGCGGTCGAAACCGGCCTCGACCATCATCGACTTCAGGGTTTCCTGGTTCGGGTGCATGCGGATCGATTCGGCCAGGTAGCGATAGCTTTCCGAGTCGTTGGTGATCAGCTTGCCCATCAGCGGCATGAAGGCGAATGAGTAGGCGTCATAGGCCTTGGACATCAGCGCATTGGTCGGCTTGGAGAACTCCAGCACCAGCAGGCGGCCACCGGGCTTGAGCACGCGCAGCATCGAGCGCAGGGCATCTTCCTTGTGGGTGACGTTGCGCAGGCCGAAGGCGATGGTCACGCAGTCGAAATGGTTGTCGGGGAACGGCAGCTTTTCAGCGTCGGCCTGGACGAACTCGACATTGCCGGCCACACCCAGGTCCAGCAGGCGGTCGCGACCGACCTTGAGCATGGATTCATTGATGTCGGCCAGGACCACCTGGCCGGTCGGCCCGACAATGTGGGAAAACTTCTTCGTCAGGTCACCCGTGCCACCGGCGATGTCCAGCACGCGATTGCCGCTGCGCACGCCCGACAGCTCGATTGCGAAACGCTTCCACAGGCGGTGCATGCCGCCCGAGAGCAGGTCGTTCATCAAGTCATACTTGGCGGCTACGGAGTGGAAAACCTCAGCGACTTTTTCCGCTTTCTGGCTTTCCGGCACGTTCTTGAAGCCGAAGTGAGTGGTGGGTTCGGCATCGCTGCCTTTGCGCTGATCAGTCATATCGCGGTCACCAAAAAAGAATGCGGGACATTCTAATCCCGGTAGAGGGCTTTGTCTTGGCAAGGCTGAAGGTAAGATGGGCTACCGCCGGGACGTTTTGACGCAGCCAGGGTCTGAAACGTTCAGGCAAGTCCCGATAAAACAGGAGTCACCCGATGGCCCGTATAACTGTTGAGCGAGCCCATGGCCTGGGCAAGGAAGCGGCGCGCGAGAAAGCCGACAAGTTGGCGCAGAAGTTGTCCGACAGCTATGGCCTGGAGCCGCAGTGGGTGGGCGACACCCTGAAACTCAAGCGTTCCGGGGTCAAGGGCGAAGTGCATGTGGGCGACGACTCGATCCGCGTCGACGTGGAGCTGGGCATGTTGATGTCAGCCATGAGTGGCACGATCAAAGGCGAAATCGAAAAAGCGCTGGATAAGGCGTTGGCTTGATTGACCGGAAGGGTGATTGGAATGGATGACTCAAGTCCACCACCAATCCACCTGTGGGAGCGAGCCTGCTCGCGATAGCGGCGTGTCATTCAACATCAATGTTGCTGGTCCACCGCAATCGCGAGCAGGCTCGCTCCCACAATGGGAAGTCATCGCCCTCAGGTTTGTGTCAGTTGTTAGGGTGCCCTTTCTAATTATTGTCACTACTTTGTGCCTGAGCCCGTCCATGTGCGGGCAGTTCCTCAAACCTTTTTTCGAGTGAGGTGCACCATGGCCAAAGTTATTTTGAAGAAAAAAACCGACGTTGAATCTTCCACGCTCAGCGACGTGAAAACGTACGCGCGCAAGATCTGGCTGGCGGGCCTGGGCGCCTACACGAAGGTCGGCCAGGAAGGCAGCGAGTACTTCCAGGAGTTGGTAAAGGCTGGCGAAGTTATTGAAACCAAAGGCAAAAAGAAAATTGCCGGAAAACTTGAAGCGGCCAACAGCGAGTTGATTGAAGCCAAGAGCGAGGTCAATACTTTCAAGGCCCGGGTTGAAGTACAACTCGATAAAGTCGAGAAGGTATTCGATGCCCGTGTTGCAAGTGCCTTGAATCGTATCGGCATTCCGTCTAAACATGACGTTGAGACACTCTCTGCTAAGCTCGATGAGCTGACAGCATTGCTCGAACGTGTCGCGCGTAAACATTAAGGAGAACGGGATGGCTGGCAAAAAAATCACAGAAAAAGAGGGCAGCTCGTGGGCCGGGAAGATTGAAAAGTATTCCCGCAAAATCTGGCTTGCTGGTTTAGGCGTGTACTCGAAGATCGACACTGACGGCAGCAAGCTCTTCGAGTCTCTGGTTAAGGACGGCGAAAAGGCCGAAAAACTCACCAAGACGGCAGTCGGCAAGCAAGTCGATGCAGCCAAGGACTCTGCCGAGTCCGCCAAGTCGCGAATCGGCGGCGTGAAGGATCGTGCACTGGGCAAATGGGACGAACTGGAAGGGGCTTTCGACAAGCGCCTGAACAGTGCGATCTCGCGCCTGGGTGTGCCGAGCCGTAATGAAGTCAAGGCGCTGCACAGCAAGGTCGACACCTTGACCAAGCAGATCGAAAAACTCACCGGCGCCAAAGTCGCACCCGTGGCGGCCAAGACTGCAGCGGCCAAGCCGGCCGCTAAAACGGCGGCCAAGCCACTGGTCAAGGCTGCGGCAAAACCCGCCGCCAAACCTGCGGCGAAAGCAGCGGCCAAGCCCGCGGCTAAAACTGCTGCGGCCAAACCTGCTGCCAAGGCGGCGGCCAAACCGGTAGCGGCCAAACCTGCGACCAAAGCGGCAGCCAAGCCTGCGGCCAAACCCGCGGCTAAAACGGCAGCGGCCAAACCGGCAGCGAAACCCGCCGCCAAGCCTGCGGCAAAAGCGGCGGCCAAACCTGCTGCGGCGAAAAAACCGGCCGTGAAAAAACCGGCCGCGCCGAAAGCCGCTGCACCGAAGGCGCCGACCGCGGCCGCCAAACCGACAACCCCGACGAGCCCGGCGAACTCCGCCGCCGCTCCAACCCCGGTCGCCACGCCAACTCCAGCGCCGGCTCCATCGACGCCTACCACCCAGTCCTGATACCCAGGGCAAACAAAAAAGCGCCCGGCCTGTAAAGGTCGGGCGTTTTTGTTTGTACGCAGGTCAACCTGTGGGAGCGAGCTTTGTGGGAGCAAGGCTTGCCCGCGATGAAAACGCCGCGGTCTCTTGAGGACCGCAGCGCCTGGATCGCGAGCAAGCTTTGCTCCCACAATGGATCTGCCACTGCCGGTGGTTACTCGTGTTCTTCCAGGTAGCGCAACGCCAGTTGCTCAGTCGCCACTTTGGTCGCGGGCGGCAGGTGCGGGGCCACCAGCATCATGATCTGGTAGACCACCAACCGAACCTCGCCTTCGCGGTCCAGGATCCGCTGGTAGTCCAGGGAGAACAGCAAGGTCATGGTGATCTGCTCCACCAACTGCCCCAGGGCCTGGGTATCGCTGACCAGCAATCCCTGGGCCTTGAGTTGCGCCAGCAGTGAGGCGAGGGTGCGCTTCAGGGCATTGAGCAACTGGCGGATGCCCTTGGCCAGCTTCGGCAGGCGCCCGGCCAGGTTCGACAGGTCCTGGAACAGGAACCGGTACTGCGCCAGGCGCTCGACGATCAAGTGCAGGAACAGCCAGTAATCCTCCGGCGCCAACTGCACGTCCGCCGGAGGGTCCAGCAGCGGTGCCAGTTCGCCCTGGAATCGCTCGAATAGCCCGAGGATCAGCGGCTCCTTGCCATGAAAGTGGTAATAGAGGTTGCCCGGGCTGATGCCCATTTCGTTGGCAACTTCCATGGTGGAGACGTTCGGTTCGCCCTTTTCGTTGAACAATTGCAGGGCACATTCAAGGATGCGGTCGCGGGTTTTCATCCGGTCTTCTTAATGATCAAGTCATGCCACGGCCAATCGCCTGGCCGTGGGGTGAGGCCTTCAGCGCACGCGAACATAGGTCCCGGGAGCGGCGTCCAGGGGCGGGTAGTTCGCGTTGCCCAAGGTCATCTGGGTTTCGTGTTGGGCGCCGGAACGTTCCTGGATCCAGCCCAGCCATTGGGTCCACCAACTGCCTTCGACGTGCTTGGCGTCGTAGTACCAGGCCCGTGGGTCGCTGCTCAGTTTCGCGCTTTCGATGAAGTTGGCCTTGGGGTTGCCCGGCGGGTTGAGGATGCTCTGGACATGGCCGCTGTTGGAAAGCACGAAGCGTTTTTCGCCACCGAGCAGCAACGTCGAGCGATACACCGCGTCCCAGGGCGTGATGTGGTCGTTGATGCCGCCCACGCTGAAGCTGTCCACCGTCACTTTCTGCAGGTCGATGGGCGTGCCGCACACTTCCAGGCCGCCGGGATGGGTCAGTGGGTTGTGCTTGAAGAAGTCCAGTAGGTCGCCGTGGTAAGCCGCCGGCAGCCGGGTGCAGTCGTTGTTCCAGTAGAGGATGTCGAAGGCCGGTGGCTCCTTGCCCAGCAGGTAGTTGTTGATGAAGTAGGTCCAGATCAGATCGTTGGGGCGCATCCAGGCAAACACCCGGGCCAGGTCGCGGCCATCGAGGATGCCTTTCTGGTAGGAACGACGCTTGGCGGCTTCGAGAGTCTGCTCGTCGATGAACAGCGTGGCCTGGCTGTCGATCTGGCTGTCCAGCAGGCTCACCAGGTAGGTGGCACTGGCAACCCGGCGCAACTGGCGCTTGGCTTGCAGGTGGCCTTGCAGGGCCGCGATGGTCAGGCCCCCGGCGCAGGCGCCCATCAGGTTGACCTCGCGGGCACCAGTGATCGCCCGGCAGACGTTCATGGCCTCTTCCACGGCCTCGACGTAGCTGGACAGGCCCCATTCGCGGTGGCGTACGTCAGGGTTGCGCCAGCTGATGATGAAGACCTGCAAACCGTTTTTCAGGGCGTACTGGACGAAGCTGTTGGAAGGGCTCAGGTCGAAAATGTAGAACTTGTTGATCTGCGGCGGCACGATCAGCAACGGCTTGGCGTATTGCTTTTCGCTCATGGATCGGTACTGGATCAGCTCGAGCAATTCGTTGCGAAACACCACCGCGCCTGGGGTGGTCGCCAGGGTCTTGCCGACTTCAAAGGCATGGGGCGTGGTTTGTCGCGGCAACCCGTCGTTGTGCAGCAGGTCGTCCACCAGATGGCTGAGGCCTCGGACCAGGCTGCTGCCGCCGGAGTTGAACAGTTCCTTGACCGCCAGCGGGTTGAGTAAGGTATTGGACGGTGATACGGCGTCGTTGAGCAGGGCGAAGGCGAAGTGGGCTCGGGCGCGGTCATCCTGGCTCATGGTGCTGTCGTCGATCCAGCTCGTGACCTGCTTCTGCCAGCTCAGGTAAGCCTGCAGGCTGCGGCGGTAGAACGGATTGAGCTGCCAGGTGGGGTCGGCAAAACGCGGGTCGTTGGGGTTGGTGGGGTGCAGGGTCTCGCCCAGCAGCACGCGGCCCAGTTGGCCGCCCAGTTTCAACGCGTGCCGGGCACTGTGCACCGGGTTGCGCAAGCCGTGTGCGGCGACGCTGCGCAAGGTCGACAGCAAGTCCCTGCCACGCAGGCCGGTGACCGCACTTTGTGCGTTGATGAAGTTGGCAGGGGCGGGTATGGAACCCTTCGCCGGTTTGTCGCGCATGAGTCAACTCCTTCGTCATCAGGCTAAAAACAAACACACCGAACCAGACAACATAGTCGCTGTTTCGGGTCGCTGCGCGGTCCGGCGTCCTGCCAGGCGCTAATGGGCGGTTTCAGCCGCCGCCCAGCGGCGAGGGATGCGGATGCATCACGGCACGCTGACGTTCTTCCTCGAGGAATTTCATGATGATCGGCGCCACCGCCTCGGCCCGGGTGATCAGGAACAGGTGGCCGTCATCGATGATGTGCAATTGGGCGTTGGGAATGCGCCAGGCCAGCATGCGCATGTTGATCAGCGGGATCAGCGGATCGTCGTCGCCGGCCAGCACCAGGGTCGGCTGGTGGATCTTGTGCAGCCAGTGGATGCTGGTCCAGCCCAGGCCGGCGAACAGTTGCCAGTAATAACCGAGCTTGCCCGCCGAACGAACCTTGGCCGCATGGCTGGCCGCCAGGCTCGGGTCGCGGCGGAACGAACCGCCGTAGATCAGCGGTGCGATACGCATCACGTGGGACGGTTGAACGTAGCGCCGGGGGCTGGCCATCATCCACAGCACCTTCGGTTTGCCCGGCACCATCACCGCCCCGGCCGCCGTGGCCGCCAGGACCAGCTTCTTGCAGCGCTCGGGGTAGTCGTAGGCGAACTGCTGGGCCAGGGCGCCCCCCCATGACACGCCGATCACGTTGACCTGCCCGTAGTCCAGGTAATCGAGCATCCGCGCGGTGAGTTTGGCCAGGCCAGGAAAGCGATACGGCCGGTTGGGCGTCGATGAACCGCCAACGCCGGGCACGTCAAAAGCGATGACTTCCAGGTCCGGGTCCAGGGCCTGGATGAACGGGAACACCAGCTCGAGGTTGGCGCCAATGCCGTTGAAAATCAGCAGGGGCGTCAAGTGAGGCTTGCCGGGACGTACCGCGGTGCGCAAGGTCTGGCCATCCAGATCGACGGTACGGAAGATGTACGGTTGCGGCATGCTTCAAGCCCTGTGGGTTGGGTCGCTGTCTTTCATTTTTCCCCTATCCCCTGTGGGAGCGAGCTTGCTCGCGATTGCGATGTGTCAGCACATACAGGTGTTGAATGTGCCGCCGTCATCGCGAGCAAGCTCGCTCCCACATGGGATCTGCTGTGAACATGAGTTTTATGTTCGCCAGCGCTGTGGGCCTTGCATTCAGTGTCGGCTGGCGAGATGTATTCGTGAGCAAGCCCACTCCCGCAGCAGACGAGTTGCATCCATTACCGCTCATGCACATAAGTGCCGGGCGCCGCTTCACCGGCCGGGTAGGCCTTGTTGCCCAGCACGGTCGGGGCTTTCTTCAGTTTGCCCGAGCGCTCGGCCTGCCAGGCCTGCCAGTGCAGCCACCAGGAATCGGTGTGCTTGGTGGAGTTTTCCTGCCAGTCCTCGGCCTTGGCCGGCATGTCCTCGCTGGTCATGTAGCGCGACTTGGGGTTGCCTGGCGGGTTGAGGATGCTCTGGATATGGCCGCTGCTCGACAGCACGAACTCCACCTTGCCGCCAAACAACTGCGCCGACTTGTAGCAGGACTTCCACGGCGTGATGTGGTCGTTGGTGCCGGCCAGGGAGTAGATGTCGGCGGTGACCTGCTTGAGGTCGATGGGCGTGCCGCACACTTCCAGTGCATTGGGACGGATCAGTGGATTGTTCTTGAACATTTCGATGAGGTCGCCGTGGAACGCCGCCGGCAGCCGTGTGGTGTCGTTGTTCCAGAACAGGATGTCGAACACGGGCGGCTCGTTGCCCAACAGGTAGTTGTTGACCCAGTAGTTCCAGATCAGGTCGTTGGGGCGCATCCAGGCGAACACCTTGGCCATGTCGCGGCCTTCGAGTACACCGGCCTGGTAGGAGTGACGCTTGGCCGCCTCCAGGGTCTGTTCGTCGACGAACAGTGCCACGTCGGTGTCCAGGGTGGTGTCGAGCACACTCACCAGCAAGGTCAGGGCATTGACCTTTTTCTCGCCGAGGGCGGCGTAATGGCCCAGCAGCGCGGTGCAGGTGATGCCGCCCGAGCAGGCCCCGAGCATGTTTATGTCCTTGCTGCCGGTGATGGCCGTGACCACGTCCACCGCCTCCTTGAGCGCTTCGATGTAAGTCGACAGGCCCCACTCGCGCTGCTCCTTGGTGGGGTTGCGCCAACTGATGACGAAGGTCTGCACGTTGCTGCGCAGGCAGAAGCGCGCCAGGCTCTTGTCCGGGCTCAGGTCGAATACGTAGAACTTGTTGATCTGTGGCGGCACCACCAGCAGCGGTCGCTCGTGGACCTGCTCGGTGATGGGCCGGTAGTGGATCAGCTCCAGCACGTCGTTGCGAAACACCACGGCGCCTTCGGTCACGCCCAGGCTCTTGCCGACCTCGAACGCACCCATGTTGACCTGGCTCGGCATCCCGCCGTTGTGCACCAGATCCTTGGCCAGGTGGGACAGGCCGTCCAGCAGGCTCTTGCCGCCGGTTTCGAAGAAGCGCTTGACCGCCGCCGGGTTGGCCGCCGAGTTGGTCGGGGCCATGGCTTCGGTCATCAGGTTGATCACGAAATGCCCGCGGCTGATGTCCGCAGGCGAGAGGTTGCTGTCGTCGATCCAGGCGTGCAGCTCCTTGCGCCACGCCAGGTAGGTTTGCAGGTAGCGCTTGTAGAGCGGGTTCTGGCTCCACGCCGGGTCGGCGAAGCGACGGTCGTCGCCGGCCGGTTGCAGTTCGGATTTGCCGAACAGGACATTCTTGAGTTCGACGCCGAAATGGGCGACGTGCTTGACGCTGTGCAGCGGTTGCTTGATGGCCTGGGTCAGCACCATGCGGGCAGAGGCCAGCAGATCTTTTCTGCGCAAGCCGACGACGGGATTCAACCCCAGGGTATTTTCCGAGGCTTGATACTTCAGGTCATCGTTGTTCTTGTTGCTCATCTACGACGCTCCATTGTCCTTCAGACGAGTACCCGGATCGTGCCATGAAGCCACACAGCCGATACCAGATACGCTGCTCGGGTGACCATTAATTCCGCATCGAGGCCCAATGAGGAAACGTATGCCAGGAACTCGTCGGTTCCTTTGCAGGTAACTTGCCAGCTCCATTGGTTACCCGAGTTTAATTTTTTTCGCAAGCAGGCCAGTCATTGACGTTGCCGCGCGGGCATTCAAGCAGATGAGTCTAGAAAATTCGCCCTAAAGCGCCAGCCCTTGAGTTAGAGCATCAGCTTGACGACGGACTCGTTCGGATCGCGGGTTTTCCCGGCAGCCTTTAGTTCGCCAAGATAATCGTTCCACAAGTCTTCCTGACGCACCGCCAACTGATAGAGATAGTCCCACGTGAACAGTCCGCTGTCGTGGCCGTCGTCGAAGGTCAGTTTCAGTGCGTACTGGCCGGCCGGTTCGACCTTGGTCAGGGCAACGTTGAGCTTGCCGTATTGCAGGATAGGTTTGCCGTGGCCCTGGACCTCGGCGGAAGGCGAGTGTACCCGCAGGAACTCGGCGGGCAGGTGATACTCCTCGTCCGGCGCGTATTTGAGCGTCAGGGTCCTGGAGGCTTTGTGCAGGTTGATGGCGGTGGGGAGTTTGGTCATGGGATCGTCAGTCTCTTGAAGCCTTGCGTGAACAATATGTGGCGAGGGAGCTTGCTCCCGCTGGAGGGCGAAGCCCTCCCAAAAAGACTAGCGACCATCCGCCTGATAAGCGGCGGCCTCGGGTTTTTGGGGCCGCTTCGCGGCCCAGCGGGAGCAAGCTCCCTCGCCACAGAAGCTCGCTCACACTGGGTGTGGCTTACAGGATATACCGCGACAGGTCTTCGTTCTGCGCCAGCTCACCCAGGTGGCTGTTGACGTACTCGGCGTCGATGAGGATCGGCGCTTCGTTGTGGGCGCTCGCCAGATCACCAGCGCTGAACGAGACTTCCTCGAGCAGGCGTTCGAGCAGCGTGTGCAGGCGACGGGCACCGATGTTCTCGGTCTTCTCGTTGACCTGCCAGGCGATCTGGGCCAGGCGCTTGATGCCTTCTGGCGTGAACTCGATGTTCAGGCCTTCGGTCTTGAGCAGCGCGCAATACTGTTCGGTCAGGGACGCGTGGGGCTCGCTGAGGATGCGTTCGAAGTCTTCCGGCGTCAGCGCCTTGAGTTCGACACGGATCGGCAGGCGACCCTGCAGCTCCGGCACCAGGTCGCTCGGCTTGCTCAGGTGGAACGCGCCGGAAGCGATGAACAGGATGTGGTCGGTCTTGACCATGCCCAGCTTGGTGTTGACCGTGCAGCCCTCGATCAGCGGCAGCAGGTCGCGTTGTACACCTTCGCGGGACACATCGGCACCGCCGACATTGCCGCGCTTGGCGACCTTGTCGATTTCGTCGATGAACACAATGCCATGCTGCTCGACCGCCTCCAGCGCCTTGGCCTTCAACTCTTCTTCGTTGACCAGGCGGCCGGCTTCCTCATCGCGCACCAGTTTCAGGGCTTCCTTGACCTTGAGCTTGCGGTTTTTCTTCTTGCCCTTGCCCATGTTGGCGAACAGGCTCTGCAACTGGTTGGTCATCTCTTCCATGCCGGGCGGCGCGGAAATATCGACGCCGGCCATTTCGGCCACTTCGATCTCGATTTCCTTGTCGTCCAGCTGGCCTTCGCGCAGGCGCTTGCGGAACAGCTGGCGGGTGTTGGAGTCCTGGGTCGCGGCGGCGTCGGCGTTGAAGCCCATGCGCGCCGGTGGCAGCAGGGCGTCGAGGATGCGCTCTTCGGCGGCGTCCTCGGCGCGGTGGCGGACCTTGGTGATTTCCTGTTCGCGCAGCAGCTTGATGGCGGCATCGGCCAGATCACGGATGATCGACTCGACGTCGCGACCGACATAGCCGACTTCGGTGAACTTGGTGGCTTCGACCTTGATGAACGGCGCGTTGGCGAGTTTGGCCAGGCGACGGGCGATTTCGGTTTTACCGACACCGGTCGGGCCGATCATCAGGATGTTCTTGGGGGTCACTTCGACGCGCAGTTCTTCGGGCAGTTGCATCCGGCGCCAGCGGTTACGCAGGGCGATGGCGACGGCGCGCTTGGCATCGTCCTGGCCGATGATATGGCGGTTGAGTTCGTGGACGATTTCGCGGGGAGTCATGGACATAATAATGGGTGGTCCTCAAGCAAGAATGGGCCGTGGCGTGGGTCGCCTGGACAGGCTTATTCCGCGAGGTCCTGCTCCTCAATGGTCTGGGTGTGGTTGGTGAAGACACAGATGTCGCCGGCAATGCCCAAGGCAGTCTCGACGATCTCACGGGCCGACAGGTCGGTTTTTTTCAGCAGGGCGCTGGCCGCAGCCTGGGCGTAGGCTCCGCCGGAACCCATGGCGATCAGGCCGTCTTCGGGCTCAACGACGTCGCCGTTGCCAGTGATGATCAGCGAGGCGTCCTTGTTGGCGACCGCGAGCATGGCTTCGAGGCGGCTCAGGGAGCGGTCGGTACGCCATTCCTTGGCCAGTTCCACGGCGGCACGGACCAGGTGGCCCTGGTGTTTCTCAAGCTGGCCTTCGAAACGTTCGAACAAGGTGAAGGCGTCGGCAGTGGCCCCGGCGAAACCGGCGATGACTTCGCCGTGATACAGGCGGCGGACTTTCTTCGCGTTGCCTTTCATCACGGTGTTGCCCAGTGAAACCTGGCCGTCGCCGCCCATGACGACTTTGCCATGACGGCGGACTGAAACGATGGTGGTCAAGGGAGAGTCTCCACGCAGCGGGGCGAAAATGCCCGGATGGAACTCATATGGGGGTGGCGCGGGTTTTTTCAACTGCGGGGTGGGGGAGGGGACGAGTGGTGTCTGGCTGTTTTGACAGAGAGCTTTTCTGTGGCGAGGGAGCTTGCTCCCGCTGGAGCGCGCAGCGGTCCCAAGCTTTTGGGGCTGCTACGCAGCCCAGCGGGAGCAAGCTCCCTCGCCACCAAAGACCGTCGCCACCACTCAGTACCGCAGGGATGCGGAGATCAGCGGCTCTGGCGTTGTTGTAACAACAGGTTGCTGAAACCGCTGCCAGCCAGTTGCTTCTGGGCCTTGGTCAGTTCCTCGCGGTTGCTGAATGGCCCGACCAGTACCCGGTACCAGGTTTCGTCCTTCACGGTGCCGGACTCCACCGACACGGACTGGCCCAGCAGAATGATCTGCGCCCGGACCTTGTCGGCGTCGGCTTCCTTGCGGAACGAACCGGCCTGGAGGAAGAACTTCGTCACCGGCGCGGCTTTCTGCACCGGTGGGGCCGGTGGCGGCGTGATGCCGGCCAAGGCCGCCTGGGCGCGAGCGGTGTCGATTTTCGCCGCTTCGGCCGGGGTCACCGGCGTGGTGGGCACCTGAGGCACTTGCGGCGTCGGCAGGGTTTTCTCCGGCACGGCCTCGGGCGGCACGATGACTTCCGATTCCGGCAGCAAGGTGTAGAAGTCGTACTTCGGCTTCACCGGTTGCGTCGGGCTCGGCGGGGTCTTGTTCGCCTCGGCGATCCGCGTGGCTTTCTGCTGTTCTTGTCGGACGCGCTTGACGTCATCGCCCTGGCCCGGCTCCAGCTTCATCAGGAACACAATGAACGCGCCGACGGTCAGGCCGATGGCCATCCACAACCAGCCCGGAATCGGTTTTTTGGCTGGAGGCTGGTAACGACTGGCGCCGCGCTTGGGTGCAGGTTTTTTCTTGGCGGCCAACTTACATGCGCTCCAGGGTTTCCAGGCCCAGCAGTTCCAGGCCTTGCTTGAGCGTACGCCCGGTCAGCGCGGCGAGGCGTAGGCGGCTCTGCATTTGCTCTGGGGTTTGCGCGTTGAGGATCGGGCAGTTCTCGTAGAAGCTGGAGAACAGGCCGGCGACATCGTACAGGTAGGCGCACAGGGTGTGCGGTGTGCCCTTGTCGGCGACGTTATTCAGTACCTCGCCGAACTGCGCCAGCTTCGCCGCCAGCTCCTGTTCATGAGGGGCCTCGAGCACAATCTGGCCGTCCACTTCATTGAAGCTTTTGCCGAGCTTGCGGAACACCCCCGCCACGCGGGTGTAGGCGTACAGCAGATACGGCGCGGTGTTGCCTTCGAAATTGAGCATCAGGTCGAAGTTGAAGCTGTAGTCGCTGGTGCGGTGCTTGGACAGGTCGGCGTATTTCACCGCGTCGATGCCCACGACCTTGGCGATCTTGCGCAGTTCGTCTTCGGCCAGCTCGGGGTTCTTGCCCTTGACCAGGGTGTAGGCGCGGTCCTGGGCTTCGGTCAGCAGGTCGATCAGCTTCACCGTGCCGCCATCGCGGGTCTTGAACGGGCGGCCGTCGGCGCCGTTCATGGTGCCGAAGCCCATGTGTTCCATTTCCATCGGATGGGTCACGAAACCGGCCAGGCGTGCGACTTCGAACACTTGCTGGAAGTGCAGGGCCTGGCGCTGGTCGACGAAGTACAGCACGCGATCGGCCTTGAGCACGCCGTTGCGGTAGCGCACGGCCGCCAGGTCGGTGGTGGCGTAGAGGTAGCCACCGTCGGCCTTGACGATGATCACCGGCAGCGGCTCGCCATCGGCGGTCTTGAACTGGTCGAGGAACACGCACTGGGCGCCGTTGCTTTCCACCAGCATGCCCTTGGCCTTGAGGTCGTTGACCACGTTGATCAGGTCGTCGTTATAGGCGCTTTCGCCCATCACGTCGGCCATGGTCAATTTGACGTTCAGCAGCTCGTAGATTTTCTGGCAGTGGGACAGGGAGATGTCCTTGAACTTGCTCCACAGCGCCAGGCACTCGGCATCGCCGGCCTGCAGCTTGACCACCAGGCCCCGGGCGCGGTCGGCGAACTCGGGCGACTCGTCGAAGCGTTGCTTGGCGGCGCGGTAGAAGTTCTCCAGGTCCGACAGCTCGTCACTGGTGATCGGGTTTTCCTGCAGGTAGGCCATCAGCATGCCGAACTGGGTGCCCCAGTCGCCAACGTGGTTCTGGCGGATCACCGTGTCGCCGAGAAACTCCAGGACCCGGGCCACGCCGTCGCCGATGATGGTCGAGCGCAGGTGCCCGACGTGCATTTCCTTGGCCAGGTTGGGGGCCGAGAGGTCGACCACGGTGCGCTGCAACGGGCCGGCCTTGCGCACGCCAATGCGTTCGTCGGCCAGGGCCGCATCCAGGCGCGCAGCCAGGGCCTGGGTGTTCTGGAAGAAATTGATGAACCCGGGCCCGGCGATGTCCGCCTTGCTGACGTTCTCGTCGGCCGGCAGCGCATTGATGATTTTCTCCGCCAGGTCCCGTGGCTTCATGCCAGCTGGCTTGGCGAGCATCATCGCGATGTTGCTGGCGAAATCGCCGTGGGTCTTGTCGCGGGTGTTTTCGACCTGAATCGCCGGCGACAGGCCTTCTGGCAGCACACCTTCAGTGACGAGTTGGGCGATGGCTTGCTGGATGAGCTGGCGAATGGTGTCTTTCATGGTCTTCTCTTTCAACCGCAGGCGCGGCGGCGCTTCGATGCGCTGGTGGAAAAACTGGGCATTATCCGTGGCGAAGACGGGCTTGCCAACTGTAGCGGGTCGGTTGGGGATGTGTGGTGACTATTCTTGGTGACCTGGATGTACACAATCCCCTGTGGGAGCGAGCTTGCTCGCGATGGCGGCGGGTCAGCTTGCATTGATGTTGAATGCCAGACCGCTATCGCGAGCAAGGGGTTGCTAATACAAATCCACTGGATCCACATCCAGCGACCAGCGCACCGCCCGCCCGCTGGGCATCTGTTCCAGCACCAGCAGCCAGGCGCTCAGCAGTCGATGCAGCGGTGCCCGGGCATTAGCCTGTAATAAAAGCTGCGCGCGATAGCGCCCGGCCCGCCGTTCCATCGGTGCTGGCACCGGGCCCAGGAGTTCGATGCCGGTGAGATTCTGCTCCGCCAGCAAGCGCTCTGCCTCGCTGCAGGCCTCATCGAGAAAACCTTCGGCCTGCCCCGGCTTGTGGGCTTCGGCCCGCAACAGCGCCAGGTGGGCAAAAGGCGGCAGGCCGGCGCTGCGGCGTTCGCTCAAGGCCTGTTCGGCGAAGGCGAAATAACCTTGTTCGGTCAGTTGGATCAACAGCGGATGATCGGCCAGGTGGGTCTGGATGATCACCTTGCCCGGCTCCTCGGCCCGCCCGGCCCGGCCTGCGACCTGGACGATCAACTGCGCCATGCGCTCGCTGGCGCGGAAATCACCGGAAAACAGTCCGCCATCGGCGTCGAGGATCGACACCAGCGTGACCCGTGGGAAGTGGTGCCCCTTGGCGAGCATCTGCGTGCCCACCAGGATGCACGGCTGGCCCTTCTGGATCGTGGCGAACAACTGGTTCATCGCGTCCTTGCGCGAGGTGCTGTCGCGATCCACCCGCAGTACCGGGTAATCGGGGAACAGGATGCCCAGCCGTTCTTCGGCACGCTCAGTGCCGGCACCGACCGGGCGCAAGTCCACTTTGCCGCACTGCGGGCAATGCCTTGGCACGCGCTCGACGTGACCGCAATGGTGGCAACGCAGCTCGCCATGGCGTTGGTGCACGGTCATCCGTGCGTCGCAGCGCTCGCAGCCGGACATCCAGCCGCAGTCGTGGCACAGCAGGGTCGGGGCAAAACCGCGGCGATTGAGGAACACCAGGACCTGTTGCCCGGCGGCCAGGGTCTGGCCGATGGCTTGCTGCATTGGCCCGGAAATGCCGCTGTCCAGCGGGCGACTTTTCACGTCCAGGCGCAGGAAGCGCGGTTGCTTGGCGCCGCCGGCCCGCTCATTGAGGCGCAGCAGGCCGTAGCGGCCAGTGTAGGCGTTGTGCAGGCTTTCCAGCGATGGCGTGGCGGAGCCGAGGACGATCGGAATGTTTTCCTGGCGGGCGCGCACCAGCGCCAGGTCGCGGGCGTGGTAGCGCAGGCCTTCCTGCTGTTTATAAGAGCCGTCGTGTTCTTCGTCGATGATGATCAGGCCAGGGTTCTTCATCGGTGTGAACAGGGCCGAACGGGTGCCGATGATGATATCGGCCTCGCCGTCACGGGCGGCGAGCCAGGCCTCCAGGCGTTCGCGGTCGTTGACCGCCGAATGCACCAGGGCGATCCGGGCGTTGAAGCGCTGTTCGAAGCGCGCCAGGGTTTGCGGGCCGAGGTTGATTTCCGGAATCAGCACCAGGGCCTGCTTGCCGGCCTCCAGGGTCTGGCGGATCAGTTGCAGGTAGACCTCGGTCTTGCCGCTGCCAGTGACACCGGCCAGCAGAAAGGCGTGATAGCTGTCGAGACCTGCGCGAATCGCTTCGCAAGCAGCCCGCTGTTCGGCGTTGAGCGGCAGTTCCGGCTGGGCCAGCCAATGTTCATGGCGGACACCGGGGGCGTGCCTGCGCACTTCCACCTGCACCAGGTCCTTGGCCAGCAGCAGATCGAGACTGTCCTTGCTGAGCATCAGTTTGCTCAGCAATTGATGCGCCACGCCGTGGGGATGCTGGGCCAGGGTCGTCAAGGCCTCACGCTGGCGCGGGGCACGGGCGATGCGCGGGTCGTCCAGCGAGGCGCCAGGGGCCACCGACCAGAAACGCTCCTGGCGCGCCTCGGCCGGTTCGCCCTGGCGCAGCAGCACCGGCAGCGCCCAGCTCAGGGTGTCGCCGAGGCTGTGCTGGTAATACTGGGAGGTCCAAAGGCACAACTTGAACAGCGAGGCGGGCAGCGGTGGCGTGGCATCGAGCAGGGCCAGGGCCGGTTTGAGCTTGTCGACCGGAACCTCGCTGTGGTCGGTGACCTCCACCAGGATGCCGATCATCTCCCGTCGGCCAAACGGCACCCGCAGACGCATGCCCGGCTGCAACTGGGCGCGCAGGACCCCGGCCGGGGCGCGGTAGTCGAACAGGCGGCGCAGGGGCGAAGGCAAGGCGAGGCGCAGGATGGCGTCGGGCACGCGGGGGATCTCGATAGGCGGACAAGTTCGCAAGGCTGAGCACGATTCAATGTGGGAGCGAGCTTGCTCGCGATGGCTGCGGCACAGCCAGTATCACTGCAACTGACCCACCGCTATCGCGAGCAAGCTCGCTCCCACAGGGATTGTGCTTGAGGCCGGGAGCCTAGCAGACGGTTGGTACAAGTCATAGCTTGCGTGATTGATGTTGTCTGGTAGAATCCGCGGCCTAATTACGTGCGGTATTCAACAATAGTGTTGGATGGCGGCACGCTAGCCTGAGGAAAACAGCATGAAAACCGATATCCATCCGGAATACCCAGCAATTGCCGTAACCTGCAGCTGCGGCAACAAGTTCGAAACGCGTTCGACCTACGGCAAAGCCTTGGCGATCGACGTTTGCAACGAATGCCACCCGTTCTACACCGGTAAGCAAAAGACTCTGGATACCGGCGGCCGTGTTCAGAAGTTCGCCGATCGTTTCGGTGCTTTCGGCAAGGTTACTCCAAAAGCCTGAGGCTGATCATTCTGGAGGGTCGTCTCGACTGCTCCAGATTGATAAAGAAGGCGTCCCTTGTGGACGCCTTTTTTGTGTCTGCGATAAATCGAGGTATCGGGTTTCGTCGCGTTCAATGGGCGGCGCGCGATGTCTCGACGAAAAATTGTAGACATTTTTCTATCTGATTGTATGCATATAGGCCTTGTGTTTCGCGGCCCTTGGCCCAAAGTCGTAGGGCTGGGCGCTTGACAGTAGTGACTGGTCAGTCTTGTGGGGACTTTACGAGGCGCGTATCCTCGGCGGTCCGTCTGTCCAACACAGTAAAAAGCGGAATGCCCACATGTCTGATCTGAAAACTGCCGCTCTCGAATATCACGCTCATCCTCGTC
Source organism: Pseudomonas ogarae (assembly GCF_014268695.2). Lineage (NCBI taxonomy): Bacteria > Pseudomonadati > Pseudomonadota > Gammaproteobacteria > Pseudomonadales > Pseudomonadaceae > Pseudomonas > Pseudomonas ogarae. Next base: position 715,562 of record NZ_CP077086.1, read on the forward strand.
CAGGAAAGCTGAGTGTCGAGCTCACCAAGGCCACCGCTACTGCTCGCGACTTGTCGCTGGCCTACAGCCCCGGCGTAGCCGAACCAGTCCGCGAAATCGCTCGCGACCCTGAACTGGCCTACAGATACACCGGTAAAGGCAACCTGGTTGCAGTCATTTCCGATGGCACCGCGATTCTCGGCCTGGGTAACCTCGGCCCATTGGCTTCCAAGCCGGTCATGGAAGGCAAGGGTGTGCTGTTCAAGCGCTTCGCCGGTATCGACGTATTCGACATCGAAGTCGACTCCGAGAGCCCGCAAGCCTTCATCGACACCGTCAAGCGCATCTCCATCACCTTCGGTGGCATCAACCTGGAAGACATCAAGGCACCTGAGTGCTTCGAGATCGAGCGCGCCCTGATCGAACAGTGCGACATTCCGGTATTCCACGATGACCAGCACGGCACCGCGATCGTTACCGCGGCCGGCATGATCAACGCCCTGGAAATCGCCGGCAAGACCCTGCCGGAAGCCAAGATCGTCTGCCTCGGCGCCGGCGCTGCGGCCATCTCCTGCATGAAGTTGCTGGTGAGCATGGGCGCCAAGATCGAAAACATCTTCATGGTCGACCGTACCGGTGTGATCCACTCTGGCCGTGACGACCTGAACCAGTACAAGGCTGTGTTCGCCCATGCGACCGAGAAGCGCTCCCTGGCCGACGCGCTGGACGGTGCCGACGTGTTCGTCGGCCTGTCGGGCCCGAACCTGCTGAGCGCGGAAAACCTGCTGCGCATGGCGCCGAACCCAATCGTGTTCGCGTGCTCGAACCCGGATCCGGAAATCTCCCCGGAACTGGCTCACGCGACCCGTAACGACGTGATCATGGCCACCGGCCGTTCGGACTACCCGAACCAGGTCAACAACGTACTGGGCTTCCCGTTCATCTTCCGTGGTGCCCTGGACGTTCGCGCCAAGCGCATCAACGAAGAAATGAAAGTCGCGGCCGCCAACGCCCTGCGCGAACTGGCCAAGCTGCCAGTGCCTCAGGAAGTGTGCGACGCCTACGGCGGCATCAAGCTGGAATTCGGTCGTGAGTACATCATTCCGAAACCAATGGACGCCCGCCTGATCACCTTGATCTCCGATGCCGTGGCCAAGGCCGCCATCGAGACTGGCGTGGCCACCCTGCCGTATCCGAAGAACTACCCGCTCAAGAGCGTGGATGACGTGTTCAACGGCTAAGTCGTTGTAGCGCTTCAACGAAAAGCCCCGGCTCCTGTGAGTCGGGGCTTTTTATTTCGATAGGAACAACCCTTCAAGAAAACCACAGAGCCCGTGGCGAGGGAGCTTGCTCCCGCTGGGCTGCGCAGCAGCCCCAAAAGAGGCGGTCGCTGCGCAACCGAGCGGGAGCAAGCTCCCTCGCCACGGGTTATCTACACAATGTCCGATTGAAAAAAGCCCCGCACTTCTTCCGAAGGCGGGGCTTTTTTTGGGGGGGGGCGGTCAGAACAGATCGATCGGCGCCGCTTCGTCCGCCGGCAGCGGGCTGCCCGGTGCCACGCCGTTGCCCAGTTCGTTGACCGACGGTGGCGTGTCTTCGCTCTTGAACAGTTCGAAGTACGCACCCGGGGTGCCTGGCGTGGCGGCGCGGCCACTGACCGGGTCGACCCGCAGGCTGAGGATGCCTTCCGGTTCCGGCTGGGTGTGCGGCGGCTTGTCCTTGAGGGCGGCGCCCATGTAGCTCATCCAGATCGGCAGCGCCACGGTGCCGCCGAACTCGCGGCGACCCAGGCTTTCGGGCTGGTCGAAACCGGTCCAGACGGTGGTTATGTAATCGGCGTTGTAGCCGGAGAACCAGGCGTCCTTGGATTCGTTGGTGGTACCGGTCTTGCCCGCCAGGTCGGTGCGGCCCAGGGCCAGGGCGCGGCGGCCAGTGCCGAGCTTGATCACGTCCTGCAGCATGCTGTTGAGAATGTAGGTGGTTCGGCCATCGACAATGCGTTCCGCGATGGCAGGCGCTTGGGGCAGGCCAGGGGGCGTGGTCGCTTCGCCCGGTGTCGCATTGACCGTGAACGTCTCGGTGGACGGTGCGGCGACGCCATCGCTGGCCTGCTCACCCGTGGGAACGCGTGGCGGGTTGGCGACGAACAACGTTTCACCGTTGCGGCTTTCAATCTTGTCGATGATGTACGGGGTGATCTTGTACCCGCCGTTGGCGAATGCGCTCCAGCCCGTGGCGATCTCCATCGGCGTCAAGGTCGCGGTGCCCAGGGCCAGGGACAGGTTGCGCGGCAGGTCCTGCTTGTTGAAGCCGAACTTGCTGATGTAGTCGATGGTGCGATCCACGCCCAATGCCTGCAGCAGGCGGATCGAGACCAGGTTGCGGGATTTGTACAGTGCCTCGCGCAGGCGAATTGGGCCGAGGAACGTATTGGTGTCGTTCTTCGGTCGCCAGACCTTGTCCAGGTACTCATCGACGAACACGATTGGTGCATCGTTGACCAGGCTGGCGGCGGTGTAGCCGTTATCCAGGGCGGCGCTGTAGACGAACGGCTTGAAGCTCGAGCCCGGCTGGCGCTTGGCCTGCAGTGCCCGGTTGTAGTTGCTTTGCTCGAAGGCGAAGCCGCCCACCAGGGAACGGATGGCACCGTCCTGCGGGTCGAGGGACACCAGTGCACCTTGGGCGGCCGGGATCTGGCTGAACTTCAGGGTGTTGTCCGCCTGGCGCTGGACGCGGATCAGGTCGCCGACCTGGGCGACGTCCGACGGCTGCCGTGGGTTGGCACCCATGCTGTTGGTATTGAGGAACGGGCGGGCCCATTTCATGGTGTCCCAGGCCACGTGTTCTTCCTGTTCGGCGTTGCGGGTCAGCACCTTGATGCCGTCCTTGTCCACCGACGTGACGATCGCCGGCTCCAGGCTGCTGATGGTGCGCTGCTTGGTCAGCTCCAGTGCCCAGGCTTCCTTGGTCTTGCCTGGCAGGCGCGATTCAGGGCCGCGGTAGCCGTGGCGCTGGTCGTAGGTCATCAGGCCTTCGTGCAGGGCGGTGTTGGCCATTTCCTGCAAGTTGCTCGGCACCGTGGTGGTCACGCGGAAACCTTCGGTATAAGCATCGCTGCCATAGCGCCCGACCATCTCGGCACGGGCCATTTCGGCGATGTACGGGGCGTTCACTTCCGGGGTCGGTACGTGATAGCTGGCGTTCAGCGGCTCATTGATCGCGGTGGTGTAATCGGCCTCGCTGATCTTGCCGAGCTTGTACATACGCCCCAGGATCCAGTCGCGACGCTCCTTGCTGCGCGCCGGATTGGCCAGCGGGTTGAAGCGTGACGGTGCCTTGGGCAGGCCGGCGATCATCGCCATCTGCGCCAGGCTCACATCGCGGATCGACTTGCCGTAATACACCTGCGCCGCCGCCTCGATGCCGTAGGCACGGTTGCCCAGGTAAATCTTGTTCACGTACAGCTCGAGGATTTCATCCTTGGTCAGCTGCCGCTCGATCTGCAGGGCCAGGAGGATCTCGGTGGTCTTGCGCGAGAAGCTGCGCTCGCTGGTCAGGAAGAAGTTCTTGGCCACCTGCATGGTGATGGTGCTGCCGCCGGACTGGATGTGCCCGCTCTTGACCAACTGGCTGGCGGCGCGCATCAGGCTGCCTGGATCGACGCCATAGTGATTGGCGAAGTTATCGTCTTCAGCACTTAGTAACGCATTGATGAAATTAGGGGGAATGTCGGCGAAACGGATGGGTGTGCGGCGCATTTCGCCAAATTCGGCAATCAACTTGTTGTCGCTGCTGTACACCCGCAGGGGAATCTGCAACTGAATACTTCTCAGCGCCTCCACGGACGGCAATCCCGGACTAAGGTAAAGAAAGGCACCGCTCAGGCCCAAGAGCAGTCCGCAGAAAACGGCGACGATGGACCATCCGAAAAATTTCAGCAGACGAATCAAGGCTTTTGGATATCCAGGCAAAGAATGAAAAAGGCGCCAGGTGCAGGGATGGACCCGTGCTTGCAACAAAGCGAAAAAAAACGCTGGGCATTATAAGCATTTTTTTTCATCGGGAATGCCATCCGGGCATCCGTCGGACGGCCGTGATTGAACGCAATGCATATTAGAGAGTCCGTAACTCACGGATAGTCATAGGGAATTGGTAGTGCTACGACTCTTCAATAAAAAAGCCCATGCGCTTCTGGGGATCGACATCAGTTCGACGTCGGTGAAGCTGCTCGAGTTGAGCCGCCAGGGTGAACGCTACCGCGTCGAGTCCTACGCGGTCGAACCGTTGCCAGCCAACGCCGTGGTCGAGAAGAACATCGCCGAGCTCGAAGGGGTGGGCCAGGCGTTGTCGCGTCTGTTGGCCAAGGCCAGGACGCCCTTGCGTAGCGTGGCGGTGGCCGTGGCAGGCTCGGCGGTGATCACCAAGACCATCGAGATGGACGCCGGGCTGTCCGACGATGACATGGAAAACCAGCTCAAGATCGAGGCCGATCAGTACATTCCCTATCCCCTGGATGAGGTGGCCATTGATTTCGAAGTGGTGGGTGTTTCTCCACGTAGTACCGAGCGCGTCGAAGTGCTGCTGGCGGCGTGCCGCAAGGAAAACGTCGAGGTCCGCGAGGCCGCGTTGGCGCTCGCCGGGCTGACGGCCCGGGTGGTCGATGTGGAAGCTTATGCGCTGGAGCGCGCGTTCGGCCTGCTCGCCACGCAACTGGCTGCCTCCCAGGAACGGCTGACCGTGGCGGTTGTCGACATCGGCGCCACCATGACCACCCTCAGCGTGCTGCACAACGGGCGCATCATCTATACCCGCGAACAATTGTTCGGCGGCCGCCAGCTGACCGAGGAAATTCAGCGCCGCTATGGCCTGACACCCGAGCAGGCCGGCTTGGCAAAGAAGCAGGGTGGCCTGCCCGACGATTATCTCGGCGAAGTGCTGCAACCTTTTCGCGAGGCCCTGGTACAGCAGGTGTCGCGCTCCCTGCAATTCTTTTTCGCCTCGGGCCAGTACAGTGCGGTGGACCACATTCTGCTGGCCGGGGGCACGGCTTCGGTCGCCGGCCTGGATCGGTTGATCGAGCAGCGCCTGGGCACGCCGACCCAGGTGGCTAACCCGTTTACCAACATGGCCCTGAGCAGCAAGGTCAATGCCGGCGCCCTGGCCGGTGATGCGCCGGCACTGATGATTGCCTGTGGGCTGGCCCTCAGGAGTTTCGACTGATGGCGCGGATCAACCTGCTCCCCTGGCGCGAAGAGCTGCGTGAAGAACGGCGCAAACGCTTTTTGCTGGCCTTGGTGGGGGCACTGGTCGGTGCGGTCGGTGTAGTCCTGGTTGCGGTCCGGTACATTGACAGCGCCATCGACCAACAGGTTGCTCGCAATAGCCATCTCTCAGGGCAGATCGCCGTGCTGGACGAGCGCATCAAGCAGATCAGCGAATTGAAAGCCCGGCGCCAGCAATTGCTGGAACGCATGCGCATCATCCAGGACTTGCAAGGTAACCGACCGGTCAGTGGGCGCATCTTCGACCAGTTGGTGCGGACCTTGCCGGACGGGGTGTATTTCACCGAAGTGAAGATGGAAGAGCGGACGCTCTCGATCAAGGGGGCTGCGGAGTCGAACAACCGGGTCTCGGACTTGATGCGCAACCTGGACTCGTCGGACCTGTTCGGCACGCCCAGTCTGACGGAGGTCAAGGCTACCACCGCAGGGCAGCTCGACCAGGCCAACGTTTTCCAACTGACGGTTCGCCAGACCCGCCCGGCCGATGTGGAGGACGTCCAATGAAGCCGGGGGAGTGGTTCGACGCACTGCGCAAGATCGATATCAGTGACCTGGACACCAACAACATCGGTTCCTGGCCGGCGCCGATCAAATGGCTGGCCGGGGTCCTGCTGGTGGTCCTGGTGCTGGGGCTGGGCTATAACTTTGCCTTGAGTGACCTGGAGAACCAGTTGCAGCAGGTGCGCGAGGAAGAAAACACCCTCAAGGCGCAATTCGCGGGCAAGGCCCACATGGCCGCGAACCTGGAGCGCTACACCGAGCAGATGAAGCAGATGGAAACGTCTTTTGGTGTGCTGTTGCGGCAATTGCCCAGCGATACCGAAGTGCCGGGCCTGCTGGAGGACATTACTCGCACCGGCCTGGGCAGTGGCCTGGAGTTCGAGGAAATCAAGCTGCTGCCGGAGGTCACCCAGCCGTTCTACATCGAGTTGCCGATCCAGATCACCGTCACCGGCGGCTACCACGACCTGGCGACGTTCGTCAGTGGGGTGGCGGGTCTGCCCCGGATTGTCACGCTGCACGATTTCGAGATCGCACCAATGGAGCCCGAGGCAGGCGCGAAACTGCGCATGAGCATCCAGGCCAAGACCTACCGGTACAACGAGCAGGAGGCGCAACCATGAGGCCGGTGTGTCGCATCTGCCTGCTGGCAGGCCTGGTCACGCTGGCGGGCTGCGGGAACGACAACGGTTTCAGCGACCTGGATGCCTACATGAATGAAGTGCGCCTGCGGCCGCCCGGCAAGATCGAGCCGACGCCGACGTTCAGGCCCTACGAAACCTTTACCTACAGTGCCGCCAACCTGCGCAGCCCGTTTTCCCGGCAGGTCCGCGTGGACCAGGCCGAGCGTCAGCGGGGCTCGCGCAACGTCCGGCCCGACCCCAACCGAGTCAAGCAGTACCTGGAAGGCTTCAACATCGAGCAGTTTGAAATGGTCGGTACGATCTCCAACGTCAGTGGCTCCTTCGCGCTCCTGCGGGGCGCGGGCGGGGTGCATCGGCTCAAGGTCGGTGACTATCTGGGGCGCAACGACGGGCGGATCGTCAACATCAGTGCCACCCAGGTCGATGTGGTCGAAATCGTTCCCGATGGCGAGGGTGCCTGGCTGGAGCGACCACGGACCATTCCTTTGAAAGAGCATTCATAGTGGAACTCGAACAATGAACAGGTTTTTTTCAGCCCTCGGTATTTCGCTATGGATAGCGCTGTTGTCGCCGATGGTTCATGGGGCCAGTCTGAAGACGCTGGATGTGGCGGCGTTGCCGGGGGACCGTGTCGAGTTGAAGCTCACCTTCGATGGGCCGCCGCCGACACCCCGGGGCTACACCACCGAACAACCGGCGCGGATTGCACTGGACCTGCCGGGCGTGACCAATCAACTTTCCAGCAAGCGCCGCGACCTGGGCGGGGGCAATGCACGCAGCGCCACCGTGGTCGAGGCTGGGGATCGCACCCGGTTGATCATCGGCCTTACCCAACTGGCGCCGTATGACACCCGGGTCGAAGGGAATAACCTGTTCGTGGTGGTTGGCAAGGGCTCCGCCCCAAAGAGCGCTGCCCCGAAGAACTCCGCCCAGACCCAGCGCCCGGCGGTTGCCAGCGCTGCGCCGGCGAGGGCCAGTGCGCCGGTGGGCAAGGCGATCCGTGGGGTGGACTTCCAGCGCGGGACCCAGGGCGAAGGCAACGTGGTGATCGATCTGTCTGATCCGTCCATCGCCCCGGACATCCAGGAGCGCGAAGGCAAGATCATCCTCAATTTTGCCAGGACCCAGTTGCCAGAGCCGCTGCGGGTGCGCCTGGACGTCAAGGACTTCGCCACCCCGGTGCAATTCGTCAATGCCAGCGCCGGCAGCGACCGGGCGACCATCAGTATCGAACCCAGCGGCACCTTCGACTACTCGACCTACCAGACCGACAACAAGCTCACGGTCAGCGTCCGGCCCATGACCGTCGACGACCTGCAGAAACGCAACGCCGACCGCGCGGCCTACAGTGGCGAGAAGCTCTCACTCAACTTCCAGGACATCGAGGTGCGTTCGGTCCTGCAACTGATTGCCGATTTTACCAACCTGAACCTCGTGGCCAGCGACACGGTGCAGGGCGGCATCACCCTGCGGCTGCAGAATGTGCCTTGGGACCAGGCGCTTGACCTGGTACTCAAGACCAAGGGGTTGGACAAGCGCAAGGTTGGCAACGTGCTGTTGGTGGCTCCGGCCGATGAAATTGCCGCCCGTGAGCGCCAGGAGCTGGAGTCGCAGAAGCAGATTGCCGACCTGGCGCCGCTGCGGCGTGAGCTGTTGCAGGTCAATTATGCGAAGGCGGCGGACATCGCCAAGCTCTTCCAGTCGGTGACCAGTGCCGAGGCAAAAGCCGATGAGCGCGGCACGATCACGGTCGATGAGCGAACCAACAACATCATTGCCTACCAGACCCAGGACCGCCTCGACGAACTGCGCCGGATCGTGGCGCAGCTGGATATTCCGGTGCGCCAGGTGATGATCGAGGCGCGGATTGTCGAGGCTAACGTCGACTACGACAAAAGCCTGGGCGTGCGCTGGGGCGGTTCGATTCAAAACAAAGGTAACTGGAGCTCCTCGGGGGTCACCACGGGCGACTCCACCACCATCGGCACGCCGGGCAGCACCAGCACCAACCAGCCGTTCGTCGACCTGGGCGCCTCGGGCAATACCTCGGGCATCGGCATTGCCTTCATTACCGACAACGTGTTGCTGGACCTTGAGCTGACGGCCATGGAGAAAACCGGCAACGGGGAAATCGTCTCCCAGCCCAAGGTAGTGACGTCCGACAAGGAGACGGCAAAGATCCTCAAGGGCACGGAAATCCCTTATCAGGAAGCCAGTTCCAGCGGTGCTACGTCGGTGTCGTTCAAGGAGGCTTCGCTGTCGCTGGAGGTGACCCCGCAGATCACTCCAGACAACCGGATCATCATGGAGGTCAAGGTCACCAAGGATGAGCCGGACTACCTGAACAAGGTGAATGATGTACCGCCGATCAAGAAAAACGAGGTCAATGCCAAGGTCCTGGTCAATGATGGCGAGACCATTGTGATTGGTGGGGTTTTCTCAAATACTCAGAGCAAGGTTGTAGATAAGGTGCCATTTCTTGGCGATGTGCCGTATCTTGGCCGCCTTTTCCGGCGTGATGTGGTTTCGGATAGCAAATCCGAGCTGCTGGTGTTCCTCACTCCGCGTATCATGAATAACCAGGCGATTGCTGTGAGTCGTTGATTCTGTGCGAAATTTGATTCTTGTTGGGCCGATGGGCGCTGGAAAAAGCACCATCGGCCGTTTGCTGGCCAAAGAGCTGCGCCTGCCGTTCAAAGATTCCGACAAGGAAATTGAATTGCGCACGGGCGCCAATATCCCATGGATTTTCGACAAGGAAGGCGAACCGGGCTTTCGTGACCGTGAGCAGGCGATGATCGCCGAGCTGTGCGCGTTCGATGGCGTGGTGCTTGCCACCGGTGGCGGCGCGGTGATGCGCGAAGCCAATCGTCGGGCGCTGCATGCCGGTGGACGAGTGGTCTATCTGCATGCTTCTGTCGAGCAGCAGGTCGGTCGCACCGCCCGGGATCGCAACCGCCCGCTGTTGCGCACCGCCGACCCGGCCAAGACCCTTCGAGACCTGCTGGAGCTGCGTGACCCGTTGTATCGGGAGATCGCCGACCTGGTGGTGGAAACCGACGAGCGGCCGCCGCGAATGGTGGTGCTGGATATTCTCGATCGCCTTCAGCAACTGCCTCCCCGTTAATGCGCTTGGCGAAATGCGCTATCCTCGACGTCCCGTCATGGCCCGCCTGGGGCGTGGCGGATGGCCATTAACTGGTATCAAAACAAGCACCGTGGACTTTCGTTAATTGCAGGCAGGACGCCTGATTCCATCTTCACTGTGGGGACACATGCAGACACTTAAGGTCGACCTGGGCGAGCGCAGCTACCCGATTCATATTGGCGAAGGCTTGCTGGACCAGCCCGAACTGCTGGCACCGCATATCGCTGGGCGGCAAGTGGCGATCATTTCCAATGAAACCGTCGCCCCCCTGTATCTGGAACGTCTGACCCGCAGCCTGTCGGCCTTCTCGGTCATTTCCGTGGTATTGCCCGACGGCGAAGCCTTCAAGAACTGGGAAACCTTGCAACTTATTTTCGACGGCCTGCTGACCGCGCGCCACGATCGCCGCACCACGGTGGTTGCCCTGGGTGGCGGCGTGATCGGCGACATGGCCGGTTTTGCAGCCGCTTGCTATCAGCGCGGCGTCGATTTCATCCAGATCCCCACCACGCTGCTGTCGCAGGTCGACTCGTCGGTGGGCGGCAAGACCGGGATCAACCATCCGCTGGGCAAGAACATGGTCGGGGCTTTCTATCAGCCCAATGTGGTGTTGATCGACACCGCGACCCTCAATACCTTGCCGGCCCGCGAACTGTCTGCGGGGCTGGCGGAAGTCATCAAGTACGGGCTGATCTGCGACGAGCCATTCCTGGGCTGGCTCGAGGAGAACGTCGACCGCCTGCGTGCGCTGGATCAAGCGGCCCTGACCTACGCCATCGAGCGCTCCTGCGCCGCCAAGGCTGCCGTGGTCGGTGCCGATGAGCGTGAGTCAGGGGTGCGCGCCACCCTCAACCTGGGTCACACCTTTGGCCACGCCATCGAGACCCACATGGGCTATGGTGTCTGGCTGCACGGTGAAGCGGTTGCGGCCGGTACGGTCATGGCCCTGGAGATGTCTGCGCGCCTGGGCTGGATCAGCGAACAGGAGCGTGATCGCGGTATTCGTCTGTTCCAGCGCGCCGGGCTGCCGGTGGTTCCGCCCGAGGAAATGAGCGAGGCGGATTTTCTTGAACACATGGCAATCGACAAAAAAGTGATCGACGGTCGTCTGCGCCTGGTGCTGCTGCGCCACATGGGCGAAGCGGTGGTGACCGACGATTATCCGAAAGAAGTTCTACAGGCCACGCTGGGAGCGGACTACCGCGCCCTGGCTCAGCTTAAAGGTTAATAAGATTCCGATGACTAGTTTGCATGCCGACGAGGCTTTCCTCGGCCATTTCCAATTGAGTCATGACCCTTTCGCACCGCGGGTCCCGGGCTTCAAGTTCTTCCCTGCCCAGCGCAAACCAGTACTGGGCCAGTTGCATCACCTGGCGCGCTACAGCCAGTTGCTGCTGGTGGTCACCGGTCCCCAGGGCAGCGGCAAGACCTTGCTGCGCCAGGCCCTGGTGGCCAGCACCAACAAGCAGTCCGTGCAAAGCGTGGTGGTGTCGGCCCGTGGCGCTGGCGATGCCGCCGGTGTATTGCGTCAGGTGGCCCAGGCGCTGAACGTCGCCCAGGCCGAAATCGGTGCAATTCTCGATCAGATCGTGCAACTGGCGCTGACCGGGCAGGAAGTCTATCTGCTGGTGGACGATGCCGAGCAGCTCGACGAGTCGGCTCTTGAGGCCCTGCTGGCCCTGGCAGCCGGTGCGCCGGAGGGTCGTCCTCATGTGTTCCTGTTTGGTGAGTCGTCGCTGATCGCCGACCTGGACCAATTGAGCCTTGAGGAAGAGCGCTTCCACGTCATCGAGCTGGCGCCCTACACCGAGGAAGAAACGCGTGAATACCTGGCCCAGCGTCTTGAGGGTGCGGGCCGGGGTATCGAACTTTTTACCGCCGATCAGATCTCTGAGATTCACGAAAGCTCCGACGGTTGGCCTGGCAACATCAACCAGGTCGCCCGCGATGCTCTGATCGAAGTCATGATTGCCAGCCGCTCAGCGGTGAAGCGTCCAAGTATGGGGTTCAACATGCCGAAGAAACACGTATTGGCAATTTCCGCCGTCGTCGTGGTCGCGGTTGCCGCCGCCTGGCTGATGCCGGGTCGCACCAAGGCACCCACCACGGGTGCCCCTGCCAACGAACAGGCGCAACTGCCCCTCGGCCAAGGGACGCCGCAACCCAACGGTGGTGCGCCGGCCGTGGAATTCGCCGGCAACACCCAGCCGATGCCGTTGCCGCTGGTCGGCCAGTCGCAGCCAGTGATGCGCGGCCCGCTGGCCGAAGCGGCCGGTGGCATCACCGAAGGCGACGACGGTGCAGCGCCACCGATCGACGACAGCAGCGACGTGCCGCCAACCGTGACCACCACCGCACCGCCTGTGGGCGTGCCGGCTGGTCCCGCACCGACGCCAACGCCTGCCCCGGCCGCCAAGCCGACCCCAGCGCCCACCCAGGTGGCCACCGCCAAGCCAGCCCCGGTTCCAGCGCCCGCTGCCAAGCCCGCGGCGCCAGCACCTGCCGCCAAGCCTGCTGCTGCCCCGGCCAAGGCCGCAGGCGGCAGCTGGTACGCCGGCCAGGCACCGGGTAACTACGTGGTGCAGATCCTCGGCACCAGCTCCGAAGCCACGGCACAGAACTTCGTCAAGGAGCAGGGCGGCGAGTACCGCTATTTCAAGAAAGTGCTCAATGGCAAGCCGCTGTATGTCATCACCTACGGCAGCTTTGCCAACCGTGATGCAGCCGTTTCCGCCATCAAGGCCTTGCCAGCGAAGGTTCAGGCTGGTAAACCTTGGCCTCGCACTGTCGCCAGCGTCCAACAGGAACTGGCAGCAACTCGCTGAAGATTCGGCGGCCTTACCCAGGCCGCCTCTCCCGGCAACCTCAAAATTTCCGCAGGGGCGGGCGACCTTTCAGGCCGCGCGCCTTGTGGTGTCTGCGTCACAGTAGCGTTTGAGTCGTAGCGGTCGAACCCAAAAAAGTTTTGACTAGCACAGCATATAGCTTTAAACCTTTCACAAATGCGACATGGATTTGCGACAGTTCGTCGTCAAATTTGTGAGCCTCTGTGTCGGTGTGTACAATGACCTCCCTTTTGCCCCCGCAAAGCTGGCGTACGTTCGGCGCGGCATGCAACTGGTTGAATTGAAAAGAAATTTGCCTCGATTAGAGGCAGCCTGGTGAGAAAGTGTCTATGAAAGCAGGTCTGTACCAACCAGATGAATTCAAGGATAACTGCGGTTTCGGCCTGATAGCTCATATGCAGGGCGAGCCCAGCCACACCCTTTTGCAAACGGCCATTGAGGCCCTGACCTGCATGACCCACCGCGGTGGGATCAACGCCGACGGCAAGACCGGCGATGGTTGTGGCTTGCTGATTCAAAAACCCGACGAGTTCCTGCGTGCCGTAGCCCAGGAAACGTTTGGCGTGACCCTGCCCAAGCAGTACGCCGTGGGCATGGTGTTCTTCAACCAGGACCCGGTGAAGGCCCAAGCGGCTCGCGAAAACATGAATCGCGAGATCCTGGCCGCCGGCCTGCAACTGGTCGGCTGGCGCAAAGTGCCGATCGACACCAGCGTCCTCGGCCGCCTGGCGCTTGAGCGCCTGCCGCAGATCGAACAGGTGTTCATCGCCGGCGAAGGCCTGAGCGACCAGGACATGTCGATCAAGCTGTTCAGCTCCCGTCGTCGTTCGTCCGTGGCCAATGCCGCCGACACCGATCACTACATCTGCAGCTTTTCCCACAAGACCATTATCTACAAAGGCCTGATGATGCCGGCGGACCTCACCGCCTTCTATCCGGACCTGAGCGACGAGCGCCTGAAAACCGCGATCTGCGTATTCCACCAGCGCTTCTCCACCAACACCCTGCCGAAATGGCCGCTGGCCCAGCCATTCCGCTTCCTCGCCCACAACGGCGAGATCAACACCATCACCGGCAACCGCAACTGGGCCGTGGCCCGTCGCACCAAGTTCGCCAACGACCTGATGCCGGACCTCGAAGAGCTCGGCCCGCTGGTCAACCGCGTGGGCTCGGACTCCTCGAGCATGGACAACATGCTGGAACTGATGGTGACCGGTGGCATCGACCTGTTCCGCGGCGTGCGCATGCTGGTGCCGCCGGCCTGGCAGAACGTCGAGACCATGGACCCGGACCTGCGCGCCTTCTACGAATACAACTCCATGCACATGGAGCCGTGGGACGGCCCGGCCGGTATCGTCATGACCGACGGTCGCTACGCTGTGTGCCTGCTGGACCGTAACGGTCTGCGTCCGGCGCGTTGGGTCACCACCACCAACGGGTTCATCACCCTGGCTTCGGAAATCGGTGTCTGGAACTACCAGCCCGAGGACGTCATCGCCAAGGGGCGCGTGGGCCCGGGCCAGATCTTTGCCGTGGACACCGAGACCGGCCAGATCCTCGACACCGACGCCATCGACAACCGCCTCAAGTCCCGTCATCCATACAAGCAATGGCTGCGCAAGAATGCCCTGCGCATCCAGGCGACCATGGAAGACAACGACCACGGCTCGGCGTTCTACGACGTCGACCAGCTCAAGCAGTACATGAAGATGTACCAGGTGACGTTCGAAGAGCGTGACCAGGTGCTGCGTCCGCTGGGCGAGCAGGGCTACGAAGCGGTCGGCTCCATGGGTGACGACACGCCGATGGCCGTGCTGTCGCAGCGCGTGCGTACGCCGTACGACTATTTCCGCCAGCAGTTCGCCCAGGTGACCAACCCACCGATCGACCCGCTGCGCGAAGCGATCGTGATGTCCCTGGAAATCTGCCTCGGTGCCGAGCGCAACATTTTCCAGGAGTCGCCGGAACACGCCTCGCGGGTGATCCTCAGCTCGCCGGTCATTTCCCCGGCCAAGTGGCGCTCGTTGACCAACCTCGACCGCCCGGGCTTTGCGCGCCAGGTCATCGACCTGAACTACGACGAAAGCGTCGGCCTGGAAGCGGCGATCCGCAACGTTGCCGATCAGGCTGAAGAAGCCGCGCGCGCCGGTCGTACCCAGATCGTGCTCAGCGACCGTCACATCGCCCCGGGCAAGCTGCCAATCCACGCCTCGCTGGCCACCGGCGCGGTGCACCATCGCCTGACCGAAAAAGGCCTGCGCTGCGACTCCAACATCCTGGTAGAGACCGCCACCGCCCGCGATCCGCATCACTTCGCGGTGCTGATCGGTTTCGGTGCCTCGGCGGTGTATCCGTTCCTGGCCTATGAAGTGCTGGGCGACCTGATCCGTACCGGTGAAGTGCTGGGCGACCTCTATGAGGTGTTCAAGAACTACCGCAAGGGCATCACCAAGGGCTTGCTCAAGATCCTGTCGAAGATGGGTATCTCGACCATCGCCTCGTACCGTGGCGCGCAACTGTTCGAGGCCATCGGCCTGTCCGAAGAGGTCTGCGAACTGAGCTTCCGTGGTGTGCCGAGCCGCATCAAAGGTGCGCGTTTCGTCGACATCGAGGCCGAACAGAAAGCCCTGGCCGCCGAAGCCTGGAGCCCGCGCAAGCCGATCCAGCAGGGCGGTTTGCTGAAGTTCGTCCATGGTGGCGAATACCACGCCTACAACCCGGACGTGGTCAGCACCTTGCAAGCCGCCGTGCAGCAGGGCGACTACAGCAAGTTCAAGGAATACACCTCGTTGGTGGACAACCGTCCGGTGTCGATGATCCGCGACCTGCTCAAGGTCAAGACCCTCGACACGCCGCTGGACATCAGTGAAATAGAGCCGCTGGAATCGGTGCTCAAGCGCTTCGATTCGGCCGGTATTTCCCTGGGCGCCTTGTCCCCTGAAGCCCACGAAGCCCTGGCCGAAGCCATGAACCGCCTCGGTGCGCGTTCCAACTCCGGTGAAGGCGGCGAAGACCCGGCGCGCTACGGCACCATCAAGAGTTCGAAAATCAAGCAGGTGGCAACCGGCCGCTTCGGTGTGACGCCGGAATACCTGGTCAACGCTGAAGTGCTGCAGATCAAGGTTGCCCAGGGCGCCAAGCCCGGCGAAGGCGGCCAGCTGCCCGGCGGCAAGGTCAACGGCCTGATCGCCAAGCTGCGCTACGCGGTCCCTGGCGTGACCCTGATCTCGCCGCCACCGCACCACGACATCTACTCGATCGAAGACTTGTCGCAACTGATCTTCGACCTCAAGCAGGTGAACCCCAAGGCGCTGGTCTCGGTGAAACTGGTGGCGGAAGCCGGCGTTGGCACCATCGCGGCCGGCGTGGCCAAGGCCTATGCCGACCTGATCACCATCTCCGGCTACGACGGCGGCACCGGCGCATCGCCGCTGACGTCGATCAAGTACGCGGGTGCACCGTGGGAACTGGGCCTGGCTGAAACCCACCAGACCCTGCGCGGCAACGATTTGCGCGGCAAGGTCCGGGTGCAGACCGACGGCGGCCTGAAAACCGGCCTGGACGTGATCAAGGCCGCCATCCTCGGCGCCGAGAGCTTCGGCTTCGGCACCGCGCCGATGATCGCCCTGGGCTGCAAATACCTGCGCATCTGCCACCTGAACAACTGCGCCACCGGCGTGGCGACCCAGAACGACAAGCTGCGCAAGGACCACTACATCGGCACCGTCGACATGGTGGTGAATTTCTTCACCTACGTGGCCGAAGAGACCCGTGAGTGGCTGGCGAAGCTGGGCGTGCGCTCGCTTGAAGAGCTGATCGGCCGTACCGATCTGCTGGAAGTGATCGAAGGCCAGACCGCCAAGCAGCATCACCTGGACCTGACCCCATTGCTGGGCAGCGATTACATTCCGGCAGACAAGCCACAGTTCTGCCAGGTTGATCGCAACCCGCCATTCGACAAGGGTGAGCTGGCCGAGAAGATGGTCGACATGGCCGCTGCGGCGATCAACGACCTGAGCGGTGCCGAGTTCGACCTGGATATCTGCAACTGCGACCGTTCCATCGGCGCACGGATCTCCGGCGAAATCGCGCGCAAGCACGGCAACCAGGGCATGGCCAAGGCGCCGGTGACCTTCCGCTTCAAGGGCACCGCAGGCCAGAGCTTCGGCGTCTGGAACGCCGGCGGCCTGAACATGTACCTGGAAGGCGATGCCAACGACTACGTGGGCAAGGGCATGACCGGTGGCAAGCTGGTCATCGTTCCGCCCAAGGGCAGCGTCTACAAGACTCAGGACAGTGCCATCATCGGCAACACCTGCCTCTACGGCGCCACAGGCGGCAAGCTGTTCGCCGCCGGCACCGCGGGCGAGCGTTTTGCCGTGCGTAACTCCGGGGCCCACACTGTGGTGGAAGGCACCGGCGATCACTGCTGCGAGTACATGACCGGTGGTTTTGTCTGCGTGCTGGGCAAGACCGGTTATAACTTCGGCTCTGGCATGACCGGCGGTTTCGCCTACGTGCTCGACCAGGACAACACCTTCGTTGACCGGGTCAACCACGAACTGGTGGAAATCCAGCGGATCAGCGGCGAGGCGATGGAAGCCTATCGCAGCCACCTGCAAAACGTGCTGAACGAGTACGTCGCGGAAACCGACAGCGAGTGGGGTCGTGAACTCGCCGAGAACCTCGATGACTACTTGCGCCGTTTCTGGCTGGTCAAGCCCAAGGCTGCCAACCTGAAGTCGTTGCTTTCCAGCACTCGTGCCAACCCGCAGTGATATGCGCCTGAAGAGTTTGATGAGGTTTTAACAATGGCTGAACGTCTGAATAACGACTTCCAGTTCATCGATGTCGGGCGCAAGGATCCGAAGAAGAAACTGTTGCGTCAACGCAAGAAAGAGTTCGTGGAAATCTACGAACCTTTCAAACCCCAGCAGTCGGCCGACCAGGCCCACCGCTGCCTGGGCTGCGGTAACCCGTATTGCGAATGGAAGTGCCCTGTGCACAACTTCATTCCCAACTGGCTGAAACTGGTGGCCGAGGGCAACATCCTCCAGGCCGCCGAGCTGTCCCACCAGACCAACACCCTGCCGGAAGTCTGCGGCCGGGTGTGCCCGCAGGATCGCCTGTGCGAAGGTGCGTGCACCCTCAACGACGGTTTTGGCGCGGTGACCATCGGTTCGGTGGAGAAGTACATCACCGACACCGCGTTCGCCATGGGCTGGCGTCCGGACATGTCCAAGGTCAAGCCGACCGGCAAGCGCGTGGCGATCATTGGTGCCGGCCCGGCGGGCCTGGGCTGTGCCGATGTGCTGGTGCGTGGTGGCGTGACCCCGGTGGTGTTCGACAAGAACCCGGAAATCGGCGGTCTGCTGACCTTTGGCATCCCCGAGTTCAAGCTGGAAAAGACCGTGCTGAGCAATCGTCGCGAAGTCTTCACCGGCATGGGCATCGAGTTCCGCCTGAACACCGAGGTGGGCAAGGACGTGACCATGGAGCAACTGCTCGAAGAATACGATGCGGTATTCATGGGCATGGGCACCTACACCTACATGAAGGGCGGCTTTGCCGGTGAGGACCTGCCGGGCGTCTACGACGCACTCGACTTCCTGATCGCCAACGTCAACCGCAACCTGGGCTTTGAAAAGTCGCCGGAAGATTTCGTCGACATGAAAGGCAAGAAGGTCGTGGTGCTCGGCGGTGGCGACACGGCGATGGACTGCAACCGTACGTCGATTCGCCAGGGCGCCAAGTCGGTGACCTGTGCCTACCGTCGTGACGAAGCCAACATGCCCGGCTCGCGCAAAGAGGTAAAGAACGCCAAGGAAGAAGGCGTGAAGTTCCTCTACAACCGCCAACCGATCGCCATTGTCGGTGAGGACAAGGTCGAAGGCGTGAAGGTGGTCGAGACCCGTCTCGGCGAACCGGACGCCCGTGGCCGCCGCAGCCCCGAGCCGATTCCCGGTTCCGAAGAGATCATCCCGGCCGACGCCGTGGTCATCGCCTTCGGCTTCCGCCCAAGCCCGGCGCCGTGGTTCGAGCAGTTCAGCATCCAGACCGACAGCCAGGGCCGCGTCGTGGCACCGGAACAGGGCCAGTACAAGCACCAGACCAGCAACCCGAAGATCTTCGCCGGTGGCGACATGGTCCGCGGTTCCGACCTGGTGGTGACGGCGATCTTCGAAGGCCGCAATGCGGCGGAAGGGATCCTGGATTACCTGCAAGTCTGACCAGGCGACACAACCCCCTGTGGGCGAGCTTTGTGGGAGCAAAGCTTGCTCGCGATCCAGACGCCTTGGTACTCAAGAGACCGCGGTGTTTTCATCGCGGGCAAGCCTTGCTCCCACAATAAAACTGTCTCCACTGGTGTTTTGTGGTGTTGCGAAAGTTGTGCTGCCCCGCGACAAATTGCCCCGATAGATAAAAGGCACGGCTCTTGCCGTGCCTTTTGCGTCGCGCTCTGAGAAAATGCCCGCACTTTTTTTCCGGATGCCGACATGACTGCCCTGAAGAACGACCGTTTCCTTCGCGCCCTGCTCAAGCAACCCGTAGACGTCACCCCGGTGTGGATGATGCGCCAGGCCGGTCGCTACCTGCCGGAATACCGCGCCAGCCGAGCCAAAGCCGGTGACTTCATGAGCTTGTGCATGAACCCCCAGTTCGCCTGCGAAGTGACGATGCAGCCGCTGGATCGATATCCGCAGCTGGACGCTGCCATCCTGTTCTCCGACATCCTGACCATTCCCGATGCCATGGGCCAAGGCCTGTACTTCGAGACCGGCGAAGGCCCGCGCTTCAAGAAAGTCATCAGCACCCTGGCCGACATCGAGGCCCTGCCGATTCCCGATCCGCAGAAAGACCTGGGCTACGTCATGGACGCGGTCAGCACCATTCGCCGTGAACTCAACGGTCGTGTGCCGCTGATCGGTTTCTCTGGCAGCCCATGGACCCTGGCCACGTACATGGTCGAAGGCGGCTCGTCGAAGGACTTCCGCAAGACCAAGGCAATGCTCTACGACAACCCGCAAGCCATGCACCTGTTGCTGGACAAGCTGGCCCAGTCGGTCACGTCCTACCTCAACGGCCAGATCCTGGCCGGTGCGCAAGCGGTACAGATCTTCGATACCTGGGGCGGCAACCTGTCGGCGGCGGCGTACCAGGAGTTCTCCCTGGCCTACATGCGCAAGATCGTCAGCGGCCTGATCCGCGAGCACGAGGGTCGCAAAGTCCCGGTGATCCTGTTCACCAAGAACGGCGGCCTGTGGCTGGAAAGCATCGCCGATGCCGGTGCCGACGCCCTGGGCCTGGATTGGACCTGCGACATTGGCAACGCTCGTGAGCGCGTCGGTCACAAGGTCGCCCTGCAAGGCAACATGGACCCGACCGTGCTCTACGCCAAGCCTGAAGCCATTCGTGCTGAAGTCGGGCGCATCCTGGCCAGCTACGGCAGTGGTAGCGGCCATGTGTTCAACCTCGGCCATGGCATCACCCCGGAAGTCGACCCCGAACACGCCGGTGCCTTCCTGCGGGCGGTGCATGAGTTGTCGGCGCAATATCACGTCTGATTGCAACCCTGTCACCCAGCCTGTCCGGACCCGTGCCGGACAGGCTTTTTATTGTCCGGTCGTTGATGTGTCCTGCATGAAACTAGTCAGTTGTTTTGTCTGGTGTTTCTGTTTGTTTGTGTTTGATAGCTATTTCTATTTGTAAGAGTTTTCTCTAGTTATGTAAGAGAAATGGAATCAGAGATCATTCCTTCTGTCTTGAGAGATTTGTCCTACATAGTGAAAGTTAAACTTTCTATAAGGTTCCGGGCACTTGCAAGGTCAGGCGCTGAGCGGTCTGGCGCACCTTTCAAGAGGACGGTGATTCGTCTTTCAATTTTGATGACTAGTCTGGAACTTATATGAAGAATAACTTCAACAAGAGCAGTGTGTTAACAGGGTGTGCATCGTCATTAGTTCTGTTATCGGCCATGGCGGCGTCCCAGGGCGCGATGGCTCATGGTTATGTCGAAGTGCCGCCTTCCCGTGCGCTGTTGTGCCAGCAAGGTGTCAACCAACACTGCGGCGGCGCGCAAAGCGAGCCACAGAGTACCGGTGAAACCTTCAAGGGGTTTCCTAATGGCGTAGGCGGTGCGCCGATGCAAGGTCCTATCGACGGCAAAATCGCCAGCGGCGGCATCGCCCGGTTTTCTGCCCTTGATGCGCAGTCGGCCACGCGCTGGCACCTGACTGAAATCAGGGACCGTAACTTTGCCTTTCAATGGCAATACACCGCGGCACACCCGGCGACCAAACACGAATACTTCATTACCCGCGACGGTTGGAATCCAAACGAAGTACTCAAGCGTGCCTCGTTCGATAGCACGCCGTTCTGTACGGTGGATGGCGGTAATCAACCCCCGATAGGGGGGGCCAAGCACAACTGCGTCATTCCCGACAGCAAGTCGGGACATCACGTCATCCTGGCGGTCTGGACAGTCGCCGACACCGCCAACGCATTCTATGCCCCGGCGGATGTGAACATCCTCGCCGAAGCCGCATTGCCGGGCGGCTGGCAGCCGGTGGGCAGCATTGCGCCATCGACCCCATTGCTGGTGGGTGACAAGGTCAAGGCCCGGGCATTCTCCGCGACCGGTGAAAGTGCCGAATACAGCGTAGAGATCAGCATCGACAACGCTGAGGAAGGCAAGCCTGAGAACTGGTCGTTCAAACTGGCCGAAGCCATCAACAACGCCCATACCCTGATTCGTGCAGGTGTTCGGGACGCGGAAGGCAATATCACACCGGTCAATGGTGCCAACAGCCTGTACGCCCAGGACGAAAGCGGCGTTAAGCGCTATGAAGTGCAACTGGACATGAAGGAAGACGCTGGCGCCAGCATGGCGATTTCTTCCCTGCAGCCAGAGTACGTGCTCGACAAAGGTCGGGTCAGCATGGCCTTTACCGCGCAGACGAACCGCAGGATGAACCTTGAAGCCACGTTGTTCGATGAGAAGAACAAGCAGGTGGGTATCGTGCAGACCGTAGGTGAAGGCAATACTGGCCTGAGCCTGGACCTGCGTGGCGCTGCCCCTGGCGCGCACACCTTGACGCTGGTGGGCACCACCGAAGACGGCCGCACCACGCGCCAGGAGACCCAGACCGTCACCCTGACCGGTGAAGGCGCAGACATCGAGTACGACTTCGTCTTCCCTGAAGGCCTCAGGGACTACACCGCCGGCACGAAAGTGCTGCAGCCCAAGACTGACGAAGTCTTCGAGTGCAAGCCGTTCCCAGCGTCCGGTTTCTGCAAGCAGTACAGCCCGTCGGCGAACGGTTTCGAGCCGGGTGTCGGTGCCGCCTGGCAGAGCGCCTGGGACAAGCTGTAAGTCCTGACAGGCATGGCTCCAGGCGATCCACACGGATCGTCTGGAGCCTTCAGACGAGGGCGCAATGATGCCAATCCATTACTCCAGGCGACGGGTGCTGCTGCACTGGGTGTCGGCGGCCATTATCTTATGGGCGTTGGCGTCCGGTTTTTATGTGGCGTTCAACCCGGTTTCAGCTTCGACCGAACAGTGGGTCGGCTCACTCAATGTGTCGCTGACCACGCTGTTCATTCCGCTGTTTGTGTGGCGGGCCTGCCTGTTTTTCGGTGGGCTGGAAGCCCGTGGAACGGCGCCTTCATTTACACAGCGGCTGGCCCTGGTGGTACACGCGTTGATCTACTTGATCATCGGCATCGTGCTGGTGACCGGTGTGCTGATGATGAAAAGCGCCATCAGCGTATTCGGCCTGGTTCGCATCCCCCAGCCACTGGGCGATCCGGCGCTGATCGAACTGGCCCACACCCTCCATACCCTGTCTTGTGCGGGGCTTTCGGTGCTTGTCGCGCTGCATCTGTGCGCGGTGCTCTGGCATGAGTTTTCCGGACGCAGGGTGGTGCGGCGAATGTCCTTCGCCAAACCGGCGGGCACGATCCGGAGAGCACAACGGTGAGCCTGTCTTTTCGGGGCGGCAGCCGTCTGCCGAAGCTGCTGCTGGTGCTCCTGCCGCTGCTGTACGGGATCTTCCTGGCCGGGCAAGAGTGGCGCTTTCGCCAGGCATTGGGTCGTGATCTGCCGGTGCTGAGCAACCCGCCGGTGGCTCCTGTTCGCGACGTGCCCAACGTCCAAGCCGTGGCCACGGTGCTTGGCCTGGCGCCTGAAGGTGCCCATGCACCGAGCGCCGAACCGATTACGTTGCAGGCCAGCTTTGTCGCCGACCAAGGCTTGTCCCGGGCATTGCTGGCGGACGCCGCCGGCCCGCGCATTTACCAGGTGGGCGAGCGCTTGCCTGGTGGCAGCGTGCTGCGCCGGGTCGAGGCCAGCCATGTGATGTTGTGGCGCAACGGACGTGAAGAACGGTTGGCCCTGCAACACGCGGTCAAGCCCTTGCTACGCCGGTTGGAGCCCGAAGACGGGCGCCATGCCGCGCTGCATTCCTCGCAATACCTACGCCCGGTGGCCGGGCAATCAGAGTGATCGAATTCATGAACAGCTTTATCCGGGGCGGTGTTTCGCGCGCCCTGTTCTGCCTGGCCGTGTCCTGCCCACTGGCGTTCTCCGGTTCGCTGCAGGCCGAGGAGACCCAATGGCAACTGGCGATGAACAATGCGGAACTGCGCGACGTGGTCGAGGAGTTTTCGGCGATCCTGGGCAAGACCGTGGTGCTCGATCCCCGGGTGTCCGGGCGCATTACGGTGATGTCCCGCCAGGCACTGGACCGCGAAGGGGTGCGTCGGTTGTTTTATTCGGTACTCGATGCACACAACTTCACCGTGATCGACGAGGGCGAGCGGATCCTGATCACCCCGGTCAGCGAGGCCAAGACCCGCGCGGGAATCGCTGATGCAAAAAGCGCCACGCCGTCGCAGTTCGTCACCCGGGTCATCGACCTGCAATCGAGCATTGCCGCCGACGTCGCCGGGCTGGTTCGACCCTTGGTATCGGCCAATGGTTATGTCGGCCCTTCGGTATCGTCCAACGCGCTGGTGGTCACCGACACGGCTGCCAATGCCCAGCGCATTGCCGACGTGGTTCGGCAGTTGGACTCAGGGCGCAACCGCAATCATGTAGTGGTGCGGTTGCGGCATGCCCAGGCCGGCGATATCGCACCGCTGATGGAGGCCGCCGGTGGCAAGCGCGAGGGCGATATGGCGGGCCTGGTGATCGCCGATGCCCGCAGCAATCGCCTGGTGATCATCGGCGCACCGGCGGTGCGTCAGCGCTTGGTCGACCTGGCTCGGACCCTCGACGTCCCTGCCGTCGTATCCCAGGACAACGCCCGGGTCATCCGTCTGCGCCATAGCGATGCCAAGCAATTGGCCGAGGTGCTGGAAGGCGTCGGGCAGGATAAAAAAACCACGCCGACCCTGGCCGGCCAGCGGGACAGTGCCACCACCAGCCCGTTCATGATCAAGGCCGATGAAAGCCAGAATGCCTTGGTGCTGATCGCCGATTCGGCCCAGGTCCGCATCATCGAAAACATCGTCCGTGAGTTGGATCAACCCCGGGCCCAGGTACTGATTCACGCGGCCATCGTGGAGATTTCCGGGGATATTTCCGAAGCGCTGGGGGTGCAGTGGGGCCTCAGCAGCGGCAGCGCGGCGGGGTTCATCAACTTTCCAGGGACCGACATCCCGATCATCGGCGACCTGAACTTCAATGAGCTCGACAAGGCACCGGAAGGCGCGGTCCTGCGGCTGGGCGGCGATCGTTTCAGCGCGCTGGTCTCGGCGCTGGCGAGCAATACCCACAGCAACCTGCTGTCTACGCCCAGCCTGCTGACCCTGGATAACCAGGAGGCGGAAATCATCGTGGGCCAGAACGTCCCGTTCAAGACCGGCTCCTACGCCACCAGCGGTAACGGTGCGGACAATCCGTTCACCACCGTGGAACGCAAGGACGTCGGCATCAGCCTCAAGGTCAAGCCGTACATCAACGAAGGCTCGACCTTGCGCCTTGAAGTCGAGCAGGAAGTTTCGGACATCGCGCCGTCGGTCTCCGGTGTGGACTCCTCTGACCTGATCACCAACAAACGGGCCTTGAAGAGCACGATCCTGGCGGACGATGGCGAGATCATCGTGATCGGCGGCCTGATCCGCGACAGTGTCCGCACCCAGCAAAGCGGTGTGCCGTTGCTGCGCAGTATTCCGTACCTGGGCGCGCTGTTTCGCTGGAACCGTGACACCCAGACCAAAAGCAACCTGATGGTGTTCCTGCGCCCGACCATCGTGCGCAGCAACGAAGACCTCGCCGAGGTGAGCCGCCAGCGTTATGACGCGCTCCGGGACCTGAGCAAGCCGGGCTCGCGGAAAAACAATTCGCTGCTGCTGCCCAGGGACGCTCGCCAGTTGTTCGAATCCTCCCCGCAAGCGCCGGCGGCCGCCCCGCGCCCACAGCGCTCCGGTGACCTGTGAGCGAGCCGTTGCCCTTTGGTTTCGCCAGGCGCCTGGGGGTGCTGCTGGAAGGCGAGGGGTCGACCTTGAGCCTGGTCATGCGCCGCGATACACCCCTGACCGCCGTGGCAGAAGTGCAGCGCCTGTGCGGTCGGGATTTGCCTATCCTGGTGCTGGAACCGGCGCCGTTCGCCGCGCGCCTAGCCAGCGTCTATCGCCAGGGCCAGAGCGCCGCCGAACAGGTCGCCCAAGGCCTGGACGAGGAACTGGACCTGCTCAGCCTGGCCGACCAAATGCCGCAGACCACCGACCTGCTGGAGCAGCAGGGCGATGCGCCGATCATCCGGCTGATCAATGCCTTGCTCAGCGAGGCCGTCCGCGAACACGCGTCGGACGTGCACCTGGAAACGTTCGAGCAGTACCTGTCGGTGCGCATGCGCATCGACGGTCAGTTGCGGGAAATGCTCCGTCCGCGTCGGGAACTGGCGAGTCTGCTGGTGTCGCGAATCAAGGTCATGGCGCGCCTGGACATCGCCGAGAAACGCGTGCCCCAGGACGGTCGAATGGCCTTGCGCCTGGCCGGGCACGAAGTCGATGTGCGGGTCTCGACCCTGCCTTCGGCCCATGGCGAGCGCGTGGTGTTGCGCCTGCTCGACAAGCAGGCCGGGCGCCTGGAGCTGCAGCGCCTGGGCCTGCCCGACGACACCCTGGCCGGCCTGCGCCAGTTGCTCGGCAAGCCCCATGGCATCGTGTTGGTCACCGGGCCCACGGGGTCGGGGAAAACCACCAGCCTGTACGCGGCGCTGAGCAGCATCAACGACCAGAGCCGCAACATCCTCACCGTCGAAGACCCCATCGAATATCACCTGCCGGGCATTGGCCAGATGCCGGTCAATCCGAAAGTCGACATGACCTTTGCCCGTGGTCTGCGGGCCATTTTGCGCCAGGACCCGGACGTGGTGATGGTCGGCGAAATACGTGACCGCGAGACCGCCGAAATCGCCGTCCAGGCGTCGCTGACCGGGCACCTGGTGCTCTCGACACTGCACACCAACACCGCCGTCGGCGCGGTCACGCGGCTGGTGGACATGGGCGTGGATGCCTATCTGCTGGCGTCGTCCCTGGCCGGCATCGTCGCCCAGCGCTTGTTGCGCAGCCTGTGCCCGTCCTGCAAGACGGCCTATGTGGCCGACGCCGCCACCTGTCGGCGTCTGGGCCTCGACGCCGACGCCGCGCCCCGGTTGTTCAGGGCCCAGGGCTGCGAGCACTGCCAGAAGGGTTATCGCGGACGCTTCGGTATCTATGAGCTGGTGAATGTCAACGCCGCCCTGTCGCAACTGATTCATCAGGGCGCCACCGAGCAGGCGCTGGCCGCCGAGGCGCGCAAGACCTCCCGCAGCCTGTTTCAGGACGGCCGCCAGCGGGTGCTGGAAGGCCGGACCAGCGTCGATGAACTGCTGCGCATCACCCAGGAGGATTAGCACCGTGCCGACCTTCGACTATCGGGCCGAAGACGCCCAGGGCCGACGTTGCAAGGGCCGCGTGGAAGCCGATGGCCCGCGCCATGCTCGCCAGTTGCTGCGCGAGCGCGGCTTGCTGCCCAGCGAACTGGCTGAAGCCAAGGAACCGCGAACCTTGGGCGGGCGACATGCCGGGGCGCGTTTGAGCCCGGCAGATCTGGCGTTGCTGACATTGCAGCTGTCCACCTTGATCCAGGCCGGCCTGCCCCTCGAAGAGTCCCTGGGAGCGGTGGCGCAACAGAGCCAGAAGCGCCGCGTCGCCCATCTGCTGGCGGCGGTGCGCAGCCGGGTGATGGAAGGCCATGCGTTGGCGACGGCACTGAGGGCCTTTCCCCAGGCGTTCCCCGAGCTGTTCTGCGCCACGGTCGCGGCAGGCGAGCAATCCGGGCACCTGGGGCAAGTGTTGGAACAGCTGGCGAGCTACACCCAGGCGCGCCAGGCGTCACGCCAGCGCATTCAACTGGCGTTGGTGTACCCGCTGATCCTGATGCTGGCCTGTGTCGCGATTGTTGGCTTCCTGCTGGGTTACGTGGTGCCGGATGTGGTGAAGATTTTCATCGACAGCGGCCAGCCGTTGCCCTGGCTGACCCAGGCGTTGATCGCCGTGAGCGATGGCTTGCGCCGCTATGGCCTGCTGCTGCTCGGTGCGCTGGCCGGGCTGCTCGGGCTATGGCGTTGGAGCCTGCGCCAACCGGCGTGGCGCCTGCGCTGGCACCGTGTGTTGCTGCGGCTGCCGGTGTTGAGTGAAGTGATGCGGGCGATGGAGGCGGCCCGATTCGCCAGCACCCTGGCGATCCTGAGCAAAAGCGCCGTGCCTTTAGTGGATGCCTTGCACATCGCCGCGCAGGTGATCGGCAACCTGACGATTCGCGCCCGCATGGCCGACGTCGCCCGTTCGGTTCGCGAAGGCGGGACCCTGACCCGCGGCCTGGAGCAGGGCGGCGATATCCCGCCGCTGATGCTGCACATGATCGCCAGCGGCGAACGGGCCGGCGAGCTCGACAGCATGCTGGCCCGGGCCGCCGAACAACAGGAAGCCAGCCTCGCGGCGCGTATCGCGCTGGTGGTGAGCCTGTTCGAACCGGCCATGTTGGTGTTGATGGGCGGCGTCGTGCTGCTGATCGTCATGGCCATCCTCCTACCGATCCTGAGCCTCAACCAATTGGTGAATTGACCGATGAAACTCCAAAGCAAGCAACCTGCACGCCCTCAACGCGGCTTCACCCTGATTGAAATCATGGTGGTGGTGGTCATCATTGGCGTGCTGGGCGCCATCGTGGTGCCGCAGTTCATGAGCCGACCCGACCAGGCCAAGGTCACGGCCGCCCGCACCGATATCCAGGCGATCGCCACGGCCCTGGAAATGTACCGCCTCGACAACTTCCAGTACCCATCGACCCAACAAGGCCTGGAGGCGCTGAGCAAACGCCCGTCCGGTACGCCTGCGGCAAGGAACTGGAACCCCCAGGGCTATCTGAAAAACCTGCCGATCGACCCCTGGGGCACGCCCTATCAGTACCTCAATCCGGGGCACAAATCCCTCGATGGCAGCTATGACCTCTACTCCCTGGGCGCCGATGGCGTGTCGGGCGGCGAAGGCATGGCGGCTGACATCGGCAATTGGGTCGAGTGAACATGGGTCGTCATTGCCGGGGCTTCACCTTGCTGGAACTGATGGTCGTCATCGTCTTGATCGGGATTTTGGCAGGCATGGTCAGCTTCGCCACGGGTTCGAGCCCGATACGTGAGGCCCGGCAGCAAGCTCAAGACTTCGTGCGTGTGGTCCAGCAGTTGCGCGAGCGGGCGGTATTGGACGGGCAGGAATACGGTGTGCGCGTGCAGCCTCGCAGCTACCAGGCGTTGCGCCTAGAAGCCCAGGGCTGGACGGCGGTGTCGGCGTTGCATCGATTGCCTGTGGGGCTGACGCTCGGGTTGGAGCAGGACGGTCATGTCCTCAGGCTCGATGATGTTCAAGGTCCACCGCAGTTGCTGATGCTCAGCAGTGACGAGATCAGCCCGTTCAGGCTGCAACTCAAAGTCGCTGGGCAGACGATTTCCCGGGTGGCGAGCGATGGCCTGGCGGAGCCGTTGATCGATGATTAACCCTCGCAGGCCGGCTGCCGGTTGCCGCGGCTTCACGCTGTTGGAAGTCATGATCGCCCTGGCGATTTTCGCGACGCTGGCGGCCGCCGTGCTCTCGGCCAGTCAGTTCGTGCTCAAGCAAAGCGCCGGGCTCGAGGACCGTCTGTTCGGCGCCTGGCTGGCGGACAATCAGTTGAGCGAACTGCGCCTGCAAGCCGCTACGCCACCAGGGCAACAGCGTCTGAGCCGCCTCCTGGATCGCCGCGACTGGGTCTTGCAACAGCGTGTCGCCCCCGCCGCTGATGGGCGCCTGCTGCAGGTCGAGATCCAGGTCAGCCGTGTCGACAACGCGAGCGTCGTGCATCGCACCACCGGATGGATCCGCAGCCGTGATGAATAAGCAGTCGGGCTTCACTTTGCTGGAGCTGGTCATCGCCATCGGCATTTTTGCCTTGCTCGGCCTGGCCAGTTGGCGGTTGTTCGATGGCGTCGTGCGGACCCAGCAGGGAGCCGGTCAGCATGAGCGCGACATCCGGGCCTTGCAGCGTGCCGTCGGCGTGATCGAGCGGGATGTGTGGCAGGCGGTTGCCGGTTCGGTCGTGCTCGCGCCGGGGCGTCTGCAACTGCAGCGCAGCCATTGGCGCAATCCACGGGACCAGCCACGCAGCGAACGGCAGACGGTGGGCTATCGACTAGAGGGCGCAGTGTTGTGGCGCGACGGTGTCGGCGAAGGCACGTCCCTTGTGCAGCAGCAGAAGCTGCTCGACGACGTACACGGTTTGAGCTGGCGGGTGTTCGACCGGCAACGTGGCTGGCACAGCGAAACCGCGGGCGACATTGCGCCGCTGGCGTTGGAGTTGATCGTGTCGACGGGGCGTTTCGAACAGGTCCGTCGAGTGCTGCTGTTGCCGGGGGCGTTGCCATGAGCCGACAACGCGGTGTGGCGCTGATCAGCGTGCTGTTGGTGCTGAGCCTGGCATTGCTGCTGATCGGTGGCCTGTTGCGCAGTCATCGCCTGTTGTTGCACAGCAGCGCGCAGCAGTTGCAACAGGTCCAGTTGCGGCAATTGGGATTGGCAGGGGAAGACTGGGCGCGGGTGGTGTTGGAAAGCAGTGGGATAACGCCGTCCGGGCCCGTTGACCTGAGCCAGGATTGGGCTCGGCTTGAGCCTGTCTTCGAAATGGAAGACGCCAAGCTTCACATCGATATCGAGGATTTGTCCGGGCGCCTGAATCTCAACGCGCTGCTGGCCCTGGGGCAAATCGATCAGGTCACCCTCGGCCGCTGGACTCGCTTGCTGGCCTTGCTGGATTTACCGCCGCTGTCGTTGCCCCAGGTCGGGCCGGTGCAGGAGCTGAGTCAACTGCGCCTGCTGCCGGGCATCGACGGCCAGACACTGCGGTGCCTGGAGCCTTGGGTGGTGTTGCTGCCTAAAGACGCGCGGCTGAATATCAATACCGCACCGTGGCAATTACTGATGACCCTGGACGGCATGGAGGACGGGCCGGCTAAAGCGTTGCTCAACCAGCGGCGCCACGCGCCCTACGCCAGCGTGCAGGCGTTTACCAACGACCCGGTGTTGTCCGGGCTGGGCCTCAACAGCCACGGTCTGGGGGTGGGCAGTCGCTGGTTCCGGATCACCGTGAGTGTGACCCACGCCGGCAGCCGTCTGCGCCTGGCCTCGGATGTTGAGCGCGATTCCGTTAGCGGGCGCTGGACTGTTCGTCAGCGTCGTTTCCTACCCTTGAGCACCAGCGAGCTTCCCTGATGAAAACCTGGCTTTACCTGACGGCCGAAGGCCTGGGCGCGCCTTGCGCCAACTGGCCATGCTGCGTGTGGTCGCCCACCGGCGAGCGTCGTCGCCTGCCTCTGCATGAGGCGGCCGGTGAGTTGAACGGGCGGCTTGTCGATGTGCTGTTGCCGATGGAAATGTGCAGCTGGTTGCGCAGCGATCCGTGGCCCTCTCGACGCCAGCCCCGCCCTCAGGCCCTGGCATTCGCCGTCGAAGAGCAACTGAGTGAAAACCTGGAGGCGCTGCACATCAGCATCGGCCCGCGCGACCGTCAGCACCGCTATCCGCTGATGGTGACGGAGCGGGCCCGGTTCCGGGCGCTGCTGACGTTGCTGACGGCACAAGGCATTGAGGTGCGTGCGGTGCATGTCGATGCCGATCTGCTTGCCGATGACCAGGCATTTGGCGTGCACTGGTTTGGGCGTTGGTTGTTGGGAGGAGGGCTGCCGGCGCGGATGTCGTTGTCGGCCCGAGGCTTGGCGACGCTCAAGCCTGGCCTGCCTGAAGACATCCACTGGCTGGACGAGGAGCGTGATCGCCAGGGCATCGATGAGTGGTTGTTGAGCGCTGGCGGACAGCCCATCGACCTGTTGCAGGGCGCGTTCCGTCGGCGCCGCCAACCGCTGCCATGGCGCGGCGCTTCGGCGGCTGTGCTGGGCGCGTTGGTGCTCACCTGGGCGTTCAGTGAAGCCCGCCTACGTTTTCTTGAAAGCGAAACCCGGTTTCTCTATGCCCAAAGCGAACAGCGATTCAGGTCGTTGTATCCCGGGCAGGAGCGGATCGTCGACCTGGCGGCGCAGTTCCAGGCATCGCAGAGTCGTCGTGGACAACGTCAGGACACCCAGGTCGCGCGTCTGGCGCGTCTGACCGAGCAGGTCATTGGCGCCAGCAGCGTCGAGGTGCAGCGCATCGATTTTCGTGAAGGCGAGGGTTGGAAGATCCAACTGACGGCCAACAGCTTCGTCGAACTTGAACAACTGCGTGAACGCGGGCAGCAGAACGGATTGCCCGTCACCCTGGGCAGCGCGAGCAAACAGAACAATCGCGTGCAGGCCATTCTCACGCTGGAGAACAGTTGATGAACGTCAAGGGATGGCTGGCTTTGAAACAGGCCTGGGGGAGAACATCGCGCCGTGAGCAAGGACTGTTGCTGGGACTTGCCGGGTTGGTGCTGGTGGCGCTGGCCTATACCGCGATTTGGCAACCGACTCGGCAACGGCTGGAGGTTGCCGAACGACAGCATCGCCAACAGGCCGAACTGATGGCCCGGATCCAGCGCGCCGAACCCACCCGGGATGCGGCTGCCGCCACGCGGCCCTTGTCGGTGCGCGTCAACGAGGGTGCGACAGCGGCGGGATTGGAAATAGCGGAAATGGAGGTCGACGGCGACTCGTTGCGGCTTGTCGTCAGTGGCGAGGCCAATTCGTTGCTTCGTTGGTTGGATCAACAAGAGCGGGAGGGGGCGGTGCTGCAATCGCTCACGCTGGAAGCTGAGAATGGTGTGCTGGGTGCGCGGGTGGTTTTGCGTCAATGACCGACCGCAACAATCTTGACCAGGAGTATGGGCTCTTGTGGCGAGGGAGCTTGCTCCCGCTCGGCTGCGCAGCAGACGCAAACCGGTCGGCAGGATTTACCAGTTGCACCGCGGCGTCTGGCTTTTGGGGCGGCTGCGCCACCCAGCGGGAGCAAGCTCCCTCGCCACAAAGTGTCCACGCTGTCCCTGGCTTGGGTCGTGAAGTCGTGATGGCTTAAACCTGCACATTCCCCGGCAGCAACGGCAATTTCGCCAGTTTCACCGCCACCCACAATGCGATCACCAGCAAACCACCGATGAACAAACCGACGCCGTTCCACCCGCCCAGGTGCCAGGCCACGCCGCCCGCCGTACCCGCAACGCTGGAGCCGGCGTAATAGCTGAACAGATAGAGTGACGAGGCCTGGCCCTTGGCCTTGAGGGCGCGGCGGCCGATCCAACTGCTGGCGACCGAGTGGGCACCGAAGAAACCGAACGTGAACACCAGCATGCCCAGCACGACCAGCCACAGCGGGGTGGCCATGGTCAGCGCGAGGCCAGCCAGCATCAGTGCGATGGTTGCCCAGAGCATTTTGCGCCGGCCGAGTCTGTCCGCCAGTGCGCCGATTTTTGCCGAGCTGTAGATGCCCGACAGGTACACCACCGACAGCAGCCCGACAAAGGCCTGGTCCAAGTGATAAGGCTCGGCCAGCAGGCGGTAGCCGATGTAGTTGAACAGCGTCACGAACGCGCCCATCAACACGAAGGCTTCGAGAAACAGCAGCGGTAACCCGGCGTCGCGAAAGTGCATGGTAAAGCCGTCCAGCAAACTGCGCGGGTGCAGCGAGCGGGGACGGAAGTTGCGTGACTCGGGGAGGATTCTCCAGAACACCGCCGCCGCGATCAGCGCCAGACCGCCAATCACCAGCATCGCCGTGTGCCAACTGACAAAGTCGATCAAGACCCCGGTGATCAGGCGTCCGCACATGCCGCCGATGGCGTTGCCGGCGATGTACAGCCCCATCGCCAGGCCG
Organism: Pseudomonas ogarae; assembly: GCF_014268695.2. Lineage (NCBI taxonomy): Bacteria > Pseudomonadati > Pseudomonadota > Gammaproteobacteria > Pseudomonadales > Pseudomonadaceae > Pseudomonas > Pseudomonas ogarae. The sequence goes on from NZ_CP077086.1 coordinate 748,326, forward strand.
ATGTGCTTGGGATGAATTTCTTCGCTCAAATACGTCATCGCAACAGCTGCCAAGCCACTCAACGACAGCCCCACCAAGGCGCGCAGCAGCAATACACCCTGCCAGGTCGGCATCATGGCGCTGGCAATCGTGCACACCGAGGCGGCGAACAGCGCGGCGACCATCACCGGCTTGCGCCCGATGCGGTCGGAAATCGGGCCGGTGATCAACAGGCCGATGGCGAGCAGGCCGGTCGCCACTGACAGGATCAGGCTGCTCTGTGCCGCGTTGATGGAAAATTCCTTGGACAACAGCGGCATCATTGGTTGCACGCAATACAGCAGGGCAAAGGTCGCAAAGCCACCGCTGAACAGCGCCAGCACCGTGCGCATGAACATCGGCGTGCCCTTCTCGATATAGATGTCCTTGAGTTCGGCGACGACATCATCCTGCACACGCGGCGGGATTTCATGGGTCAGTGGAGCGACAGCAGTTTTCACGGTGGACCTCGCAAGGGCACGATCAGGCAGGCAATGAAAAAAGCATATAGCCGGCTAATGATTCTATCCAATATATTGTTCGACCTGTTTAAGACGTTTTGCGACCTATTGGATAGCCCATGGAATTGCGTCACCTGCGTTACTTCATCGCCGTTGCCGAAGAACTGCATTTCGGCCGTGCCGCGCTGGCCCTGGGCATCTCCCAGCCGCCCTTGAGCCAGCAGATCCAGGCGCTGGAGCAGGAGATTGGCGCACGGCTGTTCGAGCGTACCAATCGTCGGGTCGAATTGAGCGAGGCCGGACGGTTGTTCCTTGAAGAAGCGCGACGGGTATTAGTCCAGGTCGACAAAGCCGCCGACGTCGCCCGCCGCGCCCAACTGGGGGAATTGGGCGAGCTGAAAATCGGCTTCACCTCCTCGGCGCCGTTCAACTCCACCATCCCCCAGGCGATTTTTTCATTCCGGCAACGCTTCCCGGCGGTGCACCTGAACCTGCGGGAAATGAGCAGTACCCAAGTGGCCGATGCACTGGTGGATGAAGAGATCGAGGTGGGCATCATGCGACCGTTGCCGTTGCCTGACTCCTTGGCGGAAATCGAGCTCAGCCGCGAACCGCTGGTAGCCGTACTCAGTGCCAAACATCCCCTGGCCCAGGGCAATGAAGACGGCCTGTTCCTCTCGGCCTTGGCCCAGGAACCATTCGTGTTCTTCCCCCGCAGCTACGGCAGCGGTCTCTATGCCCAACTCCTGAACCTGGCCCGCGACGCCGGCTTCAGCCCGCACTTCGCCCAGGAAGCCGGCGAAGCCATGACCATCATCGGCTTGGTGGCGGCGGGGCTGGGTGTCTCGGTACTGCCGGCGTCTTACCAGCGCATGCGTATCGATGGGGTGGTCTATCGGCCGTTGCTCGATCCAGCGGCGGTGTCGGCGGTGTGGCTGGTCCAGCGCAAGGATCAGCGTTCACCGATGGCGAAGGCGTTTGTGGCGTTGTTGACTGGCAATACCGAGTAGCGGGTTAAGCGGAAAAACACCTGTGGGAGCGGGCTTGATCGCGATGCAGATATTGGATGTGCCGACGCCATCGCGAGCAAGCTCGCTCCCACCCTTGATCGTCGGTGGTCGCAGAACCTTCAATCACCGCAAATCTCCTGTGGGAGCGAGCTTGCTCGCGATAGCGGTGCATCAGCCACCAAAGATGTTGGACGTGCCTACGCCTTCTGGGCTCTCTATCTCAATCCCCCCAGACGGTCGCCGGTTTGTTTACGTGATAATTATAAAAACCCTGGAGTGTCCACGTATCGCCCTGGCGTTCGAACGCGGCGCGCCACAAGCCCCGGCCACCTCCTGGAACCAGTCGAGCCATGTCGTACCAGTAATACTGATTGATTTTCTTCGTCGTCACCCTACCAGCACGAATGTCATCCATGATTTCCACCACTTTCGCTCTGGCTGTTTCAGGGAAGTTATCGTAGGACATTTGCGTGTCCGCCAGTGGGCTGGTATCGACCGTGAACTTGTCGGCCGCAGGCGACGGAACCGCTGAAGTAGGTGGCGTGGTTGGAGGTCGGGTGCCCGTCACTCTGTTTGTCCGGGCCTGTGTCACGACCTCGATGTCGAACGCATCATAGCGGGATAAGTTTCGGGTGAATTTTGTAATCTCCTCTTCGGTAACAACCATCATCCTGCGTTGCGACTTGCCTTTGTTGGCGATGATGTAAGGGATTTCATGTTGCCTGATTTCTGTCAGTAGCCCGAGTCTGTTTCTGCGGCGCATTTCCGTACTGAAGGCATTGATGAATTTTATTTTGTATTCGTCTTGGCGTTCGGGGGCGTTGACGTATCTTCGCTTGGCAGCCTCTACATCCGGGCCGCTCCCTGGGAACAGCGGCTCCAGCTCGTCGAGGAGTTTGGCTTGTGCGACCTCCAATATTTCGGTGTGGGTGTCTGCAATATTTTGGACGGCGTCTCGCTTTTTTCCTCGTTCGGGGGTGATCGCTAGAAATACAGCCCCGGTAACGTTATCTGGCAGTATGGTGATGGCCGTATTGAACTCGCCTCGGTGATTGAACAGCTTTGGGCCAAGTATTTCTATCTTGTCAAATATCAGTATTTGTTGGGCGGCTGTAAGGTTGAAGCCATCGCCTCTTGATTCGATGACTTTGGTTGCAGTATCGACGTGCATCCATATGTTGATTTTATGCTTCAAGTTTGCGTGGGGAATTATCTGCGTTTGATAGAGGGAGGTTATTTGTGCGCGATAAGAATCCAAGTCTCGCATGCCAACATCCTCCATGCTCTCATGGAGTATTCGTACAGCCAGCTCATCAGGCATTGAATCAACAAGATTCTTTACGGTGTTGACCAATTCAACGGAGGGCCTGCGTTGGTCCGCCAAAGCACCTTCCAGCAATATGTTGCATCGCTTCTGTTGCAGGGTCTCTGGAGACCGGCCGATCAGGCTCTGTAATGCCCCGCCACCCAACAACCGGTTTTGCGCTTCAACCTGCCATCCGCCATTTCTCCAGGTCACCGTCCGCTGGTTTGTACGGTTGTTAGGCGCGTAGATAATCCGTTCGCCTCCCTGAATCGCCGATTTGTAGAAGTACTTTCCTATGGTCAGGTAACCCTGCCCGCTGGTGTCCCTGTACCGATTGCGGCCTTCGGGGATCAACCCCTTGCTGTCAAAGCCCCTGAGGTGAAAAGGCTCCAACTCCGGATCTGGCATGCGGGGCAGGGAGGACAGCGCCGGGCGCGCCTGATGACGCCTTGCGCGGGCCATGATCAGATCCTGCCCGGCTTCGGCGATGACCTCACCCAGTCCGCTGATAAAGTCACGTGTCCACTGGCTGAAGTGACCGCCTTCGACATCGATTGCCGCCACCGCCGCCCCTCCGGCCATCGTCGGCAGGATCGCGCGTCCCAGTATCCCGCCCAGCCGGCCCGCAGGCGCCATCGACATCGCCCCGGTCAATAGCATGACGCCGTTTCTGCGCCCCTCCCGCGCGGCTACGCTGTCGCGTTCGGCGTTGGTCACCGTCAACATGTCCGCGGTTTTCATCGCGTGGGTTATTTGCGTTTCATACAGTGCTTGGAGCAAGTTCCCTCCAACCACGGGCGAGGAGATTTTCGTCGCAAAGTCGTTCTGTGCCCTGGCCCTCGCCCAGACGAAGGCCGACTGTGTGACTTTTCTTATCTTCTCCTCGAACGTCAGCTTTTCCGAGGCCGGCACCATGCTGGCAAGCTGTACGGCCTGCTCCAGCAGCGGCAGTTGCGAAATGAGCCAGCGGGTCATTTGTGGCGTGGCAGTGAGCGTCTGCGCCAAGGTGCTTTCCAACGTCCGGCCGCTGGCCGCATCCACGTCCCTGAACACCTTGCCGTCCGGTGCCCCCGGCGTGTACAGCGTCAGCGACGGGCGGCTCGACACGGTTTTCACCCCAAACGCCAGTATCGACTTGAGCACGCTGTTGCCCCACTGCAGTTGACGGACCACCACGTCGTGCCCGTTGACCTTGGCGCGCCGATCCGGTGTCGGACTGTCCAACGCTGCCAGCACCAGGTTCAGTCCGATACTGTCCTTGTCGTGCCTCAGGTCGCCCGAGATATGGGCGGTCCACGCCTGCGCCCGGATCTGTTGCGCTTTCAGGGTCATCCATTGCGCTTGTGATTGGCGGGCGGCGAGCTGCACATCGGCCGCCAGCCGGGTGCCGATGTCTGCGCGCTCGATGGTCTCTATAATCTGTGCAAAGCTCAGCGGCCCGACGACGGTAGGCTGAGCGGCGTTGCGTTCGTCCTGGGTCAGGTTGGACATCGCCCACTCGGTCATGGAACGGCGGTCATCCATGACCCCCCTCACGCCACCTTGCGAAACCCCGGACCCGAACGGTGAGGCGCCCGTTGGTGCATGCGGGTCAGTCAGTTGTTTTCTGATACTCAGCGACACATCTTCAGGATCGGCTGGCGGGTATTTCTCTCCGATGAAGCCGGCGAGCAGGCGGCGGGCCCGCTCCCGAAGCGCCTGCGCGGTGGCCAGCGTCACCGGGTCCGCCGGGGGCGGTGTATCGACCAGACTGCTGTGCAGAGCCTGCGCCGCCCTCCACCATGCCAGGCGGTCATCACCAGTGATGTGGGGGAGGTCGTGCAGCCAGTCATTCAAGTTCTCCAGGTTCAGCCGCAGCTCGCGCTCGTCCATGGCGCCTGCCAGGTCCAGCTTATCGCCGATGTCCGCCGCGGCATCCAGCCTGCTCACCCAGGCGGCGATTTCCTCTTCGTCGGTCGGGCCGTTCAACAAGGTATTGCTCATGGCTGCTTTCTGCACCGCCCGTAAATCGCTGACCAAATGAACAAGGAAACTCCCTGGGATTGGCGCGGTGCCCAACCGGTCCTCGACGTTATCGTCCTCCTTCAGGCTGGCCTTCAGTTCGGTCAGGCTGCCATGCACCGCCAGTGGATGACCCGGACGGTACAGCACAGCGTCCGCTGAATGATCGGTATGGTCGGGCCGTGTCAGCACGACGGCACCCGGCACCGGCAGGCTGAATCCCCAACCTTGGGGAGTGAGGCTCAGGCTGAAAACCCCGGGTCTGGTGGGCTGCGCCGCCAGATGGTCTGTCACTGCCTTGTGCATTGCCTGGCTCAGCGTTGTATCCAGCAAATGAAGATCCGCTTGTACCCGCAGTTGCGTACCCAGTTCTTCCGCCAGCCAGTCACCGACGTTGCGGCCCCGGGTGAAGTCGGCCGGTTTATTCCAGAAGTCGTCCAGTACCTGCGCCAGCAGCCGTTCATACGACGTTGGCGTGGTATTCAGCAGGTGTTTGATTTCTTCCTTTGCTTCACGACTGTTCAGGGCGCCGGGTACTTGGGTGATGTTGTCTTTCGTCACTACAACCTCAAGGTTGTCGATCTCGAGGAAAAACTCACGGGTATTCATCTGACCGGCAACGGCGCGCCAGAAAAGGGTCTCGAGGAAAACGATGTCTTTCACTGTCCGCCGGGACATCGGCCCGTTGGGGACGCGTTCCGATGGGGGGATGGGCTCCTCTTGCAGCGTGCACACCGACAACGTTTCGACGTCCATGGTGCCCGCCAAGGCGGGGAAGGTTCTTTTGAACCAGTAGTCCAGATGCTGTCTCGTGGCCGTCGAGGGCCAGGGAACGGCACTGTTCAAGCAGATCATGTGCTGCTGCGAGGTCGTGAGCCGGCTTATCAGTGAGGCACTGGGGTCAGTGGCGCTATCGGCCTGGGGAAGGTTGAAAGACAGTATGGGGGCGGTATCTTCCTGCATGTGCTCTTCCTGAGAGATTTTCGGAAGAACAACCTATTGAAGGCAAGCGACGATAGGGTGGTAGATAGATACCGCACATATAAAAGGGAGGCGCTGTACGAGCGCCTGCAACAAAGCGAATTTGACTTACTGTTTATTGTGCAAGAAGGTCAGGATCGCGTCGCGGGTAGCCTGCGGTTGTTCTTCCAACAGCCAATGTCCGGTATTGATCAGTGTTAATGAGTGCGGTTGCGTAGCAATGTGCAAGGCCTGTTCGGCCAAGGTTTTACCTCTCGAATGGTCCCCACCGATGGTGAGCAGCGGGACCGTCAACTTATTCTGGGCAAATGCCAGATTGTCATTCGCGTCATGCTCTACCCAGGCGGAATAAAGTTTGAATGCCGCCTCCATGCGCCCAGGTCGGGAGTAATCCTCCACCAGCGCCTGGCGCACCTCATCAGGTACCGTATCGTTGCCCTCGAATACAAAATCATCAAAAAACATGTCCAGGTAGGTTTTCTCCTGCCTCTGGATCATGGCCAGGGCCGTTTTACCAAAAAAGCGAAAGTGCCATTTACTTGCCATGCCCACTTCAAGATCACCGTTGTAAGCGGTTTCCCACCCAGGAATGCCAGGAATGAATCCATCCATCAAGATGATGTGCCTGGTTTCATCCGGGTAAAGAGCGCCGTAGGCATAGGCAATGATCAAGCCCATGTCGTGGCCAATAATATCGACCTGCTTGATGTTCAGGAGGGTTATCAGTTCGTGTAAATCATGCGCCATGCTTTTTTTGTCATAGCCACTTGTTGAAATATCAGTTTCGCCAGCACCGCGATAATCAGGAACGATCGGTGTAAAACCCGCACGCACCAATGGCCCCACCAACTCTCCCCAACTGCGCCAGCTTCCCGGAAACCCATGCACCAACAACACCGGGTGTTCACCATCACCGCCCATCAGATAGTGAAGGCGAATGCCGTTCACGTAAGCATAGGCGCGGGTAAATAGCACACCGTCCACAACAATGCCGCCTTGTTCTACAGAAGGCGTTGTGGCGTGGCGTTGAGCAGAAACGGCCGTGACGCCTGACCAGGCGATCGTATTCATCAATTTTTTATCCATTTTTGAAACCGGGTTTAAACATCTGAAAATGGAAAGGCGCTTTTTCAAGTGGTTAAAGCCTGATGGGATCCGGAACCCCACCGATACTGTCGAAGATGACAGTTCCGACAAACGGCAAAACAGAATTGGACTGTCAGATTCCTCTCGGCTGTAGGAACGCGCGCATTTTCTTTTCCGAAATTTCCTGTTCGCTCTTAATACCGTGCTGCCGGGATTGCGACTTGCTAGCGCTGCAACGTCTTATTCATTGCTCTGATGTTCGTCCGGCTTAGCGTTCTTGCCCAGATGTAAGGAGAAAGGCAGTCCAAAGGCCAACGGATAACGTCCCTTGAACAGGAGCCTTAGTAATGAATGAGCCCTTGCTGTCCCCATACACCAACGAAGTCTCTGCTGAATACCTCCTCCATTTGGACGACTTGTACTTGGAGCAACAGCAACTCGACGGTTACAGCGAAGAAGTCGTGGCATGGATTAATCGACAAAAGGCGTTTGTCGAAGCCCATCCTCCCATCGCTATTTACCGAGTGGCCACCGAGGGCAGCCAGACGCGTAGCGGCGGAACGATCCAGCAAGTGTCATCGTCGTTGACGTTCACCTTGGACAATGGCTGGAAGGTACGGGCCGCGCAAAAAGGCGATGAGGTGGTGTACGCCGATGGCAGCACGGCACGGATCATCACTGGCGCAGGGAAAAACAATAGCAACATTGCATTGGTCGGCAGTCGCCTGAGCAATGGCGACGAGATCATCAATACGCTTCAGAGACGTTTCCTGATCATCGTGCGCGAAGGTGTGCCGATGGCGGAGGATTTTTTGCCTGCTCTCAGGCTGGCGGATGTTCATCGCCTGCACTCGAATGCGATGAAGGAGAATATCCAATGAACGAGGGTTACTTCATCGGTCTGGGCGACAAGACCACTTGCGGTGGGAAAGTGCTGGATGGCGATGGCAAGGTGAACATGTTTGGCCTGCAGCATGCCCGCGAAGGTGACCGCGTCTCTTGTGGAAAGGACGGGAACACCTATCAGATCAGGGGCGGTATCGGGCACATGGTCAGCCATGGCAGGCATATGGCTGGCACCCTGGATAGCCACAGTACCTGCTCCTGCAAGGCGCGACTGATCCCCTCGGTATTCTGGATCACCTACAAAAATGCAGACCCCGCACCGCAAGCCAGCCGAGCCGCTCAACTGGCTTAACGACCTGTGGGAGCGAGCCTGCTCGCGATGACGGCGGCACAGCCAACATCGCCGACACTGACCCACCGCTATCGCGAGCAGGCTCGCTCCCACAGTGGATCTATGGTGCATGCAATATCTGGGTACACCACCCAACCCTGTGGGAGCGAGATGTACGCATTATCGGTGTATGCAGGCGCGAACTCGCACACCAGCCCCCCAGTCTTATTGCACCTTCGCCAAATCCCCTTTCAACGCGACGCCGGCCATGATCGCGCCGGCGTGGCATTCGTAGGTGGTGGGATCCTTGCGTTCGTTGCGCTTGTAGAAGCTGACGATATTGGTGACGGCGTTGGCACCGGCGTTCTTGGCCGCCTCGTGCAGGCTGATCAGGGCCGATTGCAGGACCCATTCGCAGGCTACTTCATCGGATTTGTTGAAGGCGTTGGTTTTCTTGTTGGTCACCGCTCCTGGGCTGATCACGGTGACGTTGCCGGACGGTTTGTTTCCGGCCAGATAGAACTTCACGCTGCCGTCGATCTTGCCGGTGCGGATGGCTTCGGCGACGACTTTGTCGAACGGCAGGAACAGCGTGGTATCACGGGCCTGACTGAGGCTTGGCAGGCTGCTGAGCAACAGGACGGCGGTCACGGCGATTCTCTTCAACGACATCAGGGTCTCCTTGACGGGGGTAACAGGGTTTTGAATCCGATTCAGTGCCAGCGGCGGAAAATCAGCGAGGTGTTGACCCCACCAAAGGCGAAGTTGTTGTTCATCACGTATTCGTTGCTCATCGACCTGAACTCGTTACGCAGGTAATCGAGCTTGCCGCATTGGGGATCAACCTCATCAAGGTTGAAGGTGTGCACGTAGAGGTCGCGGTTCATCATCTCGATGCTGAACCAGGATTCCAGTGCCCCGCAGGCACCCAGGGTGTGACCGAGGAAACTCTTCTGTGAGCTGATGGGCATGTGTTCGCCAAACAGGCTGCTGGTGGCCAGGGTTTCGGCGATGTCGCCCTGTTCGGTGGCGGTGCCGTGGCCGTTGACGTAGCCGATGGCCGAAGGTTCGAGGCCGGCATCTTCCAGGGCCAGTTCCATGGCCCGGCGCATGGTGAGCAGTTCGGGGCGGGTGGCGTGCTGGCCGTCGGCGTTGCTGCCAAAGCCGACGATCTCGGCATGGATCCGGGCGCCACGGGCCAGGGCGTGTTCCAGTTCTTCAAGCACGAGCATGCCGGCGCCTTCACCGATCACCAAACCGTCGCGGTCCTTGTCGTAGGGGCGCGGGCTGGTTTGCGGTGCTTCGTTTTTCAGGCTGGTGGCGTAGAGCGCATCGAAGACCATCGCTTCGGTCGGGCACAGCTCTTCGGCGCCACCGGCGAGCATCAACGGCAGGCGTCCGAACTTGATGGCCTCGTAGGCATAGCCGATGCCATGGCTGCCGCTGGTGCAGGCGCTGGAGGTTGGGATCAGGCGCCCGGTCAGGCCGAAGAAGATGCTGATGTTGGCCGCCGTGGTGTGGGGCATCATCCGTACATAGGAGTTGGCGTTCAGCCCTTCGGCCACGCTGTTGAGCAGCATGTTGCCAAAGGCCTTGATCTCGTCGGTGCTGCCGGTGGACGAACCGCAGGACACGCCCATGCGCCCGTCCTTGATCGACTCGTCGCCCAGCAGGCCGGCGTCGGCCAGGGCCTGTTCCGCCGCGCCCACCGCCAGGCGCGAGACCCGGCCCATGCTGCGCAATTGCTTGCGGGTCCAGTGGGCCGGGACCTGGAAGTCGTCGATGGGCCCGGCCAGGCGGGTGTTCAGTTCAGTGAAACGGTCCCACTCATCCATGCGCCGGATGCCGCTGCGGTTGGCGGCGAAGTTGGCGGCGATGGTGTCCCAGTCGCTGCCTATGGAGGTGATACCGGCCATGCCGGTGACGACGACGCGCTTCATCAGCACAAGCCTCCGTTGACGGCCAGGACCTGCCGGGTGATGTAGCCGGCTTCGGCGGACATCAGGAAATTCACCGCACCCGCCACTTCTTCCGCGGTACCCATGCGTTGGGCGGGGATCATTTTCATCAGTTCTTCCACGGGTACGTTTTCATCGAGCATGGCAGTGTCTATCAAGCCTGGCGCGACGCAATTGACGGTGATCTTGCGCTTGCCCAGCTCGATTGCCAACGCCTTGGCCGCGCCGATCAAACCGGCCTTCGAGGCGCTGTAGTTGACCTGGCCGCGATTGCCGATCAGCCCGGAAACCGAGGTGATGCAGACGATCCGCCCGGCGGCGCGACGACGGATCATCGGCATCATCACCGGATGCAGCACGTTGTAGAAACCGTCGAGGTTGGTGCGCATCACCACATCCCAGTCGTCTTCGCTCAGGGCCGGGAAAGCACCATCGCGGGTCAGGCCGGCGTTGAGCACCACGCCGTAATAGGCACCGTGGGTTTCGACGTCGGCTTCGAGGATGGCCTTGCACGCGGCACGGTCGGCCACGTCGAATTGCAGCACCCGGGCGTTGCGGCCCAGGGCCTGGATTTGCGCCTGGACCGTCTCGGCCTCGGCGCGGCCACTGCGGCAGTGCAGCACGATGTCGTGCCCGGCCTGGGCCAGGCGCAGGGCGATGGCGCGGCCGATGCCACGGCTGGAGCCGGTGACCAGTACGGATTCAGTCATGACGGGTTTCCTGTTGCGGACGGTTCATGAAGGTAATGGGCGGCCTGGGGCGGACGGAATACGTTGAGCCGGGCCGTGGCATGAATGCCGGGGGCGTGGATGTGGCATTCGAACACGCCCATGCCGTTGTCGTCTTCCAGGGAGCGCACGCCGTGGATGGTCAGCTCGACGCCGGCTGGAAAACACTCGACGTTGCATTCGAACTTGCGGGTGCCGAGCAAAAAGCCCAGGGCCACGGCATCACCCCGTTGGCGTGCATGGCAACCGGCAAAGGCGGCGACGCTTTGGGCCATCAGCTCGATGCCGACCCAGGCCGGCAGCGCGCCATCGTCGCGGCTGAACAAACCGCCGGGCTTGACGGTGGCGTGGGTATGGATCTGTTCGTCATCGAACGACAGGATCCGGTCGATGAGGATCATGTCGCCGGCATGGGGCAGCAGTTCGGCGAGCGGCCAGTCAATCATGGGGCGTCTCCGATAATCAGGCTGACGTTGTTGCCGCCGAATGCAAATGAATTGCTCATCAGGCGACGCGGGGTGGCCGGGTTCAGGTGGGTGCCGGCGGTGACCCAGTCCAGCGCCGGCAGGGCCGGATCGGCCTGGCCGTCCCAGACATGCGGCGGCAGGGCCAGGGCGATATTCTCTGCGCTCAGGGCCAGCCAGCAGAACGCCGCTTCCAGTGCCCCGGCCGCGCCGAGGGTATGGCCGGTCATGGGCTTGGTGGACGAGCAGGGCACGCCCGCCGGAAACAGCCCGGCCACCGCCTGGCTTTCCATGGCGTCGTTGTGTTGCGTGGCGGTGCCGTGCAGGTTCAGGTAGTCGATCTGGCTGGCCTCGAGGCCGGCGCAACGCAGGGCTTTTTCCATGGCCTGGCGGGCGCCGCGACCGCTGGGTTCAGGTGCGGAAATATGGTGGGCATCGGAACTGGCACCGTCGCCGAGCAAGGCAATCGGTGCTCCTTCGCCCGGCGTCTTGCTCATGAGGAACAGCACGGCTGCTTCGCCAATGTTGATGCCGCTGCGGTTCACCGAAAACGGATTGCAGCGTTCGTTCGACACCGCTTCCAGTGCGGAAAAACCGTTGAGGGTCAGTTTGCACAGGCTGTCCACGCCACCGCACAGCACCGCATCGCACAGGCCCAGGTCGAGCAGGCGCCGGGCGCTCATCAAGGCGCGGGCGCTGGAGGTGCAGGCCGTGGAAATCACGTAGGAGGGGCCGCTCAGGCCGAGCCAGTCGGAAAGAAAGTTGGCCGGCGCGCTGAGTTCCTGTTGCTGGTAGTCGTAGCCGTCGGGGAAGTGTTGCTCGCGCAGGTAATGGGCAATGCCCTGGCTGGCCTCATCGATCCCCGAAGTGCTGGTGCCCAACACGATACCGATGCGGGCGCGACCGTAGGCCTGGATGGCCTGGTCGATCTCGGCGCGAATCTGCAGCCCGGCTTCCAACAGCAGTTGATTGTTGCGGCTGCGGTGCGCCAACAGGGTTGGGGGAATGGGGGCGAGTTCACCCGGCACCGCGGCAACCGGCAACGCACGTTCGGCGACCCAGCCGTCCTTGATACGCACGCCCGAGCAGTCGCCGGCAAACAGGTTGCGCGCGACGGTGTGCTTGTCGCGGCCCAGGGCACAGATCACCCCGAGGGCATTCAAATAGGCGGTCATGGGGCGTTCTCGGTCAACGGTGTGATGCGGTAGCGGGGGCCTTGGGGCAGGCTCATTTCAAAATCCAGCGGCTGCGTGTAGCGCACCTGCCAGCGACTATCGAGGGTCCGTTGCGACGCCTGTTGCCGGGCGGCCGGGTAGTTGCCGGGCAGTTCGGCTTCGGGGGTCAGGGCGAACAACAGCGCGGCGAACAACTCCCGGGCCTCGGCATTGGGCGGCAGCAGACCGTCGGCTTGCCACTGGCCTGCAACCAGGCGCTGGCGGGCCACGGGAATGCCCAGCGGGTCCATCATCGACCAACGGATGCCGGCGTCTTCGCGCTGGATCACCAGCAGCCAATCCTGGCGTTGGCCGGCCAATGTCCGTTCTATGTGCAGTTGCATCGGCAAGGCCAGGGTTGGTGTGCGCTCGGGCAGTGGCGCATGGCTGGCGCAGGCACTGAGCAGCAACAGGCAGCCGATAAGCAGGGCACGAATCATCCGATGGCCCCTTCGACGGGCTTGCGCGCCACCACATTGACCAGGGTTTCCTCTCGCTCGCCGAACGGTTTGGCCCGGCGCAGGCCAAAACGCTCCAGCAAGCCAAAGTCCTTGGCGCGGCTCCACCACAGATACGGATAGGACACGTTGCAGGCTTCGAACTGGAAACCCTGCCCGCGGATCATCTCCAGGTATTGCGCGGCACTTTTCTGCACGTGCATGGGATGACGGAACAGCCAGCGAATCACCCAGGTGTCGATATAGGCTTCGGTGGATTCGGCGAACATCAAATAGCCGCCGGGCTTGAGTACGCGGTAGAACTCGGCGAGGGCGTTTTCCTGTTCCACCAAGTGATGGAACGTCTGGTGGCAGAACAGCAGATCGACGCTGGCATCCGGCACTGCCAATGTCGCGCAGTCGCTGCCAATCAGCTCCACGGTCATGCCCTGGCGCGCGACCTCCTCCCGGCTCAGGTCCAGGCTGTGGGGGTCGGCATCCACGCCGATCAGGCGGTGTGGCGCGAACACCTGGCGCAGGTACTGGAAGGATTTGCCCTGGCCGCAGCCGGCGTCCAGCAGCACCGGGTTGCTCGGCAGCGGGGTGCTGAACAGGCTGCGCAGGTCGTTGATCGCCACGCGCAACACATGGTGCTGCCAGGTGTGGCTGCGCAGGAACCAGAAACCGAAGCGGGTTTCTTCGACGTAGTTGTCGCTCAGGTAGCTCATGGTTGCTGACTCATGGCGTCGGGCTCGCGCAGATTTCCGAGAGCATGCGCAGGCGCCGCTTGGGTTCGCTGACGAACGGGTTGCGCTGATCCCAGGCGTAGCCGGCCAGGATCGAGCTGATCATGCGGCGGATGTCGGCCGAGCCTTCGGTGTAGAAAATCACGTCCTGGAAGGTGCCGGCGTACCAGCCCTCGACATAGCAGCGGAAGGTGTCGACGCCGCGCTTGAGCGGCTCGGCAAACTCGCTTTGCCAATCCACGGATTCACCTTGCAACTGACGGTGGAGCACGTCGGCGGCCATGCTCGCCGAGCGCATGGCAATGGTCACACCGGAGGAGAACACCGGGTCGAGGAATTCCGCAGCGTTGCCCAGCAGGGCGAAGCCTTGGCCGTGCAGGGTCTTGACGTTGGCCGAGTAGCCGCCGATGGTCCGCGCCGGGGTGTCCCACACGGCGTTCTGCAGCACGCCGGCCAGGCTTGGGGTTTCATCGATGAAACCGCGCAGGCAGGCATCGAGGTCGTCGGTGCGGCCGGTGAAATGTTCCGCCGCTGCAACCACACCCACCGAGCAGCGCCCGTCGCTGAACGGAATGGTCCAGAACCACACGTCGCGTTTGCTCGGGTGAGTGGTGATGAGGATCTTGTCCCGATCAAAAGCCGGGGTGTCGATGCGATCTTCGATGTGCGTGAACACCGCTTGGCGCACCGGGAAGTTCGACGGCGCCTCAAGGTCCAGCAGGCGCGGCAGGACTCGGCCATAGCCGCTGGCATCGAGCACGAAGTCGGCCTCGACGCAGTATTCGCTGCCATCTTCGCGCTGCACACCAAGTTGTGGCTTGGCGAGGCTGAAATCGGCGCTGGTGATTGCTTGGCCGTAGCGGATCTCCACGCCTTGCAGGGCGGCCTGGTCGGCCAGCAACTTGTCGAAGTCGGCGCGTTGCACCTGGAAGGTCGTGGGCTTGCCGTTGCTGAAGGTGTCGCCGAAATCGAAGGCACTGTAGCGCTCGCCCCAGGCAAACGCGGCGCCGTTCTTGCGCTGGAACCCGGCGGCATTCACCGCGTCGAGCATGCCGGCTTCTTCGACGAAATCCAGGCAATGGGACAACAGGCTCTCACCGATGGAGAACCGGGGGAAATGCTGGCGCTCGATGACCAGCACATCGTGGCCCTTGCGCTTGAGCAGCGCGGCGGCAATGGCGCCGGAAGGGCCTGCGCCGATGATGACGACCTGTCGACGTTCCGTTTCAACTGTTGGCACTGGAGCTCCTGGCCGGGACGGCAAGCGAGGGAATACGGTGGAAACCGGCCACGGCCGGCAGCAATGTGGCGATCAGCCCCATCAGCATCAGCGTGAAATACAACGCCGGGCTGATGAGTTGTTGTTGCAGGAGCAGGTTGAGGAAGACAATTTCACTCAAGCCGCGAATGTTCAGCAGGACACTTTCGCGCCAGCGACTGGCGCCGGCGAATGACGCGGCGGCCCAACCCAGGCCCAGCCAGTTGCCCAGCAGTTTGCTGGCAATGGGCAACAGCAGCAACGCGGCCAATTGCACCCAGTCGAGGCTGTTCATGGCGCTGTGGACGTCGATCTGCACAATGCCGAACGTGAGGATCAGCGGGATCGCCAGGTACGTCTGTAAATCCTGCATCCAGGCAGCATTGAGCGGCAGCCTCAAGGGTACTTTGAGCGCGGCCATGCACAGCAGATAGCCGATGCCGACGATCAGTGCATTGAGCCGGTAGTGTTCGGCCACCACCAGCAAGGCAAAAAACACGCCGCTGTACAGCAACGGCTGGCGCAGGCCAAACAGGCGCAACAGCAGCGGCACACAGGCGCCGGCCAACGGCAACAACAGGCTGTCCAGGTGGAGACTGCCCTGGGCCAGGCCGAACAGGCTCCAGCAGGCCAGGTCGATCAGGATCGCCGTTTGCACCAGTCGTCGAGTGGCGGCGGGTGGGTAATCGATGTGACGCAGGTACAGATACAGCACCGGGATCGCCGTGATCGCAAACAGCAGTCCCACCGCCAGGGAGCTGATCCAGGGCTGGGGCGGCAGCAGCCAGAACGCTGTCGCCAGACCGCAGGTGAACGGAACGACGAAGCTTGGCAGGGCGATTTTCACGCTCTGGCGGTCCAGGCGCAGGTCGATCACGTCGCTGAGGATGTGCCCCAGCAACAGCGCAAACGCGAAGCTGTAGAGGTTCTTCAGCCACACTGGCGACACCAGTTGCGCGCCGCTGAGCTGCCAGCCCGGCTCGATCCAGAAATACATCAGCAGCGGCAGGCCGAACGTCGCCAGCAACAACTGGCTGACAATCGGGATCAACCCGAAGCGACGGCCTATGTGGGTCGCGACTGCGAATAGCCCCAGGGCCATGAGCCAGAACAGTAGGATCATCATGGGGCGGGCTCCGCGACCGCTGCCGCGTGGGCCTGATGTCCGACCCACGGCGCCAGCATGAAGCTGAAGGCCAGCCCCAGGCTTACTGCCAGGCCGAAGTTGCTCACCGCCGGGGTGCTGGACAGCGCCAGCAGGCCGAACGACAGCCAGGTGGTGACCGCCGCCAGCAACGTGCCCAGCAGGCTCACGGCGGCACCGCCGATCTGCTCGCGCATCAGGATCGCGTAATCGACACCGATGGCCGTCACCAGCAGCAGGCCGAACAGGCTGAACAAGGTCAATGGCTGCCCCAGCCAGCCGAGGCTCGCCAGGCTGCACAGCGCGGCCAGCAGCGGCAGGGCCACGATGCGCAAGGCGCCGCCGACGCCAAACGGCCAGACCAGCACCAGCACAATCAACACGCAGGAGGCCAGTTTCAATTCGGCGGCGCTGACCTGCGTGGCGGCGAAGACCCGGTTCAGGTCGCCCAGGCGATCCACCAGTTGTACGCCCGGCAAATCCACCGCCTGAACCCGCAGCAGCGCCGCATCGTTCAACCCTTGTAAGCTGACCACCGCCGCGACGCCTTGCGCTGTTGGTCCGAGCCAGAGTGTGCGATACGGCTCGGCCAACGGACCTGCCAGCGCGGCGTCAATGTCGGTCACCGGCAGGGCCTGTAGTTGCGCCAGCTCCGCTTGCAGCGCGGCGACCGGCACGCCCAGGTCCAGCAGCGGTTGCCAGAAGCCCGGCAACCGGGCCAGGGCCTCACGTACTTTCTGCTGTTCGGCGGGCGGGCTGACCAGTTGGTTCAGCGACAGGTAGCCCTGGAGTTTTTCCAGGCCGATCAACTGGTCCAGCCGCTCATTGAGGGCGGTCTGGCGCTCCAGCAGTTGTGCCTGGTCGTCGGCGCGGATCAGGAAGAACTGGCTGGTGGGCTGGAAGCCGGTGATGCGCGCGATGTCGCGGGCCTCGTCGGTGAGGTGCTGGGGCGTGCCGATCCACTGGCGGATGTCGTTTTTCGTGGTCAGGTGCCAGAGGCCGCCTGCGCAAAAGCTCAGCAGCAACACCAGCAGCACTGGCGTGGGTACCCGCGCCAACAGCGCTTGGCGGGTCTGGAGCAGGCATTCGCACAGCCGCAGCGGCCACTGGGCCGGACGCAAGTCGGCACCCTTGAGCAACGCTGGCAGCAGGCAGACGGCAGTCAAGTAGGCGCCCACCAGCCCGGCGGCGGAAAAGATCGCGATCTGGGTCAGGGCCGGGAACGGCGTCCAGGCCAGGGCCAGGTAGCCGATGCAGGTGGTCGCCAGGCTCAGGCTCAGCCCTGGCAGGGTCAGGCGCAAGGCCGGCCAACTGCGCCATGGCTTTAGGCTCCAGCTCTTGGACAGGTAGTGCAACGGGTAGTCCACCGCGACGCCGATCAGGCTGGAACCCAGTACCAGGGTCATCACATGCATGCGCCCGAACAAGGCCACGCAGGCCACCGCGCCGAACAGCATGCCTACCAGCACCGGCACGAACGCCAGCCACACGCGCAGGCGCCGGAAGGCCAGCAACAGCAGCAACAAGATGCCGACGGTCGCGCCACCGCCGACCCAGGTGATTTCCCGCGACGCCTGTTGCTGGCCGCTGGCGGCGTACAGCAGGCCGCTGGCCGCTAGCAGTTGCCCTTGGGCCTGGGCTGCCTGGTCGCGGCTGTGTTGCAGCAGCTCGGCCACTTGCAGCGGCAGGTTCATGTCGAAGGCGTTGCCTTGGGCGCGGGCCCGCAGCATCACCCAGCTTTTACCGTCGGCATCGGCGACCAACGCACCGCTGCCGATGTCGAATTTTATCGCGCCGCGTTGTGGCTGGCTGTTCTGGATGCGCCCGGTCAGGCCCAGCCAGTCGTCCTGGTTCGGCACCAGGCTGAAGCCGCTGAATGGGTCGAATAGGGCCTGCACCCGCTGTTGGATGAACGCCTCGGGTTGCTCGATCAATTGCTGCCGGTCCGCCGCCGAGAGCATCGCCAGTCGCCCGTCGAGCAATTGCCTGCGCAGCGCCGGCAAGTCGGCCTGCAACGTCCACTGGACCTTGTCGAACAGGCCGCTGGCCTGCCATTGCTCGCCCAGGGTTTGCGCCAGGGTGATGGCTTGCTGGCGATCGGTGTGACCCACCAGCACCAGCACCTCGCGATTGAGCGGCTCCTGCATGCGTTGTTCGGCGATCAGCTCCAGGGCATCGGGCGACGTACCCGGCACCAGCTCCATGAGATTGGCCGACAGCGGCGCGCCGTTACGCCATTGCCAACCGGCGAGCGCGAGCACCGCCAGCAGCAGGATCAGGAACAGCCGGGGCAGCATCCGTTCACTCGGCAAAGTCATGTTGCTCCGCTTCGCTCAAAGGCTGCGTGCTCGTGCTGTCTTGCATGCGCAGCACGGTACTGTCGCCTTGGGTTTCCAGCAGTTCGATGCGCTGTACCAGTTCGCCGCCGTCGATGTTGATCTGGTTGAAAACCTGTTTGAGCAGCACCGAGCGCGGGGTCAGGGTGAGCTTCCATTGTTGTGGCTCACCCGACAGGCTCAGTTCGAAATCCCGCTGCAGGCCTGTGCTGTCACCCTGCAATACCGCCAGGAACAGTCGGTTCTGTTCGGCGCCGGCGCTCTTGTTCGGCAACATCTGCCAGGTGCTGCCGTCTCGTCGGGCGATGCCCTGGGTGGTGATGCGGTAGTCCTGTTGCAGCGGGGTTTGCAGCAGCCACAGCAGGCCGTGGTTTTTCGCCAGCACGAAGCGCCCCTTGCTGGTGAGGGGCTGGGGCAGGGCGCGCAGGTGTTTTTCCTGGATGAACTGCCCGTGGATCACCTCCGGGCGGGCCAGTTGGTCGCTCAGTTGTTGCAAGTCGAACGCTTGGGCAGCGGGCGCCAGGCAGCACAGCAACAGCCAGATAACCAGGCGCTTCATGGCAGTTTCCTTTCCACGGCTTGAACAAAGACCCGGGGCGAGGCCAGCAGCATTTCGCGACTGGCGAGGTCCACGGCCACTTGCACCGAACTGGCACGGGTCAAGCGCTCGCCCGTGGCTGCGTCGCTGATCAGGTAATTGATCTTCAGCCGGTTTTCCCACTCCACCAGGCTCGCGCGCACGGTCAGGGCCTGGCCGAACACGGCGCTGCGCACGTAGCGCAGTTGCAGGTCGATGATCGGCCACGCATGGCCGGATTCGAGCATGTCGTTGTAGTTGTGGCCGATCAGGTCGAGCAAGGCACAGCGGGCCACTTCCAGGTATTTGACGTAGTGGCCGTGCCAGACCACGTTCATCGAATCGACATCGAAGAACGGCACCACGATGTGTGTGTCAACGTGCAAAACGCCTTGGCTACGCATGCAGCCTCCAGTGTTGCTCGGCGATGCGTTGCAGGCACAGGCGCAGTTCGCCTTCCAGGGCGCGGTCTTCGATCACAGGGGGGAAATCCTCGGCCAGTTGCTCGTGCATGGCGGCCAGCGCCGGCGGCAGTGGGCGCGCGTCTTCGGCACGGCTGCGCAGCCACACGCCTTGGTTGGCGGCCAGCAAGGTGGCGGCGGCGACTTGTTCGGTCAGCTCCAGTACGCGGATCGCGTCCCGGGCGGCGATGGTGCCCATGCTTACCTTGTCCTGGTTGTGGCACTCGGTGGAACGCGAGAACACGCTGGCTGGCATGGTGTTTTTCAGGGCTTCGGCGGTCCAGGCACTGGTGCCGATCTGCACGGCCTTGAAGCCATGATTGAGCATCGCCCGCTCGGCGCTGGCGCCGGACAGGTTGCTGGGCAGGCCATGGTTGTAGCGCTCGTCCACCAGCAGTGCGAGCTGGCGATCCAGCAGGTCGGCGACGTTGGCCACCAGGTTCTTCAGGCTGTCCATGGCAAAGGCGATGTGCCCGCCGTAGAAATGCCCACCGTGCAGCACGCGCTCGGCTTCGGCGTCGATGATCGGGTTGTCGTTGGCACTGTTGAGTTCGGTTTCGATGAACGCGCGCAGCCAGCCCAGGCTGTCGGCCAGTACCCCAAGCACATGGGGCGCGCAGCGCAGGGAATAGCGGTCCTGCAGACGATGCAACGGCGCGGTGGGGGCGTCGATCGCCAGGTCCTTGCGCAGCCAAGCGGCGACTTGCATTTGTCCCGGGTGTGGCTTGGCGGCGAACAGGCGTTCGTCGAAGTGTTCCGGGTTGCCTTGCAGGGCGACGACGTTCAGCGCGGTGATGCG
Organism: Pseudomonas ogarae; assembly: GCF_014268695.2. Taxonomy (NCBI): domain Bacteria; kingdom Pseudomonadati; phylum Pseudomonadota; class Gammaproteobacteria; order Pseudomonadales; family Pseudomonadaceae; genus Pseudomonas; species Pseudomonas ogarae. Next base: position 768,488 of record NZ_CP077086.1, read on the forward strand.
GGTCGCCAGTTGCAGCAGGTAGTCGGCGCGGGCGAAGGCCAGGCAGGCCAGGCCGGTCATCACGGCGGTGCCGTTCATCAGCGCCAGGGCTTCCTTGGGCCGCAGCACCAATGGGGCCCAGCTCAGTTCGCGGTGCACATCAGCGGCCAGGCGCCGTTCGCCACGGAACATCACTTCCCGTTCGCCGGACAGCGTGGCGGCGACGTAGGACAGCGGCGTCAGGTCGCCGCTGGCGCCCACCGAGCCTTCTTCCGGGATCAGCGGCAGGATGTCGTGTTCGAGAAAGGCCTGCAGGCGTTCCAGCAGCTCCACCCGCACCCCCGACATGCCGTGGCACAGCGACTGCAAACGCGCCGCCAGCACCGCACGGGTGGCCTGGGCGTCGAGCAGCTTGCCCAGGCCGCAGCCGTGGAACGTGTACAGGTGACGCGGCAGGGCCTCGACGTGGTGCAACGGCACGGCCACTACGCAAGAGTCGCCGTAACCGGTGGTCACGCCGTAGATAACGCCTTCCTTGTCCAGCAGGGAATCGAGGAATTGCGCACCCTTGGCGATACGCTGGCGGAACGCCGGGTCATCCTGCAACTGCGTCGGTGCCTGACGGTTGGCCAGGGCCAGCACATCTTCGATGCGCAAGGGGCGTTCGCCGAAGGTTACCGGCTCAAGAGTGGGCATCGTCATCGGTCTTCCAGAAAGGGTAAAAGTTGAACCACTGTTGGGGGGCCTGGAGGCAGTATTGCGCCAGGCGCTCGGCGTAGCGGCCAGCCCAGTGGGCGATCACTTGTTCGCGGTCGTTGCGTTTCCACACCACGGCATCGGCGAAGGGTTCGAGGGTGACGCGATAGCGTCCCTCGTGCTTGAGGCACATCAGCAGGTTGACCGGGCATTTCAGCAGGCCGGCCAACAGCCAGGGGCCCTGGGGGAATGCGGCCGCAAGCCCCATGAAGTCCACGGTCACGCTGCGCCCGCCGTGCAGCGGTACGCGGTCGCCGGCAATCGCCAGCCACTCGCCGCGCTCCAGGCGCTCGCTCAACTGCAACATGATCACCGGGTCCAGCTCGCTGACCTGGATCAGCCGCAAGTGCGTGGCACCGGCTTCGCCCAGCAGGCGGTTGAACCGCTCGGCGTGCTTGGTGTGCACCAGCACGTTCATGGTGACTTTCTCGCCCAGCTCGGCCAGGGCCCGGCACATCTCCAGATTGCCCAGGTGCGCGCCCACCAGCATTTGCCCGCGGGCATCGCGCAGATGATTGCGCAGCAGCGCCGGGTCGACGATTTCGATCTGGTCGATGCTCAGCTTGCCGTTCCAGACGTCGAGCTTGTCCAGCAGGGAGTCGGCAAAGGCCATGAATTGCCCGAACACCCGCCAGCGGGTCGGGCGCAGCTCGGGACGTGCGCTCCAGTCGGCCAGGCGCTGCTGGTATTGCCAGGCGGCCTGGCGAGCGCTGCGGCCGAAAATGAAGAAGTACAGGACGATGCCGTACAGCACCGGGGTCAGCAAACGCCGACCGAGCACCTTGGCGGCGAGCGCGGTGAGTTTCATCAGCCAGAAACTGCCGCGCTCCTGGCGGTCGGCCCAATGCTGCTTGTCTTCCTGAAGGTTCATGCCCGCCACCGTCGCCAGAGAATCAGGGGAAAGCGCACGAGCATGCCGAAGAACAACCGGGTGTGCATGCTGGAAATCAGCACGTTGTCGTGGAACAGGCGAAAGTGCGAGACTCCGTGCTGGGGGTAATGGACCCGCGTGTGCAGCCAGTGCATCGGCTGATTGCGCCAGGACAGGCGCACGAGGATGTCCGAATCGAAATCCATCCGCTTGCCGATATTGGCCGAGTCGATCAGCGCCAGGGTCGGTGCCAAGGGATAGACCCGAAAGCCGCACATGGAGTCGCGGATTTGCAAGGACAGGCTGTTGATCCAGACCATCACGTGGGTCAGGTAGCGCGCGTACAGGCGACCTTTCGGCACGCTGGCGTCGTAGCGCGGATAACCACAGATCACTGCGTCCGGGTGGGCACGGGATTGCTCGATGAACGTCTTCACGTCGCCAAGATCGTGCTGCCCGTCGGCGTCCACCTGCAAGGCGTGGCTGAAGCCCAGGCGCGCCGCTTCCCGCAAGCCGGTCATCACCGCGCCGCCCTTGCCCTGGTTGACGGCCAGCCTGACCAGATGGACCTGATCGCCCTCGGCCAGCCGATCGAGCACGGCGGCACACGCCGGGCTGCTGGCATCATCCACCAGCACGCAGGGCAGGCCGTTGGCGAGCAACGCCTGGACCACCGCCGGGATGGCGGTTTCGTGGTTGTAGACCGGGATGACGGCGCAGGGGTTATGCATGCGGCATGTCTCGGTGGCCAAGGAGCATTTTGTGGCGAGGGAGCTTGCTCCCGCTTGAGTGCGGAGCACTCGCTCTTGAAAAACCAGGGGCTGCTTCGCAGCCCAGCGGGAGCAAGCTCCCTCGCCACAGTGATCTGTGCAGATGCCTAGGCATTGTTTTCCCCCAACACAATCCGCCCACTGGAGCAGGCCGCCGTGTCATTGCGGTAGGCGAAGTACAGCTTGCCGCGCTCGCGGTCGAAGCGCAGGTGCAGTTGGATTTCATCGCCGGGCCGAACCAGTTGCTGGAATTTCAGCACTTCCATACCGACGAACCGGGGCGGCAGGTCCAGCAATTGCCGGCCAAGGCTCAAGGCCCAATCGACCTGCACCACGCCCGGCAGTACCGGCGCGGTGGGGAAGTGGCCGCTGAAGTACGCCAGGTCTGGCGGTACGATCAGTTGCAGGCTCCACTCACCGTCGGTTTCGACGTGTTCCAACACTTCGGGAGCCTTGGGGCGTGGCGCCATCAGCAGCGCCTCGACTTCGGCCTGGGGCAGCTTGCCCTGGGCGTTGAGCGGCAACTGCCGTAACCAGCGCCAGCGCCGTGGCAGGGCGAGGGTTTCGCAATGTTCGCTCAGGTGCCGGCGCAGGCCCTCGGTGACGGCGCGCCGGCCCTGGTTGCGCAAGGCTCGCAGGCCAGCGTCGCTCAGCACCAGCAGCGCGCCGAGGGAGGCGCGATTCTCCTGCACCACCCCCAGCCGCGCTTCGCTGACCCAGTCGTGGGCCACCAGCGCTTGTTCGAGCATCGGCAGGGAGATGCGTTTTTCTTCGAGCTTGACGATACGGTCCAGTCGCCCGAGCAACTCAAAGCGCCCATCTTCGGCGATTCGTGCCGCGTCGGCGGTGTGTTCCACATGCCCGGTCGGCAGATAGGGCGAGGCGATCAGCAAGGCGCCGTCGCTGTCCTGGCTCAGTTCGACGTCGGCAAAGGGTTGCCACAATCCGCTACCCTGACGCCAGGCGATGCCGCCGGTTTCCGAACTGCCGAAAATTTCCGTCGGCCATTGCCCCAGGCGCTGCTGCAGGCTTTGCGCAGCCTCGGCGGGCAAGGCGCCGCCAGAGGAGAACACCCGGCGCACGCAGCTCAAGGCCGGCCAATCGAGGTTGTCGCCCATGCGCTTGAGCAGCGCTGGGCTGGCGACCCAGGCGAAGGCCGGTCGCTCACGGCTGGCACGTTGCAGGTCTTCGGGGAAGGCCAATTGCCGACGCACGAAGGTACGCCCGGCGCACAGCGGCCACAGCACCCGGAACAGCAACCCGTAGATGTGCTGGGTAGCAACGCTGCCGATCATGCAGGCCGGGCCCAGGTCGGCGCCCCACAGGTGCTCCAGGGCCTGGACCTCGTTACTCAACTGGCGCAGGGTTTTCTCGATGCGCTTGGGCTCGCCGCTGGAGCCGGAGGTGCACAGGCTCAGCCAGCAGTGATCGAGGTCCAGTTCGGCGGCGTCCATCGGCGCTTGTTGCAGGTCGCCGGGATGTGTATCGCCGGGCTGGTCGGTCAGCCACAGGTCCACGTCCGCCGCCCAGCGCTGGCGTGTCTGCGCTTGCAGGTCGGCGGGAAGCAGGACCCGGACCCCGGCGCGCCAGGCACCCAGCAGGGCTACGGCCAGGTCGGCGGCATCTTCCAGGTGCACCGCCACATGCCGCACGCCCCGAGCTTGCAGGCCGGTCGCCAGGCGCAACGCCGCGTCCCGCAGTTGCGAGTGATTCAGCGCCGGATCGACCGCAACGGCGCGTTCCGGCTGAGCCTTGAGCAGCATCTGCTCAAGTGTTATCCAATTCATGGGCGGCCTCTTACCCGTTGTCGTATGAGCCATTCAATGGCAAACAGCAGCCCCATCAATCCGTAGGAAATCAGGCCGGTGTACAACATCCACCAGCTCAGCGGCGCCCAGAGGGTCAGGGCGGCGGCGAGCAAACCGTTACACAGGAAAAACACACTCCAGGCCACCGTGACCTGACGCGTATACACCACCGCCTTGGCCGGCAGCTGCGGTTCGCGCAGGCGGGCCAGGCGTTCGATCATCGGCGGGCCGTATTTCAGGCTCAGCACGAACAGCCCGAGCATGAACGCGCTGATCAGCACCGGGTACCAGCGCAGCAGGATCGGGCTGTCGAACAGCGCGAGCAATATGCAAAACACGATCGCCGTGGCCGCCATCCAGCGGCTACCGGCTTCGCCTTTGCCAAGCAACGCCCGGGCCAGCCACAGGCTGCCCAGCAGCAGCCCGAACTGCCACGGGGCGAAGTGCTCCATGCCGAAATACACCGCAAAGGGGTAGAGCAGGCCCGCCAGCAGCAGGCCGAGGCCAATCAGCCGGGTCATGCGGCCGGTTGGACCAGTCGATAAACCGCCTCGACCACGTCATTGACGGTGCGCACCGACTTGAATTCTTCGGCGGCGATTTTCTTGCCGGTCTGGCGCTTGATATGGTCGATCAGGTCGACCGCGTCGATGCTGTCGATTTCCAGGTCCTGGTACAGGTTCGATTCCAGCGTCACACGCTCAGGGTCCAGCTCGAAAAGCTCGACCAGAGCATCGCGCAGGGTGTGGAAAATATCGTCACGAGTTTGCATGATCCGGTCTCAGGGGCGTTTTGCAGTGACGAAGGCCGCAAGGCTTGCCACATTGCTGAAATGGTTACGGGTGTCCTTGGCGTCGGCGTCTATCTTGATGCCGTACTCCTTCTGGATCGCCAGGCCGAGCTCCAGGGCATCCACCGAGTCCAGGCCCAGGCCTTCGCCGAACAGGGTCTGGTGGTCACCGATATCGTCGATGCCGATGTCCTCCAGGCCGAGGGCGTCGATGATCAGCTGTTTGATGTCACGGTGCAGATCGCTCATCTTCGGCGAGCTCCTTGATGTAATAGTGATGCAAAAAATCGTTGAGCCTGCGCGAAGCCTGGGGTGGCGGGCCGAGCGCAGCGAACGCCTGTGGGTCTATATCGGCCCCGACGTGGAAACTGAAGTGCACGCGGCGTCGGGGGATGCGATACCAGGGTTCAGCCTTGGTCAGGGTCGTGGGGCAGACCTTGATCGTGACGGGTGTGAGGATTTTCGCACCCCGCAGGGCGATGGCCGCAGCCCCCCGATGAAAGGCTGGCACCTGGCCTGGCTGGGTGCGCGTCCCTTCGGGGAATACGATCAGCGTCTGGCCCTCTTGCAAGGCGTCGCTGGCGGCATCGAGCATGTCCATGCTGCCGTCGTTGCTGATGTATTGGGTCGAACGCAGTGGACCCCGGGTAAAGGGGTTGTCCCAGAGGCTTTGCTTGACCACGCAGTTGGCGTCGCGCACCAGCCCGATCAGGAACACCACGTCGATCAGCGACGGGTGGTTGGCAATGATCATCTGCCCGGGGCGCCCGAGCCGTTCGGCGCCATCGATCTGGTAGGTGAGCACGCCGGTACGGGCCATGAACCGAATAAAGAACCAGAACAACCGCCCGACCGTGCGGCGCGCCCTTTGGCGGTGGGCCTGGGCATCGCCGGGCCACCAGGCCAGCAACGGGAACACCAGCAAACGCAGGCACAGCCCGCCCAGCCCGAACAGGGCGAAGCTTGCAGCGGTCGCGACCAGGCGCCAGTAATAGGCGTCGCGATGTTTACCGGTCACCGGTTGCGTTGCCAGGTCCATACACGATTCTTCCAGGCATGTTGGCAGGTGGTTTCGTTGTTCAGCAGGGTACGCAACAGATCCAGGGCATGGGGCCAGTTGCTGCCCGGCGATTGGCCGGCCTGCGCGCACAGGTCCAGTTGCCAGTCATTGCCCGGGGTCAGCAGCAGGCCCATGGCATAGGGAAATGGCACGTCATCGACCCACGGTGCATAGACTTGCGGAGGTTGTTCTTCGGTGATCACCAGCAGCACCGCAGGCGATCCTTCGTTCAATAGCGCGACGGCCTCCAGCACACCGTGTTCCAACCCGTCGCCGGTCGCGGCCAGGGCGGTCATTTCGCTGGTTTCACCGCGCATGATCGACCACAGGCCAATCACCGCGTTGTGCACCGACAGGCTGAATTGGGTCGGCGACAATGGCTGGTCGGCTGCCAGGTCCTTGAGAATCTCAAAAGTGCGCGGGGTTTCGCCGTGGCGGGAAATAAAGACCAACGGTAGGTCCGGCCGGCCCTCGGCCAGTGGCCAGCCGACACTGAAGGCCATTCGCGCCAAGCGGCTGAGGCGCCGGCGCTGCATGGCCGGCAGGAACGATACGTCAGGGGCGGCATCGCTGGGCGGCAATACGACCGGCTGTCGGCTCCATGCCTGCCAATCGTCCACGCTTTCGAGCCCAGGGGCCCACGCGCGCCATTGGGCGATATTGAAATTGATCACAAACTTCACCCCACCCCTGCGGGCTTTTATTGTCACGGTTCAGTGGTTTGACCCGCGTCCAACCCTGCATGGCCTTGCGACCCAAGTGGCGCGCATTATCCCGGTGCGGTTGGCTTGTAGCAAATACTGGTTACATTTTGCTCAGCGAAATGTACGAGTTGGTCCGCTCAATGCCAGGCTGGGACCATTGTCGCTATCAGCACGAGCCTGTCTGTCGGTTGTTTCTGTCATTGTCTGGTCGAATTGACGCCTGAATCGTTGGAAAAGCCACTGTTGCTGTAGTCCTTCTACGCAGAAGGTAGCTAAGCGGTGTCGCTGCCTACTACACTCGGGAATCTTTGATACACGGAGGTTTTGACATGCGGCGTGTGGTGTTCAATCAGAAAGGTGGCGTGGGCAAATCCAGCATCGCCTGCAATCTGGCGGCAGTCAGCGCCAGCGAAGGCTATCGCACGCTGTTGGTGGACCTGGATGCCCAGGCCAACTCCACTCAATACCTGACTGGCTTGACCGGCGATGACATTCCCATGGGCATTGCCGATTTCTTCAAGCAAACCCTGTCGTCCGGGCCGTTCTCGAAAAAGAACAAGGTGGATATCTACGAAACGCCGTTCGACAACCTGCACGTGATCACCGCCACGGCGGAGCTGACGGATCTGCAGCCCAAGCTTGAGGCCAAGCATAAGATCAACAAGCTGCGCAAACTGCTTGAAGAGCTGGAGGAGGATTACGACCGGATTTACCTGGATACCCCGCCCGCACTGAATTTCTATGCGGTTTCAGCATTGATCGCCGCCGATCGGGTGCTGATCCCCTTCGACTGCGACAGCTTCTCCCGACAGGCCCTGTACGGCCTGCTGGCGGAAATCGAAGAGCTCAAGGACGACCATAACGAAGGCCTGGAAGTCGAAGGCATCGTGGTCAACCAGTTCCAGGCCCGGGCCAGCCTGCCACAGCAGATTCTCGACGAACTGATCGCCGAAGGGCTGCCGGTATTGCCGGTGTACCTGAGCAGTTCGGTGCGCATGCGCGAATCCCACCAGGCCAGCCTGCCGCTGATCCACCTCGACCCGCGGCACAAGCTGACCCAGCAGTTCATGGAGTTGCATAGCCTGCTGGAAAGCGCCTGATTCTGACCTGTGCAAAACCAATGTGGGAGCAACCGTGTGGGAGCAAGGCTTGCCCGCGATGAAAACGCCGCGGTCTCTTGAGGACCGCAGCGCCTGGATCGCGAGCAAGCTTTGCTCCCACAAAGCCGCTCCCACAGTTATCTCATGGCTTCAAATCCCCTGGCTGCGCAACCAAGCCATCAACTGCGGCAACGGCAGCGCCCCACTCTGGCGCGCCACTTCCCGGCCGTCCTTGAACAGAATCAGGCTGGGAATCGAGCGAATGCCCAACTGCGCCGACAGTTGCTGGTTGGCCTCGCTGTCGAGCTTGGCCAACCGGCATTTGCCCGCCAGCTGCGCGGCGGCTTGTTCGAACACGGGCGCGAAGGACTTGCACGGCCCACACCAATCGGCCCATACATCCACCAGCAACGGCAGGTCACCCTTGATCTGGCTGGCGTAGTCGCCTTGTTTGAGTTCGAACGGTTTGCTCAATAACACCTGGGCCTTGCAGCGCCCGCACTTGGGCTGGTCGCCCAGGCGTTCGGCGGGTATGCGATTGAGCCCGTTGCAATGGGGGCAGGGGATCAGCATCAGATCAGTCTCCAGAAAATCATTGGCACAGATTGAACACTATATAGAAACCACCACAAAAACCTGTGGGAGCGAGCTTGCTCGCGAATGCGGTGTGTCAGACACATAGATGTCGACTGACACACCGTCTTCGCGAGCAAGCCCGCTCCCACATTTAGTTCAGTGTTGCTGATTATTTAGCGTTGGTCAGCGTGTTATAGCTGGTCATCAGGTTGCGGTAGTCCGGGATGTGGTTGGAGAACAAGGTCGCCAGCCCTTCCACGTCGTTGCGCCAGTCGCGGTGCAGTTCACAAGCCAGGCCGAACCAGGTCATCAGCTGCGCACCGGAGGATGACATGCGGTCCCAGGCCGATTGACGGGTCAGCTCGTTGAACGTGCCGGACGCATCGGTGACCACGAACACTTCGAAGCCTTCGGCCAGGGCCGACAGTGCCGGGAAGGCCACGCAGACTTCAGTCACCACGCCAGCGATGATCAGTTGCTTCTTGCCGGTGGCCTTGATCGCCTTGACGAAATCTTCGTTGTCCCAGGCATTGATCTGGCCAGGGCGAGCGATGTACGGCGCGTCCGGGAACAGGCTCTTGAGCTCGGGCATCAACGGGCCGTTGGGGCCGGTTTCGAAGCTGGTGGTGAGGATGGTCGGCAGTTGGAAGTACTTCGCCAGGTCAGCCAGGGCCAGCACGTTGTTCTTGAAGCGGTCCGGGTCGATGTCGCGTACCAGGGACAGCAGGCCGGCTTGGTGATCGACCAGCAGAACGGCGGCGTTATCTTTGTCGAGACGGTTGTAGGAAGTGGTCATGGCGTAGCCCTCATTAAGTTTTGGTTGCCGAAGGTTTCGGCGTGGTTAAGGTTTTTAATGGCGGTGTAGCGATTGATCAGTGACTCATCCGGTCGAAGCGCCCCGGCTTCAATCCGTGTTGCGTTTCGATGGGTGTAGATTAAAACTGGCACCTTTGGTGCGCTAGACTGCAAAAATCCGCCTTAGCGTTCTATTTGGAGAACGATCATCGAAGACCTCAACACGCTTTACTACTTCACCCAGGTGGTCGAGCACCGTGGGTTCGCCGCTGCGGGCCGGGCGCTGGACATGCCAAAGTCCAAGCTCAGCCGGCGTATCGCCCATTTGGAGGAGCGGCTCGGGGTGCGGCTGCTCCATCGCACCAGCCGCCACTGCACGTTGACCGAGATCGGCCAGGCCTATTACCAGCGCTGCCTGGCGATGCGGGTCGAAGCCGAGAGCGCGGCGGAAGTGATTGAACGCAACCGCTCCGAGCCCCAGGGGCTGGTGCGCATCAGTTGCCCGACGGCGCTGCTCAACAGTTGGGTCGGGCCGATGCTGACCCGCTACATGCTCAAGTACCCGCGGGTGGAGTTGTTCATCGAGAGCACCAACCGCCGGGTGGACCTGATCCATGAAGGGTTCGATATCGCCTTGCGGGTGCGCTTTCCGCCGCTGGAAAACACCGACATGGTCATGAAAGTGCTGAGCAACAGCACCCAGTGCCTGGTGGGCAGCCCGGCGTTCCTGGAGCGCTTGTCTTCACCGGCCTCCCCGGCAGACCTCAACGGCTTGCCCAGCGTGCACTGGGGGGCGGCGCAGCGTGAGTACCAGTGGGAATTGTTCGGTCCGGACGGCACCCGTGCGCTGATCCGCCATGAACCGCGCATGGTCACCGACGACCTGCTGGCCCTGCGTCACGCCGTGCTGGCCGGCATTGGCATCGCCCACCTGCCCACCGTGGTGGTGCGCGAAGACATAGCGGCCGGCCGATTGGTGGAACTGGTGCCGGGCTGGACGCCCAAGTGCGGGATCGTCCATGCGATCTTTGCCTCGCGACGCGGGTTGCTGCCGTCGGTGCGTACGCTGATTGATTTTCTGGCGGAGGAGTTCAGCCACAGTGATATGGCGTAGCGTGGAGGCAGCCATGCCATGTATTTCCCTTGTGTGGGTTTGCTTGGGGTGGTGGCCTGATAGTTGGTCGGGGGTTTTGACCGGGTACATATCCATTTCTGCGGTAACGGCCACTTAGGGTTCCGCTCTTACAGCGGGTCACTTTCGAAAAGCCCGGAAGCCGGCCCAGTCGAAAGTAACCAAAGCGCTCATGCCCCACCACTTGGCACCTCGCCTAGGCTCGGTGTGCCCTCACTCCGGCATTGTTTCGTGGGCCCGCCGCGAAGGGCCATCCATGGCCCAGCGCGGCTATCCCGGCATCCATGCCGGGATGCCCACTCCACAATGCCTGCGTTCGGCCAGCGTGGTTAACGGGGCGCCCGAAATCAACGTCCACCGCGAGGCGGCCTAGTAGCCGACCTGGCTCTCCCGGTCGTACACCCGTCAGACTCGTTTGGGCTGGTCCTGTGGGAGCAAAGCTTGCTCGCGAGGCGGCCTGATAGCCGGCCTGGCTCTCCCTCTCGTACTCCAATCCCATTGTGGGGCTTGCACAAGGCTGCCATTCATCAGGTGCGCCGCACTGAAAAGGTGTCGCGGCCTCAAAAAGACACCACGTACCTGTTTGCAATCCCAGGAGGTCCCATGAGCCATTCTCAAGACCCAGCCACGCCCCAGGCAGTGGACAACCCCAACGACGACGGCTTCGTCCTCGGCACCGCCGGCCGCGACGAAGACCCCAATGCCGCCCCGTCCTACGCCACCGACCGCCGCCACGACCGGGACGAACTGACTCCTGAAGACGCCCGCGGCATGCCCGGCTATCCCGAGGAAAAGCCAGCGGCCAAACCCAAGGAGAAGGGGGTTGAAGAGGCAGAGCCGGGGATCGAGACGCCTGAGCAGGGGAACGATAAGGTTGGGTGAGCAGGCGGCGATGAATTCAAGCTCGCTCCCACATGGGGGCTGTGTGATCGCGATATTTGCGACAACAGCCCGCCCCTGTGGGAGCTAGCTTGCTCGCGATGACTCTCGTCCAGACATCCTGAATCCGTGGCGAGGGAGCTTGCTCCCGCTCGGCGGCGAAGCCGTCGTAAAACCGGTAGACGCGGTTTACCCGGAAGAACGCGTTGGCCCATTTGGGGCTGCTGCGCAGCCCAGCGGGAGCAAGCTCCCTCGCCACAAAAGCTGCGTAATCTCTCTTGCCGAGGTTATCGCAATTTACGATAGATCCAATCTGTGGTTAGCTCATCCATAGCAAAATGCGATGAGAAAAAAGATGAGTCCCCTAATAGAACAAGTCGCCGCCCATTGGGAGTTTGTGTCGCCCCTGCTGCGTAAGCCCAGGAGCGAAGAGGATTACGACCGGTTGGTTGCAGCGCTCGATGAATTGTTGGAGTTGGTTGGCGAAGAAGAAGCCCATCCGCTGATGAGCCTGGTGGACATCATCGGTGAATGGATCGTGGCCTGGGATCATCAACACCGGCCGATGCCCAAGGCCACTGGTGTTGAGGCGCTTCGTTATCTGATGCGCGAACACGGTTTGAGCCAGAGCGATTTGCCGGGCATAGGCGCCCAGTCGGTGGTATCGGAGATATTGAGCGGCAAGCGCCAGCTCAATTTAAGGCAGATCCGCTGGTTGGCGGAGCGCTTCGGCGTATCGGTTGAGACCTTTATTTGATGGCTTGGCGCCGCGCACTAACTGCGGCGAGGGAGCTTGCTCCCGCGCCACAGGGGGAGGCGCTATGTCGACTGGCGTGGGTCGACGTTGTCCAGTGCCCGGTTCGCCAATAAGCTGCTCAGTTCGATCAACTGCTGAATGCCCAGGGCAATGTGCCGCTTGGGGCCTTCCAAATCGAACGCCAGGTCACTGACCATGGCGTTGGCCGAGGCCAGGTTTTCGCTGAGGTTGGCGAGCAGGGTTTCGGTGTCGACGGCGTTGACGACGGCGAACAGTTGGCCTGGATCGGTATCGGGCGGATTGGGGGTTGCTTTGCACATGGTGAATCTCCGTGATTGGTTGAGCCACCACGACCTATCGCTAAACAAGTAAAGGTGGCGGCTGTACGCAGGTTAGCGATCCGGGTCACAGAAGCCCCGGGTAGACCAGAAGGTCTCCCACGCACAGCCACCATTAAGCGAGTTGCAGACGTAAAAGACTGCAATCGAGACTGGGCATTGTTGCGTCTGTGTTGAGTCGGATCGCTAAACCCGATCGCTGATTTTCAGCGACGGGGAAAACGATAAAGCCCGACCCCCAGGCGCACAAGCCGGCGGATTCTGGCGTAGTTGTAGGCAATGGCGCAAGGCGGCGTAGCCTGCTCCTGAATGGTCCTACATCGAAATAAACGCGGTGATCGTCAAGGGGAGTGGATTGGCTTCATGTGGTGAATTGAAGATCGCCATCGCGAGCAAGCTCGCGATGACTTTTTCCCAGGCAACCCCGAACCTGCGGCAAGGGAGGGTTACGACGAGCAACTGATCTCCAGGTGCTTGCCCCACTCCGGCGGACGTTGCGCATAGCTGTCCATGCCTGGTTGGTCTTCGAACGGCTTGCTCAGCACGGTGTGCAGGCGGCGAACTTCTTCGTAGTCGCCAGATTCGGCAGCGTCGATGGCTTTCTGTGCCAGGTAGTTGCGCAGCACGTACAGCGGGTTGACAGCGTGCATGCGGGCGCGGCGTTGGTCTTGGTCGACGGGGCCTTCGCGGTTGACGCGGGCGACGTAGAGTTCGCCCCAGGCGTCGAAGCCCTTGAGGTCGACGAAGTCATCGCGAAGGGTGGCGACGGCTTGCTCGGGCGCCTGGTCGCCCAGTCGGCGGAAGAACAGGCTGTAGTCGACGCCGCTGTTCTGCATCAATTGCAGCAGACGCTCCAGTAACTTCTGGTCATCTTCCTCGGCGCAGGTCAGGCCGAGGCGGCGGCGCATCAGGTCCAGGTAGTGGGCCTGGTACAGCGGCAAGTACAGGCCAAGGGTCTCACGCAGGGCTTCGACGCTGATGAACGGCGTCAGGGCCTGGGCCAGGGCGCTGAGGTTCCACTGGCCGATGGGCACCTGGTTGCTGAATGAGTAGCGGCCCTGGTCATCGGAATGGTTGCAGATGAAGTTGGCGTCGAAGTCGTCGAGGAAGGCGAACGGTCCGAAGTCGAAGGTGATGCCCAGGATCGACATGTTGTCGGTGTTCATCACGCCGTGACAGAAACCGTAGGCCTGCCATTTGGCAATCAGCTCGGCGTTGCGCTCGACGATTTCGCGGAACATTGCCAAGTACGGTTCCGGTTGCTCACGGCACTCGGCGAAGTGCAGGTTCAACACGTGTTCGGCGAGGGCCGCATGCAGCTCGGGTTTCTTGGTGTAGTAGAAATATTCGAAATGCCCGAAGCGCACATGGCTGGGTGCCAGGCGCAGCACCATGGCGGCGCGCTCCTGCTTTTCGCGCCACACCGGGGTGTCCGAGCCGATCACGCACAAGGCGCGGGTGGTGGGGATGCCCAGGGCATGCAGGGCTTCGGAGGCGAGGAATTCGCGGATCGAGGAGCGCAGCACCGCGCGCCCGTCGCCCATCCGTGAGAACGGTGTCTGGCCAGCGCCCTTGAGGTGCAGGTCCCAATGCTCGCCGGCCTCGTTGTAGACCTCGCCCAGCAGCAACCCACGGCCATCGCCCAATTGCGGGTTGTAGTGACCGAACTGATGCCCCGAATACACCATCGCCCGGGGCTCGGTTTCAGCCCACAGCTTATGACCGCCGAAAATCTCGGCAAACAGCGGTGCCTGGGCTTCGGCCGGGTCCAGGTCCAGCAGCGCCATGGCCGCCGGGCTGGCGACGACCAGCCGTGGATTGTCGATGGGCTCGGGCAGCACGTGGGTCGATAAACCGTCGCCCAGGCGGGCGAAACGGTTATCGAAGGTCAAGGTTTCCAGCGTTTTCATGGCCGTCTCCGGCGCGCCGCCTTCAGGCAGCGCGCATCAGTCGAGTGTGTCTTGCGGCGGCTCGGGCACCGGTTTGATGCTGGCTACGGCCGAGGGTACGGGGCCGAGGGTTTTGTGCTCGGGCTCGGCGGGCACCAGCTTGTACTCCTGGCCTTGAAGGTTCTTCAGATAGATTTCCATTTGCCGGAAGGAGATGTTGATGTGCTCCTTCTTGAACTCACGGTTGATGAACCGGTTGATCTCGTCCAGCACCGGGTTACGGTCGCCGAGGTCGCGTACATGCATGCGCAGCTCATGGTCGAGGGTACTTTCACCGAAGTTCAGGAAGTACACGATCGGTTCCGGCTCCTTCAACACCCGTGGGTTCTCGCGAGCGGCCTTGAGCAGCAGTTCGCGCACCCGATCCAGGTCCGAGCCGTAGTCCACGCCCAGTTTCAGGGTCACCCGGGTGACGGTGTCGGTCAGCGACCAGTTGATCAGTTGCCCGGTGATGAAGGTCTTGTTCGGGACGATGATGTCCTTGCGGTCGAAGTCGGTGATGGTGGTCGCCCGAATGCGGATCTTGCTGACCGTGCCCGACAGGTTGCCGATGGTGATGGTGTCGCCGATGCGCACCGGGCGCTCGAACAGGATCATGATGCCGGAGATGAAGTTGGCGAAGATCTCCTGCATGCCGAAGCCCAGGCCCACCGACAGCGCGGCCACCAGCCATTGCAGTTTGTCCCAGCTCACGCCCAGGGTGGACAGGGTGGTGACGAAACCGAAGCCTGCGATCACATAGGACAGCAGCGTGGTGGTGGCATAGGCACTGCCCTGGGCCAGGTTCAGTTTCGACAGCACGAACACTTCCAGCAGGCCCGGCAGGTTGCGCGCCAGGGCGAAGGTGATGCCGATGATGATCAGCGCCCCGAGCATGTCGCCAATGCTGATGGGCACCATGCTCATGTTGGCGCCGGTGCCGCTGGTGTATTCGTAGAGGGTGATGTTGTCCAGGTACGAGAACACGCTGATCAGATCCGACCAGACCCAGTACAGCGCGGCGATGAAACCGCCCAGCAACGCCAGGCGGATCAGGCGCAGGGACTGCTCGTTGACCTTCTCGATGTCCAGGGTCGGTTCCTCGACCACCGTTTCGCCGTCGCCGGCTTCCTTGGCGGCCTGGCGCTTGGCCAGGGCACGCTGGTAGGCCAGGCGCCGCGCCGCGACCGACAGGCCGCGGACGAAGGTGGCTTCGATCACCAGCCAGAACATCAGCAGGTACAGGGTGTTGATCAAGCGGTCGCTGAGTTTCAGCGCGGTGTAGTAGTAGCCGAAGCACACCGCCACGAACAGCGCGATCGGCAGCGCGGTGAACAGCACCCCGACCGCCTTGCGGAACAGTGAAGTGTTCTTGTGGGTCGGGCTGCTCAGCAGCAGACGGCTGAGCAACCACGCCATCAGCGCGTAGCAGGTCAGCACCACCGGCATGCCGAGCACGTCATCGGCCAGGGTCGAGGGTTGCAACTCGGCCACGGCCACCACCGCCACCAACGCCAGCACCACCAGCCCGAGCCGGCGGATCCAGCCCTGGAGGAATTCGACCTGGGGTTTCTCCCAGCGGAAATGCAACTCGGCCACACCGCCTGGTGCCAACACCCGGTAGGCGGTGTAGAACACCAGCCAGGCCTGGCCGATCTGCAGCAGCGCCGCACCGAGGTTGGCGTTCTGGCCGCGGGCGTCGATCTGCAAGGCGTAGCCGCAGAGGGTCAGTGCCAGGGCCACCGGCATCGCCAGGAGGATATTGATCAGGATCGCCTGGGGGGTGTGCCACTGGCTGTCGCGCTTGAAGTGACCGACGTCCTGGTGAACCTTGTTCAGGCGAGCATAGAGATTCTTGCGCCGCCACAGCAGCGCCCCGATCAGCAGCGCCAGGGGCAGGAACAGCAGTGGCCGCTGGGTCAGGCCATCGGCCAGCTCACTGAGACTCGAAGCCCAGGGCAGTGAGTCGATCTGCTTTTCCAGGCGCACCGGCACCGCACGCATCCATTCGAAATCCAGCGGCTTGTTGCTGGGAATCCAGAACATCTGCTCTTCGAGGGTCGCCCGCAGGTTCTGGGCGGTGCTGAGCAGTTGCTTCTGGTTGAGCTGCAAGGTGATGGATTCGTTGAGTACCGCACTCAACTCGCGGTTCAGGCGTTCCAGCAGGTCGACGCGGGTCAGGGCCAGTTCCAGCAAGGTCTTGCGCAGTTGCGGCGTGGCTTGTTCAGATGGCTGGGAGGCCAGCAGGTTGTCGACATAGGTGCTGGGATTGTTCAGCAGCTCACGTTGTTGGCTGACTTCGAACTGGTACAGGCGGATGTCGGCGATCTGGTCGGCCAGGTTCTGGTCCAGCTTCAAGCGCGGCAAGGTCTGGCGCTGCTTGTAGAGGATCTTGGAGAGCAGCAGGCTGCCCTTGAGCACGCTGATCTGCTCGTCCAGGGCGGCGTCGGTCTGGGTGACGCTGTCCAGCAGTTGCTTGGTCTGCAAGTTCTGCTGGGTGACCTCGTTGAGGCGGTCGGTGCTTTTGAGCAGGTAGTCGGAGAGCTTCAGGTTGGCCGCGCTTTCGGTCGCCAGCAAGCTGCTGCCACCGGCCTTCTGGGCTTCGATGGATTGCTGGGTCACCGTTTCCTGGGACTGGGCCAGGCGCTTCTGGTTGATCAGGTTTTGCAGCTCCTGGATTTCCTGCTCCGTGCGGGCGATTTTTTCCATCAGCAAATCGTGCTGACCGTTGCCCAGGTCCTGCAGTTGGCTATTGCCGGCCAGCTCTTGGCGGCGCAGCGGAATCAGCGCATTGAGCGCCGCCAGCTCGGCGTTGAGCTGGTCGCGCTGCTCGGCGCTCAAGGTCTTGCCGGCATCTCGGCCGGCCTTGAGGATGGTGTTGATCTGCTGGATGCGGGTCTGGCTGCTGGAAATTTCCGCCTGGGCGCGCTCGGGGCGGGTCTGGGCGGTGATGATCAGGCTGTTGGCGTCGGCCAGGGCTTTTTGCAGATCACCCTGCTGGGTGGAGCGATCCGAGAGCATTTGCTCGAGCTGGGGAATCGGCAGGTTGGCATAGCGTTGCGCCACCGGCACCACCGTGGTGCCCTTGAGTCGCGCCAGCTCGCGCTGGTTCTCGATGTTCTGCTTGGGCGCGGTCGCCAGTTGCTGCTTGAGCGCCTGCAGCTTCTGTTCGTAATCAGTCTTGTTGTTGAGCTGGGTCAGCGTGTTCTGCAACAAGGTTTGCAGGGCTTTCTGCTCGGCTTCCGGCAGTTTGCGGTCGGCGATCTTGTCCAGGCTGGCCTGCACCGAAGCGCTGGCGGGAAGATCAGCGGCTTGCAGTGTGCAGACGGAGAAACTCAGGCCCAGCAGGGCGATGGCGAAAAAGGAGCGCAGGGTAGGCATAGAGACCGGTCAAGCAAGTGAGAGTGGGAGCAGTTTAGAGGAACAAGCCGGGACCCGGGCGACTTCCTTCGGGGAATCTGACGCCCACTTTGCCGATCTTGTTCCCGTCCATGGCCGCGACGGTCCATAGGGTGTTGTTCCAATCCACCTGGTCGCCGACCACTGGCGCACCGCCGACTTTCTGGGCAATGAAACGCCCCAGGGACATGTCCGGATCGATGCCGTCCAGCTTCAACCCGTACAGCGCCGCAACCGCGGCCAGCTGGGCGTCTCCTTCGAGTACGAAGTCGCCGAAGAAGCGCAAATCCAGGCCCCGTTGTGGCGCCTGGCTGAACAGTTTTCCAAGGGCCGGCAAGTTGTGTTCGTGGCCGATAACACACAGCAAATCATCGACTTCCAGCACGGTACTACCCGACGGATGGAGCAGTTGCTGGCCCCGAAACAGGGCGGCGATGCGTGTGCCGTCCGGCATTTTCAGGTCCCGCAGGGGTGAGCCGATGCACCATTTTTCCGCGCCCAGGCGATAGATGAACAACTCCCACTCACTGGTGACGTGGACTTCCAGCGCCGCCCGGGAAATCGGCAGCGGCTCGGGCGGGACGGTCACATGCAGCAATTTGGCGACCCATGGCAGGCTCGTGCCCTGCACCAGCAGCGAGACCAGCACGATAAAGAACGCCAGGTTGAAATAGAGCTGGGCGTGGGGCAGCCCGGCCATCAACGGGAACACCGCGAGGATGATCGGCACCGCGCCGCGCAGGCCGACCCAGGAGATAAAAGCTTTTTCGCGACCGTGGAACGCCTTGAACGGCAACAGGCCGACCATGACCGACAGTGGGCGGGCAAACAGGATCATCCACAACGCCAGGCCCAGAGCGGGCAGGGCGATCGGCAACAGGTCGTGGGGCGTGACCAGCAGCCCCAGCACCAGGAACATCCCGATCTGCGCCAGCCAGGCCATGCCATCGAGCATGTGCAAGATACCGTGGCGGCTGCGCACTGGACGGTTGCCGATCACCAGGCCGCACAGGTACACCGCGAGGAAGCCACTGCCGTGCAAGGCGTTGGTCAGGGCGAACACGGCCAGGCCGCCGCTGATGACCAGGATCGGGTACAGGCCGTTGGCCAGGTTGATGCGATTGACCAATTGCAGCATCAGCCAGCCACCGCCCAGGCCAATCACCGCGCCGATACCGAACTCGCGCATCAGATGCCCCAGCAGGCTCCAGTGCAAGCCGGTTTCGCCACTGGCGAGCATGCCGATCAGGGTGACGGTGAGGAATACCGCCATGGGGTCGTTGCTGCCGGATTCGATCTCGAGGGTGGCGCTGACCCGTTCGTTCAAGCCCTTGCCACCCAGCAGCGAGAACACCGCGGCGGCGTCGGTGGAGCCGACGATGGCGCCGATCAGCAGACCTTGCATCAGGTTCAGGTTGAACAGCCATGCCGCTGCCAGGCCGGTCAGCCCGGTGGTGATCAACACCCCGACCGTGGCCAGCGACAACGCCGGCCACAGCGCCACGCGAAAGCTCGACACCCGCGTGCGCAAGCCGCCGTCCAACAGAATGACCGCCAATGCGAGGTTGCCGACCAGGTAGGCCGTTGCGTAATTGTCGAAAAGAATACCGGCGCCGTCGACACCGGCCACCATGCCCACGGCCAGGATGATCACCAGGATCGGGATGCCCAGGCGGGACGAAAGAGAACTCACCAGGATGCTCGCACCTACCAGCAACGCGCCGATCAAGAACAGGCTGTTGATGGTCGTTGCAGTCAAAGGCGTTACTCCGGGAATACTGAGGGGCGGGCGCAGACTGACCATGCAGTCTGCGTGCCAGCGATTCTAACCTGTTGAAATGTGATGCTGTCAAAAAAGGTTGGGAGATCGAGGTCTGGGCGCAGCCCTTGTGGCGAGGGAGCTTGCTCCCGCTCGGCTGCGAAGCAGTCGTCGCTTTTAAGGACGGGGCCGCTGCGCGACCCAGCGGGAGCAAGCTCCCTCGCCACAGAAGCTGGATTGTTGATTGCTCACTGTCTGTGAACAATCAACAGCTGCGTGGATTAAAGGCTGAACCGCCCAACCATGCTGTTGAGGTCCACGGCCAGCCGTGACAGTTCCGCGCTGGCGGCACTGGTCTGGTTGGCGCCGGTGGCCGACTGCACCGACAGGTCGCGAATGTTCACCAGGTTGCGGTCCACTTCACGGGCGACCTGGGCCTGTTCTTCGGCGGCGCTGGCGATCACCAGGTTGCGTTCGTTGATCTCGACAATGGCCGTGTTGATCGTGTCCAGGGACATGCCGGCACCGCGAGCGATGTTCAGCGTCGACTCCGCGCGTTCGGTGCTGTTGCGCATCGAATCCACGGCGTGTTCGGTGCCGCTCTGGATGCTGCCGATCATGCGCTCGATCTCGCTGGTCGACTGCTGGGTGCGGTGCGCCAGGGCGCGTACTTCGTCGGCGACCACGGCAAAACCACGGCCGGCCTCACCGGCGCGGGCGGCTTCGATGGCGGCGTTCAGCGCCAGCAGGTTGGTCTGGTCGGCCAGGCCGCGAATAACGTCCAGCACCTTGCCGATGTCACGGGACTCATTGGCCAGGTTGCCGATCAAGGCGGCAGTGCTTTGCACATCGGCGCTCATGCGTTCGATGGCGCTGACGGTTTCCTGCACCAGGTCGCGGCCATCGCCTGCGGAGGTGGTGGCGTTTTTCGATGCTTCGGAGGTGCTGACCGCATTGCGCGCGACTTCTTCCACGGCGCTGGTCATCTCGTTGACCGCGGTGGCGGCCTGTTCGATTTCGTTGTTCTGCTGCGTCAGGCCGCGAGCGCTCTCGTCGGTGACACTGTTGAGTTCTTCGGCGGCGGAGGCCAGTTGCGTGGCTGAACCGGAGATCCGCTGCAAGGTGTCGCGCAGTTTTTCCTGCATGGTCGACATCGCCCGCAGCAGTCGACCGGCTTCGTCGCTGCCATCGACGACAATCGGGCGGGTCAGGTTGCCCTTGGCGATTTCTTCGGCCGCATCCAGCGCGTTGGCAATCGGCTTGGTGATGCTGTTGGTCAGCAGCCAGGCGAACAGCAGGGTCAGGGCGGTGGCGATGACCAGCAACGTGATGACCAGATTGAAGGCTTTTGAATACTGTTGCTCTGCGCCCCGACTGAAAGCGTCGGCTTGTTGGTTATTGATCTCCAGCAGGCGGCCGAGTACCGCGTTCACGGCTTCGGAGTTGCTCAACAGTTCGGTGTTGAGCAGAGCCCGCAGATCTTCGATCTGATTGTTGCGCGACAGGGTTTTCATCCGCTCTTCGAGCTGGCGATATTGCCCCAGCAGTTGCACGTATTGATCGTAGGCGGCCCGTTCTTCCGCAGAGCTGATCAGCTTTTCATAGGCCGTCTGGGCGGCGCGGATCTGCTGGTTGCGTTGTTCGAACAGATCGTAGGTTTTCTGCTGGATGTCCGGTTCGCGGTTGGTCAGCAAGCGATAGGACAGCACCCGCAAACGCAGGGTGAGCTGGGTGAACTCATCCAGGGCCTTGATGCTGGGCACACTGTTCTCGGCGATGCTTTTGCCGGATGCGCGGATGGTGCTCATCTGGGTCAGGGCAAATACCCCAAGGGCGAGCATCAGGGCGCCGATCAGGGCAAACCCCAGGAACGCCCGCGGCGCGATGTTCATATTACGTAGGGACATGGGAAGTACCGGAAGTAGACGCGTCCGTGCGGGGCTGTGACTGCTGTTCCCTGACTTATCGGTCATACGACTAAAGTCTTGAGTGACATGCGTGCTTTTGTCACAGAGCAACGGCTGCGGCGCGACGAAGGGTCGGAACCAGATTCTCCATTCGCAGTCTCTAAAACTCGCCGGAAAGCCCTGCCACCCCGTAAAGCGTGGCATTGGCAGTGACTTTTCTTTATCGTACGCGCCCCTTGAAAAAGCCTGGAAATCAATATGTTGGAAACATCCCTCAGCCAGCTGGAGCAACTGGTCAATGACCTGGTGCAACAGAACCGTCACCTCACCGGCCTGAACGAAACCCTGGGCGCGGAGCTTGCCAAGGTCAAGGATGAAAACGAAAGCCTGCAACTGAGCCTGATGGAACAGGAAGAACTGCACGGCACCACCGCCGCCCGCATCCAGGCCTTGATCGAGCGCGCCAGCGCCGGGCCTGTCAGCGCATGAAGCACGGCGCCGATGGGGTGACAGTCATCTCGATCCTGGGAGAAGACTATTCAATCAAAGCGCCGACCGGGCAGGAACAGGCCCTGTTGGACGCCGCTGCCATGCTCAAGGCCGCACTGGCCGACACGAAAAGGAAATACCCGACGCTGATCGGTGATCGCCTGTTGGTATTGGCGGCCATGAACCTGTGTTCGCAGCAGATGGAAATGCAGAAGCAACATCAAGCGGAACTCGACCGTTACCAAGAGCAAGTCAGCGCCACGGTCGATGTGATTGCCAAGACCATTCAGCAGGCCTGAAACCGTTAGCGAACGGTGACTGTGGGGCTTGTGTGGGAGCGAGCTTGCTCGCGATAGCGTCAGCACAGTTACCTGTGTGTTGGCTGAAACACCGCTATCGCGAGCAAGCTCGCTCCCACAGTGGATCGGTGGTGAACGCAGATGTTACGTCCACTTGAAACCCCTTGTGGGAGCGAGCCTGCTCGCGATGGGATTCAGCCCCGCTGCATGACCCGGCTCAGAACCACTCATCCCGCATCCCCAGGCACGTATCATCCCGCGCCTCAAGAATCGCCAGCTCATGATGGCAACCCGGCACTTCCCAGGTCAGGAAGTAGCGCGCCGCTTGCAGCTTGCCTTTATAGAAGTCGCTGTCTGCGGTATTCCCCTTGGCCAGGCCTTCCTCGGCACGAATCGCCTGTTCCAGCCAGCGCCAGCCGATCACCATGTGCCCAAACACCTTCAGGTACAGCGCCGAGTTGGCGAGGCTGGTGTTGACCTTGCCTTGGCCCAGGTCCGTCAGCAGGCCGAGGGTGACGGTTTGCAGGCGCGCCACCAGCGCTTCCAGCGGCTGGCGTAACGGTGTCAGTGATGCGTGCGCCTGGGCGCGTTCGGTGGTGTCGGCCACCAGCCGGATCAATTGTTTGAGCCCGGCACCGCCGTTCTGCGCCAGTTTTCGCCCCAGCAGGTCCAGGGACTGGATGCCGTGGGTGCCTTCATGGATCGGGTTCAGGCGGTTGTCGCGGTAATACTGCTCCACCGGGTATTCGCGGGTGTAGCCGTGGCCACCGAGAATCTGGATCGCCAGTTCGTTGGCTTTCAGGCAGAACTCCGAGGGCCACGACTTAACGATGGGGGTCAGCAGGTCCAGCAGTTCATGGGCGCGCCGGCGCTCGGCTTCGCTGTCCAGGGTGGTGGTGTCGTCGAACAAGCGCGCCGCGTACAGGCCCAGGTCAAACGAACCTTCAACGTAGGCCTTCTGGGTCAGCAGCATGCGGCGCACATCGGCGTGCTGGATGATCGCCACGGGGGCAGTGGTCGGATCCTTGCTGTCGGGCACCCGGCCCTGCGGGCGTTCGCGGGCGTATTCCAGGGAATACAGGTAGCCGGCGTAACCGAGCATCACCGCGCCCATGCCGACGCCGATCCGCGCCTCGTTCATCATCTGGAACATGTAGCTCAGACCGTGGTGCGGTTTGCCTACGAGGTAACCGACACATTCGCCGTTGTCGCCGAAGTTCAGCGCGGTGGAGGTGGTGCCACGCCAGCCCATCTTGTGAAACAGCCCGGCCAGCAGCACGTCGTTACGCGGGCCGAGGCTGCCGTCGTCGTTGACCAGGAACTTGGGCACGATAAACAGTGAAATGCCTTTCACGCCCGGCGGCGCGTCCGGCAATTTCGCCAGGACCATGTGCACGATGTTTTCCGACAACGGATGATCGCCGCCAGAAATGAAGATCTTGTTGCCTTTGAGTCGATAGGTGCCGTCGGACGCAGTCTCCGCGCGCGTACGAATATCCGACAGCGAAGAGCCTGCATGGGGCTCGGTCAGGGCCATGGTGCCGAAGAAACGACCGTCGATCATCGGTTGCAGGAAGCGTTGCTTCTGCTCCTCGCTGCCGAAGCTCTCGATCAGGTTCGCCGCGCCCATGGTCAGGAACGGATAAGAGGTCGAAGCGGCGTTGGCCGACTGGAAGTGCGCGAAGCAGGCCTGGGACAGCAACGTCGGCAGTTGCATGCCGCCCGCCTCGAAGCTGCGTGCGGCGTTGAGAAAGCCCGCCTCGAGGAAGGCGTCCACCGCCGGTTTTACCTCGGGAATCAGAATCGCCTCGCCGTTCTCGTAGCGCGGTTCGTTTTCATCGTTCTTGCGGTTGTGGGGCGCGAAAAATTTCTCGGCGATGCTGCGGGCCGTACCGATGGCGGCGTCGAAGGTTTCGCGATTGTGCTCGGCAAACCGCTCGCGCTGGGTCAGGCCCTCGGCATCGAGGACTTCATACAGCTCGAAAGCCAGATTGCGGGAACTGAGCAGCGTCTCGGACATGGCGGCCTACCTTTTCTTGGGATGGGCCGAGTCTAGGCGTGCTGATAAAGGCTGAACAGGATGATTGATGACAGTGATGCAGAGGTGAGGGCAACACTAATCCCAATGTGGGAGCGAACTCTGTGGGATCAGGCTTTGTGGGAGCAAGGCTTGCCCGCGATGAAAACGCCGCGGTCTCTTGAGGACCGTAGCGCCTGGATCGCGAGCAAGCTTTGCTCCCACAAAGTTCGCTCCCATAGGGATTTCCTACTACCAGGCACCCATTGCGGGTGCCTGGTTTACAGCGGTTTAGCCGATAGTCATCAAGCTGGCGTTACCCCCCGCGGCCGCGGTGTTGACGCTCAAGGCTCGCTCGATCACCAGGCGCTCCAGCGCCACGCTGGTTTCGCCTTGGGACAAACCATGCACCCCGACGATGGCGCCGGCACGCTTGGCCACCTGCTGGCAAACACCGCGCAGCTGGTCTGAATCGCCGTGATGCAGGACCGCGTCGAACAGCACCTCGTCCTTGCTCCAGTCGGCCACCCGCTGGATGCGCGTCTGCAGGTCTTTCGGCAAGCGTGCGAACAAGGCCTTGCTGGTGTCGGTTTCCGGCCACACGGCTGAGCCGCCCACGGCCAGTACGGCCGCCAGTTGCGTCAGCAGGTCGCCTTCCACGTCGGCCAGGCACAACACGTGCTCGCGCGGCAGGATGGCGTAGCTGTTGCGCTCGCCGGTCGGGCCGGTCAGGGTCCGGGTAATACCGCTTTGCGACTGGGCTGCGAATTGCACGCACACGGCACTCAGTTCGGCGAGCTTCTGGCTGTCGGCCCAGGCTTGCAGCGCGGCCAGCGGTTTACCCATGGCCTCGCGCAAACGCAGGTCCGGCGCCACCAGGGCATCGCCACGGACGAAGGATTGCTGGATCGCATCGGTAGGACGGGTCGACAGCAGGCGGTACAGGTACAGCGGGCCACCGGCCTTGGGACCGGTGCCCGACAGGCCTTCGCCACCAAACGGCTGCACACCGACCACGGCGCCGACAATGTTGCGGTTCACGTAGACGTTGCCGGCATGCACATTGTCGATGACCTTGGCGATGGTCTCGTCGATGCGCGTGTGCACACCCAGGGTCAGGCCGTAGCCGGAAGCGTTGATCTGGTTGATCAACTGATCCAGTTCCTTGCGCTTGTAGCGCACCACGTGCAACACCGGACCGAAGATCTCGCGTTGCAGTTCATCGAAGCTTTCCAGCTCGATCAGGGTCGGCATCACAAAGGTGCCGCGCTTGCACTCGTCGCTGTCGGCGATTGCCATCTGGTACACGGTGCGACCTTTGTCGCGCATGGCCTGGATGTGCTTCTCGATGCCAGCCTTGGCTTCGGCGTCGATCACCGGGCCGATGTCCACGGACAGGCGCTCGGGGTTGCCGAGGCGCGATTCGGCCATGGCGCCCTTGAGCATTTCGATGACGCGGTCGGCGGAATCTTCCTGCAGGCACAGGACCCGCAGGGCCGAGCAACGCTGGCCGGCACTGTCGAAGGCCGACGACACCACATCGATAACCACTTGTTCGGTCAGCGCCGAGGAGTCGACGATCATGGCGTTCTGGCCGCCGGTTTCGGCGATCAGTGGGATCGGACGACCCTGGTTGTCCAGGCGGCCGGCGATGTTGCGTTGCAGCAGGCGCGCGACTTCGGTGGAGCCGGTGAACATTACGCCTTTGACCCGATCGTCACCCACCAGGCGGGCACCGACGGTTTCGCCGCGACCCGGCAGCAGTTGCAGCACGCCTTCCGGAATGCCGGCTTCGAGCATCAGGCGCACAGCCTGGGCAGCCACCAATGGCGTCTGCTCGGCGGGTTTGGCCAATACCGGGTTGCCGGCGGCCAGGGCAGCGGCGACCTGGCCGCTGAAAATCGCCAGCGGGAAGTTCCACGGGCTGATGCAGACCACCGGACCCAGTGGGCGGTGGGCATCGTTGGTGAAATCGTTGCGCGCCTGCACCGCGTAGTAGCGCAGGAAATCCACGGCTTCACGCACTTCAGCAATGGCGTTGGCGAAGGTCTTGCCGGCTTCGCGGGCCAGCAGGCCCATCAGCGGCTGGATCTCGCCTTCCATCAGGTCGGCGGCGCGTTCGAGGATCGCGGCGCGCTCGGCTGGCGGCGTGGCTTGCCAGATCGGTGCGGCGTTGAGGGCGCACTGAATGGCGTTGTCGACGTCGGCAACCGTGGCTTCCTGCACATGGCCGACCACGTCGCGGTGATCGGACGGGTTCAGTACGGGAGCCGGGGTTTCTTCGCTGGCTGCACAGCCGAGCATCGGCACGGCTTTCCAATCGTTATGGGCAGTGGCAAGCAGGGCGCAGGACAGCGACGCCAAACGATGTTCGTTGGCCAGGTCGATGCCGCTGGAGTTGGCGCGGTCGCTGCCATACAGGTCGCGCGGCAGTGGGATGCGCGGGTGCGGCAGGCCGAAACCGCCTTCCAGCGTCGCCATCTGCTCGATGCTGGCCACTGGATCGGCCACCAGCTCCTGAATCGAGATGGACTGGTCGGCGATACGGTTGACGAACGAAGTGTTCGCGCCGTTTTCCAGCAGGCGACGTACCAGGTACGCCAGCAGAGTTTCGTGGGTGCCGACCGGTGCGTACACACGGCACGGACGGTTCAGCTTGCCTTCGGAAACCTTGCCTACAACCTGTTCGTACAGCGGTTCACCCATGCCGTGCAGGCACTGGAATTCGTACTGGCCCGGGTAATAGTTCTGACCGGCGATGTGGTAGATGGCTGCCAGGGTATGGGCGTTGTGCGTGGCGAACTGCGGGTAGATGACTTCCGGCACCGACAGCAGCTTGCGGGCGCAAGCGATGTAGGACACGTCGGTGTACACCTTGCGGGTATAGACCGGATAGCCTTCCAGGCCTTCGACCTGGGCGCGCTTGATCTCGCTGTCCCAGTACGCACCTTTTACCAGACGAATCATCAACCGGTGGCGGCTACGGCGGGCCAGGTCGATGACGTAGTCGATCACATACGGGCAACGCTTCTGGTAGGCCTGGATCACGAAACCGATGCCGTTCCAGCCGGTCAGTTGCGGCTCGAAGCACAGGCGCTCCAGCAGATCCAGCGACAGTTCGAGACGGTCGGCCTCTTCGGCGTCGATGTTCAGGCCGATGTCGTATTGCTTGGCCAGCAGGGTCAGCGACAGCAGGCGCGGGTACAGCTCGTCCATGACGCGCTCGTACTGGGCGCGGCTGTAACGCGGGTGCAGGGCCGAGAGCTTGATGGAAATGCCCGGGCCTTCATAAATCCCGCGACCGTGGGAGGCTTTGCCGATCGAATGGATGGCTTGTTCGTACGAGGCCAGGTACTTCTGGGCGTCATGTTCGGTGAGCGCGGCTTCACCCAGCATGTCGTAGGAATAGCGGAAGCCCTTGGCTTCGAACTTGCTCGCGTTGGCCAGGGCCTCGGCGATGGTTTCGCCGGTGACGAACTGTTCGCCCATCAGGCGCATGGCCATGTCGACGCCCTTGCGGATCATCGGCTCGCCGCTCTTGCCGATGATGCGGCTCAGGGAAGAGGTCAGGCCCGCTTCGTTATGGGTGGCGACCAGCTTGCCGGTCAGCAGCAGGCCCCAAGTGGCGGCGTTGACGAACAGCGACGGGCTGTTGCCCAAGTGCGGCTGCCAGTTACCGGTGCTGATCTTGTCGCGGATCAGCGCGTCACGGGTGCCTTTGTCCGGGATGCGCAGCAGCGCCTCGGCCAGGCACATCAGGGCCACGCCTTCCTGGGACGACAGGGAAAATTCCTGTAGCAAGCCCTGAACGATACCGGCACGGCCGCCGGCACTTTTCTGGTTGCGCAGCTTTTCCGCTATGGAGGCGGCCAACTTGTTGGTGGCTTCGGCCATTTGCGCCGGCAGGCGGGCCTGCTCGATCAGCATCGGCACCACTTCCGGCTCAGGGCGACGGTAAGCGGCGGTGATGGAGGCGCGCAGCACCGACTGCGGCAGGATGCTCTCGGCAAATTCGAGGAAGCATTGGTGAGCATGGTCGACCTGCACATCGCCGGCATCATCGCTGTCGACGCGAGGTGAACCGTTCAGCTCGGTCAGGGTTGCACCACCCTCGAGTTTTTCCAGGTAATTGAAAATTGCCTGCTTGATCAGCCAGTGCGGCGTGCGATCAATCGAGGTTGCGGCCGCCTTGAGGCGTTCGCGGGTCGGGTCGTCGAGTTTGACCCCAAGGGTGGTGGTAGCCATATTTTTATCCTCATGTTTACCACGTATTGCGTGGCATCAGCTGGCGGCAAGATTAGCTGCGGGATGATTGAGGTGCAACCGGGTGCAACCCTTTTTTTCTCGAAATGACAGGCAGCTCATCCGGAAGCAAATGTTGCCCGGTTGATCCTGCACCGGCTTAGTGCTTTAGCTTCTAGCTGAGTGCCGGAAACTGCACTAAAAGGGAGCAAAAAACACAGATTTTGCGATAAAACCGATCAGGTGCAACTTATTCGAACGAAACTGGTTGCACCTTATTTGATTTGTTGAATAGCATTCGCGGCCAAGGTGCAACCGACTTCAACGTCGAGGGGCATCGGCTGATGGCTTTCCTGGGGAAACATCAGTCATAAATTCGCGGGACTGCAAATCGTCGCTATAACGTCCGTGTTGTCGACGCTTTCAACTGCCACCGCTACATAAAAACAAAGCCAGGGCGTAACTCATGAGTGTTAGTAATCCCACCTTGATCACTTTCGTGGTCTATATCGCAGCCATGGTCCTGATCGGTCTGATGGCTTACCGCTCCACCAACAACCTTTCCGATTACATCCTGGGCGGTCGCAGCCTGGGCAGCGTGGTAACGGCATTGTCCGCCGGTGCTTCGGACATGAGCGGCTGGTTGTTGATGGGGTTGCCGGGTGCCATCTACATGTCCGGCCTGTCGGAAAGCTGGATCGCCATCGGCCTGATCGTCGGCGCCTACCTCAACTGGCTGTTCGTGGCCGGTCGCCTTCGGGTGCAGACCGAGCACAACGGTGACGCACTGACGCTGCCGGACTACTTCTCCAGCCGTTTCGAAGACAAGAGTGGCCTGCTGCGGATCATCTCGGCGGTGGTCATCCTGGTGTTCTTCACCATCTACTGCGCTTCCGGCATCGTGGCCGGCGCCCGTCTGTTCGAAAGCACCTTCGGCATGTCCTACGAGACCGCGCTGTGGGCCGGTGCTGCGGCGACCATCGCCTACACCTTCGTCGGTGGTTTCCTGGCCGTGAGCTGGACCGACACCGTGCAAGCCACCCTGATGATCTTCGCGCTGATCCTTACGCCGATCATCGTGCTGCTGGCCACCGGTGGTGTGGACACCACGTTCCTGGCCATCGAAGCGAAAGACCCTTCGTCCTTCGACATGCTGAAAAACACCACCTTCATCGGCGTGATCTCGCTGATGGGCTGGGGCTTGGGCTACTTCGGCCAACCGCACATCCTGGCGCGCTTCATGGCGGCGGATTCGGTCAAGTCGATCGCCAAGGCGCGTCGCATCTCCATGGCCTGGATGATCCTGTGCCTGGGTGGCACCGTGGCCGTGGGCTTCTTCGGTATCGCTTACTTCTCGGCACACCCTGACGTGGCCGGGCCAGTGACCGAGAACCCTGAGCGCGTGTTCATCGAGTTGGCGAAGATCCTGTTCAACCCATGGGTTGCCGGTGTGTTGCTGTCGGCCATCCTGGCGGCGGTGATGAGTACCCTGAGCTGCCAGTTGCTGGTGTGCTCCAGTGCCCTGACCGAAGACTTCTACAAGACCTTCCTGCGCAAGGGCGCTTCCCAGCTGGAACTGGTCTGGGTCGGCCGTGCCATGGTGCTGCTGGTGGCCTTGGTCGCCATCGCCCTGGCTGCCAACCCGGAAAACCGTGTACTGGGCCTGGTGAGCTACGCCTGGGCCGGTTTCGGTGCCGCCTTCGGCCCGGTTGTCCTGATCTCCGTGATCTGGAAGAACATGACCCGCAATGGCGCGCTCGCCGGCATCCTGGTGGGTGCGATCACCGTGATCGTCTGGAAGCACTTCGAGCTGCTGGGCCTGTACGAAATCATCCCGGGCTTCATCTTCGCCAGCCTGGCCATCTACATTGTCAGCAAGATGGGCGCGCCTACCGCGGGTATGCTGCAGCGCTTCGAAGCAGCCGAGAAAGATTTCCGTCTGAACCAGTAAGGCCTTCAGCGAGGCCTCGATGGCTCGCAGGAGGGTTTGCATGAAAAACGGCCCGTCTCCAATGGAGGCGGGCCGTTTTTTCATGGGCGTCAGTCCGGGTTGGCATCAGGCTGGTTGAGAAAGATCAGCACGCCCAAAATCGCCATATAGAACCTGAACGCAGCGTCCTGGCCGTTCCAGATTTCTGATTGCCACATCAGGAACCATTCGCCGCCGACCACCATGAAACCAAAGAACCAGACGAAGAAACCCACCGTCAGGCCGGCAATGGTCCATTCCTTGGCGCGGGCGAACACCAAGGCCTCGGCCCGACGTGCCTGCCACAGTTTCACTGCTCCGTAGCCCAAAAGTCCCGCCGTCAGCGCTTCGCCGAAGATGATCAGCCAATAGGCAACGTGCCACATCCAGGCTTGATCGATGGCGCGATAGCGGGCGGCATTGTCGGGAAAGGTGGTATCCATGCTAAGTACGTGATGGACGAAATTGAAGTTGGAGCTGTAGTCCGTGACGTTGTTGAACACGGTCAGGAAGGCGAATGCGGCGAGCGCCAGGGTCATTGCGATTTTTGCGTAACGTGTCGTCATGCCGTGCGTCCTTTGCTTTTTTGCGACCAAGGCACGTTATCACGGCCACCACAGCCCAGAAATCGGTGACCTTGCAAGAAGTGGCTGATTCATACGTAGGACGGTTGCGGTTGGTCGCGATACCTCAAATGTCTATCGGAAAATGCATCACGTTTTGCGGCTTTTAGCTTCTTGGATGTAGGGCAAATCTGTTTTTCCTGACCCCCCATGCACTCCCCCTATCGCTCGTGCAGAATCGCCCGCCTCCATTTCGCAGAGGCACATCGGATGTTCCCGCCTGCCAACTCATCGCGTTTCACGCTGACGCTCGACAGCGGGCCGAATGAACTCAAGGTGCTTGAGTTCAAGGGCAAGGAAGCCATCAGCCAGCCCTATCGCTTCGACCTGGAACTGGTCAGCGAACGGTCCGACCTGGCACTGGAAGAGCTTCTGCATCGCCAGGCATTCCTGGGGTTCGACGACTGGGGCGGCGGCATACACGGCCAGGTCTATAGCGTGGCCCAGGGGGATTCGGGCAAGCGCCTGACCCTTTACCAGGTCAGCCTGGTGCCCCGCCTGGCCTACCTGCGTCATCGCATCAACCAGCGTATTTTCCAGCACCTGAGCGTGCCCGATATCGTCGCCCGGGTGTTGAAGGAACACGGGATCCTGGCGGATGCCTGCCAGTTCACGCTTGGCGGGCAATACCCCGAGCGTGAATATTGTGTGCAGTATGGCGAAAGCGACCTGGCCTTCATCGAGCGGATTTGCGCCGAAGTCGGTATCCACTATCACTTCAGGCACAGCCCTGACGGCCATCTGCTGGTGTTCGGTGACGACCAGACGGTGTTTCCCCGCCTGCCCGAATCGACGCTGTACCTGCCAGACAGCGGCATGGCCGCCGCCGAGCCGGCCATCAAGCGCCTGGCGGTGCGGCTCCAGACCCGTACCACTGCCGTGACGTTGCGCGATTACGACTTCCGCAAGCCCGGTTTGTTACTGCAAACCCACCTCGACAATCGGCAGAGCCCGATGCTCGAGGACTATCACTATCCCGGCGGATTCTGCGCCCGTGACGACGGCAAGCATCTGACCCGGCGGGCCCTTGAGCGCCATGGCGCCGACCACCGCTTGGCGGAGGGCGGCAGTGATGAACGCGCCTTCGTCAGCGGACATTTCATGCGGATCAAGGAACATCCCCGAGAGCCGTGGAATGATCTCTGGCTCCTGACGCATATCGATCATCATGGCCGTCAACCGCAGGTGCTGGAAGAAACAGCCAGCGCTGGCCCGGATGAATTCCAGGGCTACAAAAATACCTTTCTTGCCACGCCATGGGACGTGTTCTTTCGGCCACCTTTGCATCACGAAAAGCCCCGTGCCCATGGTTATCAGTCGGCGGTGGTGACCGGGCCGGTCGACAGCGAGATCCATTGCGATGAATTCGGACGGGTCAAGGTGCAACTGGTCTGGGATCGCGACGGTCAACGCGACGAGCACTCCAGTTGCTGGCTGCGAGTGGCCTCCGGTTGGGCTCACGATCACTATGGCGCAGTGATGATTCCCCGGGTCGGTATGGAAGTCCTGGTGGGGTTCATCGATGGTGACGTGGACAAGCCATTGGTGGTGGGGTGTCTGCCCAATGGCGCCAACCCGGTGCCGCTGGACCTGCCGGCAGACAAGACTCGCAGCGTGTTGCGCAGCCAGAGCAGCCCGGGCGGGGGAGGCTACAACGAATTGCGCATCGAGGATCGCAAGGGCGCCGAAGAGATCTACCTGCGGGCCCAGCGCAACTGGACCCAGCATGTGCTGCATGACCAGCGAGTGCAGGTCGATCACGAGCGCAGCATCGTTGTCGCCGGTACGGCGCGACACGAGCTCAAGGCCGATGAGCAGCGCCTGACCCACGGTCGGCGCCGGGCAGAAGTGCGGCAGGACGACCATCTGCTGGTGAGCGGCGAGCGGCATATTCGTGTCACCAGCCAGGTCCTGAACGCCAGCCAGCAGTTTCATGTCAGCGCCGGCCAGCAAGTGGTATTGGAAGCGGGTGCCAGTGTGACCCTCCAGGCCGGCGGCCACTGGATCAACATCGGCGCCGGTGGGATTTACAGCAGCGTGCCGATCGAACTTGGAGGGGCGCGGATGACGGCCATGAGTGCGGCATCGGGCTCTGCGGGCAGTGCCGAGAAGCTGGTCGCTGCAGAGGCACTTGCTCTTTCCGTTGCACAACGCCTCAGTTTCCAAGGCTCGGCACCGTTCTGTGAGGAGTGTGAGCGTTGCAGGAATGGCGCCTGTGCAGCGCCGCCGGTCGTTCACAAACCTGTCGATGTCCGGGGGCGTGCATGAACAGCGATCAATCTCCCCGCGCCTGGCTTGAGGAACACCCCTTACAGGCCTCCGAGCAACTTTTCGCCATTTTCAGCAATGCCAGTAGCGCCGGGACGTTGTCGGCCTGGCGGCGTTCGATGAGCTCGGCAGCCAGCCCGATCTGGGCCGACACGCCCTACGCCGAGTGGGAAGCGGTCATGCCCTATGTAGGGCTGGTCAGCGCAGACAGTGGGTTTCTTGATTGGATAGCCGCCAGCGACTCCCTCGATTGGGGGTGGCTGGCGGTTTCGTGTGTGAGCCAGGAAACCCTTGCCGAACACTTGCGAGGGCTCACGCAGGTGCTGTTGCCCGGTGGCAAGCCGGTCTTCCTGCGTTTTTGGGATGGGCGCTTTGTCCGGCCGATACTGCAATCGACGGCGGTGGAGGCCGGGCAACTCTTGCCGGTCATCAAGCGCTGCCTGATCAATGGGCAATCCCTTGAGGTCGTGGGAAATGCCCAGCGGCCGGCCCAGGCTTTTCCCTGGTGGCAAGTGCCCGTCGCACTATTGGACGCAATGGCCGAGGGCCCAACGGACTGTCTGTTGGATAACTTGCTCGCTTGGCTGGGCGAGGAGCATCCGTATGTGTCCGAGCGGGTCGATCGCAGCATCTTGCGCTGCAAGATTGCCCACTTTCTTGAGCGATCGGAGCCGGTTGAGGTGAAAAAGGCGCCATTGCAGGCGTATTTGCTGCGAGAGCTGGGCTGATGGTGGCCTCTCCGCCGGGCTGCGAACCCCTGACGTCCGGCGCGCTTCAAGGTAAACTCATCGCCCTTCGCAGGAGCCGCCATGAATTATCGCCACGCCTTCCACGCCGGCAATCACGCCGATGTGTTCAAACACCTGACCTTGACCCGCCTCATCGCGCTGATGTCGCGCAAGGAGCAGCCCTTCGCCTATCTCGATACCCACGCGGGCATCGGGCTGTACGACCTGCAGGGTGACCAGGCCAACCGTACCGGTGAGTACCTGGAAGGCATTGCGCGGTTGTGGGGCGAGAGCGATCTGCCGCCGTTGACCGCCGATTACATGAAGGTGCTGCACGAAATGAACCCGGACGGCCAGTTGCGCTACTACCCGGGCTCGCCGGAGCTGGCGCGGCGCCTGACCCGCTCCCAGGACCGTGTGCTGCTCAATGAGAAACACCCTGAAGACGGCGTGTTGCTCAAGGACAACATGAAAGGCGACCGTCGCGTGGCGGTGCACTTGGGTGAGGGCTGGCATGTGCCGCGGGCACTGCTGCCGGTGGCAGAGAAGCGTGCCCTGATGCTGATCGACCCGCCCTTCGAGCAGCTTGACGAGATGCAGCGCTGCGCCGCCTCCCTCAAGGAGGCTATTGGCCGGATGCGCCAGACGGTGGCCGCGATCTGGTATCCGGTAAAGGACCAGCGGATGTTGCGCCGCTTCTACCAGGACCTGGCCGGTACGGGCGCGCCGAAGCTGTTGCGGGTGGAACTGCTGGTGCATCCACTGGCGACGCCCAACAGCCTGAACGGCTCCGGCCTGGCGATTGCCAACCCGCCGTGGGGGCTGGAGGAGGAGTTGCGTGAGCTGCTGCCGTGGCTGTCGAAAAAGCTGGGGCAGACCCAGGGTGGGTGGCAGATGGATTGGTTGATCGCTGAGAGCTGATCGTTGAACCGATGCATTCAGGTCGTCAGGAAGGACGCCTTCACGAGCAAGCCCGCTCCCACTTGGGTTGTGGGGTGTTCACAGGACTGCAACCGACACAAATCCCTGTGGGAGCCAAGCTTGCTCCCACAAGCTCAGCTCCCACACTGGATCTGGGGCCCGGCTGTCAGATCGGGCAGGTCACGCCCGTACCGCCAATCCCGCAATAGCCTTCAGGGTTCTTCGCCAGGTACTGCTGGTGGTAGGCCTCGGCGAAGTAGAGCGTCGGTGCTTCTTCGATTTCGGTCGTGATGGTGCCTTTGCCGGCCTTGGTCAACTCGGCCTGGAACACTTGCTCGCTGTGTTTGGCCGCCGCCAGTTGAGCGGGGTTGGTGGCATAGATCACTGAGCGGTACTGGGTGCCGATGTCATTCCCCTGGCGCATGCCCTGGGTCGGGTTGTGCAGTTCCCAGAACATTTTCAAAAGCTGCTCGTAGCTGACTTTTGCCGGCTCATAGACCACCAGTACCACTTCACTGTGGCCGGTCAGACCCGAACAGACTTCTTCATACGTCGGGTTCGGCGTGAAGCCCCCGGCGTAACCCACCGCCGTACTGACCACGCCTTCGCGCTGCCAGAACTTGCGCTCTGCGCCC
Organism: Pseudomonas ogarae; assembly: GCF_014268695.2. Classification (NCBI taxonomy): domain Bacteria; kingdom Pseudomonadati; phylum Pseudomonadota; class Gammaproteobacteria; order Pseudomonadales; family Pseudomonadaceae; genus Pseudomonas; species Pseudomonas ogarae. The sequence continues at coordinate 803,987 of NZ_CP077086.1, forward strand.
CAGAAGCAGCCGAGGCCGAAGATCGCGAAATCCACGTCCATGGCAAACGGGCCCAGCAGCGGCGCGTCGAGGACGAAGTGTTTTTCCGGCACGCTCATCGGGGTTTCACGGCCAGGCAGGGCTTGTTCTTTAGTAGGGAGCACGTTTTTGTTCACCAGGATTTCCGAGCGCAAGACCATCATCAGTCCTCTCAGTCAGATTGAGTTGAGCGAAATAGACAGTCAGTGTGCCTCAGAAAAGCCGCCGCAAGCTATACGCGGCTGTCAGACCAGAGGCCCACGCGGGTAGCGCTTGAGCTTTTCGACCAGCTCGGCGCCGGGGATCGGTCGGTCAAACAGGTAGCCCTGGCCGACGTCGCAACGGTGACGCCGCAGGAACGCCAGTTGCTGGGCGGTTTCGATGCCTTCGGCCACGACCTTGAGTTTCAGGTTGTGGGCCATGGCGATCACCGCCGAGGTGATTTCCATGTCGTCCTGGTTGTCCGGGATCTCGTGGATGAAGCTGCGATCGATCTTGATGATATGTCGATCGGGAATTTCTTCAAATAGCTCAGGGACGAGTAACCGGTGCCGAAGTCGTCCATGGCGAGGGTCAGTCCAAGGCGCTTGAGCTGGTCGAGCTGCAAATGGGTGTCTTCGGTGGCTTCCAGCAACAGGCCTTCGGTCAGCTCCAGTTCCAGCAGCCGGGCCGGCAGTTGTTCCTCCTTGAGGATACTGGCGATGGAGGCGACCAGGTCCGGGTCGGAAAACTGCTTGGGCGACAGGTTGATCGCCACTTGCAGGTTGCCCAGGCCGGCTGCGGTCAGCTGTTTGCTCATGCGGCAAGCCTGGCGGGCAATCCATTTGCCGATGGGGATGATCAGGCCGGTTTCTTCGGCCACGCTGATGAACTGGTCCGGACGAATCATGCCCTTTTCCGGATGGTTCCAGCGCAGCAACGCCTCCATGCCCAGAAGACGGCCGCTGCGCAGGCACAACTTGGGCTGGTAGAACACGTCCAGTTCGTTCTGGGTCAAGGCGCGACGCAGGTTGTTTTCCACGAACAGCTTGTAGCTGGCCTCGGCATTCAGTGCCTCGGTGAACACCTGGACCTGGTGCTTGCCGTTGGCCTTGGCCTTGTGCAGGGCGAGGCCGGCGTTGCGCATCAGGGTCTGCGGATCGCGGCCGTGCAACGGCGCACAGGCCAGACCCACGGAGCCGGTCACGCTGATCAACTGGTTATCGACGAACATCGGCTTGTCGAGGGTCATCAGCAACTGGCTGGCGATCTGTTGCCCGGCTTCCAGGCTCGTGTCGTCCAGCAGCACCGCGAATTCGTTACTGGCAAATCGCGCCAGGCTGCCGCTGGGGCTCAAGCTGTTGCGCAGGCGCCGGGCCAGGCTGATCAGCAGTTTGTCACCGGTCTGGTGGCCGAGGCTGTCGTTGATGCGCTTGAAGTTGTCGATGTCCACCAGCAGCAGGCTGATGGGCGAATCACTGTCCCGGGCGAAGCGTTCATCGAGGTTGCGAATGAACGCCGGACGGTTGCCCAGGTTGGTCAGGTTGTCGGTGTACGCCAGGCGCTCGATGCGCTGCTGGGCCAGCTTGGTCTGGGTGATGTCTTCGTAGATGCCGATGTAGTGGGTCAGCTCGCGGTTGTCGCCATAGACCTTGGAAATCGACAACTGGCCCCAGTAGGGCTCCAGGTTCTTGCGCCGACTCTTGAACTCACCCTGCCAACTGTTGCTCTGGGCCAGCGCCGAGGGTGCGTCGAACAGCAGTTCGCTGAGGTTCTCCAGGGCCGGCAGTTCCGAGAGGCGTTGGCCGTGGACTTCCTCGGTGGTGTACTGGGTGATCGCGGTGAAGCTCGGGTTGACGTACTCCACCACGCCGTCGCAATTGACCAGCAGGAACGCGTTGGCGCTCTGCTCCACGGCGCGCTGGAACAAGTGCAGGGCGCTTGTGGCGGTGCGTCGGTTGTGGTTGTTGATGACTTGGGCGAACTGGTCCGCCAACTCACCGGCAAAGGCGATTTCATCCGACTGCCAGGCGCGGGTGACGCCTACTTGCTCCAGGCACAGCACGCCCACCACCTGGCCGTCGATACGCACGCTGGCGTCGAGAATGGCATTGACGTCACGGGCGCGCAGGCTCTCGGCCATTTCCCGGGTGCGCGGGTCGCGCATCGCATTGTGGGCGTCGATGGCGCGGCAGGTCTGCAGCGCCTCCATGTAGTCGGGAAAGTCGTTGGCGTCGATCACCGCCGGCAGGAAATACGCCTGGGACGCGCGGTTGTAGGCGGAAATCGGAACCAGTTTGCCATCGTCCAGATTCCAGAGGCTGGCGCAGTCGATCTGGTAGATGTCGCAGGCGCTGCGGGTGATGAGTTCGGCGGCTTCGAGCAGGGAGTTGTTGGCGCTGTAGCGTTGACGGGTCAGTAGCAGGATCAGGTCCTGTTGGGCGCGTACCCGGTCCAGGTGCTGGAGCTGCTCTTGCTGGGCGCGCTGGTTCAGTTCCAGGGCGATCTGCAGGCGTGAATTCTGGGTTTCCAGATCCAGGGCCGGCACGGAGGGTTCGCCTTGCAGCAAATTGTCCACCGCCAGCAGGTAACCGCGCAGCAGATGACGATTGTGTTGCTTATAGGCTTCACCCGTCTCCAGCACGTTCATCGGGCCTTTGGTGGTGTGGAGCGTGTAGCGAATCTGGTAATGCGCGGCCTGGGCCAATTGTTGCTGGATGGCGTCGTGCAACTGATAGCGTGCTTCTGGCTCCATCAAGCTGGCGTAAGGCGCACTGACCAGCGAGCACAGCTCTACCGCCGGCAGGCCGAAGTATCGCTCGCAGTTGGGATCGAGGAACAACAGCGCCCAGCTTGCTTCATTCAGCCGTTCGAAACGCAGCATACCGAGCCGCGAGGGCACCGGTAACTGCGTCACTACCTCGGCCGCCATACGGCTGGCGGCATCGGGTTGGCTTTTCATGGGGAAACTCGCTTCGAAAATGCTGATCGCGCCGGGCTGACGCCCTCGTTATTACGGATTGGCGCAAGGTTGCATCATTGCGGCACTGGCTGACAAGAGAGATGAAGGCCAAGTGCTATAAACCTTTTATCGGCCGACGAGGGGATTTCTCCAGTCGCCGATCGATCAGAGGGCATGGGAGGTCATCGCAGCGGGATATCGACCGTCTGCAAGGGCTTGCCGTCCCGGTCGTGGAAGGTGACTTGAAGGCTCTGCGCCGTGACATGCAGGTGGGCGAAGTTGTCCTGACTCACCACTTTGCTGGTCAGTTCATAGCGGTAATCACCACTTCGGGTGCGGGCCATCGGCCTGTGGAAAATAAAATCCGAGGCTTTTGCAAAAGGCAGCAATTTGCTGTTGTAGAACGGCGAGGAAACCACGGTGTTGACCTCGAAATCAGGATCCTCGCTGTGACGCAGGCGGCTGGTCATGGAGCCGTGAACATCGCCCGAGACGAAAACCACGTTTTTGATCCGATGGCGGCGTATGGTTTCCAGCAGGCGCAGGCGTTGTTCCGGGAAGGCCTGCCAGGCGTCGCCGTCATCGTGCTTGCTGTCAGGGAAGAACATGACGCTGGTCACGACGAGTTTGACCCGGGCGGTGCTGTTGATAAGCCATTGGAGCAGGGACTGTTCCTGTTCCTCGTCGAGAATGCGCCGATCGTCCGCCGACAGGTTGCGTTGCGTCCGGCTGTCGGTGACGAACCAATGGATATCGCCGTGGGTGAAGGTGTACCAGTAGCGCATTAACGACTTGTTTAATGTTCCGTCGCTCGACAGTTCATGGGCGGGCCCGTGGCTGGCCTGATAAAGCCCATAAGCGCCCATGGCATTGGCGTATAGAACATCGTCGTTACCGGTTTTCCTGGCGGGCCAGTTGTCTTCGATCTCATGGTCGTCAAGGATCATGTAGGTAGGGGTGCCAGACATCAGTTTCCGGATATGCGGCTGGCTAAATACCGATCGGTATCTGAAAAGGATGTTCTGATAGGTTCGGTCCGGTCCGATGACATTCAGGTCATCCAGATAAACCTGATCGCCGGTCATCAATACCGCGCTGATCGGTGGGTCGGCCTGCGCCACGATGCGGTTGATGCCGGCAAAGGTGCGGTCCCCAAGCCCCGGTAGCAACGGGGTGCCGGCGGCGATTCGCAAGTAGCGACAAGAGCCCACGATATAAGCGCGTGGCGCATCGGTTTTGCTGGCCGGGGTGCGTAAGCAGTAGGTGCTCCTGGGCCATTGCAGCGGCAGTGCCTGGACGGTTTCCACGGTATGGGTCGGGCTCAGGGGGCTGAACCAGCCGGCCTGGTATTCGTAGGCGGTGTCGGGTTGAAGGCCTTTCAGCACGATGACATCGGACATGTCGCAGTAGGCCTTCAGTTGGACAAAATCCCCTTTCGACCAGCGTGTATCGCCTTGGCGCCGGTGGCGAATGCCGGCGAATACCCGGTTGTTGCCGCGATCTCCGCGCAGGAATATCCGGGCGTGATCCGTTGTCGTGTGGCCGACAATGGGGCCAACGGTAGGTTTGAACATATTCGAATCCATTCGAAGTGTTGATGATGGAGTGCAAGCATCCAGTTGCCTGGTGGTTTGATGCTAAAGCCCGGCGCGTCATAAATATCGATAGGGAAGGGGGCGCAAGTTGTGGGTAATGACTAACAGGGGGTGTAGTCATTTAAAACTTGTGTGGTAGGAAAGTTGCCGCGTCGCCTGACCTTCCGCCATCGCGAGCAAGCTCGCTCCCACAGGAACACCACAAGTCCATTGTGGGAGCGAGCTTGCTCGCGATGAGGCCGGCACATCCAACACCCAGGCTGTCCGGCTTGAATTCCAGGCAAAAAAAGCCCCGCCAAACGGGCGGGGTTGAGGTACGAGCGTGGCGCTCGGAAAACAGTGCTCCGAATGGCCCTCCGCAAGGGAGGGCCGCCCGGTGTTACAGCAGGATGGTGCGGATGTCGCCCAGCAGGTCGCTCAAGCGCTTGGTGAAGCGTGCAGCGGCGGCGCCGTTGATCACACGGTGATCGTAGGACAGCGACAGTGGCAGCATCAGCTTCGGCTGGAAGGCTTTACCGTCCCAGACTGGCTGGATGGTGGCCTTGGAAACACCCAGGATCGCCACTTCCGGCGCGTTGACGATCGGCGTGAAGCCGGTGCCGCCAATGTGGCCGAGGCTGGAAATGGTGAAGCAGGCGCCTTGCATGTCGTCGGCGGTGAGCTTCTTGTTCCGGGCTTTTTCGGCCAGGGCAGCGGCTTCGGCAGCCAGTTGCAGCAGGCTCTTCTGGTCGACGTTGCGGATGACCGGTACCAGCAGGCCTTCCGGGGTGTCGACGGCAAAGCCGATGTGAACGTATTTCTTGCGGATCACAGCCTTGCCACTCGGGGCCAGGGAGGCGTTGAAGTCCGGCAGTTCCTTGAGCAGGTGTGCACAGGCCTTGAGCAGCAGAGGCAGCACGGTCAGCTTCACGCCGGCCTTTTCCGCCACGGCTTTCTGCGCGACGCGGAAAGCTTCCAGCTCGGTGATGTCGGCCTGGTCGAACTGAGTCACGTGCGGAATGTTCAGCCAGCTGCGGTGCAGGCTCGACGCGCCGATCTGCATCAGGCGAGTCATGGCCACTTCTTCGGTTTCGCCGAAGCGGCTGAAGTCCACCGCCGGGATCGGCGGAATGCCCGCGCCGCCAGTGGCGCCTTCGGCCGGTGCGTTCTTGGCCTTCTGCATCATGGCCTTGACGTAGGCTTGCACGTCTTCTTTGAGCACGCGACCGTGAGGGCCGCTTGGGCCGACGGCGGAGAGCTCGACACCGAATTCACGGGCCAGCTGACGCACCGCAGGGCCGGCGTGCACCTTGGCACCGCTTGGCGCAGGCGCGGCGACCGGGGCTGGGGCAGCCTCGGCCTTGGCGGCAGGCGCGGCAGGCGCGGCTGCCGGGGCCGGAGCGGCTTCAGTTTTGGCGGCAGGCGCAGCAGCTTGGGCGGGCGCGGCAGGTGCGGCGGCACCGGCTACTTTCAGCTTGAGGATGAAATCGCCTGTGCCCACTTCATCTTCCAGCTTGACCGCGATGCTTTCCACCACGCCGGCAGCCGGCGATGGGATCTCCATGCTGGCCTTGTCGGATTCCAGGGTGATCAGCGACTGGTCGGCTTCGACGGTGTCGCCCACCTTGACCAGCACTTCGATGATCTTGGCCTTGCCCGACGAACCGATGTCCGGGACATGAATGTCCTGGACCGTGGCAGCGGCAGGCGCAGCAGCCGGAGCGGGAGCTGCCGCAGCAGCCGGTGCAGCGGCAGGCTTTTCAGCCGCCGCCGGGGCAGCAGCAGGGGCCGCTGCTTCAGGCGCCGCAGCGGCGCCTTCGACTTCCAGCTCCAGCAGTTCGTCGCCTTCTTTCAGGCGGTCGCCCAGCTTCACTTTCAAGCTCTTGATGACACCGGCCTTCGGCGCAGGCACTTCCATGCTGGCCTTGTCCGATTCAAGCGTCAGGATGCTCTGGTCGGCTTCGATACGGTCGCCGACCTTCACAAACAGTTCAATTACTTCACCTTCACCGCTGCCGATGTCAGGTACGCGAATGAGTTCGCTCACGAAAATTCTCCTCAGCAGTCCAGTGGGTTGCGTTTTTCTGGATCGATGCCGAACTTGACGATGGCCTCGGCCACCACCTTGGGTTCGATATCGCCACGGTCAGCCAGGGCTTCCAGGGCTGCCAACACAACGAACTTACGGTCGACTTCGAAGAAGTGACGCAGTTTCTTGCGGCTGTCGCTACGGCCGAAACCGTCGGTGCCCAGCACTTTGAATTCCTTGGAAGGAACCCACTGGCGGATCTGCTCGGCAAACAGCTTCATGTAGTCGGTAGAGGCGATGACCGGACCTTTTCGGCCGTTCAGGCATTCTTCGACGTAGCTCAGCTTTGGCTTCTGGCCAGGGTGCAGGCGGTTGCTGCGTTCTACGGCCAGGCCGTCGCGACGCAGTTCGTTGAAGCTGGTGACACTCCAGACGTCGGCGCCGACGTTGAATTCTTCACGCAGGATCTTCGCTGCCTCACGCACTTCGCGCAGGATGGTGCCGGAGCCCATCAACTGGACGTGGTGCGCCGCTTCGCGGGTGTCTTCTTCGAGCAGGTACATGCCCTTGATGATGCCTTCCTCGGCGCCGGCCGGCATGGCTGGCTGCTGGTAGGACTCGTTCATCACGGTGATGTAGTAGAAGACGTCCTGTTGCTCTTCGGTCATCTTCTTCATGCCGTCCTGGATGATCACCGCCAGCTCGTAGCCGTAGGTTGGATCAAAGGTGCGGCAGTTCGGGATGGTGGCAGCCAGAATGTGGCTGTGACCGTCTTCGTGTTGCAGGCCTTCGCCGTTCAGTGTGGTCCGGCCAGCGGTGCCGCCGATCAGGAAGCCACGGGTGCGGCTGTCGCCAGCGGCCCAGGCCAGGTCGCCGATACGCTGGAAGCCGAACATCGAGTAGAAGATGTAGAACGGCAGCATCGGCTGGTTGTGGCTGGAGTACGAAGTGCCGGCAGCGATGAAGGAGCTCATGGCGCCTGCTTCGTTGATGCCTTCTTCGAGGATCTGGCCTTTCTTGTCTTCCTTGTAGAACATCACCTGGTCTTTATCGACTGGCTCGTAGAGCTGGCCGACGGAGGAGTAGATGCCCAACTGACGGAACATGCCTTCCATACCGAAGGTACGGGCTTCGTCCGGAATGATCGGGACGATGCGTGGACCGATTTCCTTGTCCTTGACCAGTTGCGCGAGGATCCGCACGAAGGCCATGGTGGTGGAGATTTCACGGTCGCCCGAGCCGTCGAGGATAGCCTTGAGGGTATCCAGCGATGGGGTCGGCACGCTGAAGCTTTGCGCGCGGCGCTGCGGCACGAAACCGCCCAGTGCAGTGCGGCGCTCGCTCAGGTAGCGGGCTTCGGCGCTGTTTGGCTCTGGCTTGAAGAACGGCAGGTTCTCCAGTTCGTCGTCTTTGACCGGAATGTCGAAACGATCACGGAACAACTTCAAGCTGTCGACATCGACTTTCTTGGTGTTGTGCGCAGTGTTCTTCGCTTCGCCGGCACCGGTTCCATAACCCTTGATGGTCTTGGCCAGGATGACGGTGGGTTGTTCTTTGTGGTTGACCGCTTCGTGGTACGCCGCGTAGACCTTGTACGGGTCGTGGCCGCCACGGTTGAGTTTCCAGATCTCGTCGTCGGACAGGTCTGCAACCATTGCCTTGAGTTCAGGCGTGTTGAAGAAGTGTTCACGCACGAACGCGCCGTCTTTGGCCTTGTAGTTCTGGTACTCGCCGTCGATGACTTCGTCCATGCGACGTTGCAGGATACCGTCGACGTCCTTGGCCAGCAGTGGGTCCCAGAAACGGCCCCAGATGACTTTGGTCACGTTCCACTGGGCGCCGCGGAATACGCCTTCGAGCTCCTGGATGATCTTGCCGTTGCCGCGAACCGGGCCGTCGAGGCGCTGCAGGTTGCAGTTGATGACGAAGATCAGGTTGTCGAGCTTCTCGCGGCCGGCCAGGGAGATAGCACCGAGGGATTCCGGCTCGTCGCACTCGCCATCGCCCAGGAAGCACCAGACTTTCTGCTTGCCTTCCGGGATGAAGCCACGGGCTTCCAGGTACTTCATGAAACGTGCCTGGTAGATCGCCTGGATCGGGCCCAGGCCCATGGATACAGTCGGGAACTGCCAGAAGTCGGGCATCAGCCAAGGGTGCGGGTAGGACGACAGGCCCTGACCGTCCACTTCCTGGCGGAAGTTGTTCATCTGCTCTTCGGTGATGCGGCCTTCCATGAACGCACGGGCGTAGACACCTGGGGAGGTGTGGCCCTGGAAGTAGATCAGGTCACCGCCGTGTTCGTCGGTCGGGGCCTGGAAGAAGTAGTTGAAGCCGATGTCGTACAGGGTTGCACTGGAGGCGAAGCTGGAGATGTGACCGCCCAGGTCAGAATCTTTCAGGTTCGTACGCATCACCATGGCCATCGCGTTCCAGCGTACCAACGAGCGAATGCGGCGTTCCATGAACAGGTCGCCAGGCATGCGTGCTTCGTGGGTGACGGGGATTGTGTTGCGGTACGGCGTGGTGATGGCGTAAGGCAATTGCGAACCGCTGCGGGTTGCGAGTTCGCCCATACGGGTCATCAGATAGTGAGCACGGTCTTCGCCTTCTTTGTCGAGAACCGATTCCAGGGCGTCCAGCCATTCCTGGGTTTCGACGGGATCGAGGTCTTGCATGGCTTGCTCCAGGGCGGAAAGGCTACCAGAATCGGTTGCCTGAGTTTGCGACTGGCCTTGTGGGCAGACGATATAAATTCTTGGATTGCCGAAGGTTGTTTCGGCGGCGTGTAGTTTTACTACAAATCGTCGGCCGTTTCAGCCTTTCGAATGTATAGACGAGTAGTAAAACTACACATGAGCGGCTTCTGGCCCCTCGTTTCGTTGTGAGAATAATCGTTACTGTTGGTCTTTAGCCAACTCGTACAGGTAAAAACTTGATGCCGGCTGCCAATAAAATCAGATTTTCAGCTATTTATCATCTTTGTTCGACAGTCGATCAGGTAGTGTCTTTTGAAAAAACACTACATCCAGCCTCTCCCGCGCCGATCAAGGATAGACCATGAGCCTGCCCTCGCTTGCCCCAATACCGGAAACGGTACCGGCGATTCTCCAGTCATTGGTCAGTCGTGCCGAGCAGTCGTTCCGTGCGGTGGTCGCCTTGTTCGACGACGACCACGGGCTGTCGGCCTGGACCCCGCAGCGTTGGGAGGCGTTCAACCGTATTGCCGCCGCCAGCGACTTTGTCATCGAACAGAGCGTCCGTGACCCGGTGATGCTGCTGGAGCTGGTGCGCAGCGGCGAACTGGACCGCAGCCTGGCGCCCGGTGAAATGTGCGCGCAGATCGGTGCCGCCGTGCAGGCCGCCGAGACTGAAGAAGAACTGGGCCGCGTCCTGCGCCGCCAGCGCACCCGCCAGCAGGTACGGATCATCTGGCGCGACCTGACCCGCCAGGCCGACCTGGTCCAGACCTGCCGCGACCTCTCGGACATGGCCGACACCTGCATCGACCAGGCCTATCAATGGTTGTACCAGCGCCTCAGCCAGCAATTCGGCGTACCCACCGGACGACGCAGCGGCGAGCCGCAGCAGATGGTCATCCTGGGCATGGGCAAGCTGGGTGCCGTGGAGCTGAACCTGTCGTCGGACATCGACCTGATCTTCGCCTACCCCGAGGGTGGCGAAACCGTGGGCGTCAAGCGACCGCTGGATAACCAGGAATTTTTCATCCGCGTCGGCCAGCGCCTGATCAAGGCCCTGGACCCGATGACCGTCGACGGCTTCGTGTTCCGTGTCGATATGCGCCTGCGTCCCTACGGCTCGGCCGGTGCGCTGGTGCTGAGCTTCAATGCCCTGGAGCAGTATTACCAGGACCAGGGCCGCGACTGGGAGCGCTACGCCATGATCAAAGCGCGCGTGGTGGCGGGTGACCAAGTGGCCGGTGCGCAGTTGCTCGACATGCTGCGCCCGTTCGTCTATCGCCGTTACCTGGATTTTTCCGCCATCGAAGCGCTGCGCACGATGAAGCAACTGATCCAGCAGGAGGTGCGGCGCAAGGGCATGGCCGACAACATCAAGCTGGGCTCGGGCGGCATTCGCGAGGTGGAGTTCATCGCCCAGGCGTTCCAGTTGATCCATGGCGGTCGCGACTTGAGCTTGCAGCAGCGCCCGCTGCTTAAAGTGCTGGGCACCCTGGAGGGCCAGGGGTACCTGCCGGGCAAGGTGATCGATGAGCTGCGCCAGGGCTATGAGTTCCTGCGTTATACCGAACATGCGATCCAGGCCATCGCCGACCGCCAGACCCAGATGCTCCCGGATAGCCCGCAGGATCAGGCGCGCATTGCGTTCATGCTGGGTTTTGCCGACTGGTCGGCCTTTCATGAGCGATTGATGTATTGGCGCGGGCGTGTGGCCTGGCATTTCGGCCAGGTCATCGCCGACCCGGATGAAGAAGAGGGTGGCGAAAGCGAAGTGGTGGTGGGCGGCGAATGGTTGCCGTTGTGGGAAGACAGCCAGGATGAAGAGGCGGCGTGTCGGCAGTTGGAAGAGGGCGGCTTCGTCGATGCGCCTAAAGCCCTCAAGGCCCTGGCCGCCCTGCGCGGTAGCCCGCAACTGCGCGCCATGCAGCGCCTGGGACGCGAGCGTCTGGATGCCTTCATTCCACGCCTGCTGGCCCAGGCCGTGGAACATGCCGATCCAGACCTGGTGCTGGAGCGGGTGCTGCCCTTGGTCGAGGCGGTAGCCCGCCGCTCGGCCTACCTGGTGCTGTTGACGGAAAACCCCGGCGCCCTGCGTCGTTTGCTGACGTTGTGCGCGGCGAGCCCGTGGATTGCTGAGCAAATCACCCGTTTCCCCTTGCTGCTCGATGAGTTGCTCAACGAGGGCCGGCTGTTCAAGCCGCCCTTGGCGCCGGAGTTGGCGGCGGAGTTGCGTGAGCGCCTGACGCGCATCCCCGAGGATGACCTGGAACAACAAATGGAGGCGCTGCGGCATTTCAAGCTGGCGCACCGCCTGCGGGTGGCCGCTTCGGAAATCGCCGGCAGCCTGCCGCTGATGAAAGTCAGCGATTACCTGACCTGGCTGGCCGAGGCGATTCTCGAACAAGTGCTGGCCCTGGCCTGGCGCCAGACGACCGCCAAGCACGGCGTACCATTGCGCACCGATGGCAGCCTGTGTGATCCGGGCTTCATTATTGTCGGTTATGGGAAAGTCGGCGGCCTGGAATTGGGGCATGGTTCCGACCTGGACCTGGTGTTCATCCACGATGGTGATCCTCAGGCGGAAACCGACGGCCCGAAACCCATCGACGGCGCGCAGTTCTTCACCCGGCTCGGCCAGCGGATCATTCACCTGCTGACCGCCCAGACCAACTCCGGGCAGTTGTACGAAGTGGATATGCGCCTGCGCCCGTCCGGTGCGTCGGGGTTGCTGGTCAGCTCCCTCGGGGCGTTTGCCCGTTACCAGGAGAATGAAGCCTGGACCTGGGAGCATCAGGCGCTGGTGCGGGCCCGTGTGCTGGTGGGTAGCCAGGACGTGGGCCAGGCGTTCGAGAAAGTCCGCGCCCAGGTGCTGGGACGCAAGCGGGACTTGCCGACGCTGCGCCAGGAAGTCAGCGAGATGCGCGCCAAGATGCGCGACAACCTTGGCAGCAAGGCCACCGCCGCCGGGACCGCACCGAATGCCTTCGAGGCCACGGCGCCCTTCGACCTCAAGCAGGATGCCGGAGGTATCGTCGATATTGAATTTATGGTGCAATACGCGGCCTTGGCGTGGTCCGAGGAACACCCGTCGCTGGTGCGCTACACCGATAACATCCGCATCCTGGACGGGTTGCAGGAGGTCGGGCTGATGCCGGTCGAGGACGCCACGCTGTTGCGCGAAGCCTACAAGGCCTACCGCTCCGCCGCTCACCGCCAGGCCTTGCAGAAAGATGCCGGGGTGATCGCAGGTGATCAGTTCGTGGACGAGCGCCAGCAGGTACTGCGGATCTGGCGGGAGCTGGGCCTGAGCTGAAGATTTAAATGTGGGAGCGAGCTTGCTCGCGATGGCGGTGGGTCAGGCGACAGTGATGTTGAATGGGCTGGCCCCATCGCGAGCAAGCTCGCTCCCACCGTTGATGGGTGGGGTGTTGTAGATTAGGGCAACAGGCAGCGACCTAAGCCACAGTGATTCTCGAGGCGGGGAGGCGTAGGCCTCCCCGTATCGTTTTTGGAAAGCAAATGAATATTCTGATCGTTGGGCCCAGTTGGGTCGGTGACATGGTGATGGCGCAGACACTGTTCCAGTGCCTGAAACAGCGTCATCCGCAGTGCGAAATCGACGTCCTGGCCCCCGAGTGGAGTCGGCCGATCCTTGAGCGCATGCCCGAGGTACGCAAGGCCTTGAGCTTCCCGCTCGGCCACGGCGTGCTGGAGCTGGCGACCCGTCGGCGCATCGGCAAATCCCTGGCCGGTCAGTACGACCAGGCGATCCTGTTGCCCAATTCGTTGAAGTCGGCGCTGGTGCCGTTTTTCGCCGGCATCCCCAAGCGCACCGGCTGGCGTGGCGAGTTTCGCTACGGTCTGCTCAACGACGTGCGCGCCCTGGATAAAGACCGCTACCCATTGATGATCGAGCGCTTCATGGCCCTGGCCTACGAGCCTGGGACCGAGTTGCCCAAACCCTATCCACGGCCGAGCCTGCAGATCGATCCGGTGACCCGTGAAGCGGCGCTGGCCAAGTTCGGCCTGAGCCTGGATCGTCCGGTGCTGGCCCTGTGTCCGGGGGCCGAGTTCGGCGAATCCAAGCGCTGGCCGGCGGAGCATTACGCCCAGGTTGCCGAGGCGAAGATTCGCGAAGGCTGGCAAGTCTGGCTGTTCGGCTCGAAAAAAGATCACCCGGTGGGTGAAGACATCCGCTCGCGGTTGATCCCGGGGCTTCGGGAAGAGTCGGTGAACCTCAGTGGCGACACCTCCCTGGCCGAGGCCATCGATCTGCTGTCCTGCGCCGATTCGGTGGTCTCCAACGACTCCGGCCTGATGCACGTGGCCGCAGCCCTGAACCGCCCATTGGTGGCGGTCTACGGTTCCACCTCGCCGGGCTTCACGCCACCGCTGGCCGACAAGGTCGAAGTTGTGCGCCTGGGCATCGAGTGCAGTCCGTGCTTCGACCGCACCTGTCGCTTCGGTCATTACAATTGCCTGCGCCAGCTCATGCCGTCGTCGGTGAACGAGGCCCTTGAGCGTCTGCAGGGCACACCCGTGGAGGTTCGGTAACTTGCGGGTATTGCTGATCAAGACCTCTTCGCTGGGGGATGTGGTCCACACCCTGCCGGCGCTGACCGATGCGGCGCGGGCGATTCCGGGCATCAAGTTCGATTGGGTGGTGGAAGAGGGTTTCGCCGAAATCCCTACCTGGCACCCGGCTGTGGGCAAGGTTATTCCGGTAGCGATCCGTCGCTGGCGCAAGAACCTCTGGCAAACTATCAAGAGTGGCGAATGGCGACGCTTCAAGCAGGGCGTGCGCGCCGCAAAGTACGACCTGGTGATCGACGCCCAGGGGCTTTTGAAAAGCGCCTGGCTGACCCGTTACGTCAAGGCCCCGGTGGCCGGTCTGGATAAGAATTCGGCCCGTGAGCCCCTGGCGGCGCGCTTTTATTCCCGGCACCTGGCGGTGGCTCGCGGTCAGCATGCGGTCGAGCGCGTGCGCCAGTTGTTCGCCCTGGCGCTGGGCTATGACTTGCCGCAAACGCTGGGTCACTATGGCCTCGACGTCGACCGCTTGGTGGAGCTGCCTCGCCCTTACCCTTACGTGGTATTCCTGCACGGCACGACCTGGGAGTCCAAGCACTGGCCCGAACTCTACTGGCGCCAGCTCACCGAGCGCATGGGGCAGTTCGGCGTGGTCGTCAAACTGCCGTGGGGCAGCCCGGCCGAGAAGGCTCGGGCCGAACGCATCGCCAGCGGGCTGCGCAATGCCTTGGTGCTGCCGAAGCTGAACCTCGGCGGGATGGGCAAGGTGCTTGCCGGCGCCCAGGCCTGCGTGGCCGTGGACACCGGTCTCGGTCATCTGGCCGCGGCCCTGGATGTGCCGACGATTTCTCTGCTCGGCCCCACTAATCCGGTGCTGACCGGCGCCTATGGCAAGGGCCAGATTCACCTTGCCAGTGATTTCCCTTGCGCGCCATGCATGCAGAAACATTGCACTTACCCGCCGACCGCCGAAGATGCCCGGCGGTTTGACCTGAAACGCGAGCAGCCCCTGTGCTTCACGCGTCTGAACCCCGAGCGTGTTGCCAGCCACCTGAGCACGTTATTGGCTGAGGAGCCGCGCTGATGCAATTGGCTTTTGTCCTTTATAAGTACTTCCCCTTTGGTGGCCTGCAGCGTGACTTCATGCGCATCGCCCTGGAATGCCAGCGACGCGGTCACCAGATCCGTGTCTACACGCTGATCTGGGAAGGTGATGTGCCGCCCGGCTTCGAAGTGCTGGTGGCGCCGGTCAAGGCGCTGTTCAATCATCGCCGCAACGAGAAACTCAGCGCGTGGATGGAGGCCGACCTGGCCAAGCGCCCAGTGGACCGTTTGATCGGCTTCAACAAAATGCCCGGCCTGGACGTGTACTACGCCGCCGATGGCTGCTTCGAAGACAAGGCGCAGAACCTGCGCAATTCGCTGTACCGGCGCTGGGGCCGCTACCGGCATTTCGCCGAGTACGAGCGGGCAGTGTTCGCCAAGGACGCCAAGACCGATGTGCTGATGATCTCCGAAGTCCAGCAGCCACTGTTCATCAAGCATTACGGCACGCCGCTGGAGCGCTTTCACCTGCTGCCGCCAGGCATCGCCCAGGACCGCCGTCGGCCCGCCGACGCTGACGAGATCCGGGCGGCGTTCCGGGCCGAATTCGAGCTGGCCGATGACGACCTGCTGCTGGTGCAGATCGGCTCCGGGTTCAAGACCAAGGGCGTGGATCGCAGCCTCAAGGCCCTGGCCGCGCTGCCAACCGAATTGCGAAAACGCACCCGGCTGTTTGTAATCGGCCAGGACGACCCCAAGGTATTCCAACTGCAGAGCGCCGCACTGGGTCTAGGTGACAATGTGCGGTTCCTCAAGGGCCGCAGCGACATCCCGCGTTTCCTGCTGGGCGCCGACCTGTTGATCCATCCGGCGTACAACGAGAACACCGGCACGGTACTGCTCGAAGCGCTGGTGGCCGGGTTGCCGGTGCTGGTCAGCGCGGTGTGTGGGTACGCCCATTACATCGCCGAGGCCGACAGTGGCCTGGTGTTGGACGAGCCGTTCGAACAAGCACAGCTCACCGAGTACCTGGTGCGCATGTTGAACGATGCCGAGGCCCGGGCGACCTGGAGCCGCAACGGTCTGGCCTTCGCTGAGACGGCCGACCTCTACAGCATGCCGCAGCACGCGGCCGATGTGATATTGGCGGAGCACGCACAATGAAGTTGATGCTGGCCGAACCGTTCAAGAGCCTTTGGGCCGGGCGCGATGCGTTCGCCGAAGTCGAGGCGCTCAAGGGCGAGGTCTATCGTGAACTGGAAGCCCGGCGCACCTTGCGCACGGAGGTGGACGGTCGCGGTTTTTTCGTGAAGATCCACCGCGGCATTGGTTGGGGCGAGATCTTCAAGAACCTGCTGACCGCCAAGCTGCCGGTACTGGGCGCGGGTCAGGAATGGAAGGCAATCCAGCGTTTGCAGGAGGTCGGTGTGCCGACCATGACCGCCGTTGCGTATGGCGAGAAAGGCAGCAATCCGGCCGACCAGCATTCGTTCATCGTCACCGAAGAACTGGCGCCGACCGTCAGTCTCGAAGATTTCAGCATGGACTGGGTCAAGCAGCCGCCGCAACCAACACTCAAGCGTGCCCTGATCGCCGAAGTGGCGCGCCTGACCGGCATGATGCACCGCGCCGGAGTCAATCATCGTGACTGCTACATCTGCCACTTTCTGCTGCACACCGACAAGCCATTGACGCCTGGGGACTTCAAACTCTCGGTTATCGACCTGCACCGTGCGCAGATCCGCCCGGCTATCCCCTCTCGTTGGCGCAACAAGGACCTGGCGGCGCTGTATTTCTCTGCACTGGACATCGGTCTGACCCGTCGTGACAAGTTGCGTTTCCTCAAAGGTTACTTTCAGCAACCGCTACGCCGAATCCTCGCCGAAGAAGCTTCACTGCTGACCTGGCTCGAAGGCAAAGCCAGCAGGCTTTATGCACGCAAGCTGCGATACGGGGGCGCGCTCTGATGTCGGGTTGGGTTCTGGAACCTTCCTACGCTGAGTTGGCAGAGGATTTCGGCAGTCTTGATGCAGTGTTCGCTCTCCAGGGGGAGCGTCTGACGCGGGACCCGCTGTCAGAGGTGATTCGAGTACAGCGCAATGGCGTCAATTACTATGTCAAACGCTACACCGGGGCTGGCAAGGGGGTGCGGCGCTATCTGGGCAAACCTCGGGTCAAGTCCGAATGGCAGAATCTCAAGCGCTTCGCCAAGTGGGGTATACCCACCGCCGAAGTCGTTGCTTGGGGGCTGGAGCGACGGGGGGTGGCCTATGCTCGTGGCGCGCTTATCACGCGTGAGCTGCCTGGCACCGAAGACCTTTCAGCATTGGCCAAGCGTCACGACCCGCGGCTTGCGGATCGTGCCTGGGTTGACGGGGTGAGTCGGCAATTGGCCTGCTGTACGCGGACCATGCACGAGAACCGCTTTACCCATAACGACTTGAAGTGGCGCAACTTGCTGATCGACGATCAGTCACGGCTATTTTTTATCGATTGTCCGAACGGCGATTTCTGGCGCGGTTTCTGGCTCAAGTACCGCATCACCAAAGACCTGGCCTGCCTGGATAAGGTGGCCAAGTATCATTTGTCGGCCACTCAGCGCCTGCGTTTTTACCTGCAATACCGCCAGCGCGACCGGCTCGATGCGTGCGACAAGAAGCGTATCCGTCACGTGGTTAGATTCTTCGAGGGGCGTGAATGACTGACTTTCTGGCCGCTGAGGACCAAGCGTTGTTGCAACGCCATGGCCTGGACAGCTTCGAGGCCTTGTGGGCGCGGCAACTGGACGCGGTGGATGAGCCCAATACTTCGGGCGACGGCTGGAGCAGCGTGTTCCGGCTGGAGCTGGAAGGGCGGGGTTATTACCTCAAGCGCCAGAGTAACTACCTGACCAGGACGTGGTTACACCCCTTGGGCGAACCGAGCTTTTCCCGGGAGTTTCGCAACATCAGCCGTTACCGCCAACTGGGGATTCCGGCCCTGCAAGCGGTGTTCTATGGCCAGCGCAACGTGGACGGTGAAGTGCGGGCGATTCTGTTGACTCGTGCCCTGGACGGTTGGGATGACCTGAACTCATTACTGCAACGCTGGTCGAGCCTGTCGGCGGCGCAACGCTCCACGGTCTTGCAGGCTTGCGGCCAGTTGGCGCGGCGCCTGCACGGCATGCGCCAGGTCCATGGCTGTTTCTACCCCAAGCATATTTTTCTGCACGCCACCGACAGCGGCTATCAGGCGCAGTTGATCGACCTCGAAAAGACCCGGCCATTACTGTTCGGTCGACGGGATCGAATCAAGGACCTGGCGCCCTTGCTGCGTCGAGCCCGAGTCTGGAGTGACGACGATATACGTCAGATGCTCGCCAGCTATCTGGATCAACCGCTCCAGAGTGCGCTCGTTGACTGCTGGATGACCCGCCTGGCCGCCCGGTGCAGCCACAAGGAGGCCCGTTGATGCATTTGTCCGAATTGAAGAGCGCCGGTCGTAGCCCCACCCTGCCTTTGAGCCTGGAACTGGCGGACGCCGCTGGCCCGGCGCAATTGCAGCTGCTTTCCCTGTTGCGTGTGTTGCCGGGCCAGCGCTACGTCGGTGCCGGCGTCTGGCGTGGCCGGCCGGTGCTGGCCAAGCTGCTGGTGGGCAGTAAGGCGCCCCGGCATTTCCAGCGAGAACTGCAAGGCGTTCGCCTGCTGGCGGAGCAGGGGCTGACGACGCCACAGCTACTGGCCGATGGCCTGAAGGAAGGCGAAGGCGGCTGGCTGCTGTTCGAGCTGCTGGAAGACGCCGAGAGCCTGGGGGACGCCTGGAAGCAGGTCGAGCACTTGCCATTGCTGGCCGATGAACAAACGGCGGTACTGGCCGAAGCCTTGGGGGCCATCGCGCAACTGCATGGCAAAGGCCTGTGGCAGGAAGACCTGCACCTGGACAATCTACTGCGCCATGGCGGCAAGCTCTACCTGATCGATGGCGCCGGTATCCGTGCAGAAATGCCCGGTCAACCGCTGTCGCGGCAAAAAGTGCTGGAGAACCTGGGGGTGTTTTTCGCCCAGCTTCCCAAGTCCATCGAGCCTTTCAACGAAGAATTGCTGGTGCATTACCTGCTGGGTAACGCCGAGCATGCTCTACCTATGGAAGCGCTGCAAAAACAGATCGACAAGGTGCACGCCTGGCGACTGAAAGACTTCCTTAAGAAGGTTGGGCGCGAGTGCAGTCTGTTCAGCGTGCAGCGCGGGCCGTTCGGGCTGCGGGCGATCTGCCGCGATGAAGAGGCGGCCATGGCGCCGGTGCTGGAACAGGCCGATGCCTTGCTTGACCAAGGTCACCTGTATAAAACCGGTGGGTCGGCGAGTGTTGGTAAGGTTGATGTGAACGGGCGCTCTCTGCTGATCAAACGCTACAACATCAAGAATTTCGCCCATTGGCTCAAGCGTTTCTGGCGGCCGAGTCGGGCCTGGCATGCCTGGCGCGAAGCCCATCGCCTGACTTTCCTCGGTATCGCGACGCCCAAGCCGCTGGCTTTGCTGGAAAAGCGTTTTCTGTGGCTGCGCTGCGGCGCCTATCTGGTGACCGAGCACTTGCCAGGGCCTGACATCATCAAGCGCCTGGCGCCTTATGTCGAAGGTGGTGACGTTCCTGAGGCAGAGTTGCTGGCGCTGGATCGGTTGTTTGCCGATCTGATACGCGAGCGCATCAGTCACGGAGACTTCAAGGGGCACAATGTGCTCTGGCAGGATGACCGCTGGATGCTCATCGATCTGGACTCCATGTGCCAACACCGTACCCAGGCCAGCTTCGCCCAGGCTTACGCCCGGGATCGCGCGCGGTTCATGCGTAATTGGCCGCAGGACAGTGCATTGTATCGGGTGATTGATGGGCGGTTGCCGAAGGAGATCGATAGCACGCCGTCTGTCTTATGACCGGTCACCGTGGCGAGGGAGCAAGCTCCCTCCCCCCGCTTTTGCGTAGCTTTGGATCTTGATCTGGACACCCCATTGACGACGCTTCCCTACCAATAGCGCCAAGCAATCGTCTGCTGCACGCTCCCACTTACCGCTAGAGGCTTAAGGCCGCTTTTAAGCTATAATCCCGCCCTTTAGCTGCCCCGCCCCCTTGGCGCGCGGCACATCCATTTTCCGCGGCGCTTGTCGCCCGTATGTAGACATTAAGAGGCTAGACCCTGTGGCATTGACGATTCTTGGCCTGTCCGGCGCCCTTAGCCATGATCCTTCCGCCGCGTTGTACATTGACGGCAAGCTGATCGCGGCAGCCGAGGAAGAGCGCTTCGTACGCGATAAACATGCAAAGAACCGCATGCCCTATGAGTCGGCGAAGTTCTGCCTGGAGCAGGCCGGCATCAAGCCTTCCGACGTCGATGTGGTGGCGATCCCCTTCGCTCCGATCAGCCTGTTCGGCGAGGCGCGCTGGCACTACGCCAAGCGTTACTGGTACGCCCCGGACCGCGCCCTTGACGCGATCCTGATGGGCAATCGTCGTTACAAGCGCTATCGCCGCAAGATCGTCTGGTGCCTGGAACAACTGGGCTTTGATCCGAAAAAGATCAAGATCGAGCCGGTCGAGCACCACCTGGCCCACGCCTCCAGCGCCTATCACTGCTCGGGCTTCCAGGAAAAAACCGCGATCCTGGGCATCGACGGCAAGGGTGAATACGCCACGACCTTCTTCGGCTACGGCGAAAACGGCAAGATCCACAAGATCAAGGAATTCTTCGACCCGGACTCCCTGGGGGGGCTGTACGGTGCGATCACCGAGTTCCTCGGTTTTGAAATGCTCGACGGTGAGTTCAAGGTCATGGGCATGGCGCCCTACGGCGATGCCACCAAGTACGATTTCTCGCGCCTGGCCTCGTTCGAAAACGGCGAACTGGTGATCAACACCGACTACGCCAACGTGATCGGCCTGCGCCGCTATAAAGAGAAGGGCAAGGGCTTCTACTTCTCGCCGAAGCTGATCGAATGGCTCGGCCCGAAACGCGAAGGCGACATCGCCGACGAACCCTACATCCACTACGCGGCGAGTATGCAGGCGCTGTTCGAGAAGCTTGCGCTGCAAATGATCGACCACTACCTGGGCGACGTGCTCAAGGAAACCGGCAAGCTGGCGTTCGCCGGTGGCTGCGCGTTGAACGTCAAGCTGAACCAGAAGATCATCGCCCGCGACGACGTCAAGGAGCTGTTCGTGCAACCGGCTTCCGGTGACGCCGGTACTGCGGTAGGTGCGGCGGCTTATGTGTCCCACACCCGTGGCGTGCCGGTAGAGAAGATGGAACACGTCTACCTCGGCCCGGCCTACAGCAACGAAGACGTGATCGCCGCGTGCGCCCGTCATCCGAGCAAGCCTGCGTGGCGCAAGATCGACAACACCCCCGAGCGCATCGCCAAGATCATGGTCGACGGCAACCCGGTGGCCTGGTTCCAGGGGCGCATGGAGTTTGGTCCGCGCGCCCTGGGTGGTCGTTCGATCATCGGTTGCCCAAGCGCCAGCGGCGTGGCCGATCGCATCAACGAGCAGATCAAGTTCCGCGAACGCTGGAGGCCTTTCTGTCCATCGATGCTCGACACCGTTGCGCCGCAGATGATCAAGGTCGATCACCCGGCGCCGTTCATGACCTTCACCTTCGAAGTGGCCGAAGAGTGGAAAACCCGCGTGCCGGAAGTTGTCCATGAAGACGGCACGTCCCGGGCCCAGGTACTCAAGCGCGAATACAACCCGCGCTACTACGACATGATGAAGGCCCTGGAAGTCCTGACCGGTAACGGCGTGTCGCTGAACACCTCGCTCAACCGTCGTGGCGAACCGATGATCTGCTCGCCCACCGATGCGCTGAACATGTTCTTTGGCTCCGACCTGCAGTATCTGATCATGGAAGATATTCTGGTGGTCAAAGAGGGGGTGGATGTTTATGACTGAGGTTTTGATCAGTGTCGTCATTCCTGCTTATAACTACGCCGATACCTTGCCTCGTGCGGTGAACTCGGTAGTGGGGCAACTTCGCGATGCTCGGGCGGAGTTGCTGGTGATCGATGATGGTTCCACTGATGCAACGCCACAAGTCCTGGAGCAACTCCAAGCTGAGCATTCCGGTTGTTTTCGGGTTTTGCGCAAGCCCAACGGCGGTTTGGCCTCGGTACGTAATCGCGGGATCGAGGAAGCCCGTGGGCCCTACCTGATTTTCCTTGATGCCGATGATGAGATGGCGCCTGGTGCTTTGGCTGCGTTGACTCGGCATATCTCCAGCAATCCCGCCAGCCGCATGATTATTGGTGGCCACTGGTCGGTATTCGCCGATGGTCGTCGTGCCCTGCACGCTGTACAACCCTTGCCCGCCACCCCGCGTGAGCGTGTGCGTGGTTATCTGCTGGACAAGACGATATCGCTGTCCAACGGTGCCTGTGCAATGCATCGAGAGGTGTTCGGGCCGGGCAACTACCCGGAGCACTTGCGCTGTGTCGAAGATATTCCGGTATTTGCTCAGGTGCTGGCGGGTTTCCCGTGCAGTGTGCTCGATGCACCACTGGCGCTGATCCACAAGCATGACGACAGCTTGCGTCATGACCTCAAGCAAGCCCTGGCGGCCGGCGTGGGGATGGTTGACGAGGTCTTTTCTCCGGCGCGTCTGCCGGAGTTGCAGGATCTGCGCCGGGCTTTCATGGCGCAACGCTGTCTGTCGCTGTTCCGCGCATGCTACAGCGCTGGTGATTATGTCAATGCCAAGGCTTTTTATACTCAAGCCGTGCGTACCGATGTTCGCTCGCTCACGCGCTGGACCTATACGCGCAAAGCCATTCGGTTGCTGTTCAAGTGAGTGCGTCTTTCACTGGCGAAAGTGTGATCCAGGACCAAGGGAGCTGGGCGCAGAAAGCGCGTGAGCTGGACCGGTATCGCTGGAAGCTGCTGCGCCAGCGTCATGGTCGCTTCGCCAGTCTGCTACGGTTTGTTCGTGATGCGCTGGTGGAGTTCGCGATTGGCATTCGCACAAAGATTTTTTTGAGCGATTCGGTTGTCGCCATGCCCTGTGAGGTTTTGCTGCTGCATTCGGCGCCTAAATCCATGGCGTTGCAACGCAAGAATATTCTGATTGAGGCTCTGCGCAGTCGCGGACACCTTCTGGCAGAGGCAGCGTTACGCTCGCCGTCGGAGGCCTGTGCTCGACGTATGCTCATGGCGCCGCCGCAGTCTGTACCACTACGTTATCTGGCATATGCCGCCCACGCCCAGTGGCTGGTGATGACGTATTCACCCAAGCTACTGATCAATGAGCGCAACGGTAGTCTTCATACACCGTTCTTGCGTTTGGCGCTGGCTGCGCACGGGGCTCGACTGCTACAACTGGCTCATGCCACAACCCTGGAGTCTTCAGGGCGACTGGGAATGAACGACTACGACTATTACGGTGTTTTTGGTCGTAGCTCGCTGGTTGCATTGCAAGAGCGGAGATTGCGGTTCGGTGAGTCGACGGTGGTGTTGACCGGCTCTTACCTTGCTGACGAAACTTATGATCTGCCGGTCGCTGATCCGGCTCTTAAAACGTTATTGATTCTGGGGGTTGGTCCTGATCGAGAAAAAGAATCGGGTTATCAGGACACCTATCGGTTGCTGCGCGATTGGGCCGGACAGAATCCGGACTATCGTTTGCTGTTCAAGCGCCACCCTCGCAGCAAGGCGAGATTCTGGAGTGATGCCGCTGCGCAGTTTGCCAATATCGAGTTGCTGGATAGCCAGTGTTCACTGGCCCAGGCTTTGGCGCAGGCCAGCGTCGTTATTAACATCATGTCCAACGCTGGCATTGAGGCAGGTCTGGCGGGCCGGCCAGTGATTCACGTGAATACGGGCAGCGATGTGGATATTTTCTCTCATTCGTTATTTTTCGGGCCCCAAGTGAGCGATGGGCAGGGGCTTTCCCGGCAAGTGAAAGTGCTTGAGCAGGATTACCAAAGGCATTCGGCCCAAGCCCGACGTTTTGCCGATTATCATTTGGTGTACGGTTCCCAGGGGTTGTTGAAGACCGCCCAACTGGTCGATGACCTGCTTCTCGGCTCCGACCCGGCGCGCAACTTCGAGACCTTCAAATTAGCCGCCGCTGGCTGAGTCAGGGGTTGAGCACCTGGTTCAGTTCATGCTCGTTGCAAACGTGTTGATTGTTCAGGTAGTGCTCAAGAAATTGGTTGTCCTTGAGCAGCCATTCGCGGTCTTGGCGATAGCGCAATATGTGCTTGAAGTTGCGCAGGCGAAGGCCTTTGCGTAGAGGTCTGCACTGAGTGCGCAGGTCTGCGACATCGATCAGCCCAAGCGTGTTGTGGGGCGTCAATACCACGTTGCCCAAGTGGGCGGAGCGAAAGTAGATGCCGGTCTCATGTAGGCTGGCAATGAACTCGCCCAGCCGTGCGCGAAGATCATCATTTCCCTCGGCACCTAGCAACTGACGCAGGGTTCGCCCAGGCAACGGGTCGTAATGCACCGCATCGCGTTCGATACTGGGTATGCGATAAATCCGGCGGATTTTCGGGCACTCGATTTTTCGTTCTTGCAGTGTTCTGCAGTTGTCGGCGAAGCGCTTGGCGTAGGGTGCCCAGAGGGCAGAAGTCAGCAGGCGTTTACGGCGAAATAGCTTGAGTATCGATCCATCGGCAAGGCGCAGAACTTTGTCTCCTTTACCGTCGGCTTCGAGAACGTCAGCACCTTCGCGCATGTTGAGGTAAGAAATGTGATCGAGCGTTTGCATCAAGGCTCCAAGGCATGCCCGTGGTGGGCAGCCAAGTATGTTACCGCAGTGTGCATGCTGCAAAAAACCGCTGTGGTATAGTTGTGCCAATTTTCAGGAGGTGAATGCCCCTGTTTGCGGGGGCTGCCCGGGCACTGCCACCGAGTCGTTATCTTTTGATTAATGCTGTTAGCGCTCCTATGCGCGAGCCGGTGAATGGCAGGATGCTAATGTCTGCGGACTGGTCGCACGGTGGTGATGAAGCACTTTGGCAAGTGAATGCGGCCTACTTTCTGGACACCCTATGACGAAAATGCTGTTCATTTCCCTGGCCAAGCATCAGGGGCTTTATTTCAATCGATTGCTTAATGAGACCGAACTACAAGGTACAGTCGTTACTCCCTCAGAGATGCCCTGGCCGAGATCCCTTCGAGTATCCAGGGTGCTTTCACGAATCGACAGCCCAAACCTGATCGAAAGGAAATGCGAGGAGCGGCGCGTCAAGAATAAGAGCGCCGGTCGCTTGTATCGCTTATTGTTGCGTCTTGAACTCCTCTGGGTTGCGTTGCGTCTCCAGGCCTTGCTCGACCGTGAGCGCCCCGACGTGCTGGTATTCTGGAATGGGGCCCATCGTTACTGCCAACTGCTAGTGGCTTTGGCAGAGCCTGAGTGTAAGACGTTCTTCTTTGAGAATGGCTTGTTACCCGATACCACAACCGTTGACCCCCAGGGTGTGAACTTCCTGAATTCCGTTCCGCGTGAGGTCGATTTTTACCTCGATTATCCTTATCCCGTGCCGGACCGTCAGGTTGCGCCTGTCCTGATCCCTCGTAAACCCCGTGCCAGCGGCCCTCCCCCGATAGTATTACCTGAGCAATTCATCTTTATTCCGTTTCAGGATGACCGTGATAGTCAGGTTCGGTTGTTTTCTCCTTGGGTTCGGAACATGCAGGAGATGTTTGCCTTGGGTGAGCGCCTGGCCAACGAGACCGGTTTGACAGTGGTCTTCAAAGAGCATCCATCCAGCCGCCAGCATTATCCAGAGTTGCATGAGCGCACTCACACTCGTCTCCTGTTCGCCAATGGCAATCCCACCCAGCAACTGATTGAGGCAAGTCAGTTTGTGGTCACGCTGAACTCGACGGTGGGCCTTGAAGCTTTGCTTTTGGGTAAGCCGGTGCTGACCTTGGGTCAGGCGTTCTTCAATATCGAAGGGTTGGTGACGCACGCCGATAATGCCGAGCAGCTGATGTTGCTGGCGCGCGCGTTCCCACAATGGCCGCTCAACGATCGGTTGAGGCGTAACTTTCTTCACTACCTATCGGAACATTATTGCATCAAGGGCGGCTGGAAAAATGCCGATAAAGCCCAGTTGCTGCGAGTCGCAAACAGAATGTTGGGGAAAACCGAGTGCTAACGGCAGTGAGAAGGCTTATCGACAAAGATGTACTGACGTTGTGGGCGTCAATCGGACTCTTGATATTCCTATGTGGGGCGTGGGTACTGCCGAGTAAGAAGCTTTATCACCAGATGTTGATTTTCCTATTGTGGCTACCCGCCCTGTTGGCACTGTTTCGTCGGGATTTTCGCTTATTACTCAGGCAGCCGGAATGCTTGCTCTTCATCTTGCTCGTGGCTTGGACGCTGTTGGTATTGACGCTGGAGGGAGGGGATGACCTCTTCGGCAAAAGCAAGGTGACATTTTACGCTGCGCTAAGCCTGCTGGGCGTATTGTTGGCTGCGCAGAGCCGTAAGTGGCGGTTTGAGTCCATGCTGCTGTACGCATCGATTGTCGGCGGTTTTTTTGCGGCAGCTTCATGGGTTTACTTCTATCAACTGTCCGCCAAGCCATTTAGCGCGCGAGTGACTGCCATAGGCTTGTGGGACGCTACGATCATGGCCGCGCACGCTGTGGGGGCGTTGGCGATTCTTGGCGCCTTCACGTTTCAGACCAAGCGATTCAGTCCCCGCGTAATGATGTTGTTGCTGATTCCGGCCCTGGGGTATGTCCTGTTCCTTGGCTTTAGTCAGACACGCGGTGTGTGGATCGGTTTGTTGGCGTGTCTACTTGTAATGGGGGCGGCGCGACCGTCACGCTTGTGGGCTGCG
This sequence comes from Pseudomonas ogarae, assembly GCF_014268695.2. Taxonomy (NCBI): domain Bacteria; kingdom Pseudomonadati; phylum Pseudomonadota; class Gammaproteobacteria; order Pseudomonadales; family Pseudomonadaceae; genus Pseudomonas; species Pseudomonas ogarae. Next base: position 830,640 of record NZ_CP077086.1, read on the forward strand.
TTGATCTTTCTGGTCATCCTGGGCGTGGCATCTATTGCTCTATTCAAGCCGCAAATCCTTCTCCAGCGTGGTGTTTCATTTCGCCCGGAGCTATGGCGCGGCGGCGTTCAATTGATACTTGAGCACTGGGCGTTGGGGGTGGGATCCCAAGAATATCTCATCCCTGTTTCGGAAATCGGACGTGCATTCAAGCATCCCCATAACCTTTTCCTGGATATCGGCGTGCGCCTCGGTGTGCCAGGGCTCTTGCTATTCGGATGGCTGTGGTTGGCGGTTGGCTGGCGTGGTTGGATTTCGCGAGCGCAACCGCTGGGGCAAATGTTGCTGGCGCTTTGGATTTTTTCCGGGGCATCGTTACTGACTGATGGCATTGGCCTTTGGCTAAAACCCAACGCGGACTGGTTGATCACATGGCTGCCGATCGCCTTGAGTATCGTATTGGCTGCTCGTGGGAGCACGGAAATTACAGGCATCAAGCAAAGCGCTTCCGTGTCTTGACGCCAGCAGTGCTAATGCAAACATTGGTTCTGCGTTTTTGGCGGTCGTCCTGACCGAGCCGATGTTGTCATGGGTTCGCTGTTACAATCCGCAGCTTGTCTCTTTTTTCAAATGTCCGAGGCGCACCGAATGGCCAATCCCGACCAGCAATCGAGCATGAAGATTTACCTGCGGTTGCTGAAATACGTGCTCCCTTATTGGGGGGCTTTTGCCATCAGTATCATCGGCTTCGTGCTGTTCGCATCCAGTCAACCGATGCTGGCGGACATGCTCAAGCACTTTCTCGACGCTTTGCAAAAACCCAGTGACACCCAGTTCATGGGGATTTCACTGGTACTCGGCGTACCCTTGTTGATTGTGCTCATTGCTGTCTATCAAGGCATAGGCTCATTTCTGGGTAACTACTACCTGGCCAAGGTCGCCCGCGGCGTGGTTCATGATCTGCGTTGCGCCCTGTTCGACAACTTGCTGACGCTGCCTAATCGCTATTTTGACAACCATAACTCCGGTCATCTGATTTCCCGTATTACCTATAACGTGACCATGGTCACCGGTGCCGCCACCGACGCGATCAAAGTGGTGATCCGTGAGGGCCTGAGCGTCGTATTTCTGTTTGGATACCTGCTTTATAGCAACTGGAAAATGACCCTCGTGTTGCTGGCGATCCTTCCGTTCATCGCGTTGATGGTCAGTAGTGCGAGCAAGAAGTTTCGCAAACAGAGCAAGAAAATTCAGGTGGCGATGGGTGATGTGACTCATGTGGCCTCGGAGACGATCCAGGGCTACCGTGTAGTTCGCAGTTTTGGCGGTGAAGCCTACGAAATCGAACGGTTCCACAAGGCCAGTGCTGACAATATGAACCGCAGCCTGGGCATGACCCGCACCCAGTCTATCTACACGCCTATGCTGCAACTGGTGATATATATTGGCATGGCGGTGTTGATGTACTTGGTGCTCTATCTTCGCGGCGATGCTTCTGCCGGTGAACTGGTCGCCTACATCACTGCTGCGGGTTTGTTGCCCAAGCCTATTCGTCAACTGTCGGAAGTCAGCGCGACGATCCAGAAAGGATTGGCGGCTGCGGACAGTATTTTCGAGCAACTCGACGAAGAACCGGAAGTGGATACGGGGACTCAGGAAATCGCTCGTGTAAACGGTCGCCTGGAGGTGCGCAACCTGAGCTTCCAGTATCCAGGTACCGAAAAACTCGTGCTCGACGACATTTCCTTTACCGCCGAAGAAGGGCAAATGATCGCTCTGGTAGGGCGTTCAGGCAGCGGCAAGTCGACCTTGGCCAACCTGATCCCGCGCTTTTATCATCATGACAAAGGTCAGATCCTGCTCGACGGTTTGGACGTAGAGCAATACAAGCTGACCAACCTGCGTCGTCACATTGCCCTGGTAACCCAACAGGTTACGTTGTTCAACGACAGCGTTTCCAACAACATCGCCTATGGTGACCTCGCGGGTGCTCCCTTCGAAGATGTGCGCAAGGCAGCCGAAGATGCATACGCTGCGGAGTTCATTGAGCAAATGCCTCAGGGGTACGACACTTTGGTAGGCGAAAACGGCGTCCTGCTTTCCGGCGGCCAGCGTCAGCGCCTGGCGATCGCTCGGGCCCTGCTCAAGAACGCTCCTCTGTTGATTTTGGATGAGGCCACTTCGGCCCTCGACACCGAGTCTGAACGCCATATCCAGGCGGCTCTGGATCAAGTGATGAAGGGGCGCACCACGCTGGTGATCGCCCATCGCTTGTCCACCATCGAGAAGGCTGACTTGATTCTGTTGATGGACAAGGGGTGTATTGTCGAGCGCGGTACTCATTCAGAGTTGTTGGCGCTGAACGGTCTGTACGCACGCTTGCATGAGAAGGATTTCATCGAAGGCGCCGACGACATGACGAAAGGGACCTTCGCCTGATTTTTGTTTTCCGCGACTCCAGTATCCATGAGAGGTTCGGCTATGGATGGGACGGCAAAGATGTCGCTACAACAGCCGCATGGGCTGTCGATCTCTCCCGAGGCCCGGGCCGCGATCAAATCCCAGCAACCGAGATGCATATGGTTGACCGGACTTTCCGGGGCGGGAAAATCGACACTGGCCAACGCGCTGGACGTGCGGCTTCACGGGCATGGCTTCCATACCTGCTTGCTTGATGGCGACAACTTGCGCCGGGGGTTGTGCAGCGACCTGGGCATGACGCCTGAAGCACGCAAGGAAAACATCCGGCGTATCGCCGAAGTGGCGCGGTTGATGGTCGACGCCGGGCTTATTGTCATCGTTGCAGCCATTTCGCCCTTTCGGGCCGACCGTGAGGCGGCCCGCCAGTTATTTCCCGAGGGGAGTTTCCTTGAGGTCTACGTCAGCACGTCGTTCGAGGTTTGTGCCCAGCGTGACACCAAGGGGCTTTATCGTGAAGCGCGTGCCGGACGTCTGAACAATTTCACCGGCCTCGACAGCCCGTATGAAGCTCCCCTGGCACCCGATTGCGATATCGACACGGACGACCTGGAGCTGAGCGAGGCCTGCGAGCGGTTGTGGGCATTGGTACAGCGCTGACCCGAAAAACTGCCCTCGCTTCCGATTACAGCCGTGCAAGAGCCTTCGCCAACCCTGTGCTAATATCCCCGCCCTGTTCATTTTGTATGTGGGATGCTCCATGAAGTTGTCCATGCCGCGATTCGATCAAGCCCCTGTATTGGTGGTCGGCGATGTCATGCTCGACCGCTACTGGCATGGCGGTACCTCACGGATTTCCCCTGAGGCCCCGGTACCGGTGGTCAAGGTCGAGCACATCGAGGATCGCCCCGGTGGTGCCGCCAACGTTGCCCTGAACATCGCCGCCCTCGGTGCGCCGGCCTCCCTGGTGGGCGTGACCGGCGACGACGAGGCTGCCGACAGCCTGACCAACAGTCTCAAGGGCGCGGGCGTGCGTGCGATATTCCAACGCATCGCGCACCAGCCGACCATCGTCAAGCTGCGGGTCATGAGCCGTCACCAGCAACTGCTGCGCATCGACTTCGAAGAACCTTTCGCCACCGATCCCTTGGCCCTCGGTGCCGAGGTCGACAGCCTGCTCGAAGGCATCAAGGTCCTGGTGTTGTCGGACTACGGCAAAGGCGCGTTGAAAAATCACCAGGCGCTGATCCAGGCCGCCCGTGCCCGTGGCATTCCGGTTCTGGCCGACCCCAAGGGCAAGGATTTTTCCATCTACCGTGGCGCCAGCCTGATCACGCCGAACCTCAGCGAGTTCGAAACCATCGTCGGCGGTTGCGTCGATGAGCACGAACTGGTGAGCAAGGGCGCGCAGCTGATGCAAGACCTCGACCTCGGCGCCTTGCTGGTGACCCGTGGTGAGCATGGCATGACCCTGCTGCGCCCCGATCACCCGGCGTTGCACCTGCCGGCCCGTGCCCGTGAAGTGTTCGACGTGACGGGTGCTGGCGACACGGTGATTTCCACCCTGGCCGCGGCGATCGCTGCCGGCGAGGAATTGCCCCATGCGGTCGCCCTGGCGAACCTGGCGGCGGGCATTGTCGTCGGCAAGCTCGGTACGGCCGCCATCAGCGCTCCCGAGCTGCGCCGCGCCATCCAGCGCGAGGAAGGCTCCGAGCGTGGCGTGCTGGGCCTGGAACAACTGCTGCTGGCCGTGGACGATGCCCGTGCCCACAACGAAAGAATCGTTTTCACCAACGGTTGCTTCGACATCCTGCACGCCGGTCACGTGACCTACCTCGAGCAGGCCAGGGCGCAAGGTGACCGCCTGATCGTCGCGGTCAACGACGATGCGTCCGTAAGCCGTCTCAAAGGCCCGGGTCGCCCGATCAACAGTGTCGATCGGCGCATGGCGGTCCTGGCTGGCCTGGGCGCCGTGGACTGGGTGATCAGCTTCAGCGAGGGCACGCCGGAAAACCTGCTACGCCAGGTCAAGCCGGATGTGCTGGTCAAGGGCGGTGACTACGGGATCGATCAGGTCGTGGGCGCGGACATCGTCACGGCCTACGGCGGCACCGTGAAGGTGTTGGGGCTGGTGGAAAACAGCTCGACGACGGCGATTGTGGAAAAGATCCGCAATAACTGAGCCTGTGTACTGCAGCCAGCTTGCTTTTTGTGGCGAGGGAGCTTGCTCCCGCTGGAGCGCGAAGCGGTCCCAGTTCTAGTGGGCGCTGCGCACCCAAGCGGGAGCAAGCTCCCTCGCCACAAAAGCGTTCTGAGTGGCGTGGTTCCTAACGAGCCACCTTGCGCGGGACGATCTTCTTGAGCAATTGCCGGGCCTTGCCCTTGAGTCGGGTCAGGCCTGACTCCTTGCCCGGCGGCGTCAGCCCTTGCTGGCGCAGCCAGTCCTTCCAGCGAATCCGCTCGTCGCGCACCAGCCAGCCATCCTGCTTGGCAAAGCTCTCCGCCAGGTACAGCCCGCGGGTGCTGGCCGGGTACAACTGATCCTTTTTCAGGGTGTACAGCTCGGGCAAGGGCTGCCCATCCTGTAGCGGCATCAGGTACAGGTCGGGTCGCTTGCGGTCCAGGCGCGCCACCAACTGGTCGCCTTCCAGTCGCTCATCGACGTGAAACAAACTCAGGGACTTGGCTTCCTTGGGCACATCCAGGCGCAAGTCATAGATCAGTTGCAGCGATGCCGTCGGCAGGTGCACGTAGGCCCGTGGTCGCTCGATCAGTTGCAGGTTGGCGCTACGCACCGGGCGTGCCGAGCCCGACAGTGGCGTCAGCCGGAACGGCAAGGCTTCGCGGTAATGCAGGGCTGTGGCGTAGGGGGCTGGCAGCCAGGTGTCGTTGAAACGCCCGCCAAGCCAGCCTTCTGGGGTTTCCAGCAGGCATTCCTCGGCAATTTCGCTGATGGCGGTGAGCAGCGGCAGGTTCAGTTCGTGGGCCGGGACGTAGCCGGATATCAGCTTGAGCACCACATCGCCACGATCCTGCCGACGTTGGCGCACCAGTACCCAATAATCGCGGTTCTGCCAATGCAGGGTCAGGCGCACCGAGACGCCCAGGTTCGCCAACTCCAGGGAAAAGCGCTCGGCGTCGGCCACGGCTACAGGCCGGCGGCGCTGCAAGGTCTGGGCGAAATTCAGCGGCATCCCGACACTCTGGTAAGTCAGGCCTTCGGGGGTCGCTTCGACGAACAGGGGCAGGGTCTTGAAGTTACTCGGGTTCTTTCTGATGAGCGTACGCGGCATGTCGGCTCCTTCCTTAAGGCCGCGTAGGGCGGCGTCAGTTTTTACGCAGGACCTTGGCGACGGTCGCGACGTTATGGGCGAGGTGCAGCGGATTGATGGTGCCGACAATAGCACTGGCGACCCCAGGATGCTCAAACAACAGTTCGAAGCTGGCGCGAACCGGGTCTACCCCGGGGCTCAGGCAGACGTGGCCGCTGGCCAGGGCCTTCTTCACCAGGATCGCTTTGCCGTGCTCGCTGGCGTAGTCAATGACCGCCTTTTCGTTTCGTTCGTTCAGATTGTAGGTGACCATCGCACAATCGCCTTGCTCCAAGGCTTTCAGGCCACCGTCGACGGTCTTGCCGGAAAAACCGAAGCCGCCGATCTTGCCCTCGCGCTTGAGCGCCGCCAGGGTCGGGTAGACCTCGCTGTCGTTGAGGATCGCCAGGTCATTGCCATCCGAATGTACCAGGACCAGGTCGATATAGTCGGTTTCCAGGCGCTTGAGGCTGCGTTCCACCGAGAATCGGGTATGGGCGGCACTGAAGTCATGGCGTGACTGGCCGTCGCTGAACTCTTCGCCGACCTTGCTGACAATCACCCAGTCCTGGCGTTGGCCGCGCAACAGCGGGCCGAGGCGTTCCTCGCTGCGGCCATAGGCCGGCGCGGTGTCGATCAGGTTGATACCCAGGTCGCGCGCCAGTTTGAGCAACATGCGCGCTTCGTCGTCATCGGGGATCCGAAAGCCGTTGGGGTATTTGACGCCTTGGTCGCGACCGAGCTTGACGGTGCCCAGGCCCAGGGGGGAGACCCGCGGGCCGTCATGGCCCAGGGGGCGATAGAGGTCATGCAGGGTCGGTTGGCTCATGGCAGCAGTTGCTCCCAGGCAGGGACGCCCATGGGCGGCTTCGGCAGGTCTGGCAGTGGGGTCGGGTGACTTGGCTGGATGCCATCGCGTTGCAGGGCATTGACCACCCGATCGGCGAAGTCCGGGGCCAGGGCCAGTTTGGTCGGCCAGCCCACCAGCAGGCGATCCTGCTCGGCGAGGAAGGCGTTATCCGGGCGGGTCAGGCCCGACTGCAACGGTTCGGCGCGGTCAACCCGCAGCGTGGCCCATTGCGCGGTGCTCATGTCGACCCAAGGCAACAATTGGCCGAGTTCTTTCTGAGCGGCGGCGATCTGCGCGGCAGGCTCGCGGGTCACGCCATCGCCTTCGGCCAGATCGCCACCCACGTACCAGACCCATTGGCCATCGGCCGCCGGATGAGTGGTCACGGTGACGCGCGGCTTCGGTCCGCCGCCCAGGCAATGGGCGTAGAGCGGCTTGAGGCTGGGGCCCTTGACCAGGACCATGTGCAGCGGCCGGCGCTGCATGGCTGGCTGGTCCAGGCCCAAGGCGCTGAGCAGGTCGGCGGTGCCGCCCCCGGCGCTGAGGACAATGCGCTGGGCACGAATCTCGCGGCCATCCACCTTCAGCCCAATCAGCTCGCCCCCTTCGCGCAGCGGTTCGATGTGTTGCCCGGCGAGCAAGCTGTCGCCGGCCAGTTCCGCCAGGCGCGCGATCACGCTCGGCACGTCCACTACCAGCTCGGCCAGGCGATAGACCTTGCCCTTGAAGCGCTTGTCTTGCAGGGCCAGCGGCAATTGGTCGCCCTTGACCTGGTCGACCCGCCCGCGCACGGCCTTGCTGGCAAAGAAACTGGTGAGGTTGCCGGCCAGGGTGCCGGGGGACCAGAGGTAATGGGCGTCGGACAGCATGCGCACGCCGGACAGGTCCAGCTCACCTTCACCTTTCAGGGCTTCGCGCCAGCGGCGCGGCATGTCGGCGATGGCTTCCGAGGCTCCGGTCAGGGCACCGTGCAGGGCGTACTTGGCGCCGCCATGGATAATGCCCTGGGATTTGACACTCTGCCCGCCACCGAGGCTGGCGCTTTCCACCAGCACGGTCGAAAAACCCTGGCGACGCAGGCGTGCATTCAGCCAGAGACCGGCGACGCCTGCGCCGACAATCAGAATGTCGGTGGAAATAACGGATGACATGAGCGACCTCAGTGTTCAAGACGAGGGCGCAGTATACAGACTCGATGCGGAGGGAATTTGTTGACGATCAACGTCGGCAGCTTGCGAGAAAAGCTTTTGTGGCGAGGGAGCTTGCTCCCGCTGGAGTGCGAAGCGGTCCCGTTTCTAGTGGGTGCTTCGCACCCAAGCGGGAGCAAGCTCCCTCGCCACAAGTGCATTCCAGCTCAATGAAAATGTATTTCAGCTTGGATGATCAGTGGGTTTTCAGTGTCCGGCAGTCTTGGAAAAGAGTTGGATCACGACAACCCCGAGAACAATCAACGCCATCCCCAGCATCGCCGGCACGTCCAGTTTCTGCCCGTAGATGAACAGCGCCGCCACGCTGACCATGACGATCCCCAGCCCGGCCCAGACCGCATAGGCCACGCCCACCGGTACGGTGCGCACCACCAACGTCAGCATCCAGAACGCGGTGGCGTAGCCGACGACGACCAGCAGCAAAGGCAGAGGTGTGCTCAGGCCCTTGATCGCTTTCATCGAAACGGTGGCGATGACTTCGGCGCAGATGGCGATGGCCAGGTAGTAGTAGGCGTTCATAGACAGTTCCTCTTCGACGGTTGCGTCTTTCGATGGGGCCATTCTAGAGATGGCTCAGATGCGGTAAAGTCATTACCTATCTTTATTGGAGATAGGTCGAGCCATGAACGTGCAGTGGAACCTGGAGCAATTGCGGCTGTTTGTCGGGGTCGCCGAGAAACGTTCGTTTTCGGCCGTGGCCCGGGATCAGCGCAAGGCCCAATCGGCCATCAGCAGCGCGATTGCCTTGCTGGAGGACGACTTGGGGGTGAGCCTGTTCGAGCGCAGCAGCGGCCGGCAGCCCAGGCTCACCGACGCGGGCGAAGCCCTGCTTGAAGAAGCCAGGGAAGTGCTGCGCCAGTGCGAGCGCCTCAATGGCCGGGCCCTGGCCCTGATGCGTGGACAGGAAGCGTCGCTGCGCCTGGCCCAGGACGAAGCCATGCCTTATCAACCGGTCATCGACAGCCTGGCGGCCCTGGCCGAGCAATTTCCCACCCTCGAAGTGCAACTGGCCAGCGCCGCCCAAGGCGATGTGGCGCGCAAACTGGTGGAGCGCCGCGCCGACCTCGGCTTGCTGTTCTATCACGACCAGATCCCCGAGGCGCTGGAGCGCCGGGTGCTGGGCAGCGTCGAGATGGTCACGGTGTGCGGCAGGGGGCACCCGCTGGCGAACCATGGTTATGTGACCTGCCGGGAAATGGCCCGGCACCGCCAGTTGTTGATGGCGACCCAGTCCAGTGTCTATCCCGGCAGTGAGCAGGCCAGCCCGCAAGTCTGGCGGGCTGACAGTTTCTATGTGCTGGCCGAATGGCTGAGGAGTGGCCTGGGCTGGGCCTGGTTGCCTCGGCATGTGGTGCAATACCCGGCGTACCTGGGCGACATGGTCGAGCTCAGCAGCGAATGGACCCCGCCAGCCCTGGTGGTGGAACTGGTCTGGCGCCGCGACGAACCCCTGGGTCCGGCCGCCCGTTGGCTGGCGGAACGTTTTGCCGTGCAGTTGCAGGCGATTGGCTGAAAAACCGATAAACTCCGCCGCCATGAACAGAATTCTCTATAGCGTGTTGTTTTACCTGGGGCTGCCACTGGTAGCGATTCGGCTGTGGTTGCGGGCCCGCAAGGCGCCGGCTTATGCCCGGCGCATTGGCGAGCGGTTCTCCTGGGGGCTGCCGGTCATGGTGCCGGGGGGCATCTGGGTCCACGCGGTGTCGGTGGGCGAGAGCATCGCCGCCGCGCCGATGATCCGCGCCTTGCTGCAACGTTATCCACAGCTGCCGATTACCGTCACGTGCATGACGCCCACCGGTTCGGAGCGGATCCGGGCGTTGTTCGCCAGCGAGCCGCGCATCCAGCATTGCTATTTGCCTTACGACTTGCCTTGCGCCGCCAAGCGTTTTCTCGACCGGGTTCGCCCGTCCCTGGCGGTGATCATGGAAACCGAGCTGTGGCCCAACCACATTCACCAGTGTGCCAAGCGCGGCATTCCCGTGGCCCTGGCCAACGCGCGGCTGTCTGAGCGTTCGGCACGGGGTTATGCACGCTTTCCCAAGCTCACTCGGCCGATGCTCGCCGAGATGAGCCTGTTCGCCGTGCAGACCGAAGCCGAAGCCGAGCGTTTTCGCCAGTTGGGCGCCCGGGCGGAAACCGTCGAGGTCACCGGCTCGATCAAGTTCGACCTGACCATCGACCCGCAACTGCTCGAAGACGCCAGTGCCTTGCGTCGCCAGTGGCAGGCTACCGAGCGCCCGGTGTGGATCGCCGCCAGTACTCATGAGGGCGAGGATGAAGTGGTGTTGGCCGCCCATCGTCGGTTGCTCGACAGCTATCCCGATGCGTTGCTGATTCTGGTGCCGCGTCATCCTGAGCGTTTCGATTCAGTACGCCAGTTGTGCGAAAGCGAAGGCTTTGCCACCGCCCGGCGCTCCAGCGCACAACCGGTCACCGCTCAGACGTCGGTGTTGCTCGGTGACACCATGGGTGAACTGCTGTTTCTCTACGCGTTGGCCGACAGTGCGTTTGTCGGTGGCAGCCTGGTGCCCAACGGTGGGCACAATCTGCTCGAGCCGGCGGCGCTGGCGAAACCGGTCCTCAGTGGGCCGCATCTGTTCAACTTCCTCGAAATCGCCGCGCAACTGCGCGCTGCCGGTGCGCTGGCGGAAGTGGACGATGCCGAAAGCCTGGCCCTGGCGGTGCAGCGTCTGTTCGAACTGCCCCGCGATGCCCAGCGCATGGCCGAAGCGGGGCTTGCGGTGATGCGCACCAATCAGGGCGCGTTGCAGCGGTTGCTGGAGGGGTTGGGGCGGTTGATGGGGTGAGCTTTTGTGGCGAGGGAGCTTGCTCCCGCTCGGCTGCGAAGCAGCCGTAAAATCGGCACTGCAGTTCTGGCTGACAGAACGCGGTGACTGGTTTGGGCCTGCTTCGCAGGCCAGCGGGAGCAAGCTCCCTCGCCACAGGTAAGCCGCCCCACCACAAAAATGACTCGTTGCTAGTGCGATCGGTGCACTACTGCGCCGGCCGCGAGCGCAATTGCTCCGCTGCTGCCTGGGCCAGGTCCGGCGGCAGGAAGTCGCGGTCGGGGTTGTAGTCGGGCTTGAGGTAGCGTGACAGGTCTTGCAGGTCCGCCGGGCTCAACGTACCGGCCGCCTGCTTGAGGCGCAGGTTGTCGAGGATGTAGTCGTAGCGGGCGTTGTTGTAGTTGCGCACCGAGGTGTACAGCTGACGCTGGGCGTCGAGCACATCGACGATGTTGCGGGTGCCCACCTGGTAGCCGATTTCCGTGGCTTCCACCGCGCTCTGGTTGGAGATGATCGACTGGCGCCGGGCCTGGACCTGCTCCACGTCGGTGTTTACCGCGCGGTGCAGGTTACGGGTGTTTTCCACCACCTGGCGGCGCAGGCCTTCGCGTTGCTGTTCGGTCTGGGTGAGCTGCGAGTAGGACTCGCGTACCTGGGAGCTGGTCAGCCCGCCGCTGTAGATCGGGATGCTCAGTTGCAGGCCGATGGTGCGTTGCTCGGCATCGCCGCCATAACGCTGGCCGGTGGGGCTCGGGTTGGTGAAACCGAGGCCGTCGTTGTCGCCTTTTCTATACTGGGCTATCGCGTCGAGGGTCGGTGCATGGCCAGCCTTGCGTTGGCGCAGGGTGTCCTCGGCGGCATCGACGGCGTAGTTGCTGGCCAGCAGGTTCAGGTTCTGCTTGGCCGCCGTGTCGACCCAGGCCTTGGCATCGTTCGGCGTCGGCGGCAGGATCGGCAAGGTGTGGACGATGCCCTGAAGCGAGTTGTACTGGCGGTTGGTCAGGGTGATCAAGGCTTCGAAGGCGTCTTCGACCTGGCGCTGGGCGAGGATCCGGTTGGCCCGTGCTGTGTCGTAGCTGGCCTGGGATTGCAGCACGTCGGTCTTGTCCGACAGGCCTACGTCGAAGCGTTCGTTGGACTGGTCGAGTTGGCGCTTGAACGCGGCTTCCTCGGCCTTGGTCGAGGCCAGGTTGTCCTGGCTGCGCAGCACGTTGAAGTAGCTCTCGGCGCTTTGCAGGATCATGTTCTGTTCAGTGGCCGACAGTTGCAGCGACGCTTGTTCGTCGACGGACTTCGCCGCCTGGAGCTGGAACCAGCGGTCGGCGCGGAAAATCGGCTGGGACAGCGTCGCCTGGTAAACCGTGGAACTGCGGTTGGCGGTCATCGCCGGCTGGTCAAGCTCGGTACGCGTGTTGTTCAGATCGGCGCCGGCCGAAAGGTTGGGCAACAACCCGGCGCGAGCCTGGGGCACCACTTCCTTCTGGGCGCCATACTGGGCGCGGGCAGCGGCCAGGTCGGCGTTGTTGTCCACCGCTTCCTGATACACGCTCACCAGGTCGGTTTTGGTGGTCAAGGGCGCTTCGGCGGCCCAGGCCATTGCGTTGGACGCACAAGACACGGCCAGGGCCAGTGAAAGTTTGCGCAGCATGAGGCTATCCCTAGTTCGCAAATGAGTGCGCATAAGTGGCGCGCGGCGTAGCGAGTGTAGTTGCGCCTGCGCGCGGCAACAATCCTGTATATGCGCCATTCATCACGCCTTTTGCCCTGACGATGGCGTTCTCTCGTGGTTGTGTCTAGACTGGCCGGGTTCTTGTCGGGGTGCCTTGCTATGAGGCTGAGATCGAATAATTTCGGATCCCGTTGAACCTGATCAGGTTAGCGCCTGCGTAGGGAACAAGATTTCTCGTCACCCGGCGAGTCCTCTTGTGCTTCGTCCGGGATGTCGTTCGACCATTGAACGCACTCGAGCAGCAAGCACAGCGTCCGCACTTTCGTGCAGGGACGCGTCCATTCGTTACAGGTTCGCTCCGACAAAAATCCACTGCCTGGATGTGTGTCTGGAGAGCCCGTGATGACGACAAAATCAAAAAACGCGATCAACCTCAGTGATTCGGCCAAGGTCGATGAGCAATCGGTTCAGCCCTTTACCCGCTCGCAAAAAATCTATGTCCAGGGCAGCCGCCCGGATATCCGCGTGCCCATGCGCGAAATCAGCCTCGACGTGACCCCCACCGACTTCGGCGGCGAAATCAACGCGCCGGTGGTGGTGTACGACACCTCGGGCCCGTACACCGATCCGAACGTGGTTATCGACGTGCGCCAGGGCCTGGCCGACGTGCGCTCGCCGTGGATCGAGGCCCGTGGCGACACCGAGCGTCTTGCCGGCCTGAGCTCCAACTTCGGCCAGGAACGCCTGGCTGATCCCGAGCTGACCAAGCTGCGCTTTGCCCATGTGAACAACCCGCGTCGCGCCAAGCCGGGTGCCAACGTCAGCCAGATGCACTACGCGCGCAAAGGCATCATCACCGCCGAGATGGAATACGTCGCCATCCGCGAAAACATGAAGCTGGAAGTCGCCCGCGCCGCTGGCCTGCTGGACCAGCAACACGCCGGCCACAGCTTCGGCGCCAGCGTGCCGAAAGTCATCACCCCGGAATTCGTGCGTGACGAAATCGCCCGTGGTCGCGCGATCATCCCGGCCAACATCAACCACACCGAACTGGAACCGATGATCATCGGCCGTAACTTCCTGGTGAAGATCAACGGCAACATCGGCAACAGTGCGCTGGGTTCGTCCATCGAAGAAGAAGTGGCGAAGCTGACCTGGGGCATCCGCTGGGGTTCGGACACGGTCATGGACCTGTCCACCGGCAAGCACATCCATGAAACCCGCGAGTGGATCATCCGCAACTCGCCAGTGCCGATCGGCACCGTGCCGATCTACCAGGCCCTGGAAAAAGTCGGCGGCGTGGCTGAAGACCTGACCTGGGAGCTGTTCCGTGACACGCTGATCGAACAGGCCGAGCAGGGCGTCGACTACTTCACCATCCACGCCGGCGTGTTGCTGCGCTATGTGCCGATGACCGCCAAGCGCGTCACCGGTATCGTCAGCCGTGGCGGTTCGATCATGGCCAAGTGGTGCCTGGCGCACCACAAAGAGAACTTCCTCTACACCCACTTCGAAGACATCTGCGAAATCATGAAGGCCTACGACGTCAGCTTCTCGCTGGGCGATGGCCTGCGTCCGGGCTCGATTGCCGACGCCAACGACGAAGCGCAGTTCGGTGAGCTGGAAACCCTCGGCGAGCTGACCAAGATCGCCTGGAAGCACGACGTGCAATGCATGATCGAAGGCCCCGGCCACGTGCCGATGCAACTGATCAAAGAGAACATGGACAAGCAGCTCGAGTGCTGCGACGAGGCGCCGTTCTACACCCTCGGCCCACTGACCACCGACATCGCGCCGGGTTACGACCACATTACCTCCGGTATCGGTGCGGCGATGATCGGCTGGTTCGGTTGCGCCATGCTCTGCTACGTCACGCCGAAGGAACACCTCGGCTTGCCGAACAAGGATGACGTGAAGACCGGGATCATCACCTACAAGATCGCCGCCCACGCTGCCGACCTTGCCAAGGGCCACCCGGGCGCGCAGATCCGCGACAACGCCTTGAGCAAGGCGCGTTTCGAGTTCCGTTGGGAGGACCAGTTCAACCTCGGCCTGGACCCGGACACCGCCCGCTCGTACCACGACGAAACCCTGCCGAAGGACTCGGCCAAGGTCGCGCATTTCTGCTCGATGTGCGGGCCGAAATTCTGCTCGATGAAAATCACCCAGGAAGTGCGCGAGTACGCGGCCAACCAACGCATCGAGGCGGTGGACGTGGACGTTGCCCAGGGCCTGGCGGAGCAGGCAGAGCGGTTCAAGAAGGAAGGTAGTCAGCTTTACAAGAAAGTCTGATTTGAGCTGAGCTGAGGGTGGCGGTGTCCTCACTGCCGCCTTCGCGAGCAGGCTCGCTCCCACAATGGATCTGCGGTGAACACAAGATTTGTGAACGACCGAGATCCACTGTGGGAGCGAGCCTGCTCGCGAAAGCAATCATCAGAACAACAAATATCCTCCTGAGATAACAACCCTTGAACATCCAACCCAGCACCTACTCCCCAGACACCGCCGTCCCCCTGGACAAGCGCGTCTTCGGCGCTCGCGATCTGTTTTCCCTGTGGTTCTCCCTGGGCATCGGCCTGATGGTCTTGCAGGTCGGTGCCTTGCTCGCGCCGGGCCTGGGCTTGAGTGGCTCGTTGCTGGCGATTTTCCTTGGCACGCTGGTGGGCGTCCTGCTGCTGGCGGCCGTCGGCGTGATCGGCAGCGACACCGGCCTGTCGGCCATGGCGGCCCTCAAGCTCAGCCTCGGCGGCAAGGGCGCGAGCGTGCCGGCGGTGTTGAACCTGCTGCAGCTGATCGGCTGGGGCTCGTTCGAAATCATCGTCATGCGTGATGCCGCCAGCCTGCTCGGTGCCCGAGCCTTCAGCGAAGGCAGCCTGGGCTCCAACCCTCTGCTGTGGACACTGTTCTTCGGTGCCCTGGCGACCCTGCTCGCGGTCAGCGGGCCGTTGACGTTCGTGCGCAAGGTCCTGCGCAAGTGGGGTATCTGGCTGCTGCTGGCGGCGTGTATCTGGCTGACCTGGAACCTGTTCGCCAAGGCTGATCTGGTCGCGCTGTGGGCCCAGGCGGGCGACGGCTCGATGCCGTTGGCGGTGGGATTCGATATCGCCATTGCGATGCCGCTGTCCTGGCTGCCGCTGATCGCTGACTACTCGCGTTTCGGCAAGCGCGCCAAGAATGTCTTCGGCGGGACTGCCGTGGGCTTCTTCATCGGTAACTTCTGGCTGATGAGCCTGGGCGTGGCCTACACCCTGGCGTTCGCGCCGAGCGGCGAAGTCAACGCGTTGCTACTGGCCTTGGCGGGCGCCGGGCTGGGCATTCCGCTGCTGCTGATTCTGCTGGACGAGTCGGAAAACGCCTTCGCCGACATCCACTCGGCGGCGGTTTCCAGTGGCATGTTGTCGGGGCTGAAGGTCGAGCACCTGGCCTTGGCGATTGGCGTGCTCTGCACCTTGATCGCCTGCTTCGCACCGTTGGCGCAGTACCAGAACTTCCTGTTGCTGATCGGCTCGGTGTTCGCGCCGCTGTTCGGCGTGGTGCTGGTGGACCACTTCATCCTGCGCAAACGCAGCAGCCAAGTGGTGTCAGCCGCGTTGCGCTGGCCGGCCCTGTTGGCCTGGTTGGGTGGGGTGAGCACTTATCACCTGCTGGCCAACTTCTATCCGGACATCGGCGCAACCCTGCCTTCGCTGATTCTGGCAGGGTTGCTGCAACTGTTGCTGGGCCGGGCTTTCAGCTACGGCCGGGGAACAGCTCGGGCTTGAGGATGCCATTGAGGCGTGGGTAAGCGATCTTCAATTCGATGTGGCCCAGGGCGTACGGCGCGATGGTGCTCACTTCGTACTTGAGGATCACCCCGCCGTAGGTCAGCGCCACGTGTGGGGTTTTCTGGAAGGACCACTGTTTCAGGAACTCGGGTTCCTGATCCAGCTTGGTGCTGATCAGCCAACTGTTGTGGGCGACCTGGGCGGCTTTCCAGAACGCTTCTTCCTGGCCCGGCAGCAGCATGTCCGACAGCGTCAGCACCTTGTGTTGCTGGCGCGAATAGTTGATGAAGCCGCGCCCCGGCGTGCCGTGAGCGCCGCCGGTGTCCAGGTAGCTGGACAATTCGATGATCACCAGGCCGTCATGTTGCTCACGTACCTTGGCCTGCAAATAGCTGCTGTTGCGCGGGGCGGCGTTGCGCAGGAACTGCTCGCGATAGGCGACAAGCGTCGGCGCCGCCGGGGCGTCCGGCGCGGTGCGGGTCATTTGCAGCAGGCGTTTTTCAACGATGCCGTCCAGGGCTGGCTCGGTGGGAAAGTGCAGGGTGTCGATGTTCACCAACGGGCAGTCGGCACTGGCGCAACCTTGTTGCAGTTGTTCCGACGCGTCGCGGGTGGTTTCCAGCGGTGCGCGATAATTGGGTTGGAACAGGCTTTGGCAAGCGCCCAGGGTCAGGGCAATGGCGGCCACGGAGGCAGTTTTGAAAAGCGACATGGGCGTCCTTCATGGAACAGGGAAAGGCGAAAAGTTACCCGCTTCGACTGCCAGCAGGACAATCAGTTCGCCACTAAGCTCATTAGAGTTCTTTCACCTTCTGCCGTCCATCCCGATGAGTGGAAAGGGGCTGCATCAAAGGGTACGGGCGCGTTAGGATGGCGCGAAGCCGAGGTTGGAACCTCGTATTGATCCACTGCACACGAGGATTGTCATGACCGATTTCGCCAACGCCACACCGAACGCCGTGGAAATCGTCAAGCGCGAGAGCTGCTTCCAGGGTTTCTACAAGCTCGACCGTGTGCATCTGCGCCATGAGTTGTTTGCCGGTGGCATGAGCCGTGAAATCAGCCGTGAATTGTTCGTGCGCCATGACGCGGTGTGCGTGCTGCCTTACGACCCGCAGCGCGATGAAGTGGTGCTCATCGAGCAGTTTCGCGTCGGCGCCATGGGCAAGACCGGCAATCCCTGGCTGGTGGAACTGGTGGCCGGCCTGATCGACAAGGACGAGCAACCGGAAGAAGTTGCTCATCGTGAAGCGCAGGAGGAAGCTGGGCTTGCCTTCGCTGCGCTTTGGCCGATGACCAAGTATTTTCCATCTCCGGGCGGCAGCGATGAATTCGTTCATTTGTACCTGGGGCGTTGCGACAGCAAGGGGGCGGGCGGGCTCCATGGCCTGGCGGAAGAGGCGGAAGATATCCGCGTCAAAGTCTGGTCTTTCGAAGATGCCCTGCAAGCTGTGCGCGACGGACAAATCTGCAATGCACCGAGCATCATCGCCCTGCAATGGCTGGCCTTGAATCGCGAGGAAGTGAGGGGGCTATGGTCCTGAACAAGCTGCGCGATCGCTATCGCGTCGATCTGGTGGGGTTGCAGGCCGCCTGCGAGGCCAACTACGCCCGCCTGATGCGCCTGTTGCCAGACATGCGCAACGACCCGGCGCCTCGGCGCATCGCCGTGACCCACGGCGACCAGATGCTGGGCGTGTTGGCCCTGGAAGTGCTCCAGGCCTGTCCCTACACCACCACGCTGCAAGTGCGCCAGGAGCACAGCCTGCCCTGGCTGCCGGTGCCGCAGCTGGAAGTTCAGGTCTATCACGATGCGCGCATGGCCGAAGTCGTCAGCGCCGAACATGCACGACGCTTTCGCGGCATCTATCCTTACCCCAATGCGTCAATGCACCAGCCGGACGAAAAGGCCCAGTTGAACCTGTTCCTGGGTGAGTGGCTGAGTCATTGCCTGGCGCTGGGCCACGAGTTCGAAGTCGTTCGGTAGTTGTGAACCGGTTCCGGTTCGCGGGTTTCCCCTTTCGATCATCCCCCAGCATAATTGCGGCTTCATGCAACGGCGTGACTGCGCCTGGGAGAGAGCGATTTGCCGAGCGTATCCAGCTTGACCACTGCCGATGCGGCGTTATTGGTCCAACTGTCCGACAGCCATTTGTTCGCCGAGGCCGATGCTTCGTTGCTGGGCATGAATACCCGTGACAGTTTGCGAGCGGTCATTGATCTGGTGCTCAAGCAGCAGCCGGACATTGACCTGATGCTCGCCACCGGGGATCTGTCCCAGGACGGCACGTTGGAATCCTACGCGGCGTTTCGGCAGTTGACTGCGCGAATCGATGCGCCGGCGCGGTGGATTCCGGGTAACCATGATGAGCCGCAGGTGATGCTTGAGGCGGCGGTCAAGAGCAGGTTGCTCGATTCGGTGGTGGACATTGGCAATTGGCGCGTGACGATGCTGGATTCTGCCGTGCCTGGTTCGGTGCCGGGTTTTTTGGCCGAGGAACAGTTGATTCTGTTGGCCAATGCCTTGAGCGAGGCGCCGGAGCGGCATCATCTGGTGTGTCTGCATCATCATCCTGTGTCGATTGGGTGTGTGTGGATGGAGCCGATCGGGTTGCGTAATCCGGAGGCGCTGTTTGCGGTGCTGGATCGGTTTCCCCAGGTGCGGGCGGTGTTGTGGGGGCATGTGCATCAGGAGGTTGACCGGATGCGCGAGGGGGTTCGTTTGTTGGCTTCGCCTTCGACTTGTATTCAGTTTGAGCCGGGGAGTGAGGATTTTGCGGTGGGCTCGCAGGCGCCTGGGTATCGGTGGTTGCGGCTCTTGCCGGATGGGCGATTGGAGACGGGGGTTGAGCGGGTGGTTGGGTTTGCGTTTACCCCCGACTATGGCTCCAACGGGTACTGAGTTCGATCCTGTTTATTGTGGGAGCGAGCCTGCTCGCGAAGGCTTGATTGAGTACATATCCATTTCTGCGGTAACGGCTGCTTAGGGTTCCGCCCTGACGGCGGGTCACTTTCGAAGAGCCCGGAAGCCGGCCCAGTCGAAAGTAACCAAAGCGCTTCTGCCCCACCACTTGGCACCTCGCTTTGGCTCGGTGTGCCCTCACTCCGGCATTGCTCCGTGGGCCCGCCGCGAAGGGCCATCCATGGCCCAGCGCGGCTATCCCGGCATCCATGCCGGGATGCCCACTCCACAATGCCTGCGTTCGGCCATCGTGGTTAACGGGGCGTCCGAGATCAACGTCCACCGCGAGGCGGCCTAGTAGCCGACCTGGCTCTTCCGGTCGTACACCCATCAGATCTGTTTGAGCAGGACCTGTGGGAGCAAAGCTTGCTCGCGAGGCGGCCTGATAGCCGACCTAGCTCTTCCGGTCGTACTCCTATCCCATTGTGGGAGCGAGCCTGCTCGCGAAGACGGCGGCACATTCAGCATTGATGCAAGCAGACCCACCGCTATCGCGAGCAAGCTCGGCTCCCACAGGGATCGGCGGTGGACACGGATCTTATAAACGACCCAAAACCTGTGTGGGAGCGAGCTTGCTCGCGATGGCGGCCTGACAGCCGACCAGGATTGTGGGAATGGTCGGACAATCCTCCGGGCTGCAGCAGATTTTTCCGACGAGCTCTGGCGGTTGCTGGGTGGGAAGTGCTGTCGCTAACCTTTTCCCGTCGCTGAAAGTTCAGCGGCCGGGCCTGGAAACCCGAAAGTAGAAGGGCGTTATTTCAATCCTAGTGGAGCGCCAACATGTCTGAAGATAACTCTGGGCCAACAAAAAACGATTCCATTTCTCCCGAAGCCAGCCAGGTTCCCCCGATCCTCGATGAAGCCGCCAAGCGCGCCATCGACCATTATCTTGACCCCAAACCTCAATCCAAAAAGAAAAAACCCTCAGGTCAACTGTTCACCGTCGTGGACGGTGTCGACACCGAAAGCCTGCTGGCCAACCTCAGCGAAACTTTGGCCTCAGCCGATGCCATGGTCAGCGACCTTGCCTTCGACCTGAAAGGCTCGCGACGCCATGTTGCCCTTGGCATTCAGCAACTGATCGAGCTGGGCGCTTTATTGGCGAATCGGATGCTGGACAACGTCAATACACACACCTGACCACACCACGCGCAGAAGCGAGCAAGCTCGCACAGGAGGAACATGGTCTCACCAAGAACCAGGTCGGCTACTAGGCCGCCTCGTGGTGGACGTTGATCTCGGCGCCCCGTTAACCACGATGGCCGAACGCAGGCATTGTGGAGTGGGCAACCCGGCATGGATGCCGGGTTAGCCGCGCTGGGCCATGGATGGCCCTTCGCGGCGGGCCCACGGAGCAATGCCGGAGTGAGGGCACACCGAGCCTAGGCGAGGTGCCGAGTGGTGGGGCAGGAGCGCTTTGGTTACTTTCGCGCTTTTCGAAAGTGACCCGCCGTCAGGGCGGAACCCTAAGCGGCCGTTACCGCAGAAATGGATATGTACCCGGTCAACAAAAACCTGCCCGGCTGTCAGGCCGCTATCGCGAGCAAGCTCGCTCCCACAGTTTGATCGAAGTACAACCGGGAGAACCAAGTCGGCTACAAGGCCGCCTCGCGAGCAAGCTTTGCTCCCACAGCCGCCGTGATCGACGGGTCATCGGAGGCGACAACACGGTCAAATCCCCCCCCCAACCACCGCAATCTCCCTGTAAACTCCGGCTTTTGCCCAACACCCAGGGAGTCGGCAATGTCGGGTTCGATCCTTTATATCCATGGCTTCAACAGCGCCCCAGCGTCGACCAAGGCCTGTCAGTTGACCGAGGTGATGGCACGCCTGGGTTTGGGCGACCAGTTGCAGGTGCCCGCCTTGCATCACCACCCCCGCCAGGCCATCGGTCAGTTGGAACAGGCGATTACAGAACTGGGGCGCCCGCTGCTGGTCGGCAGCTCGCTCGGCGGCTACTATGCGACTCACTTGGCCGAGCGCCACGGCCTCAAGGCCCTGTTGATCAACCCTGCCGTCAGCCCGCATCGGATGTTCGACGGCTACCTGGGCACGCAGAAGAATCTGTACACCGACGAAACCTGGGAATTGACCCACGACCACGTCACGGCCCTGGCCGAACTGCAAGTGCCGGCGCCCCGGGATCCGCAGCGATTTCAGGTATGGTTGCAAACCGGTGACGAAACGCTGGATTATCGCCACGCCCAGCAGTATTACCGCGCCTGTGCCTTGCGCATCCAGGCCGGCGGCGACCACAGTTTCCAAGGGTTTGCCCAGCAGTTGCCGGCGCTGTTGAGTTTTGCCGGCATTGGCGCCGATTTGTACCAGGCGATCGACTTCACGTCGCTGTGAGCCCATCGCCCCTTTTTCATTGAACACTGACGACGAGACCCCATGGCCACTCCCAGCGCTAGCTCTTATAACGCAGACGCCATCGAAGTCCTCTCGGGCCTCGACCCGGTGCGCAAGCGCCCCGGCATGTACACCGACACCAGTCGGCCGAACCACCTCGCCCAGGAAGTCATCGACAACAGTGTCGACGAAGCCTTGGCCGGGCACGCCCGTTCGGTGCAGGTCATCCTGCACGCCGATCACTCGCTGGAAGTCAGCGACGATGGCCGCGGCATGCCGGTGGACATTCACCCCGAAGAGGGTGTGTCGGGCGTCGAGCTGATCCTCACCAAGCTCCATGCC
Organism: Pseudomonas ogarae; assembly: GCF_014268695.2. NCBI lineage: Bacteria > Pseudomonadati > Pseudomonadota > Gammaproteobacteria > Pseudomonadales > Pseudomonadaceae > Pseudomonas > Pseudomonas ogarae. The sequence continues at coordinate 852,284 of NZ_CP077086.1, forward strand.
GGCGGCAAGTTTTCCAACAAGAACTACCAGTTCTCCGGCGGTCTGCACGGGGTGGGTATTTCCGTGGTCAACGCCTTGTCGACCCAGGTACGGGTGCGGGTCAAGCGTGACGGCAACGAATACCAGATGACCTTCGCCGACGGCTACAAGGCCACCGAGCTGGAAGTGGTCGGCACCGTCGGCAAGCGCAACACCGGGACCAGCGTGTATTTCGCCCCGGACCCGAAGTATTTCGATTCGCCGAAGTTTTCCGTCAGCCGCCTCAAGCACGTGCTCAAGGCCAAGGCCGTGTTGTGTCCGGGGCTGCTGGTCAGTTTCGAGGACAAGGCCACCGGCGAGAAAGTCGAATGGCATTACGAAGATGGCCTGCGCTCCTACCTGGTGGACGCGGTCAACGGTTTCGAACGCCTGCCCGACGAGCCGTTCTGCGGCAGCCTGGCCGGTAACAAGGAAGCGGTGGACTGGGCACTGTTGTGGCTGCCCGAAGGCGGCGAAAGCGTCCAGGAAAGCTACGTCAACCTGATTCCCACGGCCCAGGGCGGTACCCACGTCAACGGCTTGCGCCAAGGGTTGCTCGATGCGATGCGCGAGTTCTGTGAGTTCCGCAACTTGCTGCCCCGTGGCGTGAAGCTGGCGCCGGAAGACGTCTGGGAACGCATCGCCTTCGTGCTGTCGATGAAGATGCAGGAACCGCAATTCTCCGGCCAGACCAAGGAACGCCTGTCGTCCCGCGAAGCGGCGGCGTTTGTCTCCGGGGTGGTCAAGGACGCGTTCAGCCTGTGGCTCAACGCCAACCCGGAAACCGGTTTGGCCCTGGCCGAGCTGGCAATCAATAACGCCGGCCGTCGTCTCAAGGCCAGCAAGAAGGTCGAGCGCAAGCGCATCACCCAGGGGCCGGCATTGCCGGGCAAGCTCGCCGATTGTGCCGGGCAGGACCCGATGCGTTCCGAGCTGTTCCTGGTGGAAGGTGACTCCGCCGGCGGCTCTGCCAAGCAGGCGCGGGACAAGGAGTTCCAGGCGATCCTGCCGCTGCGGGGCAAGATCCTCAATACCTGGGAAGTGGACGGCAGCGAAGTGCTGGCCAGCCAGGAAGTGCATAACATCGCGGTGGCCATCGGTGTCGATCCGGGCGCCGAGGACATGAGCCAGCTGCGCTACGGCAAGATCTGCATCCTCGCCGACGCCGACTCCGACGGCCTGCACATCGCCACGTTGCTCTGTGCCTTGTTCGTTCAGCATTTCCGCCCGCTGGTGGATGCCGGCCACGTCTATGTGGCGATGCCGCCGCTGTATCGCATCGACTTGGGCAAGGAAATCTACTACGCCCTGGACGAAGCCGAGCGCGACGGCATTCTCGATCGCCTGGTGGCCGAGAAGAAACGCGGCAAGCCGCAGGTCACCCGATTCAAGGGCCTGGGCGAGATGAACCCGCCGCAGTTGCGTGAAACCACCATGGATCCCAACACGCGCCGCTTGGTGCAGTTGACCCTGGATGATTTCGAAGCGACGTCGGAAATGATGGACATGCTGCTGGCGAAGAAACGCGCTGGTGACCGCAAATCCTGGCTTGAATCCAAAGGGAACCTGGCCGAGGTGCTGGCCTGATGCGCAACGGTTTCGCCCTGGCGTTGTTGCTGTGGGCGGGGGTTGTGGTCGCAGGGCCTGCACCGGAGCTGAAGCTGCTGTCCGAGCATGCCGTTGATGGCATGCGCGGCGGCAATTTGTCGGGGCTGGCGCTGTGCGGCAGCGACATGTGGACGGTGTCTGATCGCGACGATGACCGGATCTACCGCCTCACGCCCGTCGATGCGCCGGTCTGGCAAGCCGAAGTGGTTGAAATCGAGGTGCCGAAGGTGCCGGACAGCGGTTTGCCCTGGGGCTTGAAATCCCGAACCTGGGCGGCGTCGTTCCTGCGCGGTGGCGAGCTGGATTTTGAAGGCATCAGTTGCGACAGCGCCGGTAATCGCTATGTGGTCAGCGAATCTCACGCCGCGGTGTTGCAGGTACCACCAGCGGGACCGGCGTCCTGGTTGAAAATCGCACCAACAATGATCCGCCAGGCCCGCGCCAGTGGCATGTTGTTGCATTTCAATGCGTTGTTCGAAGGCTTGGCAATCAATCCGGCCGGTGACCAGCTGTGGTTGGCGACCGAGCGCGAGCGTCGCGGCCTGCTGCTGATCAAGCGCCAGCAAACGGTGTGGGACTGCGATGGCAACTGCGTGTTGCTGAGCGAAGCGGGGTTGGAAATGCAGCCGGCGCAGGTCCCCAAGGCCAAGGCGGTTTCGCGGGATTTCGCCGACCTGTCATTGTTCGATGGCAAGCTGTTTACCCTGGAGCGCAATGCCTATCAGATCTGCCGGCGTAACCCGCAGAGCGCCCAGGTGGAACGTTGCTGGTCGTTCGCCGCCGAGGCGTTGCAGGATAACCGCCGTTATCCCCAGCCCTATGGGCTGGCCGAAGCGCTGGTGGTGGACGCCGAGGGTTCCTGGATCGGCCTGGACAACAACGATGGCTCGCGGGCAGATGGTGAACAGCGGCCAATCGTCTGGCGCTTCGCCGCGCCCGAGGGTGGCTGGAGTGCCTCGCCATGAGCCAGCAACTGCCAGGCAAGCGCGCCGGCCGGGTGCTGATGATCCTGGCTTGGTGTGCGGCGCTGTTTCTGGCGACGCGGTTTTTTGCCCAATGGGAGCAGCGTCAGCAAAATCCCAATACCCAGGTGTATTCGCAAAAAGGCGAAGGTTTTATCGAGGTGAAGCTGGTCGGCAATACGCAGGGGCATTTTGTCGCCAGCGGCCAGATCAACGGCCAGCCGGTGGACTTCATGCTCGACACCGGCGCCACCGACGTGGCGATTCCGGTGGAGTTGGCCGAGCGCCTCAAGCTGGAAAAAGGTTTCGGCGTGACGTTGAGTACCGCCAACGGTTTGAGCGAGGGCTATCGCACCCGCATCGACCGGCTGCAATTGGGTGACATCGTCTTGCGCGATGTCCGTGCCCTGGTGGCGCCAGGCCTGGGTGGCACGCAAGTGCTGCTGGGCATGAGCGCCCTGAACAAACTTGAATTTACCCAGCGCGACGGCACCATGCTGCTGCGCCAGACAACGAACTGATGAGGCCCGCATGAGCGACATTCTTGCAGACAGCTTAGACGGCGTAGAACGCCGATCGCTGGCTGACTTCACCGAAAATGCCTACCTCAATTACTCCATGTACGTGATCATGGACCGCGCCTTGCCGCACATCGGCGATGGTTTGAAGCCGGTTCAGCGGCGGATCATCTATGCCATGAGTGAGCTGGGGCTGGACGCGGATTCCAAGCACAAGAAATCGGCGCGTACCGTCGGTGACGTGCTTGGTAAGTTCCACCCCCACGGCGACTCGGCCTGCTATGAAGCCATGGTGCTGATGGCCCAGCCATTCAGCTATCGCTACACGCTGGTGGACGGCCAGGGCAACTGGGGTGCGCCGGATGATCCCAAGTCGTTCGCGGCCATGCGTTACACCGAGGCGCGGTTGTCGCGCTATTCCGAAGTGCTGCTCAGCGAACTGGGCCAGGGTACCGCGGACTGGGGGCCGAACTTCGACGGCACCCTCGACGAACCCCTGGTTTTGCCGGCGCGGTTGCCGAATATTCTCCTCAATGGCACCACCGGCATTGCCGTGGGCATGGCCACTGACGTGCCGCCCCACAACCTGCGGGAAGTGGCCACGGCGTGCGTGCGTCTGCTGGATGAGCCCAAAGCCACGGTGGAGCAGCTCTGTGAACATATCCAGGGCCCGGACTATCCGACCGAAGCGGAGATCATCACGCCGCGTGCCGACCTGCTGAAAATCTACGAGACCGGTCGCGGTTCGGTGCGCATGCGCGCCGTGTACCACATTGAAGACGGCGACATCATTGTCACGGCGCTGCCGCATCAGGTCTCCGGGGCCAAGGTGTTGGAGCAAATTGCCGCGATGATGCAGGCAAAACCGTCGAAAGCGCCGCAAGTGGCGGACTTGCGTGACGAATCCGACCACGAAAACCCGTGCCGCATCGTGATTATCCCGGTCAACAGCCGGGTCGACCACGACGCGCTGATGCAGCACCTGTTCGCCAGCACTGACCTGGAGTCCAGCTACCGGGTCAACATCAACATCATTGGCCTGGACGGCAAACCGCAGTTGAAAAACCTGCGGGCATTGCTGGTGGAATGGCTCGAGTTCCGGGTCAAGACCGTGCGCCGGCGCCTGCAATTCCGCCTGGACAAGGTCGAGCGCCGCCTGCACCTGTTGGACGGCTTGCTGATTGCCTACCTCAACCTGGATGAAGTGATCCACATCATCCGCACCGAGGAGCATCCCAAGGCCAGCCTGATCGCCCGTTTTGCCCTGAGTGAAATCCAGGCCGACTACATCCTCGACACCCGCCTGCGGCAGTTGGCGCGGTTGGAAGAGATGAAGCTGCGCGCCGAACAGGATGAATTGCTCAAAGAGCAAGCCAAGCTGCAAGCCCTGCTGGGAAGCGAAGCCAAGCTCAAGAAGCTGGTGCGTACCGAACTGCTCAAGGACGCCGAAACCTACGGCGACGACCGTCGCTCGCCCATCGTCGAGCGTGCCGAAGCCAAGGCGCTGACCGAACACGACCTGTTGCCGAACGAGAAAGTCACCGTCGTGCTGTCAGAAAAAGGTTGGGTGCGCTCCGCCAAGGGTCATGATATTGACGCGACGGGGCTTTCCTACAAGGCCGGGGATGGCTTCAAGGCCTTGGCGGCCGGGCGTTCCAACCAGTTTGCGGTGTTCGTCGACTCCACCGGACGCAGCTATTCGGTGCCGGCGCATACCCTGCCGTCGGCTCGCGGCCAGGGCGAACCGCTGACCGGTCGTTTAACGCCACCGCCGGGTGCAACTTTTGAATGTGTGCTGATGCCTGATGATGATGGACTGTACGTAATAGCATCGGACGCAGGTTACGGGTTCGTGGTCAAGGGTGAGGACCTGCAAGCCAAGAACAAGGCGGGCAAGGCCTTGTTGAGCCTGCCGAACAACGCCAAGGTGATTGCGCCGCGGCCGGTTGCCGATCGGGAGAACAACTGGCTGGCGTCGGTCACCACTGAAGGCCGGTTGCTGGTGTTCAAGATCAGCGACCTGCCGCAGTTGGGTAAAGGCAAGGGCAACAAGATTATTGGTATTTCCGGCGAACGGGTCGCCAGCCGTGAGGAATATGTCACGGATATTGCAGTGTTGCCGGAAGGCGCCACGCTTGTGCTACAGGCAGGCAAGCGCACGCTTTCGTTGAAGGCGGACGATCTTGAGCATTACAAGGGTGAACGCGGTCGGCGGGGCAACAAGCTTCCAAGGGGATTTCAGCGAGTCGATGCGCTGCTCGTCGAAAACCTCAATTAGGCGTACTAGAGGGCTCGGTCTGCGATTAAATGCCGCAGATCGATACTTTCGCGCTGGAGTCGGCGCGCATATTCACGGATGATAGGCCCTTTCAAGCGCCGGCGTGGCCGAGCGTTCTTCATAATGACCGAGTATTTTTTCACTGTGGCAAGCCTTGTGGCTGCCACCTGGACGGAACGATGACTGCTCTGCGCCTTCCTATTTTGTGGCTCGCCGGCCTGCTTGGCCTGGCGGGCTGCAGCATGAACCAGCCGGTGTCGCTGTACCAACTGGACAGCGGAACCCCGGCCCAGCCTGCGCAAAGCACAGGCATGGCAGTATTGCTGGGGCCGGTCCTGATCGCCGACTACCTGCAACGCGAAACCTTGTTGCAACGCCAACCGGACGGCAGCCTGCAGGCCGCCACTGATGGTCGTTGGGCTGGCAGCCTGTCTTCTGACATCGATCAGTTGCTGCTGCGCCAGGTCGCCGGGCATCTGGACAGCCAGCGTGTAGTGCTGGCACCCGCGACCCAAGGCTTCACCCCGGATGTACAGGTGCTGCTGTCGATTACCCGCCTGGACTCGGGTAAAGCCCAGCCGGCAGTGCTCGATGCCCAATGGCGATTGATCGACCGTCGTGGCAAGGTGCGTGAGAACCGCATCGTTCATCTGCAAGAGCAGCATGCCGGCACCACGGCGGCACAGGTCCAGGCCCAGGGTGTGCTCCTGCAACGCCTGGCCGAACAGTTGTCCGTGTCGCTCAAGCCTTTGGCCAACCAGCCTCCTGTTGCGGCTGAAGTCCCGCGCAAGGCTGCTCCTGCCCCGGCCAAGCCGGTGGAAAAGGAAAAGGACAAGATTCCCATGGCCTTGCCAATTCGCACGGACATGGAAGTGTTCAGGTTCTGATGGTTGGACCTGATACAAGACAAAGCCCGCGTTGATGCGGGCTTTGTTGTTTCTGCCGATTGGGTTTTCCGGCGCCTGTATCGGCCCTATCGCGAGCAGGCTCGCTCCCACAGGAGGTTCTCTGTATGGCCACAGGCCCCTGTGGGAGCGAGCTTGCTCGCGATGAGGCCGGCCCAGACAACAAAAAAGCCCGCAGACAATCACTCATCTGCGGGCTTCGTCATTTCAAGTCCTGAGACTCAGGCCTGGCGCTCATGCATCCGTGCCAGTTGCCGCTCGAGCATCGACGGATAAGGCTCCATCAAGCGCTCCACGCAGCACGCGCCTTCGGGGCTGGCGATGGGGCGGATGCGGGCGCGCTGGCGGATCAGGGCGTCGTCGTTGATCTTGCGCTCCACCAGCAGCAGGTTGCGGCTGTGTTGCGACAGCGCCAGGGCGTCCTGGGCGGTTTCGGTCAGCAGCAGGTCGATCTGGCTCAGGCCGAACAAGCCATCGCCCAGGGTCAGGCCCAGTTGCAGTTGCAGGGTGATGCCGCTGTCGGCGACTTCGATCTGCAGTTGGTGGCCCAAGGCGCGCAGCAACTCACCGCAGCAAATGGCGTTGGTCAGGTAATCGTCGCCGCTGTCTTCGGTGTGGAACAGCATCAGCGTGCTGCCGTCGTTCAGGGTGTGCAGTTCGCCCTGATAGAGCGATGCGGCCTGGTCGAGGCAGTCGCGGTAGCGCTCGAGCAATTCCTTCAGGCGCGCCTGGGGCAGGCGGCGCAGTTGGTCCTGGGCGCCCAGTTGCACGGCCAGTACGGCGCTGTGCTGGGGCAGGTTCGAGGCGACTGGCCTGGCGACCGGTTGAGGTGCTCCATCGACTGATTCGTCACGCAGGTCGGCGAATGCGTCGTCGTCCTCGTCCTCTACCGTACGTACCATGTGGCGTGGTGACGGTCTGGAGGCGGGCATCGGCTGGCTTTCATCAAACCCTGGGTCGCGCAGGTTACGCACTTCGAAGCCAGGCTCGGCATCGTCGTCCACGTAGTCGATGTCTTCAGGTTCCGGCAACGGCTCAGGTTCTGGCGCGAAGCTGGCGTGCAGTTGCCGGGCCAGGTCGCCGATTTCGTCCTGGCGCTGGGTGGCTGGCGTGTGTTCGTCGATGTCCCGCAGCCAGACACGCAATTGCAGCAGCGGCGTAGAGATGTGTCGCCCCAGGCGCAGGCTCAAGGCCAGTGCCAGCGCCAGCAGTATCGCGCTGAGGATGCCCATGCTTTGCAGGCTGATGGTCATCGGTTGTTGGAACTGGTCCATGTCCAGGCTGATGCGCAGTTGCCCGGCGGTCACGTCCTGGAAGGTGATCTTGCTCTGGTACATGCCGCCGGACTCGCTCAGCAGGCCCGGCTTGGGACGCTGTCCGGCCTCGGCGAGGATGCGGTTGTCCACGCTGTAGATGGCGGCGTGGGCCACCAGTTTGTTCTTGGTCAGGTTGTTGAGCAGCACATTGAGGCTGAGGATGTCGTTGGACACCAGCAGCTCGGTGGCGGACGTGGCGGTCTGGGTGGTCAGGCTTTCACCCAGGGCATCGGCCTGTTCGTGCATGGCCTGCTTGAATTGCAAACCCATCACGCAGGCATAGATGACCAGGGCCAGGGCGACCAGGATCACGTTATGGCTGGCAATGCGCAATGCAATCGGCACACGACGGTGACGCAGTGCACGGAAGATCAGCAGGAAGAAGTTGTCGGTTTTGACTGGCGTGGGCCGGTTCACTGAGCTCGGCTCTTTGTCCGTGAAATTGACGCGCAGTATAGCGACAGCCCCATGACCGGCAAAGCACTGGCGGTGCCCGATGGTCACTGAATGTGGGTAGAATGCGGTTTTTTTCCACCTGCGGGGGTGCGCCTTGCGCGAAATCGTCCTGATAAACATCACTGGCAGCGACCGTCCGGGTCTGACTGCGGCCATTACCGGCGTTCTGGCCCAGGGTGGTGTGAACATTCTCGACATCGGTCAGGCGGTGATCCACGACACGCTGTCGTTCGGCATCCTGGTTGAAATCCCGGACGCCGAACAAGGCAAGTCCGTGCTCAAGGACATCCTGTTTACCGCCTACAAGCTCGACCAACAGGTCCGCTTCACTCCGGTGTCCGAGGACGATTACCGGCATTGGGTGGCTGGCCAGGGCAAGAAACGCCACATCGTTACCTTGTTGACCCGCAAGGTCACCGCCGAGCAGTTGCAGCGCGTCAGCTCGATCACCGCCAAATATGACCTGAACATCGACCACATCGACCGACTGTCCGGGCGCATGCCGCTGGACACCCCGGACGACAAGGGCAAGGGCTGCATCGAGTTTTCGGTGCGCGGTGAACCGGCCGATCCCCAGGCGTTGCGTGCCGAGTTTCTCAGCGTGGCCCAGGAACTGAATGTCGACATCGCCTTCCAGGAAGACTCGTTGTTCCGTCGTAACCGCCGCCTGGCGGTGTTCGACATGGACTCTACGCTGATCGAAGCCGAAGTCATCGACGAACTGGCCAAGGCGGCCGGTGTGGGCGACAAGGTCTCGGCCATCACCGAGCGAGCCATGGCTGGCGAGTTGGATTTCCGCGCCAGCTTCAAGGAGCGTCTGGCGCTGCTCAAGGGTCTGGACGTCAGCGTGCTGGATTCCATTGGCGCTTCCCTGCGCCTGACCGAAGGCGCCGAGACGCTGTTCGCCGAACTCAAGCGCCTGGGCTACAAGACCGCCATCCTGTCCGGCGGCTTCACCTACTTCGCCAAGCAGTTGCAGGCCAAGCTCGGCATCGACTATGTGTTCGCCAACGAGCTGGAAGTGGTGGATGGCAAGGTGACTGGCGTGGCCGTCGAGCCGATCGTCGATGCCCAGCGCAAGGCGGACCTGCTGCGTGAACTGGCTGAAAAAGAAGGCCTGCGCCTGGAGCAGACCATCGCCGTGGGCGACGGTGCCAACGACTTGCCGATGCTGGCGATAGCGGGCCTGGGCGTGGCGTTCCGCGCCAAGCCGCTGGTCAAGCAGTCGGCCAGGCAGGCGATTTCAACCTTGGGGCTCGATGGGGTGTTGTACCTGTTGGGCTTCAGGGATCGTGACGGGCAGCTCTGAGTCTGTCGCAATCTTTGTGGCGAGGGGATCTGGCTGTGGGAGCAAGGCTTGCCCGCGATAAACGATAACGCGGTCTATAAAGAACCGCAGTGCCAGCATCGCGAGCAAGATTTGCTCCCACAGAGAGTTCTCTCTTCACAAAGGGTTACGCGTTGGCTGCCTACAGCGACTTCCACAACGAATCAAAATTCCCTTCTTGCTCGCCGCCGTCCCCGTTGGCAGTGGAGTCTTCCGGGTGATAAGCAAACTGATTGAAACTGTGAGTGCTGGTGACCCGGCGGTCCAGGCCTGCGCGGCGTTCCTGGCCGTTGGTGTTGATCAACACCTGCTGGCCCTCCTGGAACGGCAGGCGCGGGGCGATCATGGTCGGAGGGAGGTCAATGGCGCTGATCTCGGGGAGTAACAGCCCGCGCAGGTAGTGACCGTGCTCATGTTCTTCCCGGACCAGTTGCAGCCCGCAAGGCTGGGCATGCGGTGCGACCAGTTCGATGCCCATCTGCATGGCGCCGTTGCGCACTTGCCGGATCCAGCGCACCACGGCAACGCTCCAGGCCTGGTCGCTGGTGTCCCGGATGCCGATCATTTCCCCGGCCTGCAGTTGTTCCGGCACTTCCTTGGGCCAGCCGAGGCAATAGCCGCCAGGGCTGTGGTTGATGATCGGCAGGTCGTAGGTCGGAAAGTGATGCTGGTTGTCGGAGCTGGTGCCATCGTCATCGCTCGGGTTGACCGGGTACTCGATTTCTTCATAGGGCAGCAGATCGCTGTCGCCAGCGGGGGCGGCGTCGAAGGCCTGGCTCCAGGTGTCGTTGGTCTTGCTCGGCGAGGCCTCGAAGCGGGCCTTGCGCGTGGTGGGGCTTTTCAGGATCTCGTTGAAAGAGCGCTCGCCGCCGAGGTAGTAGTGCAGCGCACTCATGCCCACGCACAGGGTCAGCGTACCGTTGCCCTCAGTGCGCTGGAAACTGCGTTCGGCCGCTTCGCCCCAGGCGGCTTGCAGGTGATGCAAGGTATCGACGCTCATGCCGCCCGGTACCGGCAGGCTGTGCTCGGCAGGGTTTTCCAGATGTGTGGCGATTGCGCGCACCAGGGGTTGTGGGTCGAACCCTTGCAAGGTCGGCTGTTGTTCGGCGCGGAACTTGGAACGGTAGCGTGGCCCGACATCCAGTTGCGGAGCGACCGCGAACAGGCTGGCAGCGCTGCTGGCGGGGTCCAGCTTGACCCACTGGCTCCAGGATTCGAGCACTTCGGTCAGTCGCCCGATCTGGCTCTGGCGCAGTTGATTGCTGCGTGACGCTCCCAGCAACAGGGCGACGATATACGTTTGCTCGGCGTTCAATTGATGAACCTGGCTCGCCAGTTCGTCACTCACGCTCAGGTGCTGCAACCGATGCTGGCAGGCGATTCGGTACAACTGATGCAAATCGAGCCACAGCCCTTCAGGCACTGGGCTGTACAACTGACTGGCGCGCAGCAGTGGACCGTTGAGGGCATGCATCGCCCGTTGCAGCGCGGTGCTCAGCAAGCGGGCCCGGTCCTTGGTGTATTTCGACGCGATACGCGCCACGATCTGTTTGTAGCCCATCGCCAGCTGGGTTTGCAGGGCCTGGCACAGGTTGACGATCTTGCGCGAGCGATCGTCCAGCACGATGGCCTGCTGCAGGAAGTGTCGCTCCAGGTGCTTGCAGACGTAATACACCTCGGGCCGCAGCAGTTCGAGCAGTTGCAGGCGATTTTCGCTGGGTGTGAGCAGTTGGTTGAGTTCGCCAAGGGCCTGGTACAGCAGGCGGGCCGTTTCACCGATGTTGGCCTTGGGCAGGTTGGCGATCCAGCGCTTGAGGTCCTTTGGCGTAGCATCGCAGAACGACAGGCGTGATTGTGTCGGGGTCAGGACGCGCAATAGCTGGAGAGGGCTGGTCTCATTCATGCCGTGTACGGGCTCCGGCGGGAAATAAACGTGTTGTTCCAACTCTAGCAGCTGACAGGCCGGCGTGTTGGCCTGAGTGTGCTGTGGGAGCAAAGCTTGCTCGCGATGCAGGCGCCGCGTTTTTTAGACCGCGTCATCGTTCACCGCGGGCAAGCCTTGCTCCCACAAGCCTTGCTCCCACAGGCCTTGCTCTCACACTCCTACTCTCGCAGGCCTGCTTCTACAGGTCTGCTTCAAGGGCGGGCGTGAATCAGGCGTTTGGTCGTGCCAGGCCCTGGCCCATCTGCACTGGCGAACCGGCCACCAGGCCTTCGGCCCATTTCACCTGGTCCGGCCCGAACAGCACGATGGCCGTCGAACCCAGCTTGAAGCGACCCAGTTCGGCGCCTTTTTCCAGATGAATCGGCGCGCGGGCGGCTTCGTCATAACGGAAGGTTTTCAGCTCGCGCTTGGGCGGTGTCACCAGCCCGGCCCAGACGGTTTCGATGGAGGCCACGATCATCGCGCCCACCAGTACCACGGCCATCGGCCCGCGTTCGGTGTCGAAAATGCACGCCACGCGCTCGTTACGGGCGAACAGCTCCGGAACGTTTTCGGCAGTGGTCTGGTTGACCGAGAAAATCCGCCCGGGGATGTAGACCATCTCCCGCAGGGTGCCGGCCAGTGGCATGTGCACGCGGTGATAGTCCTTGGGGGACAGGTAGATGGTGGCGAAATCGCCGCCCATGAACGGCGCTGCGTTGGCCGCATCACCGCCCAGCAGTTCCAGCACGCTGAAACTGTGGCCCTTGGCCTGGAAGACCCGGCCATGCTCGATCGGGCCGAGCTGGCTGACGGCGCCGTCGGCGGGGCTGAGGATCGCGCCCGGGGCGTCGTCCAGCGGGCGTGCGCCGTCTTTCAGGGCGCGGGTGAAGAAGGCGTTGAAGTGCTCGTAGGCAGTCAGGTCTTCCACCAGGGCCTGGGACATGTCCACTTGGTAGCGCTTGGCAAACCACGCGGTGAAGGCGTTCTTGAACCAGCGCACGCGGCATTCGGCAATGCAGCCGGCCAGCCGCGACAGCAGGTGGTGGGGCAGCAGGTATTGAGTGAGGATGAACAAACGGTTTTTCATTAACTGTCCTTAAGAACCTTCAAAGCTCGATGGGGGTGTCGGGGTGGTTGCCCCATTCGCCCCAGGAACCGGCATAGCCTTTGACCCGTGGATAACCGAGCGCCTTGGCCACCAGGTAGGTGAAGCCGGAGCGGTGGTGAGTCTGGCAGTGGGTGATGATTTCTTTGTCAGGCGTGATGCCCAATTGTTCGAGGATTTGCGGCATGTCCTTGCGGATGCGCAGGTTGCGCGCCTGGTCCATGCCGGCAGTCCATTCGAAATTGACCGCGCCGGGAATGTGCCCGCCTCGGGCTGCGACAACTTTCTCGCCGGAGTATTCCAGCGGGCCGCGAGCGTCCCAGATCGCCAGGTCGGCAGCACCGAGACGGCTTTGCAGGTACTCACGGGTGGCGGTGGGCGCTTCGTGCAGTGTCAGGCTGACCGGGCCTGCGACGGGAGCAGGCACTTCGACGGACACCGGCAGGCCTTCGTCCAGCCACGAAAGCAAACCGCCGTCGAGGTAGTGGTAGTTCGAGTGGCCGATCACGTCCAGCAGCCAGATAAACCGCCCGGCCCAGCCGCCGCCTTCATCGTCATAGACCACGTAGACCGCATCCGGGTTGTGCCCGAGCTCGCCGAACAGGGTTTCCAGGTCGGCTTTGGCCGGCAGCAGGCCCGGCGCCGGCGGTTGGCCAAGCTGGGTACGCTTGGGGTCGACGAAGCGTGCGCCGGGGATATGGCCGGTGCTGTAGCGGGCGGCGCTGGTCAGGTCTACCAGAATCAGTTCGCCTGCGTCGAGGCGCGGCAGCAGCTCGCTCGGCTCGATCACCAACGGCAAGCCAGAGAAGTCAGGCATGTGAGGTCTCCAGGGGCGCAAAGGGAAAAGATTGTAGCAAGTTCAGCGGCCGCGGTTGGTAAAGGTATGCAGGGCCCTTTCGATGCATTGCACGGTTTTGCCGAAGGCTTGCACGGTCACGTCCGACAACGGCCCGCCGCCCTGGTCCACCGCCACCAGCATGATCACCCGGCCATTGCAGGTCAGGGAGCGCAGCAGCAGGTGCTCCCCCCGGAACAGGCTGCGCAGGCCCGGTGGCAGCAGCGCCGAAAACTGCGCGTTGTTGTCCGGGTTCAGGCGAACCTGGGCCTGCTGGGCCAGCAACCGCTGCAAGATTTTGCTCTGACTGATGGTAAAGCTCATGGCCGCGGCTTCTTTGGGCAGGCCGGCGGTCTGGTGTACGCGCACGCTGGTCTGGGTGCGGTCGGCCATCAGGATCATCACCCGGCGCATGCCGCAGGCCACCAACACGTCCCGTGCCGAGGTGGTCAGGTGCATGGCATTGCTGAAGGGGCTCGGTTCCACCAGCAGTGCGGAACATTGCTTGCGCCACTGGCTCAGGTCTTCGGCGCTGGGTGGGGGAGGAGGTAGCAAGCCGGGGTGGATGCGGCGGCTGTCCCAGGGCCAGAGCAACGCTACGGCTGGATGCCAGAGGTCCGGCATGGCGTCATGACGGGCGCTGGTGACGGCTTGTTGGTGCAGCTGTTGCTGGACCTCATCGATCGGCATCTGCAGATACAAACTGGTGAGGTATTGCCAGCGGGCGCTGTGGGGGCTGTCCCAGGCGTGTTGCGCTGAAAGTGCCAGGCCGTTGGCCAGCAACACGGTATTGGCCGGTTGATTGAGCCAGCGCCGCAGGGTCGGGTCATCGTCCAGGCGATTTTGCTGGCGCAGCGGGTGCTCGCTGTCCCGGGCGATGCGCAGGACCTGCACCAGCTCGCGGCGTTCATTGAGCAGCAGGCGATAACCCTGAATCACCCAGATAGGCAAGCGCCAGGTCTCCACCAGCGCCAGGCAGATTTTCAGCAGGCTGACGCCGAACAGTTCGCGTTCGACCTTGCTCGCCGGCTCGCCTTTATGGACGACACGCAATTCCCACTCCCCCAGCAACCGCGGGTGAGTCAGGGCCAGCGGCCAGAGCGGTGAGAGAAACAACAGGCTGCCCCAGTGTATGTCCTGCCATAGCCGCGCCAGGCGGCTGGCAAAAAAGCCATTGGCCTGTTGCGTGGCGTGTTGGCTGATCAATTGCAGCTGGCGCAAGGCGATGGGGATTTCGTGCCCTGGCAACGACGGCAGGCGGGCGAGCAGTTCCTCGGTGCGCTTGAGGCCGAGGCGGTTGATGGCCACTTCGAGGTTTTCCGCAGGTTCGGCGAGGCTGCCATGAGTGTGATGGTTGGCCTCGCGAATGACGCTCAGGGCCAGGGCGGGGCTGTCCTGCATCAGTTCGGCGATGTCACGCAACGAGCGGCGGCTGTCGGCAATGGCCTTGCAGACCAGGTCATGGCTGGCCTGGGGCACCGGCAGGTGCACGCCATTGAGCAACTTCACCCAGCCCTCGAGGGTGGTCGGTCGGGGTGTTGGAACCTTCGTTTCGTTAGTCATGGCTGGACGTGATCATCGTATGAATTCTCTACGCCCGGAACGGGGCAAATTGGCTTTTCGCCAGAACAGCCTATAGTCTGGCGCAGTTTTGCCGATAAGGAGAAGAAGAGATTTTTAAGCTTCCGAATATGACCTTGAACCCGACTTAAGTAAGTACTTTCTATCTATGGCTAAAATTATCGGCATCATCGTCGTGTTCGCGAGCGTGCTCGGCGGATACGTACTCTCCCATGGCAAGATTGCCGCCCTGATCCAGCCTTTCGAGGTGTTGATCATCGGTGGTGCGGCCCTTGGCGCTTTTTTGCAGGCCAACCCCGGCTACATGACGATGCATGTGCTCAAGAAGTCCTTGAGCATGTTCGGTTCGCGTTTCAGCCACACCTTCTACCTGGAGGTGCTGGGACTGATCTATGAAATCCTCAACAAGAGCCGCCGCGAAGGCATGATGGCGATTGAAGGCGATATCGAAGACGCCGCCGCCAGCCCGATTTTCGCCAAGTACCCCTCGGTGCTGAAGGACGCCCGCATGACGGCGTTCATCTGTGATTACCTGCGCATCATGTCGTCCGGCAACATGGCGCCCCATGAGCTCGAAGGCCTGTTCGACATGGAGCTGTACAGCCTCAAGGAAGACCTGGAGCACCCATCCCACGCGGTCAACGGCATCGCCGACGGCATGCCCGGTTTCGGTATCGTTGCGGCGGTATTGGGGATCGTGGTGACCATGGCATCCTTGGGAGAAGGTGATCAGGCCTCCATCGGTCTGCACGTGGGTGCGGCATTGGTGGGTACTTTCTTCGGTATTCTGGCCGCGTACGGTTTCTTCGGCCCGCTGGCCCATTCCCTGGCCCATGATGCCAAGGAAGAACTCAATGTCTATGAATCCATCAAGGCGTCCCTGGTGGCCTCGGCCTCGGGCATGCCGCCATCGCTGGCGGTGGAGTTCGGTCGCAAGGTCCTGTACCCGGCGCACCGTCCTAGCTTCGCCGAGCTGGAACAAGCGGTTCGCGGTCGTTAAGTTATGGAAAATAACCAGCCGATCATCGTCAAGCGCGTCAAGCGCATTGCCGGCGGGCACCATGGGGGCGCCTGGAAAATTGCCTTCGCCGACTTCGCAACGGCGATGATGGCGTTCTTCCTGGTGCTGTGGCTGCTGTCCACGGCCACCCCGGAACAGAAGATCGCCATCGCCGGTTACTTCAAGGACCCGGTCGGTTTCTCTGAAAGTGGCACGCCCTACATCATCGACCTGGGTGGTTCGCCGACCCTGGCGCCGGAAAACACCCTCAACCCCGAGGTCAAGTCCCAGCCCCAGCCGGACAAGGTGACGGTGGATTCCGAGCAGGTCGAAGGCATGGCCGAGCAGGTCGAGCGCGAGCGCCTGGAGTTGCTGCTGCAGGAATTGCAGAACAAGGTCGAAGAGAATCCTGAACTGCAGAAGTTCAAGGATCAGATTCTGTTCGAGATTACGCCGAACGGCTTGCGCATCCAGATCATGGACGCCGAGAACCGGCCGATGTTCGACTCTGGCAGCGCGCGCCTGAAGCCTTATTTCGAGGACATCCTGCTGGCCATGGCCGACACCATCAAGGCGGTGCCGAACAAGATCAGCATCAGCGGTCATACCGATGCCAAACCCTTCATTGGCAAAGGCGATTTCGGTAACTGGGAACTGTCCGCCAACCGCGCCAACGCGGCCCGTCGCGCCCTGGTGGCCGGCAGTTACCCGGATGAGCAGGTGGCACGGGTGGTCGGTTATGCGTCGTCGGCGTTGTTCGACCGCAAGGATCCGTTCAACCCGGTCAACCGGCGTATCGATATCGTGGTGTTGACCAAGAAGGCCCAGCAGGCCATCGAAGGTTCGCAAACTGACGATCCGGCGCCCGATCCGGCCCAGGGCGAGGGTGCGCCGGGGGAAACTCCTGCTTCGCCCGTCACACCTGGCGCGGCGGTCGATCCGAACGCGTTGCCGGCGGACCAGCAACCCGTACCGGCCCATGAGTTGCGCGAGCGCTTGAACCTGTTCGACGACGTGGCGCCGAAACCGGCTGAACCGCCGGCGCAGTGACCTAAGAGCCGATACAGACCTGTGGGAGCAAGGCTTGCCCGCGATGAAGGCGATACGGTCTTTCAACGACCGAGGTGCCTATTTCGCGAGCAAGCTTTGCTCCCACAGATTCTCTCGACTCACATTTCTTTTAGAATCAGTAACTGCTTTCCGGCAGGCTGGCGATGATCGAGCGGTAGCTGTTCATCCGTTGCTGATGCACGCGGCCTTCTTCCAGGGCCTTGAGCAAGGCGCAACCAGGCTCGCGGTCGTGCTTGCAGTCGCGGAAGCGGCAGGTGCCGATCAGCTCGTTGAACTCGATGAACCCGGCTTCGACATCGGCCCGGCTGACGTGGCCCAGACCGAACTCGCGGATGCCCGGCGAGTCGATCAATTCACCGCCGCCAGGGAAGTGGAACAGCCGCGCCGTTGTGGTGGTGTGAGTGCCCTGGCCGGAGAGCTCGGACAACGGCCCGACGCGCGTCTCGACTTCCGGCAGCAGGCTGTTGACCAGCGACGACTTGCCGACGCCGGACTGGCCGACGAACACGCTGATGCGCCCGTCCAGTTGCTGTTGCAATTGCTCCATGCCGTTGCCGTGATGGGCCGAGACTTCCAGCACCGGGTAACCCAAATCCCGATAGACCGACAGCAGGGCGTTCAGCGCCGGGGCGTTGTGCTCGTCGATCAGGTCGAATTTGTTGAGCAGCAACAACGGGCGGATACCGGCGTGCTCGGCGGCTACCAGGTAGCGGTCGATCAGGTTGGCGTGGGGCTCGGGCAACGGGGCGAACACGATGACGATCATGTCGACGTTGGCGGCCACGGGCTTGAGCTGGCCCCGGCTGTCCGGACGGCACAGCTCGGTGTGGCGCGGCAATTGCGCGACGATCACGCCGATGCCCTGATTGCCGGCACGCCAGACCACCTGGTCGCCCGTCACCAGCGCTGGCAGGTTGGCGCGCAAGTGGCAGCGGAACACTTGGCCGGCCAGTTCGCCTTCCCGGGCCTCGACCTCGACCTGCACGCCGAAGTGGGCGATCACCAGGCCGGTCTGTTCGGGGCCCAGGTCGCCTCCCTCCAGGGCTTCGACAGCACTGGATTCGCGTTTGGCGGCGCGAGCTGCGCGCTCGCCCTGGATCTTTTCGATGCGCCAGTTTTGACGACGATTGAGTTGGCGTTTGGCCATGGGTGTTCCGTATGAAGAAATGCAGCGAATAGGGTAAAACGGCCGCGAGTTTAGCACGCCCAAAGGCCGGCCTAGGCTAAACTGCGTGGCTACGCCGAGGAGCTTCCCTATGCAAAACCCGCAGAACCTGATCTGGATCGACCTGGAAATGACCGGTCTGAACCCAGACACCGACGTCATCATCGAAATGGCCACCATTGTCACCGACAGCGACCTCAACACCCTGGCCGAAGGCCCGGTGATCGCGATCCATCACAGCGACGAGATCCTGGCCGGCATGGACGAGTGGAACACTCGCCAGCACGGCGGCTCGGGCCTGACCCAGCGGGTGCGCGAGAGCAAGATCAGCATGGCCGAGGCCGAGGCCCAGACCCTCGCCTTCCTGGAGCAATGGGTGCCCAAGGGCAAGTCGCCGATCTGCGGCAACAGCATCTGCCAGGACCGTCGCTTCCTGTACACCCACATGAAGTCCCTGGAAAGCTACTTCCACTACCGCAACCTGGACGTCTCCACCCTCAAGGAGCTGGCCGCGCGCTGGGCGCCAGAAGTGCGCGACAGCTTCCAGAAGGGCGGTAGCCACCTGGCCCTGGACGATATTCGCGAGTCCATTGCCGAGTTGCAGCATTACCGTAAGCACTTCATCAAGTTCTGATTCCAGCGTGCGGCGCTCTTGTGCCGCGGGGATTTGTGGGGGCAAAGCTTGTGGGAGCAAAGCTTGCTCGCGAAACAGGCGACTCGGTCCCTGAAAGACCGCATCGCCTTCATCGCGGGCAAGCCTTGCTCCCACAAACCTTCTCGCCACGGGTTCTGTGTTGGACATGTTGGAGCTGCCCTCTTTTGGTGCCTGCCCAAACTGGCTAGACTGCGCGCCTTCTCGTAAGGACCGCCATCATGTTGCTGATGCTCTATCTGATCGCCATCACCGCTGAAGCCATGACTGGCGCCTTGTCTGCCGGGCGTCGGGGCATGGACTGGTTCGGCGTGGTGCTGATCGCCTGTGTCACGGCGCTGGGTGGCGGTTCGGTGCGTGACGTGCTGCTCGGTCATTACCCGCTTACGTGGGTCAAGCACCCGGAATACCTGGTGCTGACCACGGCGGCGGCGATGCTGACGGTGTTCCTGGCGCGCTGGATGCGTCATTTGCGCTCGTTGTTCCTGGTGCTCGACGCCGTGGGTTTGGTGGCGTTCACCCTGATCGGCTGCATGACGGCCCTGGAAATGGGCCATGGCATGCTGGTGGCGTCGGTCAGCGGGGTCATCACTGGGGTGTTCGGCGGTATCCTGCGGGACATTTTCTGCAACGATATTCCGCTGATCTTTCGTCGCGAACTCTATGCCAGCGTCTCGTTTGCTGCGGCGTGGTGCTATCTACTCTGTGTCTACCTGCAATTGCCGAACGAACAGGCGATCCTCATCACCTTGTTCGGCGGTTTCCTGCTGCGGCTCTTGGCGATTCGCTTTCACTGGGAAATGCCGAAGTTCGTCTACAACGACGAGGTTTGACGCTTGGCATGTTGACGCAGGGCCCACTCCACGTGCTCGCGCACCAGCTCTGACGGATAGTTGCGCCGTGCCTCCAGCGCTTGCATCACGGGGATCGTTGACGGCGCATTACCCAGGCCCACCGCCAGGTTGCGCAGCCAGCGTTCGTAACCGGCGCGACGCAGGGGGGAACCTTCGGTGCTGCTCAGGAACGTCGCCTCGTCCCACATGAACAGCTCGGCCAGCCCGGCATTGTCCAGGTTGTGCCGCGGCTTGAAGTCGCTTTCCCCGGACGGTCGGGCGAAGCGGTTCCATGGACAGACGATCTGGCAGTCATCGCAGCCGAACACCCGGTTGCCGATCAGCGGCCGCAGTTCCTCGGGGATGGCGCTTTTCAGCTCGATGGTCAGGTAGGAAATGCAGCGGCGGGCATCGAGCACGTAGGGCCCGACGAAGGCATTCGTAGGACAGATGTCCAGGCACGCGGTGCATTTTCCGCAATGTTCGCTGGCATGGGGCGGGTCGACGGGCAGCGGCAGGTCGACAAACAGCTCGCTCAGGAAGAAATAGCTGCCGGCCTTGCGGTTCAATACCAGGGTGTTTTTACCGATCCAGCCCAGGCCGGCCTGTTCGGCGATGGCTTTTTCCAGGACTGGCGCGCTGTCGACGAAAGCGCGATAACCGAAGGGGCCGATGACCGCCTGGATTTTTTCTGCCAATTGCTGCACACGTTTACGGATCAATTTGTGGTAATCGCGGCCCAACGCATAACGCGAGACGTAGGCTTTCTCCGGTTGGCCGAGCATTTGCGCCATGTGCGTATCGCCCGACAGGTAGTCCATGCGCAGGGACACCACCCGCAGCGTACCTGGCACCAGTTCCTCGGGGTGCGAGCGTTTACTGCCATGGGCGCCCATGTAGTCCATTTCGCCGTGGTAACCGGCATCGAGCCAGCGTTGCAGGTGTTGCTCATGCTCGACAAGGTCCAGGCCGCTGATGCCGACCTGCTGGAAGCCCAGCTCGCGGCCCCACTCCTTGATGGATTGGGCGAGGGCGGGGAGGTCTGTGGGAATGGCAGGCATGAGGCGAGAGAAACCAGAGCTGAGATGCGTATAATTCTGCCAGACATCGGAGCCCGAAGACGCATGCCGCACACTAAAGATGATTTTCCCGACGCGCTGTACAGCGCCGCGCAGGTCCGGGCCCTCGACGCACAACTGATCGCGGCCGGCACCGCCGGTTTCGAATTGATGCAGCGCGCCGCCCGCGCCACCTGGCGAGCGATGGTCCGGCGCTGGCCTGACGCCCGCGAGCTGACGGTACTGGCCGGTCATGGCAATAATGCTGGCGATGGCTATCTGGTCGCGACCCTGGCCCGGCGCGCCGGCTGGTCGGTGCGGGTGCTGACGGTGGGCGAACCCCGGCGATTGCAGGGCGACGCCGCCATTGCCCACGCCGAGGCTGTAGCGGTGGGCGTGCCAATGGAGCCGTGGTCGGATGCAGCAGAGTTGCGTGGCGTGTTGCTGGATGCGCTGCTCGGAACGGGGCTGAGTGGCGATGTGCGCGAGCCTTATGTGCAAGCGATCGATACGATCAATGTCAGCGGCCTGCCGGTCGCGGCGGTGGATATCCCCTCGGGGTTGTGTGCTGACACCGGTCGGGTGCTGGGCACGGCGGTAGCGGCCGACCTGACCGTGACCTTCATTGGTCTGAAACTGGGCCTGTTTACCGGCGAAGCGGCGGACCGGGTCGGTGAGCTGGTATTCAACGACCTGCACGCCGATCCAGATATTGTTGAAGCGGCACCGGCCAGTGCCCGACTGCTCTTACCCCATAATCTGCCATGCCTGACGCCTCGCGCGGCCACTGCCCACAAAGGCAAGTTCGGTCACGTGCTGTTGATCGGTGGCGACCGGGGCTTTGGCGGCGCGATCCAGATGAGCACCGAAAGTGCCCTGCGCTGCGGTGCGGGCATGGTTTCGATGGCGACCCGCAGCGAGCATGTATCCGCCGCGCTGACGCGTTTGCCGGAAGTCATGGTGCAGGGCACCCATTCGGCGAACCAGTTGATGGGCTTGCTCCACCAAGCCAGCGTGGTGGTGGTCGGGCCAGGCCTGGGCCAGGCCGCCTGGGGGCGTAGCCTGTTGTCGGCGGCGGCTAACGCGTCACTGCCGCAAGTGTGGGATGCCGATGCGTTGAACCTGCTGAGTCGCGGCGATGTTGGTTTGCCTGAGCGGTGTGTCATCACCCCGCACCCGGGCGAGGCGGCGCGATTGTTGGATATATCCACAGCCCAGGTGCAGGCCGATCGCCCAGCGGCGGCCCATGCATTGAGCCAGAAATACACCGCCACGGTGATCCTCAAGGGCGCCGGTAGCCTGATTGCCAGCCCGGACGGTCGCCTGGCGGTTTGCAGCCAGGGCCATCCGGCCATGGCCACGGCGGGCCTGGGGGATGTGCTGGCCGGCGTGGTCGGCGCCTTGCTGGCCCAGGGCATGGAGGGGTTCGAGGCCGCCTGCCTGGCGGTCTGGCTGCATGCCAGTGCCGGTGCCCAGGCCGGTCGCTCGGGCCGGGGATTGGCAGCGACCGATCTGATCCCGGCCATTCGTCAGTTGTTGGAGGAGCATTCACCGTGTCTGAAGTAACCCTGTACGTGGCGGACGAACAAGCCATGACACAATTTGGCGCTCGCATCGCGCAGGTCACCGCCGGCCACGGCCTGATTTTTCTCGAAGGCGATCTCGGCGCGGGGAAAACCACCTTGTCGCGTGGCATCATTCGCGGCCTCGGGCACGTCGGCTCCGTCAAGAGCCCCACGTTCACCCTGGTCGAACCCTATGAGATTGGCGACATTCGCGCCTTCCATTTCGACCTGTATCGACTGGTGGATCCTGAAGAGCTGGAGTTCCTCGGTATCCGCGATTATTTCGAAGATGACGCCTTGTGCCTGATCGAATGGCCCCAGAAGGGTGCAGGCTTTTTGCCAAAGCCCGACCTGACCATTACCATTGGCGCGCAGAACGGCGGGCGTTCGTTGAAACTGACGCCGCAAGGCTCGCGTGGCGAGTCGTGGTGTGCCGCTTTGGCATTGGAAAACTAATTGATGATGGGGTTTGGTATGCGCTTTCGCGCGGTGGTTGCTGTCGTAGGACTGTTGCTTACGGCACTGGCCGTCGATGCTGTGGCCGAGACAAAGGTCAACAGCGTTCGCCTCTGGCGGGCGCCGGACAACACACGGCTGGTGTTTGACCTGACGGGCCCGGTGCAGCACAGCGTATTCACCCTGACCGCCCCGGATCGCCTGGTGATCGACATCAATGGGGCGTCCCTGGGCGCGCCGTTGAACGTAGCGACCGCCAACACGCCGATTACCGCGATGCGCTCGGCCCAGCGTACGCCGACCGACCTGCGGGTGGTCATCGACCTGAAAAAAGCCGTGACCCCGAAAAGCTTCACCCTGGCCCCCAACGCCCAGTACGGCAATCGGCTGGTGGTGGACCTGTTCGACAACCCGGCCGATGCGGCGCCACCTGCGCCGCCGCCGACCAATGTCGCCACGCTGCCAGCGGTGCCGGTGACCCCGTCCGAGCCTGCACTCAAGCTGCCACCGGCTCCGGCCGGCAAGCGCGACATCATCGTGGTGATCGACGCCGGTCACGGCGGCGAAGACCCGGGAGCCTCGGGCTCGCGCGGGCAGCGTGAAAAAGACGTGGTGCTGTCCATCGCCCGTGAATTGCAGCGCCAGGTCAACGGCATGAAAGGCTTCCGCGCCGAACTGACCCGTACCGGCGACTACTTCATCCCCTTGCGCGGGCGTACCGAAATCGCCCGCAAGAAAGGCGCCGACCTGTTCGTCTCCATCCACGCCGATGCCGCGCCTTCGAAGGCAGCGTTCGGGGCCTCGGTTTTTGCCCTGTCCGACCGCGGCGCCACGTCCGAAACCGCCCGTTGGCTGGCCGACAGCGAAAACCGTTCCGACCTGATCGGCGGTGCCGGCAACGTCAGCCTCGACGACAAGGACCGCATGCTTGCCGGTGTATTGCTCGATTTGTCGATGACCGCCTCGTTGACCTCCAGCCTGAACGTCGGCCAGAAAGTCCTGAGCAACATCGGTCGCGTCACGCCGCTGCACAAGCAGCGCGTCGAGCAGGCCGGGTTCATGGTGCTCAAATCGCCAGATATCCCGTCGATCCTGGTGGAAACCGGCTTCATCTCCAACGCCAACGAGGCGTCCAAGCTGTCGTCCTCCAGTCATCAGCAGGCCCTGGCCCGTTCCATCAGCAGTGGCGTGCGGCAGTTCTTCCAGCAGAATCCACCGCCAGGCACCTACATCGCCTGGCTGCGCGACTCCGGCAAGATCGCCCAGGGCCCAAGGGACCATCGGGTCAATCCCGGCGAAACCCTGGCGATGATCGCCGTGCGTTACCAGGTGTCGCCCGCCACCTTGCGCAGCGCCAACAATCTCAAGAGCGATGAGCTCAAGATTGGCCAGACCTTGACCATTCCGGGCAATGAAGTGGCGGCCAAGCAATGAGTGACGAAGTGATCGGCAGCACCGCCCGCATCGAACTGCTCAGCCCCCGGCTGGCGAACCAGATCGCCGCCGGTGAAGTGGTCGAGCGGCCAGCATCGGTCATCAAGGAACTGCTGGAAAACAGCCTTGATTCCGGGGCCAAGCGCATTGATGTGGATGTCGAGCAGGGCGGCGTCAAGCTACTGCGGGTGCGCGATGACGGCGGCGGTATTTCTTCCGACGACCTGCCGCTGGCCCTGGCGCGTCACGCCACCAGCAAGATCCGCGACCTGGAAGACCTCGAGCGGGTCATGAGCCTGGGGTTTCGGGGCGAGGCGCTGGCGTCCATCAGTTCGGTGTCGCGCCTGACCCTCACCTCCCGCACCCGCGACGCCGAGCAGGCCTGGCAGGTCGAGACCGAGGGCCGTGACATGGCGTCTCGCGTGCAGCCTGCGGCCCATCCGGTGGGCACCTCGGTGGAGGTGCGTGACCTGTTCTTCAACACCCCGGCCCGGCGCAAGTTCCTCAAGGCCGAGAAGACTGAATTCGATCATCTGCAAGAAGTCATCAAGCGCCTGGCCCTGGCGCGTTTTGACGTGGCGTTCCATTTGCGCCACAACGGCAAGACCATTCTCAGCCTGCACGAGGCCCACGATGATGCGGCCCGCGCCCGACGTGTCGGCGCGGTGTGCGGCGCGGGTTTCCTGGAGCAGGCCTTGCCCATCGAGGTGGAGCGCAATGGCCTGCACCTGTGGGGTTGGGTCGGGTTGCCGACCTTCTCGCGCAGCCAGGCGGACTTGCAGTATTTCTACGTGAACGGCCGGGCGGTGCGCGACAAGCTGGTGGCCCACGCGGTGCGCCAGGCGTATCGCGATGTGCTGTTCAATGGCCGGCATCCGACCTTCGTGCTGTTTTTTGAAGTCGATCCGGCGGTGGTGGACGTCAACGTGCACCCTACCAAGCACGAGGTGCGCTTCCGTGACGGGCGCATGGTCCACGACTTCCTCTACGGCACCCTGCACCGCGCCTTGGGCGATGTGCGCCCGGAAGATCAACTGGCGGCGCCGGCGGCGGTGGGCGGCATGGTCCGGCCAACGGGGTTGGACGCTGGCGAATTCGGGCCCCAGGGGGAAATGCGCCTGGCGGCCAACGCACTGCTGGAGCAACCCCAGCCTCAGCCGAGCTATAACACGGCCGGGAGTGGTGCTGGCAGCGGCTATCAATATCAATACAGCCCGCGCCCGCAATCCAGCGTGCCGGCAGCCGAGGCCCAGGCGGCCTATCGCGAGTTCTTCAAACCCTTGCCGGAAGCCGGAGCGGCGGCGATGCCCGACGGCCAAGGCGATATCCCGCCTCTGGGCTATGCCCTGGCGCAACTCAAAGGCATCTATATCCTCTCGGAAAATGCCCAGGGCCTGGTCCTGGTGGACATGCACGCCGCCCATGAGCGGATCATGTACGAGCGGCTGAAAATCGCCATGGCCAGCGAAGGCTTGAGCGGCCAGCCATTGTTGGTACCCGAGTCCCTGGCCGTCAGCCAGCGCGAAGCCGATTGCGCCGAGGAACATGTGGCCTGGTTCCAGCGCCTGGGCTTCGAATTGCAGCGCCTGGGCCCGGAAACCCTGGCGATCCGCCAGATCCCGGCCTTGTTGAAACAGGCCGAGGCCAATCGCCTGGTCAGCGACGTGCTGGCGGACTTGATGGAGTACGGCACCAGCGACCGCATCCAGGCGCACCTGAACGAACTGCTCGGCACCATGGCCTGCCACGGCGCGATCCGCGCCAACCGGCGCCTGGCCCTGCCGGAAATGAACGGCCTGCTGCGGGACATGGAAAACACCGAACGCAGCGGCCAATGCAACCATGGCCGGCCGACCTGGACCCAATTGGGCCTGGACGACCTGGACAAACTGTTCCTGCGCGGTCGTTGATGAGCCAGTTGCCCCCCGCGATTTTCCTGATGGGACCGACCGCCGCCGGCAAGACCGACCTGGCCATCGAATTGACCAAAGTCCTGCCCTGCGAGTTGATCAGCGTCGATTCGGCCCTGGTCTACCGGGGCATGGACATCGGCACCGCCAAGCCGTCGAAAGCGCTGCTGGCCGAATTTCCCCATCGCCTGATCGACATCCTCGACCCGGCCGAGGCTTATTCGGCGGCCGATTTTCGTCGTGACGCCCTCCAGGCCATGGCCGAGATCACCGCGCGGGGCAAGATTCCGCTGCTGGTGGGTGGCACGATGCTGTACTACAAGGCCTTGGTCGAGGGGTTGGCGGACATGCCGGCGGCCGATCCAGAGGTGCGCGCGAAGATCGAAGAAGAGGCCGCGCGCCTTGGCTGGCAAGCCCTGCACGAGCAATTGGCAGTTATCGACCCGGAATCGGCGGCGCGTATTCACCCCAATGACCCACAGCGTCTCAGTCGGGCCCTGGAGGTTTATCGGGTCAGCGGCCAGAGCATGACCGCCCTGCGCCAGCGACAATCTGCGCAAAGTACTGAAGCAGCCGCTTCGGGACTGCAACAATTGCCCTATACTGTCGCGAATCTGGCCATCGCTCCGGCGAACCGGCAAGTGCTGCATCGGCGAATTGAACAAAGATTCACATTAATGTTGGAACAGGGGTTCATAGACGAGGTCGTAGCCCTGCGTGAGCGAAGTGACCTGCATGCCGGGTTGCCGTCTATACGTGCGGTAGGTTATCGACAAGTCTGGGATTACCTGGACGGCAAGCTGACGTCAGCCGAGATGCAGGAGCGTGGGATCATTGCCACGCGCCAATTGGCGAAACGCCAGTTCACCTGGCTGCGCAGCTGGACTGACTTGCATTGGCTCGACAGTCTCGATTGCGACAATCTGCCACGCGCCTTGAAATACCTTGGGACCATCTCCATATTGAGCTGAGTCCTTGCAATTGCCGTCTATCCTTGGGGGTGTGACGGCCCAAGCCATCTGATTCCGATTTTTATTATTGATCCTTAAAGGAGTGCGGCACATGTCAAAAGGGCATTCGCTACAAGACCCTTACTTGAACACTTTACGTAAAGAGAAAGTTGGGGTGTCCATCTATCTGGTCAACGGGATCAAACTGCAAGGCACGATCGAGTCTTTCGACCAGTTCGTCATCCTTCTGAAAAACACCGTCAGCCAAATGGTCTACAAGCACGCGATCTCGACAGTCGTGCCAGTTCGTCCAATTCGTCTGCCTAGCGCAACCGAATCCGAAGGCGGTGACGCTGAACCGGGTAACGCCTGATAGGAGCCTCCTTTGTTCTTTGAGCGCCACGGTGGTGGTGAACGGGCCATTCTCGTTCACTTGGATGGACAGGACCCTGAGGCGCGCGAAGATCCGCAGGAGTTTCAGGAATTGGCACTTTCGGCCGGCGCCGAGACCGTCGCGTTTTTCAACGTGCCGCGTCATCGGCCAACCGCCAAGTTCCTGATCGGCAGTGGCAAGGTCGAGGAGTTGCGCGACCTGGTCAAGGCCGAACAGGTCGATCTGGTGATTTTCAATCACATCCTCACACCCAGTCAGGAACGTAACCTCGAACGTGTCTTCGAGTGTCGCGTGATCGACCGTACGGGGCTGATCCTCGATATTTTCGCCCAGCGCGCCCGCACCCATGAAGGCAAGCTCCAGGTCGAACTGGCCCAGCTTGAGCACATGAGTACGCGCCTGGTTCGCGGCTGGACTCACCTTGAGCGGCAAAAAGGTGGTATTGGCCTGCGCGGCCCGGGTGAAACCCAGCTGGAAACCGACCGGCGCCTGTTGCGGGTGCGCCTGCGCCAGATCAAGGGGCGGCTGGAAAAGGTCCGCAGCCAGCGCGAGCAGTCGCGGCGCGGCCGCAAACGGGCAGATATCCCGACGGTTTCACTGGTGGGCTATACCAACGCCGGCAAATCGACCCTGTTCAATAATGTCACCCAATCCGACGTCTACGCCGCCGACCAGTTGTTTGCCACGCTCGACCCGACCCTGCGCCGGCTCGACCTGGACGACCTCGGGCCGATCGTGCTGGCCGACACTGTGGGCTTCATCCGTCACCTGCCGCACAAGCTGGTCGAGGCTTTCCGGGCTACGCTCGAAGAGTCGAGCAACTCCGACCTGCTGCTGCACGTGATCGATGCCGCCGAACCGGACCGGATGCTGCAGATCGAGCAGGTGATGGTGGTGCTGGGCGAGATCGGAGCCCAGGACTTGCCGATCCTGGAGGTATACAACAAACTCGATTTGCTCGAAGGTGTGGAGCCGCAGATCCAGCGCGATGCCGACGGCAAGCCGCAACGGGTCTGGTTATCGGCCCGTGATGGCAGCGGCCTGGAACTGCTCAAGCAGGCCGTCGCCGAGCTGTTGGGCAACGATCTGTTTGTCGGCACCCTGAAGTTGCCGCAACGTTTCGCCCGGCTGCGAGCCCAGTTCTTTGAGCTGGGGGCTGTGCAAAAAGAAGAACACGACGACGAAGGCGTCTGCCTGCTGGCTGTTCGCCTGCCTCGGGCGGAGCTCAACCGGCTGGTCAGCCGCGAAGGGCTGCAACCGATGGAATTCATCGAGCAACACACTTTGCAATAAAAGCCTGAGAAAGCTGTGTCAGGCATTCTGTAGCATTGGTCGGCGCGCCGTGGGTGCGTCTTTGCTTTATCAGATGGAGAGCGCTATGGCTTGGAATGAGCCGGGTGGCAACTCGAATAATCAGGATCCTTGGGGTGGCAAACGTCGTAACAACGGCGACCGCAAGGGGCCGCCGGATCTCGACGAGGCCTTCCGAAAGCTGCAGGAAAGCCTGAACGGTTTGTTCGGTGGTGGTAAAAAACGCGGTGACGAGGGTGGCGGTCGTCCGGGCAAGGGCGGCGGTTTTGGCCTGCTCGGCATCGGTCTGGTCGTGCTGGCGGCTGTCTGGCTGTACAGCGCGGTCTATGTCGTGGACGAGCAGGAGCAGGCGGTAGTGCTGCGCTTCGGCAAGTACTACGAGACGGTTGGCCCGGGTCTGAACATCTATTTCCCGCCGATCGACCAGAAGTACATGGAAAACGTCACGCGTGAGCGGGCGTACACCAAGCAGGGCCAGATGCTGACCGAAGACGAGAACATCGTCGAAGTGCCGCTGACCGTGCAATACAAGATCACCAACCTGCAGGACTTCGTGCTGAACGTCGACCAGCCGGAGATCAGCCTGCAGCACGCGACCGAGAGTGCCTTGCGCCATGTGGTGGGTTCCACCGCCATGGACCAGGTGCTGACTGAAGGTCGTGAATTGATGGCCAGCGAAATCAAGGAGCGCCTGCAGCGGTTCCTCGATACCTATCGCACCGGTATCACCGTCACCCAGGTCAACGTCCAGAGCGCGGCAGCCCCGCGTGAGGTCCAGGAAGCCTTCGACGACGTGATCCGTGCCCGTGAAGACGAGCAGCGTTCGCGCAACCAGGCCGAAACCTATGCCAACGGCGTCGTGCCGGAAGCCCGTGGTCAGGCCCAGCGCATCATCGAGGATGCCAACGGTTACCGTGATGAAGTGGTCTCCCGTGCCAAGGGTGAGGGTGATCGTTTCACCAAGCTGGTGGCCGAGTATCGCAAGGCCCCTGAAGTGACCCGCCAACGTCTGTACCTGGACACCATGCAGGAAGTCTTCAGCAACACCAGCAAGGTCCTCGTGACTGGCAACAAGAACGGCCAGAGCAATCTGCTGTACCTGCCGCTGGACAAGATGGTCGAGAGCGGTCGCAACACCAGCACGCCACCGACCAGCTCGGCGGCGGCCAGCAATGAGGCCGGCACCCGTGCGGCGGCGGACCTGCAACAACAGCAAGCACGTACCAGGGAGAGTCGCTGATGAGCAATAAATCGCTGATCGCCCTTATTGTCGGTGTCGTCGTGGCGATCGCTGCCTGGAACTGCTTCTACATCGTGGCTCAGACCGAGCGCGCGGTGTTGCTGCAATTCGGTCGCGTGGTCCAGGCTGATGTCCAGCCAGGGCTGCATGTGAAGGTGCCGTACGTCAACAAGGTGCGCAAGTTCGACGCTCGCCTGATGACGCTGGATGCGCCGACGCAACGCTTCCTGACGCTGGAAAAGAAAGCCGTGATGGTAGATGCCTATGCCAAGTGGCGTGTGAAGGATGCCGAGCGCTTCTACACCGCGACCTCTGGTCTGAAGCAGATCGCCGACGAGCGTCTGTCCCGTCGTCTGGAGTCGGGCCTGCGTGACCAGTTCGGTAAGCGCACGCTGCATGAAGTGGTTTCCGGTGAGCGCGATGCGCTCATGGCCGACATCACCCGTTCGCTGAATGCGATGGCGGAAAAAGAGCTGGGTATCGAAGTGGTCGATGTCCGGGTCAAGGCCATCGACCTGCCGAAGGAAGTGAACCGCAGCGTGTTCGAGCG
The DNA here is from genome assembly GCF_014268695.2 of Pseudomonas ogarae. Classification (NCBI taxonomy): domain Bacteria; kingdom Pseudomonadati; phylum Pseudomonadota; class Gammaproteobacteria; order Pseudomonadales; family Pseudomonadaceae; genus Pseudomonas; species Pseudomonas ogarae. The sequence continues at coordinate 882,709 of NZ_CP077086.1, forward strand.
GATGAGCACCGAGCGTGAGCGTGAAGCCCGCGAGCACCGCGCCAAGGGTAACGAGCTGGCCGAAGGCATCCGTGCCGACGCCGATCGCCAACGCCGTGTGCTGCTGGCCGAAGCCTATCGTGAATCGGAAGAGGTCCGTGGTGATGGTGATGCCCAGGCCGCTTCGATCTACTCCAAGGCCTACGGTCAGGATCAGGAGTTCTACGCGTTCTACCGTAGCCTGCGTGCCTACCGTGAAAGCTTCGCGAACAAATCCGACGTCCTGGTCCTGGACCCAAGCAGCGACTTCTTCCACTACCTGGAAAAGTCCAAGCCTTGATGCGACGTTGACCTGAGACACCCCGCCCGGCGGCTAAAGCGTCGGGCGGGGTGATCCTTTGGGAAAACGTGTGTATGATGCGGCAGCCGGGAAATTCCCGGCTTTTTTGCGTCTGCACGTTCGATTGCGGTTTATAGGTGCAGGCGTCGGGTTGAACGACCCGACAGGTTTTTCGAGGGAAGTGCCGGGCGAGGCCGATTGTGGGCCATTCGTCACGTCGCTCTTGCGCGTTTTTTGCCCAGGATGCGCCTGGCGCAGGCATTTTCTGCTTCACTCAAGGCCAGCCCGAAAGCTGGCCGCCCGGACCATAGGGGAATGGCGTAATGGCAACGGTAGACCGCTGGCTGCTGCCAGATGGCATCGAAGAAGTACTGCCACCGGAAGCTGCGCGTATCGAAGTAGCGCGTCGGCAGGTGTTGGATCTGTTCCAGAGTTGGGGTTACGAGTTCGTCGTCACCCCGCATATCGAGTACCTGGAATCCCTGCTCACCGGCGCGGGCCAGGACCTGGACCTGCGCACCTTCAAGGTTATCGACCCGCAGTCGGGGCGGCAGATGGGCTTTCGTGCCGACATCACGCCGCAAGTGGCGCGCATCGATGCCCACACCCTGCGCCGTGAAGGTCCGAGCCGCCTGTGCTACGCCGGCAGTGTGCTGCATGCCCAGCCGCGTGCCTTGTCGTCTTCGCGCAGCCCGATCCAGCTGGGCGCCGAGTTGTATGGCGATGCCAGCCCGAGCAGCGACGTAGAAGTCATCAGCCTGATGTTGGCCATGCTGCAACTGGCTGACGTGCCGGATGTCCACATGGACCTGGGGCATGTTGGCATCTATCGCGGCCTGGCCCGTGCGGCCGGTTTGTCCGGCGAAGTGGAGCAACAGCTGTTCGATGCCCTGCAACGCAAGGCTATCGACGAAGTCATCAGCCTGACCGAGGGCCTGCCGGCCGATCTGTCGGGCATGCTGCGGGCGCTGGTGGGCCTGTGTGGCGGACGTGAAGTATTGGCCGCTGCCCGTGAGCGCCTGGCCCACGCGCCGGCGCCTGTGTTGGCGGCGCTGGACGACTTGCTGGCGATTGCCGAGCGTCTGTCGGTGCGCTTCCCTGAGTTGCCGCTGTATTTCGACTTGGGTGAGTTGCGTGGCTATCACTACCACACCGGTGTGGTGTTCGCTGTGTTCGTACCGGGCGTGGGTCAATCCATCGCCCAGGGCGGCCGTTATGACGACATTGGTGCCGACTTTGGTCGTGCCCGTCCGGCGACCGGTTTCTCTACCGATTTGAAAACCCTGGTGACCCTGGGGCGTGCTGAAGTCGAGCTACCGTCTGGCGGTATCTGGATGCCTGACAGTACGGATGCGGCACTCTGGCAAGCAGTCTGCCAGTTGCGCAGTGAGGGTCAGCGTGTCGTCCAGGCCTTGCCTGGGCAACCTTTGGCCGCCGCCCGTGAAGCGGACTGCGACCGGCAATTGATTCAGCAGAACGGGCTTTGGCAAGTATTGCCGCTGGCTTCTTGAGTTTTCCTGTCGGCTGCGGCCGGCACCAAGTTTGCGCGAATGAGGACAAGTGTTATGGGTAAGAATGTCGTAGTCCTGGGCACCCAGTGGGGTGATGAGGGCAAAGGCAAGATCGTTGATCTGCTGACCGAACATGCTGCCGCCGTAGTGCGCTACCAGGGTGGCCACAACGCAGGTCACACCTTGGTGATCGACGGTGAAAAAACCGTCCTGCACCTGATTCCGTCGGGCGTGCTGCGCGAAGGCGTACAGTGCCTGATCGGCAACGGTGTGGTGGTTGCGCCCGACGCCTTGCTGCGGGAAATCATCAAGCTGGAAGAAAAAGGCGTACCGGTGCGCGAGCGCCTGCGTATCAGCCCGTCCTGCCCGCTGATCCTGTCCTATCACGTCGCGCTGGACCAGGCCCGTGAAAAGGCCCGTGGCGAGCTGAAGATCGGCACCACCGGTCGCGGCATCGGCCCGGCCTACGAAGACAAGGTGGCTCGTCGTGGCCTGCGCATCGGTGATCTGTTTCACCGTGAGCGTTTCGCCGCCAAGCTGGGCGAGTTGCTGGACTACCACAACTTCGTCCTGGTCAATTACTACAAAGAACCGGCCATCGACTTCCAGAAAACCCTGGACGAGTGCATGGAGTACGCCGAGCTGCTCAAGCCGATGATGCTCGACGTCACTGCCGAGCTGCACGAGCTGCGTCGCGCCGGCAAGGACATCATGTTCGAAGGTGCCCAGGGTTCGCTGCTGGACATCGATCACGGGACCTACCCGTACGTCACCAGCTCCAACACCACCGCCGGCGGCATCGCCACGGGTTCGGGTTTCGGTCCGATGTACCTGGACTACATCCTGGGTATCACCAAGGCCTACACCACTCGCGTGGGTTCGGGTCCGTTCCCGACTGAGCTGTTCGACGACGTCGGCGCCTTCCTGGCCAAGCGTGGCCACGAGTTCGGTGCTACCACCGGCCGTGCCCGTCGTTGTGGCTGGTTCGATGCCGTCATCCTGCGTCGCGCCATCGACGTCAACAGCATTTCGGGCCTGTGCCTGACCAAGCTGGACGTGCTGGACGGCCTGGAAACCATCAACATCTGCGTGGGCTACAAGAACCAGGACGGCGCCGTCATCGATGCACCGACCGACGCCGACAGCTACATCGGCCTGGAGCCTGTGTACGAGCAGATGCCAGGCTGGACTGAATCGACCGTGGGCGCCAAGACCCTGGAAGAGCTGCCAGTAGCGGCCCGCAACTACATCAAGCGCGTCGAAGAGTTGGTCGGTGCGCCGATCGACATTATTTCGACGGGGCCGGACCGCAACGAAACCATCGTTCTGCGTCACCCGTTTGCCTGATAAGTCGTTGATGTAAAACACAAAGGCCCCTCGTTTGGGGCCTTTGTCGTCTCTGTCGGTCGAACGGCACGACCTTTGCTATGCATCGTTAATAATAAGTACTTCTTTGAAGTGCCATCAATTTAATGGCGTTTAGTAGAGGGATTCCCCTGTGTCGGCCGTTCTCTCACTGTTACAAAGCCGTCTGTTGCGGCCTGTGTTCGTTACCCTGGGTATCGCCCTTTTGGTGCAAGTGCTGGTGGCCGTCGCGCTGACTCGAAGCACGGTCACCGCGTTGGAGGCCGAACTAGGGGCCCGGCTGGGGGTTGATAGTCAGAAATTGTCTGGCGAGCTGGAGCAGGCCGGGCGCGAGGTCACCTCGAGCCTGGACAGTTTGTCTGCCAGTACTCGTCAGCGCCTCACCGTCGGTTTGTCGACGCGGCTGAAGGACGAACAGGCGCAGTTGCGCAGGACGCTCGAGCAATCGCTCAAGGATTCCGCCAACGATATGGCGCAACTCCTGGCCTCGGTCGCGCCCCGCGCCATGTGGGACAGCGACATACCGACCCTTTCCGAATTCGCCCGTCGGGCCCAGCGCAATCCCAATGTGCTGTTCGTTATCTATGATGACGCCAATGGTGAGCACCTGACCCGCTACCTGAACCGGGAAAACCCGATCAACAAGGCGCTGCTGGAAAAAGGCAAGGGCGAGCGGGCGTTGGACAAAGTGCTGGATGCGGCGAAGAGCGACCCCTCGGTGTATTACCTCGAAGCCTCGATCAGCCCCAACGGCGTAGAGATCGGCAAGGTATTGATGGGGGTTTCCACGGCTTCCGTTGAAGCTGACCTGAAGGCGCTGGACCAACGCTTTTTGGCCTTGATCGCCAGCGGTGACCAGTTGGTCGGTGACAGCCTCAAGGGGGCGGCGGCCGACAGCGCCACTGCCATGCGCGGTCGCCTGGAGTCGGCCCAGGCCACCGCCACACAGATGCAGACCAACACCGCCAGCACCGTGCAGGAAGCGGCAGGCACCTTGCGCTGGCGCATCGGTCTGGGACTGGCGCTGGTGGGCTTTGGTGTGCTGGCCTTGCTGGCCGTGGTGCTGGGGCGTCGGGTGGTCAATCGCCTGAAGTTGCTGATCGCGGCCATGAACGACCTGGCGGCAGGCGAGGGTGACCTGACCAAGCGCGTGCAAATCAACAGCAAGGACGAAATCGGCGACATGGCCTCGGCGGTCAATCGTTTTGTGGATAAGTTGCAACCCATCGTGCGCGAAGCGGGCGATGTGGCCCAGCGTACCGGTGTGGAAATCGGTGCGATGACCTTGCGCAACTCCGGTGCCGATGCGGCGGCCGGGATGCAGCGTGATGAAGTCGCCGAGAGCCTGCGTGCGCTGTCGCAAATGGCTGATGAAGCTCAATCGGAAAGCCAGGCGATGCAGGCGGCCTTGCAGCAGGTGGTGGAGATCCGCCAGGCCACCGATGAAAACACCCGCACTTCGGCCAAGGTCGGCAGCTTGATCGAGGCCCTGGCTGGTCAGGTGGATACCGGGGCGAAAGTGATCGAGCGGCTTGCGCAGCAGAGCGAACAGATCGAAGTGGTGCTGACCGTGATTCACGGCATCGCCGAGCAGACCAACTTGCTGGCCTTGAATGCGGCCATCGAGGCGGCACGTGCCGGGGAAACCGGGCGCGGGTTTGCTGTGGTGGCAGATGAGGTGCGGGCGTTGGCGAGCAAGACCCAAAGCTCAACGGGCGATATCCAGGCGCATATCGTGGCCTTGCAGCAGGGCGCTCGCGAGGCGGTGGCCGCCATCGGCCAGGCCGGGCGCCAGGCCAGCGAAGGCTTGTTGGTGCTGCGAGACAGTGCGCGGTTGCAGCAGTCGGTTCAGGCGTCCGTCGAGCAGGTGCATGCGGCCATCGGCCTGGCGACTCAGGCCGCGGCCCATCAGGCCCAGGGTGCGCAAGCGGTGCGCGGACGGGTGGAAACCATCCATGCCCAGGCCGAGAAAGCGGCCCAGGCTGTGGTCGAGACCACGGCCAGCGGTAAGGTCCTGGATGGGTTGGCGGCTCAGTTGAAGGCGAGTCTGGGGCAGTTCCGGGCCTGATCTGGCGGCTGGTACCTCTGTGGGAGCGAGCTTGCTCGCGATGGCGGCTTGACTGAGTACATATCCATTGCTGTGGTAACGGCCGCTTATGGTTCCGCTCTTACAGCGGGTCACTTTTGAGGCGCAAAAGTAACCAAAACGCTCATGCCCCACCACTCGGTGCCTCGCTTAGGCTCGGCATGCCCGAACGCAGGCATTGCTCCGTGGGCCCGCCGCGAAGGGCCATCCATGGCCCAGCGCGGCTATCCCGGCATCCATGCCGGGATGCCCACTCCACAATGCCTGCGTTCGGCCATCGTGGTTAACGGGGCGCCGAGATCAACGTCCACCACGAGGCGGCCTAGTAGCCGACCTGGCTCTCCCGGTTGTACACCCGTCAGATCTGTGGGAGCAAAGCTTGCTCGCGAGGCGGCCTGATAGCCGACCTAGCTCTCCGGTCATACCCTGATCCAATTGTGGGAGTGGGCTTGCCCGCGAAGGCGGCCTAACAGCCAATCAGTCTCTCCGGCAGTGCCCCGATCCAATTGTGGGAGCGAGCTTGCTCGCGATGGCGGTCTCAGCGGCTCAGGTACATCCGCGTCGTCAGCAAATAAACCGGCAACCCCGATACCAGAATCAACAGCGCCGCATAAGGCGCCGCCGCGAACTCCACATTCGAGGTATGGGCCCAAACGGCGTTGCCAATGTATTGAGCCCGGTCGGGCTCAGCAGCGCGGTGGTCAGTTCCTCCATTGCATCCAGGAGCACCAGCGCATAGGCGGGCGCCACAGCAAGCTCCCTCGCCACAGGTGGGGCAATTTTAGGCGTGCAGAAACGCAAAAACCCGCTTTCGCGGGTTTCTGTGAGGTTCAAGGCTGTAACCTTGAAGCTTGAATTGGTGCCCAGAAGAAGACTCGAACTTCCACGACCTTGCGGTCACCAGCACCTGAAGCTGGCGTGTCTACCAATTTCACCATCTGGGCAGCATCTTCAGCGTTGCCGCTGTTGATGTGGCGCACTATACGGAGCGCATTTTGATCTGTAAACCCCTGTTTTTGTTTTAGTAATTGCCAAACGCAATTGCAGGGGGCAAAAATGCAAAAACCCGCTTTCGCGGGTTTTTGTTGAGCCAGCAGGCCATTGACCTGTTGCTCGAAATTGGTGCCCAGAAGAAGACTCGAACTTCCACGACCTTGCGGTCACCAGCACCTGAAGCTGGCGTGTCTACCAATTTCACCATCTGGGCAATATCGACATCGTGTGTACGTCGTCGATGGCGCGCACTATACGGAGCGTCTTTTTAACTGTAAACCCCTCCTGAGAAAAAAACCGCTAAATTTCACGAGCGGCGCTTTTCCGGGCTTCCAAGGCAGGCCAAATGACTTTAGAAAAGCGATCGGATGCTTGAAATTTCCCGTTTCATTAAGCCTATGCCAAACTAACCCGCATATAGACAAGGTGAAAACTCTCTAATGGCCGATTGGCAGTCCCTCGATCCCGAGGCCGCTCGTGAAGCGGAAAAATATGAAAACCCTATTCCTAGCCGCGAACTGATCCTGGCGCATCTCGCCGATCGGGGTTCGCCTGCTAGCCGCGAGCAGTTGGTCGAAGAGTTCGGTCTGACCACCGAGGACCAACTCGAAGCCCTGCGCCGCCGTCTGCGCGCCATGGAGCGCGACGCTCAACTGATCTACACCCGGCGCGGCACCTATGCGCCGGTGGACAAGCTTGACTTGATCCTGGGTCGCATCGCCGGCCACCGTGATGGCTTCGGTTTCCTGATCCCGGACGACGGCAGCGACGACCTGTTCATGAGCCCGGCGCAAATGCGCCTGGTGTTCGATGGCGACCGGGCGCTGGCCCGCGTGTCTGGCCTGGACCGCCGCGGTCGTCGCGAAGGCGTGATCGTCGAAGTGGTGTCCCGTGCCCACGAATCCATCGTCGGCCGTTACTTCGAAGAAGGCGGTATCGGTTTTGTTGTGCCGGATAACCCGAAGGTCCAGCAGGAAGTGCTGATTACCCCGGGCCGTAATGGCGCCGCCAAGGTGGGTCAGTTCGTCGAGGTGAAAATCACCCACTGGCCAACTGCGCGCTTCCAGCCGCAGGGCGATATCGTTGAAGTGGTCGGCAACTACATGGCGCCGGGAATGGAAATCGACGTTGCGCTGCGCACCTACGACATTCCTCACGTCTGGCCCGAGGCTGTGCTCAAGGAAGCCGCCAAGCTCAAGCCGGAAGTTGAAGAGAAAGATAAAGAAAAACGCATCGACCTGCGCCATCTGCCGTTCGTCACCATCGACGGTGAAGACGCCCGCGACTTCGACGATGCGGTCTACTGCGAAGCCAAGCCTGGCAAGCTGCGCCTGTTCTCCGGCGGCTGGAAGTTGTTCGTCGCGATTGCCGACGTGTCCAGCTACGTGAAGATCGGTTCGGCCCTGGATAACGAAGCCCAGGTGCGCGGCAACTCCGTGTATTTCCCTGAGCGCGTGATCCCGATGCTGCCTGAGCAGCTGTCCAACGGCCTGTGCTCGCTGAACCCGAAAGTCGACCGTTTGGCCATGGTGTGCGAGATGACCATCTCCAAAACCGGCGAAATGACCGACTACCAGTTCTACGAAGCGGTGATCCACTCCCAGGCGCGCCTGACCTACAACAAGGTCAGCACCATCCTGGAAACGCCGAAGACCAGTGAAGCCAAGGCCCTGCGTACCGAATACGCTGGCGTGGTGCCGCACCTCAAGCAGCTGTACTCGCTGTACAAGGTGTTGCTGGGGGCCCGTCACGTGCGTGGCGCGATCGATTTCGAGACCCAGGAAACCCGGATTGTCTTCGGTTCCGAGCGCAAGATCGCCGCAATCACCCCGACGACCCGTAACGATGCGCACAAGCTGATCGAAGAGTGCATGCTGGCGGCCAACGTGGCCACCGCGGAATTCCTCAAGAAGCACGAGATTCCTGCGTTGTACCGCGTGCACGACGGCCCGCCGCCGGAGCGTCTGGAAAAACTGCGCGCCTTCCTCGGCGAGCTCGGCCTGTCCCTGCACAAAGGCAAGGACGGCCCGACGCCGAAGGACTACCAGGCACTGCTGGCCAGCATCAAGGACCGTCCGGATTACCATGTGATCCAGACCGTGATGCTGCGCTCCCTGAGCCAGGCGGTGTACAGCGCCGACAACCAGGGCCACTTTGGCCTGAATTACGAGGCGTACACCCACTTCACCTCGCCGATTCGCCGTTATCCGGACCTGCTCACGCACCGCGCGATCCGCAGCGTGATCCATTCCAAGCAGAACACCCCGCACGTCAAGCGCGCCGGTGCCATGACTATTCCGAAGGCACGGATCTATCCGTACGACGAGGCGGGCCTGGAACAGTTGGGCGAGCAGTGCTCCATGAGCGAGCGCCGCGCCGACGAAGCTACCCGCGACGTGGTGAACTGGCTCAAGTGCGAGTTCATGAAAGACCGCGTGGGCGAGTCGTTCCCTGGCGTGATCACTGCGGTGACCGGCTTTGGTTTGTTTGTCGAACTGACCGACATTTACGTCGAGGGCTTGGTGCACGTCACCGCCTTGCCGGGTGATTACTACCACTTTGATCCTGTGCACCACCGCCTGGCGGGCGAACGCACCGGTCGCAGCTTCCGTCTGGGCGACACCGTGGAAGTGCAGGTCATGCGCGTCGATCTCGATGAGCGCAAGATCGACTTCGGAATGTCTGACAAGCCCGCCGAAGCACCGACTGGTCGTAAAAAGCGTGGCAACGAGACCGCAGCGCCTGCGACCAAAGGTAAAGGTAAAGGTGCTCCTGCAAAAACCGCAGAGCCTGAGCCAGCCAGGGCTGGTCGCCGTTCGTCTGCCAAGGACAAGGCTCCCGAAGCCTACCGCCCCAGCGACGCAGCGGCGAAAAACGCCGAACTGCGCAAGAGCCGCGAGTTGAAGCAGCAGTTGCTCAACGAAGCCAAAAGCGGTGGTAAAGCGGCGTCTGGGGGAAAGTCCCACGGGGCGGAAAAGCCGTCGAGCAAGCCAAGTAAACACCGTAAAGGCCCGCCCAAAGCGGGCTCGGCCCCCGCCAAAAGCGGCGGGTCGCGCAAACCTAAGGCCAAGTCATGAGTCTGGAAAAAATCTACGGCGTGCACGCCGTAGAAGCACTGCTGCGTCACCACCCTAAACGCGTCAAGCAAGTGTGGTTGGCAGAAGGTCGCAGCGAGCCGCGTGTGCAAGCGCTGGTCGAACTGGCCACCCAAAACAAGGTTGCCATCGGCCAGGCCGAGCGTCGTGAAATGGACGTGTGGGTCGAAGGCGTTCACCAGGGTGTGGTTGCGGACGTAAGCCCGAGTCAGGTCTGGGGCGAGGCGATGCTCGACGAACTGCTCGATCGCACCGAAGGCGCGCCGCTGTTGCTGGTGCTGGACGGCGTGACCGATCCGCACAACCTGGGCGCTTGCCTGCGTTCGGCAGATGCGGCCGGTGCATTGGCGGTGATCGTGCCTAAAGACAAGTCGGCAACCTTGACGCCGGTGGTGCGCAAGGTGGCCTGCGGCGCGGCGGAAGTGATTCCGCTGGTGGCGGTGACCAACTTGGCGCGCACCCTGGAAAAGCTCCAGCAGCGCGGCTTGTGGGTGGTCGGCACGGCGGGAGAGGCCGAGGTCAGCATCTATGACCAGGACCTGACGGGCCCGACGATCCTGATCATGGGGGCCGAAGGCAAGGGCATGCGCCGCCTGACTCGCGAGCATTGCGACTACCTGGTCAAGCTGCCGATGGCCGGTAGTGTCAGCAGCCTCAACGTTTCGGTGGCGACCGGCGTGTGTCTGTTCGAAGCGCTGCGCCAGCGCAGCGTCAAGGCTTCCGCCAAAAAAGCCTGAGCCAGACGTGTATCAAATGTGGGAGCGAGCTTGCTCGCGATGACGGTGTATCAGTGCCAGAAATGTCGACTGGCACGCCGCTATCGCGAGCAAGCTCGCTCCCACAGTGCTTTGTGCAGGGCAAGGATCGGCGGTTGTTCAAATAATCGCCAATTGCCTTGCGCCGCCCTCGGCCCTTCTCTACAATTGCGCCCCTTGCTGTGATGGCAGGCACTTATGTGTCTAGCGTCCACAAGTCCATAAGTGTCATTCACTCCTTGTCTGACCGTTTTTGAGCGGCAGGCTACAACCCGTAAGGAGCATTCATGCGTCATTACGAAATCATCTTTTTGGTCCACCCGGATCAAAGCGAGCAAGTCGGCGGCATGGTTGAGCGTTACACCAAGCTGATCGAAGAAGACGGCGGCAAAATCCACCGTCTGGAAGATTGGGGCCGTCGTCAACTGGCCTACGCAATCAACAATGTTCACAAGGCTCACTACGTGATGCTGAACGTTGAGTGCACTGGCAAGGCCCTGGCCGAGCTGGAAGACAACTTCCGCTACAACGATGCAGTGATCCGTAACCTGGTCATCCGTCGCGAAGAAGCCGTCACCGGCCAATCCGAGATGCTCAAGGCTGAAGAAAACCGCAGTGAGCGCCGTGAGCGTCGCGACCGTCCTGAGCACTCTGACAGCGCCGATGGCGATGACAGCGATAGCGACAGCGACAACAGCGATAACGCTGACGAGTAATCCACGGACCTTTTAAGGAGCCAATCACATGGCACGTTTCTTCCGTCGTCGTAAATTCTGCCGCTTCACCGCTGAAGACGTGAAAGAGATCGATTACAAAGATCTCAACACTCTGAAAGCCTACGTATCCGAGACCGGCAAAATCGTTCCAAGCCGTATCACCGGTACCAAAGCTCGTTATCAGCGTCAGCTGGCCACCGCTATCAAGCGCGCCCGCTTCCTGGCCCTGCTGGCCTACACCGACAGCCACGGCCGCTGAGACCGGGCAGTCGACGAGTAGTAAGGGATTGAATGCATGCGCGCCTTAGCTGAGTTCATCATGCGCGGTCGTATGCAGGCCACTCTGGTAGTGGCTGGATGCGCGGCATTGCCGTTGTTGTATTGGTTGGGTGCTGCCGCCGGGAGTCTTGTACTCCTGCGGCGCGGATTGAGGGACGCCTTGGGCGTTCTTGCTCTAGGACTGCTGCCGGCCTTGCTCTGGTGGCTGTATTCCGCGGACCCGCGTGCAGTCATGGTACTGCTGGGGACTTCGGCGCTAGCGTTGGTGTTGCGCGCTAGCGAATCCTGGAACCGCGTGCTGCTGGTCAGCATAGCGATAGGCGTGGTGTTTTCAGTGGTGCTCGGGGTGGCTTTCGCACCCCAGATCGAGATGCTGTCGCAGGCTTTGATAAAAATCCTGCCCGAGGCGCTCGGTGATCTCTACCAGCAGATGTCGGTAGAAGAGCAGGCGCGTTTCGCGTCCCTGATCGCCCCCGTCCTGACCGGACTGATTGCGGCCTTGTTGCAAATCGTCAGTGTGCTGAGCCTGGTTATCGGGCGCTACTGGCAGGCGTTGTTGTACAACCCGGGTGGTTTTGGTCGCGAGTTTCGCGCCATCCGTTTCCCGCTTGGGCTGGCGATTTTGCTGCTGGCGGGCATGCTTCTGGGACCGAACTTCGGTCCGCAGATGGCGATGCTCACGCCGTTGTGCAGTGTACCGCTGGTGTTTGCCGCCCTGGCCCTGATTCACGGGCTGGTGGCGCAAAAGCGACTGGCCAGGTTCTGGCTGGTGGGGTTGTACGTCACGTTGTTGCTGTTCATGCAACTGATCTATCCGTTGCTGGTGGTCTTGGCCATCGTCGACAGCCTGATTGATTTTCGCGGTCGTATGGCGCCGAAAGACGCCGACAACGCGAACGGTGAAGGTTAAAAGTTAGAGGATTTTCACATGCAACTGATCCTTCTGGAAAAAGTCACCAACCTGGGCAACCTGGGTGACAAAGTAAACGTTAAGGCCGGCTACGGTCGTAACTACCTGCTGCCTTACGGCAAAGCTACCGCTGCGACCGCTGCCAACCTGGCTGCGTTCGAAGAGCGTCGTGCTGAGCTGGAAAAAGCTGCCGCAGACCGTAAAACCTCGGCTGAAAGCCGTGCTGCCCAACTGGCCGAGCTGGAAGTGACCATCACTGCCACCGCTGGCGACGAAGGCAAGCTGTTCGGTTCGATCGGTACTCACGACATCGCTGACGCACTGACCGCCTCCGGCGTTGAAGTTGCGAAAAGCGAAGTTCGTCTGCCGAACGGCACCATCCGCAACGTAGGCGAATTCGACGTAGCCGTGCACCTGCACGCCGAAGTTGAAGCCACCGTACGCGTTGTCGTGGTAGCAGCTTAAGCAATACCTGTCGGTTGGCACCCTCGGGTGCTTGCCGGTAACATCGGGCACGATCCTGTTTACAGGTCGTGCCCTTTGTCTTTCTGCAATTCCTGATTTTCATAACCAGAAGTGGCCATGAACGAAATCACCGCTCCCGAGCAATACGATCTGCAAACCGCTGCCCTTAAGGTGCCTCCGCATTCCATCGAGGCCGAACAGGCCGTGCTCGGTGGCCTGATGCTGGACAACAACGCCTGGGAACGCGTGCTTGATCAAGTCTCCGATGGCGATTTCTACCGGCATGACCACCGGCTGATTTTCCGTGCGATCGCCAAGTTGGCCGATCAGAACATGCCGATCGACGTCGTGACCCTGGCCGAGCAATTGGACAAGGAAGGCCAGACGTCCCAGGTCGGCGGCCTCGGCTACCTGGGCGAACTGGCGAAAAACACGCCGTCGGTCGCCAACATCAAGGCCTATGCCCAGATCGTGCGCGAGCGGGCGACCTTGCGCCAATTGATCGGTATCAGCACCGAAATCGCCGACAGCGCCTTCAACCCGGAAGGCCGCACCGCCGCCGAGATCCTTGACGAAGCCGAACGGCAGATCTTCCAGATCGCCGAGGCCCGGCCGAAAACCGGTGGCCCGGTCAGCGTCAACGACCTGCTGACCAAGGCCATCGACCGCATCGACACCTTGTTCAACACCGACAACGCCATTACCGGCCTGTCCACCGGCTACACCGACCTCGACGAGAAGACCAGCGGCCTGCAGCCGTCCGACCTGATCATCGTCGCCGGCCGTCCGTCCATGGGGAAAACCACCTTTGCGATGAACCTGGTGGAAAACGCCGTGCTGCGCAGCGAAAAGGCGGTGTTGGTGTACTCCCTCGAGATGCCAGGTGAATCGCTGATCATGCGTATGCTCTCGTCCCTGGGGCGTATCGACCAGACCAAGGTTCGTTCCGGCCAACTGGAAGACGACGACTGGCCGCGCCTCACCTCGGCGGTCAACCTGCTCAACGACCGCAAGCTGTTCATCGACGATACGGCCGGTATCAGCCCATCGGAAATGCGCGCTCGGACCCGTCGCCTGGTGCGTGAGCACGGTGAGGTCGGGTTGATCATGATCGACTACCTGCAACTGATGCAGATCCCCGGTTCCAGCGGCGACAACCGGACCAACGAGATTTCCGAAATCTCCCGTTCCCTCAAGGCCCTGGCCAAGGAATTCAACTGCCCGGTGGTGGCTCTTTCCCAGTTGAACCGTTCCCTGGAACAGCGTCCCAACAAGCGTCCGGTGAACTCCGACTTGCGGGAATCCGGAGCGATCGAGCAGGACGCCGACGTCATCATGTTCGTGTACCGCGACGAGGTGTATCACCCCGAGACGGAGCACAAGGGCATCGCCGAAATCATCATCGGCAAACAGCGGAACGGCCCGATCGGCTTTATCCGCCTGGCGTTCATCGGTAAGTACACCCGGTTCGAGAACCTGGCGCCGGGTAGCTACAATTTTGACGACGACGAATAATAGGGGTGCCACCAATTTCCGACCATAGTCGTCGGAATTGGTTATTTTTTGTGCTATATTCCGCGCCCGCGATTTTTCATCTTTTATACCGGTCATCGACATGCAAGCAGCCAAGCCGTTATTTGACTATCCCAAGTACTGGGCCGAATGTTTCGGCCCGGCGCCGTTCCTGCCCATGAGCAGGGAGGAGATGGATCAGCTCGGCTGGGATTCGTGCGACATCATCATCGTGACCGGTGATGCCTACGTCGATCACCCGTCGTTCGGCATGGCGATCATTGGCCGTTTGCTGGAAGCCCAGGGCTTTCGTGTCGGGATCATTGCCCAGCCGAACTGGCAGTCCAAAGACGACTTCATGAAGCTTGGCGAGCCCAACCTGTTTTTCGGCGTCGCGGCCGGCAACATGGATTCGATGATCAACCGCTACACCGCCGACAAGAAAATTCGCTCCGATGACGCCTACACCCCGGGCGGCATGGCGGGCAAGCGGCCGGACCGTGCGAGCCTGGTCTACAGCCAGCGCTGCAAGGAAGCCTACAAGCATGTCCCGATCGTGCTCGGCGGCATCGAAGCGTCGCTGCGCCGTATCGCTCACTACGATTACTGGCAGGACCGGGTGCGCAACTCGATCCTGATCGACGCCTGCGCCGACATCCTGCTCTACGGCAATGCCGAGCGGGCGATTGTCGAAGTCGCCCAGCGCCTGTCCTACGGCCACAAGATCGAAGACATTACCGATGTACGCGGTACGGCCTTCATCCGTCGTGATACGCCGAAAGACTGGTACGAAGTCGATTCCACGCGCATCGACCGCCCGGGCAAGATCGACAAGATCATCAACCCGTACGTCAATACCCAGGACACTCAAGCCTGCGCCATCGAGCAGGAGAAGGGGCCGGTCGAAGACCCGAGCGAAGCCAAGGTCGTACAGATCCTGGCGAGCCCGAAAATGACCCGCGACAAGACCGTGATCCGTCTGCCATCGGTGGAAAAGGTTCGTGGCGACGCGGTGCTCTACGCTCACGCCAACCGCGTGCTTCACCTGGAAACCAACCCAGGCAATGCCCGTGCCCTGGTGCAGAAGCACGGCGAAGTCGATGTCTGGTTCAACCCGCCGCCCATTCCGATGACCACCGAAGAAATGGACTACGTGTTTGGCATGCCTTACGCACGTGTTCCCCATCCGGCGTACGGCAAGGAGAAGATCCCGGCCTACGAGATGATCCGTTTCTCGGTGAACATCATGCGTGGCTGCTTTGGCGGCTGCACGTTCTGCTCGATCACCGAGCACGAAGGCCGGATCATCCAGAACCGTTCCGAAGAGTCGATCATTCGCGAGATCGAAGAGATCCGCGACAAGGTCCCGGGCTTCACCGGAGTCATTTCCGACCTCGGCGGCCCGACCGCGAACATGTATCGCATTGCCTGCAAGAGCTCGGAAATCGAATCCGCGTGCCGCAAGCCGTCGTGCGTGTTCCCCGGCATCTGCCCGAACCTGAACACCGACCATTCTTCGCTGATCCAGCTGTACCGCAGCGCCCGGGCCTTGCCTGGGGTGAAGAAGATCCTGATTGCCTCCGGCCTGCGTTACGACCTGGCGGTCGAGTCGCCGGAGTACGTCAAGGAACTGGTGACCCACCACGTCGGCGGTTACCTGAAGATCGCTCCGGAGCATACCGAGGAAGGCCCGCTCAACCAGATGATGAAGCCGGGCATCGGCAGCTATGACAAATTCAAGCGGATGTTCGAGAAGTACACCAAGGAAGCCGGGAAAGAGCAGTACCTGATTCCGTACTTCATCGCCGCCCACCCGGGCACCACCGACGAAGACATGATGAACCTGGCGCTGTGGCTCAAGGGCAACGGTTTCCGTGCCGACCAGGTGCAGGCGTTCTATCCGTCGCCGATGGCCACGGCGACCGCCATGTACCACTCGGGCAAGAACCCGCTGCGCAAGGTCACCTACAAGAGCGACGCGGTGACCATCGTCAAGAGCGAGGAGCAGCGCCGCCTGCACAAGGCCTTCCTGCGTTATCACGACCCCAAGGGTTGGCCGATGCTACGCGAAGCGCTGACCCGCATGGGCCGCGCCGACCTGATCGGGCCGGGCAAGAACCAATTGATTCCGTTGCACCAGCCGGCCACCGACAGCTACCAGAGCGCCCGTCGCAAGAACTCGACGCCAGCCGGCAGCCACAAGGTGGGCAAGGAAACCACCAAGATCCTGACCCAGCACACCGGCCTGCCACCGCGCGCCAGCGATGGTGGCAACGCATGGGACAAGCGCGAGCAAGCCAAGGCCGCGGCATTCGCCCGCAACCAGCAGGCTGCCAAGGAACGCAAGGACGCCGCCAAGGGCAAAGGCCCGAAACCGGCGCGCAAGCCTGTCGTGCCACGCTGATCACCCTGCCACCTCGTAAAACGCCAGCCATAAGTGCTGGCGTTTTGCTTTCTAGCGGCGGTGCTGGCCGTTTGTTATCGTGGCGCCCGCCTTATCGCGCAATGGCGGACGCGTAGCTTTTGTGGCGCGGGGATAAATCCCCTCGCCACAGGGTTCAGTGCGGATAAAGATTCACCCTCCGATTCTCAAGGACGATTCATATGAGCACTCCGTTACCCGGCATCGGCATGGACAACAGCATCTCCCAGATGATGGCCCGCCGCCGCATTGAAAGCCAAATCAACCTGCCACGCCTGTTTGCCTCCATTGACGCCGATCCGAGTATCGTCGGTGCAGGCGTGGTGTATATCGACGCCGAGTTCAATGTAGTGACCCTGCGTGAGTTCAAGCCGATCTGCAGCATCAAGCCCAAGCGGATCATTTTGCGCGAGGCACAGAAATACATCGCGCCGGCTCAGTTTGCTCAGCAGGTTCAGGACAATCCACGGGAATCGCGATTGGTCGGCGAAGCGATCAATACGTCCTTGTCGTGCGCGGGGGCCGTTATCGGTTGGGTCGTGGTACTCAGCGGCTCCGTAGCTATCCCATTTTCAGCAGGGGCAAGCACTGCGATCGCTGTGTTGGGTTATACCGCCGCCGCGGCCAGCACTGCGCAATGTTTTGCGAGCGGTTATCGCATGCGCAATGAAATCAGTAACCCAGCCCGAAACGATCAGCTCGACAGTGAGGAGTGGTACCAGAACACCATGATTGTGCTGGATGCCGCGGCGTTGGTTGGGGTCGGGGCATCGTCGCTGACGACTCTCAAACTGGTCAGATTGAATAAAGCTGCCACGGGCAAAAGTGTGAGGGAGGTGCTCCGGGGCCTGAACCGACAGGAGCGAGCAAAACTGACCAAAGAATTGCTGAGTATCAATGACCCTCGCCTGACCTCCAAACTGCTCAAACTCAAGCAACTGTCTGGCGAGCTACCCAAGCGCTTCACGCCCACTCAAATCAGACATGCCACAGTCACACAGATTCGGGATGCCCTGGGAGCCGCCATCGGCTTCACTGGAAGCGCGATTTCCGGGAATGTCCGGACCATTGCAGTGGGGTTGTACGAGGAGATCGAAGAATGAATGGACAGCCCAGTGTTCGCGTTTTTCTCATCCGATATTTTCCGGTCTTCATGGGCGCGATATTTGCGTCGGTCTTCGCTCTGGTTTTTGCTGTTCCACTTTTTTTTGAAAGCTATTTTCGCGACCTTTCCTTGGCCGACAGCACGAAGTGGTCGTTCTTGGGGGGAATCGCGCTTACCGTTGTCATGGTGCATTGCAACTTTATGATTGCGCGTGGGCGGCCACATTGGGTGTGGCCGTTGGCGGTGGTGTTGGGACTTTGTTTTTTATGTGTGCTGCCCACAATCGAATATCGGCCTAATAAGATCATTTATAGTTTGAGTTTGCTTTTTCCATTGCTTGCTCTGCTGCTGCTCAATAGCAAGCGTCATCGCGAAATGCGCCAGAAGCTATTGGAAGTTCGTTATCTGCGCCAAGCGGCTATCGCCAAGCACAAAGCCCGATAGGCATCACCCGGTAACAGGTAGCAGTTTCTCGGGGAATCTGCGGACAATCGCCGCGGGTCTATATGAGGAAGTTGGATAATGGATCGCAGTTCTTCCTTGGGCGCTTTCCTCGCCCGTTATTTTCCGGTGTTCATGGCGACGATCCTGCTGGGCTGCTTTTGCGGATCCACGCTGCTTGTGTTGGCTGGGACCACGTATTGGCGTGCCCTGGAGCCGTCAGCCAGGACCGATTATGTCGGGCTCGGCACCTTGGCCCTGGTGATCGTCCTGGTCCTGGGCAACCTCTTGATCGTTCGCGGGCGCGCCTGGGCGGTCTGGTGGGTGGCGGGGTATTTCCTGGCCTGTCTGGCGGCGGTGCTGCCGACGTTCGCTTATGGACCGCATCAGGGCGTGTACCTCTTCGCGGTGCTGTTGCCACTGCTGGGGCTGTTGTTGCTCAACAGCAAACGCCATCGGGAAATGCGCGGCAAACTCGTCGACATCCGCCGCCAACGGGGGCTGATCATCCAGGCTGCCAAGGCCTCGCGCCGGCGTCGCTGAATCGACTTGCGCCAGCCGCGCCGCATTTATGTGCATTCCTTTACAGATGAATACGGGCATCGCGCGTTTTTAGTGCTCTACTGGCTTGAGTAGACAAAGAAAGTGTCCGGCCTGCCTGCATGGCATAAGTCTTGCGCCGCTTTCGATAACGCCCAGGCTCGCAGGAGGCACGTCGTGTCGATCCATGTCGCATTGCATCACGTCACGCATTACCGCTACGACCGCGCCGTCGAACTCGGCCCGCAGATCGTTCGCCTGCGCCCGGCGGCCCACAGCCGCACGCGCATTCTTTCCTATGCGCTGAAGGTTTCGCCCGAGCAGCATTTCATCAACTGGCAGCAAGACCCCCAGGGCAATTACCTGGCGCGGTTGGTGTTTCCCGAGAAAACCCGGGAGATGCGGATCGAGGTCGATCTGTTGGCGGAAATGGCGGTGTTCAATCCGTTCGACTTCTTCCTCGAGCCCTACGCCGAAAAGATTCCGTTCGCCTACGCGGCCGACGAGCGCAAGGAGTTGGCGCCTTACCTGGAAACCCTGCCGCTGACGCCGAGGTTCCAGGCCTATCTGGACGGCATCGACCGGACGCCGTTGCCCGCGGTGGATTTTTTGGTGGCGCTCAACCAGCGCCTGAGCGAAGACATCAACTACCTGATCCGCATGGAACCCGGCGTGCAGACCCCGGAGCATACCCTGGAGCACGCGTCCGGTTCCTGTCGCGACTCGGCCTGGTTGTTGGTGCAGATGTTGCGCAACCTCGGCTTGGCCGCGCGTTTCGTTTCCGGTTACCTGATCCAGTTGACCGCCGATGTGAAAAGCCTCGATGGCCCGTCCGGCACTGACGTGGATTTCACCGATTTGCATGCCTGGTGCGAGGTCTACCTGCCCGGTGCGGGCTGGATCGGCCTGGATGCAACGTCCGGGTTGTTCGCCGGTGAAGGCCACATCCCGTTGGCGTGCAGTCCCGATCCGTCCTCGGCGGCACCGATCAGTGGTTTGGTGGAGCCTTGCGAGTGTGAGTTCAGCCACGAAATGTCCGTCGAGCGGGTCTGGGAAGCGCCGCGGGTGACCAAGCCTTACACCGACGCACAGTGGCTGGCGATCCAGGCGCTGGGGCGCCAGATCGATGCCGACCTGTTGGAGGGCGACGTGCGCCTGACCATGGGTGGCGAACCGACCTTTGTCTCCATCGATGACCCGGACGGTGCCGAGTGGAACACCGCGGCACTCGGGCCTGATAAACGCAGGCTCTCCGCCGAGCTGTTCCAGCGCATGCGCAATCACTATGCGCCCAAGGGGCTGGTGCATTTCGGCCAGGGCAAGTGGTACCCCGGCGAACAATTGCCGCGCTGGTCGCTCAACTGCTATTGGCGGCGCGACGGGGTGCCGATCTGGCACAACAGCGCGTTGATCGCCGACGAGCAGGAGGACTACGGCGCCGATGGCGAACTGGCTGGGCGTTTCCTGGCGAGCGTTGCCGAGCGTTTGAAGATTCCTGCGCGGTTTGTGTTTCCGGCCTACGAAGACAACTTCTATTACCTCTGGCGCGAAGGTGCATTGCCTTCGAATGTCACGGCCGAGGACCCACGCCTGGAGGACGCCCTGGAGCGTGCACGGCTGCGCAAGGTCTTCAACCAGGGCCTGGACAAGGTCATCGGCCAGGTCCTGCCGCTGGCCCGTACCGCCAAGGGCGATCAATGGCAAAGCGGTCGCTGGTACCTGCGCGACAACCACTGCCGCCTGGTGCCGGGGGATTCGCCCCTGGGTTATCGCTTGCCACTGGCGTCGCAGCCTTGGGTGACGGCGGCCGAATACCCGTTCATCCACCCCACCGACCCGAACCAGGACTTGCCCGAGCTGCCCGGCACCGAGCAACTGGCGCGTCACGGCGAGCCGGCGGCCGAGCAGGAGCGTGTCCCGGAGATCGATAAATCCGCCGACTGGCTGACCCGCACCGCCTTCTGTGCCGAGGCCCGTGAAGGCCGGCTGTACCTGTTCATGCCGCCACTGGAGCGGGTCGAGGATTACCTGGAACTGGTCAGCGCCATCGAGGCGACGGCTGAGGAGCTGCACTGTCCGGTGCTGTTGGAGGGCTACGAGCCGCCGAGCGACCCGCGCCTGGGCAATTTCCGCATCACTCCCGACCCGGGTGTGATCGAGGTCAACGTGCAACCTTCGGCGACCTGGGATGAGTTGGTCGAGCGCACTGAATTTCTATACGAAGAAGCGCGACAGACCCGACTGACCACCGAGAAATTCATGATCGATGGCCGGCATACGGGCACCGGCGGCGGTAACCATTTCGTACTGGGTGGCGCGACACCGGCTGACTCACCGTTTCTGCGGCGTCCCGACCTGCTGCGCAGCCTGATCAGTTACTGGCATAACCACCCGTCGTTGTCCTACCTGTTTTCCGGATTGTTCATCGGCCCGACCTCCCAGGCGCCTCGTGTGGACGAGGCGCGCAATGACGCGTTGTACGAACTGGAAATCGCTTTCGCGCAAATGCCGCAACCCGGCGAGGAGTGCCCGCCGTGGTTGGTCGATCGCCTGTTGCGTAACCTGTTGATCGACGTGACCGGCAATACGCACCGTGCCGAATTCTGCATCGACAAGCTCTATTCGCCAGACGGCGCCACGGGGCGTCTCGGTCTGTTGGAGTTGCGTGCTTTCGAGATGCCACCCCACGCCCGCATGAGCCTGGCCCAGCAATTACTGCTGCGGGCGCTGGTGGCGCGGTTCTGGCGCGAGCCTTATGCGCCGGCGAAACTGGCGCGCTGGGGCACCGAGCTGCATGACCGTTTCCTGTTGCCGCACTTTATCGAGCAGGATTTTGCCGACGTCATCCATGAGCTGAACGCCGCCGGCTACCCGCTGCGGGCCGAGTGGTTCGCCGCGCACCTGGAGTTCCGCTTCCCCAAGGTGGGCGATTACGCGGTCAGCGGTATCGAACTGCAATTGCGCCAAGCCCTCGAGCCTTGGCATGTGCTGGGGGAAGAGGGCGCGGTGGGTGGTACCGTGCGTTATGTGGATTCTTCCCTGGAGCGCTTGCAGGTCAAGCTCAGCGGCCTGGCGCCGCAACGCTACCTGCTGACCTGCAATGGTGTGCCGGTGCCGTTGCAACCCACTGGTCGGGTCGGCGAGTTCGTCGCCGGGGTGCGTTTCCGCGCCTGGCAACCGGCCAACTGCCTGCAACCGACCATCCCGGTGCATGCGCCGTTGGTCTTCGATTTGCTCGACACCTGGATGCAACGTTCCGTGGGCGGCTGCCAGTATCACGTGGCCCATCCGGGCGGGCGTAACTACGACAGCCTGCCGGTGAATGCCAACGAGGCCGAAAGTCGGCGGATGGCGCGTTTCTTCCGGCTCGGACACACGCCGGGGAAACTTCCGATACCCTGCCTGGCCATGGATGACGAGTTTCCGCTCACGCTCGATCTGCGACGTTTTCAGGATGCGTCAAAAAAATAAAAAAACCGTGGCGAGGGAGCTTGCTCCCGCTGGGTTGCGCAGCAGCCCCAAGATTTTGCGGTCGCTGCGCAACCGAGCGGGAGCAAGCTCCCTCGCCACGATGAGTGCAGTCTGAAGACCCAGGCCGGATCCAACACAAACACACCTATCCGGGCGTCATGCGCTTGCGCTAGTCTCACCTTTTATTGCCGTCTGCCGAGCTTTCCATGCCTGACCTGCTTGACCGTTACCCGCTGACGACGGGCACCTATCACGAACTGTTGGACGACAACGGTGCGGTGCGTCCGCACTGGCGGCGGTTGTTCGATCAGTTGCAGCGCAGCACGCCGGCTCACCTGATCCAGCGACAGGCGCTGCTGGCTCGGCAGATCCAGGAAAACGGTGTCACCTATAACGTCTACGCCGATCCGAAGGGCGCCGACCGGCCGTGGGAGCTGGACTTGCTGCCCCACGTGATCGACCCGCAGGAATGGAAGCACCTGTCGGCCGGGATCGCCCAGCGTGCGCGGCTGCTCAATGCGGTGCTGGCCGACCTGTATGGGCCACAGCGGCTGATCAGCGAAGGGCTGTTGCCGGCAGAACTGGTGTTCGGGCACAACAATTTCCTTTGGCCCTGCCAGGGCATCGCGCCGCCTGACGGCAGCTTCCTGCACTTGTATGCGGTGGATCTGGCGCGCACGCCCGATGGTCGTTGGTGGGTCACGGCGGATCGGACCCAGGCGCCTTCGGGGGCCGGTTATGCGCTGGAAAATCGCATGATCGTTTCCCGCGCCTTTCCCGATTTGTATCGCGACTTGAAGGTGCGGCACTTGTCCGGGTTCTTCCGCACCTTGCAGGAAACCCTGGCACGACAGGCCCCCAGCGACGGTGAGTCGCCGCTGGTGGTGCTGTTGACGCCGGGGCGGTTCAACGAAAGTTATTTCGAACATCTTTATCTGGCGCGCCAGCTCGGCTATCCGCTGGTAGAGGGAGGCGACCTGACCGTGCGGGACGCCACGGTCTACCTCAAGACCCTCAGTGGCCTGCGCCGGGTCCACGCCATCATGCGCCGGCTCGACGACGATTTCTGCGACCCCCTGGAGCTGCGTACCGATTCGGCCCTCGGCGTGCCGGGGTTGTTGGAAGCGGTGCGCCAGGGCCGGGTGCTGGTGGCCAATGCCCTGGGCAGCGGCGTGTTGGAGTCACCGGGCCTGTTGGGGTTCCTGCCGAAGATCAACCAGTATCTGTTCGGTGAGGAATTGATACTGCCGTCCATCGCCACCTGGTGGTGCGGTGAGCCGCCGGTGCTGGCCCAGGCCCTGGAAAAACTTCCGCAACTGTTGATCAAGCCGGCGTTTCCTTCCCAAAGCTTCACACCGGTGTTCGGCCGTGACCTGAACGAGGCGCAGCGTGGCCAACTGGCGGCGCGCATGCAGGCTCGGCCCTATGCCTATGTCGCCCAGGAGTTGGCGCAACTGTCCCAGGCCCCGGTCTGGCAGGCCGAAGACGGGCACATCCAGCCTCGGGCCATCGGCATGCGCGTGTATGCCGTGTCCGGGAAGGATGATTATCGGGTGCTGTCGGGTGGCCTGACCCGCGTGGCCGCCGAGGCCGACGCCGAAGTGGTGTCGATGCAACGTGGTGGCGCCAGCAAGGACACCTGGGTGCTGGGCGAGCAGGCGCCCGGCGGTGAACAATGGAAGGCCCAGCGAACAGTGGGGGTCCACGACCTGGTTCGACGCGATCCGTACCTGCCTTCGCGGGTGGTGGAAAACCTGTTCTGGTTCGGCCGCTACTGCGAGCGTTGCGACGACAGCGCGCGGCTGCTGCGGATCATGCTGGGGCGTTATGTCGATGGCGATGATCCGCAGGCCCTGCAGTCGGCGGTGTCCCTGGGTGAAAGCCTGATGCTGCTGCCTGAAGAGGGCGAGTTGCATGAGCGTTTGCTGGCGGCGCTGTTGGGGGACGACTGGTCGTTCAGCCTGCGCTCCAACCTGCAGCGCTTGCAGTGGGCGGCCTCGCAGGTTCGTGGCAAGCTGTCCCGGGAGAACTGGCAGGCGCTGGTGGAGTTGCAGCGCGAAGCGATGGAGCTGGAAACCGAGGAGCCGGATTTCGGTGAGTTGCTGGATTTTCTCAATCGGCTAGTGATGTCCCTGGCGGCGTTGTCTGGTTTTGCCTTGGACGACATGACCCGCGACGAGGGCTGGCGCTTCTTGATGATTGGCCGACGCCTGGAACGCTTGCAGTTCCTCAGCAGCAGCCTGGCGGCGTTTTTGCGCAGCGATGCAGTGTTCGACCAGGCCGGGTTGGAGTGGCTGCTGGAACTGGGCAACAGCAGCATCACCTACCGTTCGCGCTACCTGGCAGTGGCGCAACTGATCCCGGTGCTGGACCTGTTGTTGCTGGACGAACAGAACCCCCACGCGGTGCTTTTCCAGTTAAAGCTGGTGGCCCGCACGCTTAAACGGCTGAACGACGATTTTGGCGCACCGAAGGAAACGGCCTTGCCAGAATTGGTGACGCGTCTTTCTCGCTTTGACTTGCGTTGCCTGGAAAATCCCCTGTTTGGCGAAGCCAGCCTGCGCGCAGCACTTGATGGGCTGGCCGACCTGTTGCAGGAAGTGGCCGATGTCGGTGGCCAGGTGTCCGATCGCCTGGCCTTGCGTCATTTCGCCCACGTCGATGACGTCAGCCAACGCACGGTGTCTGTCTGATGAGCGCTCGTTACCAGATTCTCCACGACACCCATTACCACTACGACAGCCCGGTGTCCCTGGCCCAGCAGCTTGCCCATCTGTGGCCGCGCGCCTGTGACTGGCAGCGTTGCACCGAACAGCAGTTGCTGATCAGCCCGGAGCCGACGACCCGTCGCGATGAGCTGGATGTGTTCGGCAACCCGCTGACCCGCCTGGCCTTCGAACGGCCCCATGACGAGCTGCTGGTCAATGCTCGCTTGAGCGTCGAAGTGCTGGCGCGCCCCGCGCTGGATTTCGGCCTGTCCCCGGCCTGGGAATCGACCTGCAACGCGCTGAGCTACAGTGGCCGGCCACTGGCGGCACCTTTGCTGGAGGCGTGCCGTTATCGTTTCGAGTCGCCGTATGTGCACCTCAAGCGCAGCTTCGTCGAGTTTTCCGAAAGTTGCTTCCCGCCGGGGCGACCGCTGATGGTTGGCGTTCGAGTGCTGATGGAGAAGATCTTCGAAGAGTTCACCTTCGATGCCGAGGCGACTCAGGTGGCGACGCCGCTGGTGGAGGTGCTGGAGCGGCGGCGGGGCGTATGCCAGGACTTTGCCCATCTGATGCTGGCCTGCGTGCGCTCGCGCGGTCTGGCGGCGCGTTACGTCAGCGGCTACCTGCTGACCCAGCCGCCACCCGGCCAGCCACGGCTGATTGGCGCCGATGCGTCCCATGCCTGGGTCTCGGTGTATTGCCCGGTGTTGGGTTGGGTGGACTTCGACCCGACCAACAACGTACAGCCGGCCCTGGAACACATCACCCTGGCCTGGGGGCGGGACTTTTCCGATGTGTCGCCGCTGCGGGGGGTGATCCTGGGGGGCGGCAATCATGATCCTGAGGTGCGGGTGACGGTGATGCCGCTGGAGTCATGACCCAGCTGTCCAGTGAAAATACCTGTGGCGAGGGAGCTTGCTCCCGCTGGGGCGCGCAGCGGCCCCCAGGTTCTTGGCGGTTGCTGCGCAACCGAGCGGGAGCAAGCTCCCTCGCCACAGGTAAAACATTAACCACGAGGCCTCTTCATGTTCCCGGTTTCCATCAAAGGCGTGCTGCAATCTCCCGAGGGCCTGGTCGTGCTGATGCTCAACGAACGGGACGAATGGGAACTGCCCGGCGGACGGATCGAGCTGGGCGAAACGGCGCCGCAATGCCTGGCACGGGAGATCGATGAGGAACTGGCGGTTGAGGTGCGCGTGGGGGAGCCGCTGGATTCGTACTTGTTCGAGGTCATTCCCGGCAAGCACGTCTTCATTTCCACGTACCGCTGCCAGTTGCTGGGCGGTTTCGTGCCGGTGATCAGCCATGAGCACAAGCAGATCGGGTTGTTCGAGCCGGACCAATTACCGGTGAACCTGCCTACAGGCTATCGCCTGTCGATTATCAAAGCGCTGGGATTGTGAGGGCCGGCAGTGGGACTGCCGGCCCTGGACACAAAACCGGGGGGCCGGATCGGATCATCGGGCCCAGGGGGTATCAGGCCTCGGGTGCCTGATCTTTCGGTGCATCAACATCATTTTCTGCTGCTACTTCGCCTTCGGTATCCGGGGTCAGTGCGGCTTCTTCTTCAGCTGTGGCTTTCTTGCGCTGCAGCTTTTCCTCTTTCTTCTGCTCCTTGGCCAAGTCTCTCTGACGTTTGGCGAAGGAATAATTGGGTTTGGCCATGGGCGATCCTCTGGGGTCGAAGGTGAGGTTGAGCGGCGCATATTCTGCCCTGTATCGGGGCCGAGCCGTTAGCTGGGTTTTTGTTCGGCCCACTTTGGCTGCACTGACGGTTGCCATTCGTCCAGCGCATCGAGCAGGTCCTGCGCTGATTCGCTCACTTGCAGCATGTCACGATGGGGCGCGCGGACGAAGCCTTCGCCGACGATATGATCGAGAAAAGCGGTGAGCTTGCTGTAGAAGCCGTTCACTTCCAGCAGCCCCAGCGGTTTGCCGTGGTAGCCGAGCTGGCCCCAGGTCCAGACCTCGAACAACTCCTCCAGCGTGCCGAGGCCGCCGGGCAGGGCGATGAAGGCATCGCTGAGTTCGGCCATGCGCGCCTTGCGGGCGTGCATGCCGTCCACCACTTCCAGACGGGTCAGGCCGCTGTGGCCGATTTCCTTGTCCTTGAGGCTTTGCGGGATGATGCCGATGACCTCGCCGCCGGCCGCCAGGGCCGCATCGGCGACGATCCCCATCAGGCCGACGGCGCCACCGCCGTAGACCAGGGTCAATTTTCGTTCCGCCAATGCTCGACCCAGGGCCTGCGCCGCTTCACGATACGCTGGATCGGTGCCGGTGCTGGCGCCGCAAAATACACAAACAGACTCGATGGACATGCTTTACTCCATGATCAGTAACCGACCCAGAGTAAAGCCTGGCCTTGGTGGCGCAAAGCGATTAAACCTCGCGTTGGGGTTTTTCGTAGGTGCCACTGGCGCCGCAGGCGTAGGCGGCGAGCAAGCTGCATAACAGGCTGTTGACGTTCATGATGGGCGCTCCCGAGAGGTGGTGAGGCTGATCATAGAGCGGTGTCATCCCTCTGGCTGGTTGATTGTGTCCATCAGGCTGATAGCCTTAAGTTGTATACAATCTTTGATTCAGGTCATAGGAACTTGTCTGAAATTCAGGCAGTCTTCCCCTTTGACGGATTTTTGTTAACCATGCCTTGGAGATTCACGATGTTTGCCAAACTTGTTGCAGTATCCCTGTTGACGCTGGCCAGCAGCCAACTGATGGCAGCGGAGTGCAAGACCACCATCGACTCGACCGACCAGATGTCCTTCAACACCAAGGCCATCGAGATCGACAAGAGCTGCAAGACGTTCACCGTTGAGCTGACTCACTCGGGCAACTTGCCGAAAAACGTCATGGGCCATAACTGGGTACTGAGCAAAGAGGCTGACATGCAGCCGATTGCCACGGCTGGTTTGGCAGCAGGCATCGACAAGAACTACCTGCCGGAAGGTGATGCACGCATCATCGCCCACACCAAGCTCATTGGTGCCAAGGAAACCGACTCAGTGACCTTCGATGTGTCGAGGCTCAATGCCTCCGAGAAGTACGGCTTCTTCTGCTCGTTCCCGGGCCACATTTCGATGATGAAAGGCACCGTTACCCTGAAGTAATCCATTTCAGGCACAAAAAAAGCGGCGCTTCTTTCAGAAATGGGAAGCGCCGTTTTTTGTCTTTTTAGAAAGCTCGGTGTTTAGTTGCTTTGGGGTGTATATCCGTTTTTTGCGTAATGGCGGCTTATGGTTCCGCTCTTACAGCGGGTCACTTTCGAAAAGCGCGAAAGTAACCAAAGCGCTCCTGCCCCACCACTTGGTGCCTCGCCTAGGCTCGGCATGCCTGAACGAAGGCATTGCTCCGTGGGCCGCCGCGAAGGGCCATCCATGGCCCAGCGCGGCTAACCCGGCATCCATGCCGGGTTGCCCACTGCGCAACACCTTCGTTCAGCCAGCGTGGTTAACGGGGCGCCCGAGATCAACGTCCACCGCGAGGCGGCCTAGTAGCCGACCTGGCTCTTGCGGTCGTACACCCATTAGATCTGTGGGAGCAAAGCTTGCTCGCGATGACGGTGTCCCAGTCAATGAAGATGTTGGATGTGCCGGCCTCTTCGCGAGCAGGCTCGCTCCCACAGGGGGCTCTGGATGCACATAAATATTGTGTCTACGGAAGATCCAATGTGGGAGCGAGCTTGCTCGCGATAGCGGTGGCTCAGCCACATAGATGCCGGCATGCCCCGCTCTTGCTCTTGCTCTTGCTCTTGCTCTTGCTCTTGCTCTTGCTCTTGCTCTTGCCTTGCTTTGCTTTGGATCTTGATCTGGACGCCCCGTTAAACCACGCTGGCCGAACGCAGGCATTGCGCAGTGGGCATCCCGGCATGGATGCCGGGATAGCCGCGCTGGGCCATGGATGGCCCTTCGCGGCGGGCCCACGGAGCAATGCCTTCGTTCGGGCACACCGAGCCTAGGCGAGGTGCCGAGTGGTGGGGCAGAAGCGCTTTGGTTACTTTCGCGCTTTTCGAAAGTGACTCGCCGTAAGGGCGAAACCGCCAGCCGTCGTTACGCAGCAACGGATATACACACCAACCCACGCCTCTCTACATTCAACATCAATGCAAGCTGACACACCGCTATCGCGAGCAAGCTCGCTCCCACAGTGATTACTCGTTATGGGGCGTAAGGCATCACCCGCTTGTGCTCAGTCTTGCGATAGGTCTCGCAGATGATCCTGAACGCCTCGTCCCGCACAGGCTCGCCATGCAGGAAAGCATCGATCTCGGCATAGGTCACGCCATGGGAGGCTTCATCCGGTTTGCCTGGGGACAGGTCCTCAAGGTCGGCGGTGGGGATTTTTTCCACCAGCGACTCCGGCGCGCCAAAGTCTCGGGCGATGGCCCGGACCTGGTTTTTCACCAGGCCACTCAACGGCGCCAGGTCACAAGCGCCATCACCGAACTTGGTGAAGAAAC
The DNA here is from genome assembly GCF_014268695.2 of Pseudomonas ogarae. NCBI lineage: Bacteria > Pseudomonadati > Pseudomonadota > Gammaproteobacteria > Pseudomonadales > Pseudomonadaceae > Pseudomonas > Pseudomonas ogarae. The sequence goes on from NZ_CP077086.1 coordinate 911,861, forward strand.
CCATCACCGCTTCGGCGGCATGGTCGGTGCCGATCACCAGGCCGTGCTCGGTGCCCGCGATGGTGTATTGCGCCACCATGCGCATCCGCGCCTTGGTATTGCCCAGCACGAAGTCCCGCGAGACCGCTGCCTTGCCTTCGAACGCCGCGACTTGATCGGCCAGGGCCTTGACCGCCGGGCCGATGTTGACGGTATGGCGCTCGTCCGGGTCGATGAAGTCCACGCAGGCTTGCGCTTCATGTTCGTCGAACTGGGTTTCGTACGGCAGGCGCACGGCGATGAACTTGTAGGCGGCGTTACCGGTTTTCTCCCGCAGTTCGCGCATGGCGCGTTGGGCCAGCAGCCCGGCGGTCAACGAATCGACGCCACCGCTGATGCCCAGTACGAGGGACTTGAGGCCGGAGTTGACCAGGCAATCCTGGATAAAGCTCACCCGCCGGGCGATTTCGGCCTTGAGGGCGGCGTCATCGGCGAACGGTGGCTGGACCTTGAGCTGTTCAGCAATCTCACGCTGTACGGCTTGCATGAATTCACTCCTTGCTTGATGTGTCTGAAAGGGCGGCAGGTACTTGGAAAACGTGTCGCATGTAGGCGACGAAATTCGGGTCCTTGCAGTGGGTCTTGCCGGGCTCATCTGAAATCTTGGCCACGGGTTGCCCGCCACAGCTGATCATTTTAAGCACGATGCTCATGGGCTCTACACCCGGAATGTCACACGTCAGGTTGGTGCCAATACCGAAGCTGACATTAATGCGACCACGTAATGCCCGAAAAATCTCCAGGCATTTGGGTAGTGTCAGGCTATCGGAAAACACCAGGGTCTTGCTCATCGGGTCGATGCCGAGCTTGTGGTAGTGGGCAATGGCTTTTTCAGCCCAGATCACCGGGTCGCCCGAGTCGTGGCGCAAACCGTCGAACAGCTTGGCGAAGAACAGATCGAAATCCTTGAGGAAGGCGTCCATGGTGATGCAATCGGTCAGGGCGATCCCCAGCAGGCCTCGGTACTCGCGCACCCAGCAATCGAGAGCGGCGATCTGGCTGTCGATCAGCCGCGGGCCCAATTGCTGGTGGGCCATGATCCACTCATGGGCCATGGTGCCCAGGGGCTTCATGTCCAACTCCCGGGACAGGTGCACGTTACTGGTGCCGACGAAACGCCCGGGGAAGTCATGCTTGAGCACGTTGACCACTTCTTCCTGGACGCGGAAGGAAAAGCGGCGGCGGGTGCCGAAGTCTGCGACTTGCAGTTCGGACAGTTCTTCGGCGCTGGCGTTGGCGCTCAGCCAGTCGAACTTGCGATACAACTGCTCCCGAGCCTGTTCCAGGACGATTTCACGGTAGCGATAACGATTGCGCACCTCGCTGACAATGGCCAGCAGCGGCACTTCGAACAGAATGACGTGCAGCCACGGCCCGCGCAGGCGGATGAACAACTCGCCGTTTTCGATACCAGTGTGCACGTAGCGCAGGTTGAAGCGAAACAGCCCCAGGAAACGCAGGAAGTCCGGCTTCAGAAAACTGATGCGCTCCAGGAAACCCAACTGGTCGGCGCTCAGGCTCAGCTCGGCCAGGCGCTCGATCTGAAAGCGGATCTCCGCCAGGTACGGGCGCAGGTCTTCGCTGTTGCGGCAGCGGAATTCCCATTCGACTTCGACGTTGGGGTAGTTGTGCAGCACCGCCTGCATCATCGTCAGTTTGTAGAAGTCGGTGTCGAGCAGGTTCTGCACGATACGATCGGCAAATACGCTCTCGCTCATAGGGTTCTCCAGACAGGCCGCGCAGTGGGCAACGAGGTTCGGCGGTTTGTAGTGAAAGGGCTAGTGGCGCATAACCGTGGTGGGTATTGCCAGTGTTTTCTGTGGCGAGGGAGCTTGCTCCCGCTGGGGCGCGAAGCGGCTCTCTTTCCATGCGGGCGCTGCGCACCCGAGCGGGAGCAAGCTCCCTCGCCACAAGGCTTTGTGTTGGCTGCCCCTATTGCGGTGCATCCGGGCTGTCGATCTGCTCCAGCATCCACTCCACAAAAAGCCGCACCTTGGGTACTTCCGCCGAATGTTCCGGATAGGCCAGGTAATAGGCGTTGGTGCTGGGCATCGCATGCGGCCAAGGGATGACCAGTTTGCCGTCGGCCAGTTCTTCTTCCACCAGAAACCGCGGCAGCAGGGCGACGCCGCAGCCTACCTGGGCGGCGCGGATGCACATGTAGAAGGTTTCGAAACGCGGCCCGTGGTAGCTGTGTTCGGTGTGGTAGCCCTGGTTGTCGAACCAGTCGTGCCAGGCCTGGGGCCGCGAGGCGTTTTGCAGCAGCACCAGCTCGGCCAGTTGGGTCGGGTCGGTGAAGGGCTGCTCAGGCAGGCTGCCGGGCGCACAGACCGGCACCAGTTCTTCACCAAACAGCTTCAGGGATTCGGTGCCGGGGCGCGAGCCTTGGCCGAAATAGAACGCCAGGTCGCTGCGCCCTTGCAGCAAGTCATCGGCTTCCTGCTCGCTGCACAGGTCCAGGTGAATGGTCGGATGCCGCAATCGCCAGCCCTTCAAGCGTGGGACCAACCAACGGGCGCCGAAGGTCGGGGGCGTGGAAACGCGTAGGACTTCAGTATCGCCACCGTAGGAACGCAGGTAATGGGTAGACATCTCCACCTGCGTGAGGATTTTTCGCACTTCCCCCAGGTACAAGTCTCCAGCTGGCGTCAGTTGCAAGCGTCGGCGCACGCGTCGGAACAGCAAGTGCTGCAGCAACTCCTCCAGTTGCGCGACCTGTTTGCTGACGGCGCTCTGGGTCAGGTTCAGCTCTTCGGCGGCACGGGTGAAGCTCAAGTGGCGGGTCACCGCTTCGAAGCATTGCAGCGCCGTGATCGACGGCAAATAGCGTTTATTGAGCATGATGAGGCCTTATTTCTTGTGGCTCTGCTTATCCGGTCATGGCCAGCATGAATAAACGGAATGATATCTCGCTTAAAGGTCGTTTGTTGGCAAGACTCAGGCCAGCTACAACTACAGGTCTGATCAGTCGCATTCGTCCGGCTGCCAATCCTTTGTTTTTCGTGTGAGGAAATTTTCCATGGTTGCTGCATTGCTTGATCGCTTGGGCGTCGACTCGGCCTTGTACCAGAACGGCACACAACCGGTGCATTCGCCCATTGATGGCAGCCGTATCGGCGCCGTGAACTGGGAAGGCGCGGCTGAAGTCGAGCAGCAGGTCAGCCGTGCCGAACACGCCTTCGACCTGTGGCGCCAGGTGCCGGCCCCGCGTCGCGGCGAGCTGGTGCGTCAATTTGGCGACCTGTTGCGTGAATACAAGGCCGACCTCGGCGAGCTGGTGTCGTGGGAAGCTGGCAAGATCACCCAGGAAGGTCTGGGTGAAGTGCAAGAAATGATCGATATCTGCGACTTTGCCGTCGGCCTGTCCCGCCAGCTGTACGGCCTGACCATCGCTTCCGAGCGTCCGGGTCACCACATGCGTGAGTCCTGGCATCCGCTGGGTGTGGTTGGGGTGATCAGTGCCTTCAACTTCCCGGTGGCGGTCTGGGCCTGGAACACCACGCTGGCCCTGGTGTGTGGTAACGCGGTGATCTGGAAGCCATCGGAAAAGACCCCGCTCACCGCCCTGGCGTGCCAGGCGTTGTTCGAGCGCGTGCTGAAGAATTTCAGTGACGCACCGCCGTACCTGAGCCAGGTGATCATTGGCGGCCGTGATGCCGGTGAAGCACTGGTGGATGACCCGCGCGTGGCGTTGATCAGCGCCACGGGCAGCACTCGCATGGGTCGTGAAGTGGCACCGAAAGTCGCTGCGCGTTTTGCCCGCAGCATTCTGGAACTGGGCGGCAACAACGCCATGATCCTGGCGCCGAGCGCCGACCTGGACATGGCCGTGCGTGCCATCCTGTTCAGCGCCGTCGGCACCGCCGGCCAGCGTTGCACCACCCTGCGCCGGCTGATTGCCCATGAATCGGTGAAGGAAGAAATCGTCACCCGCCTCAAGGCCGCCTATTCGAAAGTGCGTATCGGCCATCCGTTGGAAGGCAACCTGGTCGGGCCGCTGATCGACAAGCACAGCTTCGACAGCATGCAGGATGCGCTGGAGCAGGCCTTGAGCGAAGGTGGGCGAGTCTTTGGTGGCAAGCGTCAGCTTGAAGACCAGTTCCCGAATGCCTATTACGTCTCGCCAGCCATCGTCGAGATGCCCGAGCAGAGCGATGTGGTGCGCCACGAAACGTTCGCACCGATCCTGTACGTGGTCGGCTACAAGGACTTTGCCGAGGCCTTGCACCTGAACAATTCCGTGCCCCAGGGCCTGTCGTCCTGCATCTTCACCACCGACGTGCGTGAAGCCGAGCAATTCATGTCGGCCGTGGGCAGCGACTGCGGCATCGCCAACGTCAACATTGGCCCGAGCGGCGCGGAGATCGGCGGCGCATTCGGTGGCGAAAAAGAAACCGGCGGCGGTCGCGAATCCGGCTCCGACGCGTGGCGCGGCTACATGCGCCGCCAGACCAACACCGTGAACTACTCGCTGGAGTTGCCGTTGGCGCAGGGGATTACCTTTGATTAAGGCTTGAGCCAAGCGGTGATCCCGTGTGGGAGCGAGCTTGCTCGCGATAGCGTCGAATCAGCCGACATCAATATCGGTAGATAAACCGTCATCGCGAGCAAGCTCGCTCCCACAAATGAAATGGTGTGGTGGTTGGGTTTCTTTTTCGGAGTCTGGCAATGCCGTTACGCGAAGAATGTCTGTGGGAAAAACTGACGCCGCAAAGGCCTGAAAACAGCGCGCTCACCGGTGAAGTCACGGCCGACGTCTGCGTGATCGGCGCGGGTTTTACCGGGTTGTCGGCGGCGGTGCATTTGCTCGAACAAGGCAAGCGCGTGGTTGTGGTGGAGGCCCATCGGGCCGGGCACGGCGGATCGGGGCGTAACGTCGGCCTGGTCAACGCCGGCCTGTGGATCCCGCCGGATGACATCGAGGCCGGGTTCGGCGAGGCGGTGGGCAGCCAGCTCAACCGCATGCTGGGGGCCGCGCCGGCCCTGGTGTTCAGCCTCATCGATAAATACAACATCGATTGCCAACTGCGCCGCGAAGGCACCTTGCACATGGCCCATAACGCCCGGGGCGAGGCCGACCTGCGCAGCCGTGAAGCACAATGGAAGCGCCGCGGTGCCCCGGTGGAATTGCTCACCGGCCAGGCCTGTGTCGATGCCACCGGCACGTCGAAAATCGCCGCGGCACTGCTCGACCGTCGCGCCGGCACGCTCAACCCGATGGCCTACACCAGCGGGTTGGCCAAGGCGGCCACAGACCTTGGCGGCCAGTTGTTCGACCATTCACCTGTGACGCGCCTGGAACGCCAAGGCCAGCGCTGGTCGGTGCAGACTGCCCAGGGTTCCGTGCTGGCCGAGCAGGTGGTGATCGCCTCCAACGCCTATACCGAGGGCGACTGGACCGAACTGCGGCGAAATTTCTTCCCCGGTTATTACTATCAGGTCGCTTCGGCCCCACTGACTGACGAGGCCGCCCGACGCATTCTGCCGGGCGGGCAGGGCTCGTGGGATACCCGCCAGGTGTTGAGCAGCATCCGCCGGGACAAGGATGGCCGTTTGCTGCTGGGCAGCCTGGGCAATGGCAACCGCAAGCCGACCTGGTTCCTCAAGGCTTGGGCCGATCGGGTGCAGCAGCACTATTTTCCTTACCTCAAATCGGTGGAGTGGGAGTGCACCTGGACCGGTTGCATTGCCTTCACCCCCGATCACTTGATGCGCCTGTTCGAACCGGCCCCCGGGCTGGTGGCCGTGACCGGCTACAACGGCCGGGGCGTGACCACCGGTACTGTGGTCGGCAAGGCGTTCGCCGACTACCTGTGCCACGGCGATGCCCAGGCCCTGCCGATCCCGTTCGCCCCCATGCAGCCGATGGCCGGGGTGGGGTTGCGCAGTTGCTTGTATGAGGCAGGCTTCTCGCTGTATCACGCGGGCCAGTGCCTGCGGATCGTCATTTGAGTGTTGAAAATTGTTGCTGGAGCCCGCTTTTTCCGGCGTAGCGTCTAGCCTGTTATGGTGCGGGTTGTAGCAATCGCGCACCGACAGTGTGCAGTTCGGTGACGCGGGTTGTTACACAGTGGTTGCACGCCGTTTCGTGCGATGGTTGCAATGATGGCTCACGGAGGGTTTCACCCATTTAAATAAAAGGTTGCACCTCGTGCGGTTTAGACGGTTGCACGCCCTATGAAAAAGGGCTCGAAACAGTCGAAATAACAATAAAGCAGCGACTTTTTTCAGAATAAAAAACCGATGGCACGGCCCTTGCTCTGAGCTTTTCAGTGAAATGAAGTCGCAGTGCCAACTAAAAAAAACCTTGGAGCACCACCTCATGTCCCAGACGTTTTACAAGAAAGGTTTCCTGGCCCTCGCAGTGGCAGCTGCGTTGGGTGTTTCTGCGTTTGCTCAAGCTGATGTGAAATTTGGTGTGGCGGGGCCGATGACCGGTGCCAACGCTGCATTTGGCGAGCAGTACATGAAAGGTGCCCAGGCGGCAGCCGATGCCATCAACAAGGCCGGTGGCGTCAATGGTGAGAAGATCGTACTGGTCGCCGGCGACGACGCCTGCGAACCCAAGCAGGCCGTGGCCGTGGCCAACCGCCTGGTCGACCAGGACAAGGTGATCGGCGTGGTCGGGCACTTCTGCTCGTCCAACACCATCCCGGCCTCCGAGGTCTACGACGAAGCCGGCATCATCGCCATCACCCCGGGTTCCACCAACCCACAGGTTACCGAGCGCGGCCTGAGCGCCATGTTCCGCATGTGCGGTCGTGACGACCAGCAGGGCATCGTGGCAGGCGACTACATCGTTGACGTGCTCAAGGGCAAGAAAGTGGCCGTGCTGCACGACAAGGACACCTACGGCCAAGGCCTGGCGGATGCCACCAAGGCACAACTGGCCAAGCGTGGCGTGAAGGAGGTGCTGTACGAAGGCCTGACCCGCGGCGAGAAAGACTTCAGCGCCGTGGTCACCAAGATCCGTTCGGTCGGTGCCGACGTGGTTTATTTCGGGGGCCTGCACCCGGAAGCCGGTCCGCTGGTTCGCCAACTGCGTGAGCAAGGTCTCAAGGACGTGAAGTTCATGTCCGACGACGGCATCGTGACTGACGAACTGGTCACCACCGCCGGCGGCGCGCAATACGTCGATGGCGTGTACATGACCTTCGGCGCCGACCCGCGCCTGCTGCCAGACAGCAAGGCCGTGGTTGAAGAGTTCCGCAAGAATGGCACCGAGCCTGAAGGCTACACCCTGTACGCCTACGCTTCGGTCCAGGCCCTGGCCGCCGGTTTCAATGGCGCCAAGTCCAACAAAGGCGAAGACGCGGCCAAGTGGCTCAAGGCCAACCCCGTCCAGACCGTGATGGGCAAGAAGGAGTGGGACACCAAGGGCGACTTGAAAGTCTCCGACTACGTGGTCTACCAGTGGGACAAGGACGGCAAATACCACCAGTTGGAAAAACAGAAGTAAGGGCTGAAGCGACCGTCCACGCCTCCTTTGGCAGCCGGGCAAGCCCCGATTTCCAAGGTGCGCACATCGGTCGCGCCTGACATTGCTCCGACGTAAATCTGTATTTTCCTTAGAAGAACCGCACACTCAAGGGTGTGCAGGTTCTCACTGCGTGAGATTGCGTTATGGATGGTATTTTCCTGCAGCAACTGATCAATGGCCTGACCCTAGGGTCGGTCTATGGTCTGATCGCCATCGGCTACACAATGGTCTACGGCATCATCGGCATGATCAACTTCGCCCACGGCGAGGTTTACATGATCTCCGCTTACCTCGCGGCAATCAGTCTGGCTCTGCTGGCTTACTTCGGTATTGAATCCTTTCCGCTTATGATCCTCGGCACCCTCGTGTTCACGGTCGTGGTCACCGGGGTCTATGGCTGGGTCATCGAACGCGTCGCCTACAAACCCCTGCGCAACTCGACCCGCCTGGCACCGCTGATCAGTGCCATCGGCATCTCGCTGATCCTGCAGAACTACGCACAGATCAGCCAGGGCGCCCGCCAACAGGGTATCCCGACGCTGCTTGAAGGCGCCATGCGCGTCGACATCGGCAGCGGTTTCGTCCAGCTCACCTACACCAAGATTTTCATCCTGATCGCCGCATTCGCCGGGATGGCCTTGCTGACCTACATCATCAAGTACACCAAGCTCGGACGCATGTGCCGCGCGACCCAGCAAGACCGCAAGATGGCCTCGATCCTGGGGATCAACACTGACCGGGTCATTTCCTACGTATTCATCATCGGCGCGGCCATGGCGGCCTTGGCCGGTGTACTGATCACCATGAACTACGGCACGTTCGACTTCTATGCCGGCTTCATCATCGGCATCAAGGCGTTCACCGCGGCGGTACTCGGCGGCATCGGTTCCCTGCCTGGGGCGATGCTCGGCGGGATCATCCTCGGCATTTCCGAGTCGCTGTTCGCCGGTCTGATCAACTCTGACTACAAAGACGTGTTCAGTTTCTCTCTTCTGGTGCTGATTCTGATTTTCCGTCCCCAAGGCCTGCTGGGTCGCCCACTCGTGGCGAAGGTATAAGTATGTCTGCTGCCAATAAACCGCTTGATATCAAACAGAGCGTCATCGACGCGATCCTGGCCGGCCTGATCTCGCTGATCGTGTTCGGGCCGATCGTCGGCGTGGTGCTCGACGGCTACAGCTTCAACCTGCAACCGGCCCGCGTCGGCTGGCTGGTGGCGATCGTGATGATCGGGCGCTTTGCCTTGAGCCTGTTCCTGCAAACCCCCAAGGGACTGAAGATTCTCCAGGGGTTCGAGAGCACCGGTTCCGACGTGCATGTGCTGCCACCCGACTACAAGTCGCGGCTGCGCTGGATCATCCCGGCGCTGATCGTGATTGCCATCGTGTTTCCGTTCTTCGCCAACAAATACGTGCTCACCGTGGTCATCCTCGGGTTGATCTATGTGCTATTGGGCCTGGGCCTGAACATCGTGGTCGGCCTGGCGGGGCTGCTCGACCTGGGTTACGTGGCGTTCTACGCCATCGGCGCCTATGGCCTGGCGCTGGGCTACCAATACCTGGGGCTGGGGTTCTGGACCGTACTGCCACTGGCGGCCATCGCGGCTGCGATGGCGGGGTGCATATTGGGATTCCCGGTGTTACGAATGCACGGTGACTACCTGGCCATCGTGACCCTGGGTTTTGGCGAGATCATTCGCCTGGTACTCAACAACTGGCTGTCGTTCACCGGCGGGCCGAATGGCATGCCCGTGCCGTCGCCGACCTTTTTCGGCCTGGAGTTCAGCCGACGAGCGAAAGATGGCGGGGTGCCGTTCCATGAGTTCTTCGGCCTCGACTACAACCCCAATATCAAATTCCTGTTCATCTACATCGTGCTGTTCATCACGGTGCTGCTGGTGCTCTACGTCAAGCATCGCCTGACCCGCATGCCGGTCGGGCGTGCCTGGGAGGCCTTGCGCGAGGATGAAATCGCCTGTCGCTCCATGGGCCTGAACCATGTGCTGGTCAAGCTCTCGGCCTTCACCATCGGCGCGTCCACGGCTGGCCTGGCGGGGGTGTTCTTCGCCAGTTACCAGGGTTTCGTCAACCCGTCGTCGTTCACCTTCTTCGAGTCGGCGCTGATCCTGGCGATCGTGGTGCTGGGGGGCATGGGCTCGACGGTCGGCGTGGTGATTGCCGCGTTTGTGCTCACCGTGGCGCCGGAGCTGCTGCGCAGTTTCTCTGAATACCGGGTGCTGCTGTTCGGCGTACTGATGGTGTTGATGATGATCTGGCGGCCTCGCGGCCTGATCCGTATCAGCCGTACCGGGGTAACGCCGCGCAAGGGGGTGGCGCCATGAGCGAAGTCGTACTCAAAGTTGAAAACCTGATGATGCAGTTCGGTGGTATCAAGGCCCTCAGCGACGTCAGCCTGCAAGTCAAGCGCAACTCGATCTTCGCCCTGATCGGCCCCAATGGTGCGGGCAAGACTACGGTGTTCAACTGCCTGACCGGCTTCTACAAGGCTTCGGGCGGCAAGATCGAGCTCAGTGTGCGTGGCGAGCAAACCAACGTCATCAAGCTGTTGGGCGAAGCGTTTCGCCTGACTGACTTCGTCTCGCCGAAGTCCTTCGCCAGCCGGCTGTACTACAAGATGTTCGGCGGCACCCACCTGGTGAACCGCGCCGGTTTGGCGCGCACCTTCCAGAACATTCGCCTGTTCAAGGAAATGTCGGTGCTGGAAAACCTGCTGGTGGCCCAGCACATGTGGGTCAACCGCAGCATGGTGGCGGGCATCCTCAACACCAAGGGCTACCGCAAGGCCGAAAGCGACGCCCTGGACCATGCCTTCTATTGGCTGGAAGTGGTGGACCTGGTGGATTGCGCCAACCGCTTGGCGGGCGAGCTTTCCTATGGTCAGCAGCGGCGCCTGGAAATCGCCCGGGCCATGTGCACACGCCCACAGATCATCTGCCTCGATGAACCGGCCGCCGGCCTCAACCCTCAGGAAACCGAAGCGCTGAGCGCGATGATCCGGCTGCTGCGCGACGAGCATGATCTGACCGTGGTGCTGATCGAACACGACATGGGCATGGTAATGAGCATTTCCGACCACATCGTGGTGCTGGACCACGGCAACGTGATCGCCGAGGGCGGTCCCGAGGCGATTCGCAACGATCCGAAGGTGATCGCGGCCTACCTGGGTGCCGATGAAGAGGAACTGGTATGAGTGGACCTATCCTCGAGCTCAAGGAGTTGGACGTGTTCTACGGGCCGATCCAGGCCCTGAAAAAAGTCTCGATGCACATCGGTGAAGGTGAAACCGTGAGCCTGATCGGCTCCAACGGGGCCGGCAAGTCCACGTTGCTGATGTCGATTTTCGGTCAGCCGCGTGCAGCCGGCGGGCAGATCATCTACCAGGGCGTGGACATCACCCACAAGTCGTCGCACTACATTGCCTCCAACGGCATCGCGCAGTCGCCGGAAGGGCGGCGGGTATTCCCGGACATGACCGTCGAGGAAAACCTGCTAATGGGCACCATTCCCATCGGTGACAAATATGCCAGCGAAGACATGCAGCGCATGTTCGAGCTGTTTCCACGGCTCAAGGAGCGCCGCAACCAGCGGGCCATGACCATGTCCGGCGGCGAGCAGCAAATGCTCGCCATCGCTCGGGCATTGATGAGCCGGCCCAAGTTGTTGCTGCTCGATGAGCCGAGCCTGGGGCTGGCGCCGATCGTGGTGAAGCAGATCTTCGCCACCCTGCGCGAGCTGGCCTCCACCGGGATGACCATCTTCCTGGTGGAACAGAACGCCAACCACGCCCTCAGGCTGTCGGACCGGGCCTATGTGATGGTCAACGGCGAAATCCGCCTGACCGGCACAGGCAAGGAGTTGCTCGCCAACGAGGAAGTGCGCAACGCGTACCTGGGCGGGCATTGAGGCGGCTGTTGCAATGAAAAAACCGGCGAGTGATCGCCGGTTTTTTTATCTCTGCAAAACACCACCAACCCCACAGGGTTTTTATGCGGTTTTGCAATTGTGGACAACAATCCTGAGTCCTTGCGAAACCGCGACATAAAGTCGCCGCAAACAGTTGTTTTGTCACGGTTTTGACTTGTCCCCGTTTGCTGTGGAACTGGCTGTGGGTAACGTGGGAGTAGCTGGCTGCAAGCCTTTGAATACGTGGCTTGCAGACCTATGGTTGTTTTTTGATCAGGCGTTTTTAGTCAAGCGGGAGTGGCTGTTGTCAACACTTTTATGAACACTGCAATGGGCTCGAAAGTCAGTGGGCAAGCCTGTGGATAAGTCTGTGATTAAACTCTGGAAAGACCGCGCTGAGTACCGTCGTTACTGGCTTGGAGCCATCGCCCATTTCGCGTTGGCTTATAGCAGATAACTTGCGCTGCACAACCTCACTTGCAGGGTCAAGCGAAAAAATTATTCCAAATACCCCGCAAAGCCTTATGCACAGCGGCTTGCGGGTTTTGCACTTGCCCCCGATTACTGTGGACGTGCCTGTGGATAAGGTGCGGGCAACCGGCTGCGGCCCTTGTTGGACAAGGCCTGGCGCTGATTGGTTGTTTTATGAGCAGTTGTGGGGCAAAAGCCGTGTGCAAGCCTTGCCCCTACCGTGCCAGGGCGGGCATGCTGTGGGCCGATTTCCATTTAATGGCTGTTGAAGTTCAAACAAGGAGAACACGATGTCTGACACCCTGTTTATTACCGGCGCGACGTCCGGTTTTGGTGAAGCCTGTGCCCGTCGTTTTGCCGAGGCCGGTTGGAAACTGGTGCTGACCGGTCGTCGTGAAGAACGCCTCAATGCCCTCTGTGCCGAGCTGTCGAAGCAGACCGAAGTCCATGGCTTGGTATTGGATGTGCGTGATCGCAAGGCCATGGAAGAGGCAATCGCCAACCTGCCGCCATCCTTCGCCAAATTGCGCGGGCTGATCAACAACGCCGGCCTGGCCCTGGGCGTTGACCCGGCGCCCAAGTGCGACCTCGATGACTGGGACACCATGGTCGACACGAATGTGAAAGGACTGCTCTACAGCACTCGCCTGCTGTTGCCGCGCCTGATAGCCCATGGTCGTGGGGCCGGGATCGTCAACCTGGGCTCTATCGCCGGCAACTACCCGTATCCGGGCAGCCACGTGTATGGCGCGAGCAAGGCGTTCGTCAAACAGTTCTCCTTGAACCTGCGTTGCGACCTGCAAGGCACGGGCGTGCGGGTGAGCAATATTGAGCCGGGCCTGTGCGAGAGCGAGTTCTCCCTGGTGCGCTTCGGTGGCGACCAGGAGCGCTACAACGCGACCTACGCTGGTGCCGAGCCGATCCAGCCACAGGACATCGCCGATACGATTTTCTGGGTGCTCAATGCGCCAGCACACATCAACATCAACAGCCTGGAGCTGATGCCGGTGAGCCAGACCTGGGCCGGGTTTGCCATTGAGCGCAACAAGGCTTAATAGGGCGCCTGTGGCGAGGGGATTTATCCCCGCTGGGTTGCGCAGCAGCCCTAAAAAGATAGATCGGGGCTCGGGTCTTAGGGGAGCTACGCTCCCCAACGGGGATAAATCCCCTCGCCACAGAGCTGTTACGCGAGATAATCGGCCAGCCCGCGATAGCAGGTCAGCAGGTGATACGGCGTGGTGGACGGCATGTCCCGGCGGCTGACGATGCCGTCGGCGTCCAGGCATTCGTTCCAGCCCTTGGCATGCAGGAAATGCTGCTGCAGCGCCTGCAATTGACGCAGCAGCAGCCTCTGGTTGCCCGGGCGCAAAGTGAGTGCCCGCAAGTATTCCGCCTGGGCCCAGATGCGTTGGGTGGCATCGCGTGGGCCTGCCTGGGATCCCAAGGCCAGCATTGCACACACAGCGCCGGAGTCCGGATCGACACCTAGTTGTTCGGTATGGCCGAAGCTGCGCTCCAGGGCCGTGTGCAACTTGCCGTTGCGCAACAGCGGCGATGAAGCCAGCAAGTAATACCATTCGAACTGGTGTCCCGGTTCGAACCAGTTATCCACAGCCTTGAGCGGCTTCTCCATCATCACGCGTTGCTGCGGCTCGATGAACTGCTTGGACATCCCGTCGCACAGGCTCAGCAACGCCTGGCGGGTGTTGGCGTCTTCGCGGACCGAGAGGGTGGCGAGGAACGCTTCGGCCAAGTGCATCAAGGGGTTTTGCAACGGTCCGGATCCGGTCGTTGACCAATCGCGCTTGAGGCTGGCCTCGTAGAGACCGTCTGCGCTGGCAAAGCGCTTGGCAATGACCTCCAGGCTTGCGTTGAGCACCGATTCCACCAGCGGTTCGCGAACCTTGCCCCAGTAATGGGCGCAGGCGAACAGGATAAAGGCGTGGGTGTAGAGGTCTTTGCCGGTGTCCAGCGGCGCGCCTTGCGGGTCGATGCTGTAGAACCAGCCGCCGTGTTCGGCGTCGTGGAAATGACGTTGCAGCGAGCGGAACAGTGCGCTGGCCCGTTCCTCGGCCTGGGGCATTTCGCCAATCAGGCTGGCGAACACATACAGCTGCCGCGCACAGGCCATGGCGCGGTAGCGCTGGGGTGGCAGCGGCGCATGTTCGGCATCCAGGGATTCATAGGGCAGCGCCAGTTCGGCATTCCAGCCCGGGCCTTGCCACATCGGCACGATCACGTCGTGAAAATGCTGACGCACCGTTGCAAACAGGGCAGTCAATTCAGGCTGGGGAGCGGGGCGGGAAGCATCAGGCATTGGCGGACGTCGTCACGGCTGGGGGCGATTGCGCGACATGGTAGCAGAGTGGCAGGCCTGGGGAGATGGGGCGGCTGTCAGGCCGCCTTCGCGAGCAAGCCCGCTCCCACAGGGATCGCTCAAACTGTGGGAGCGGGCTTGCTCGCGAAGGGGCCTTTGAAGGCGCTAGAGAATCAGCCCGCCAGCAACCAGACCCCAGCCGCCGCCGAAGCCGCCCCGGCCAATCGAACCAATGGCGCCGCCGCTCGCGGCAACACCCGCACCAGGGCAAACCCGGCGCCATGCAACGCCGCTGTCGCCGCGACGAAGCCCGCCGCATAGGCCCACGGGCTCGACATGTCCGGCAGTTCCAAGCCGTGGGCCACGCCATGGAACAGCGCAAACAGTGCCGTCGCACCGACCGCCAGGCTCAACGGCGGACGCACCGCCAGTGCCACCGCCAGGCCGAGGGCGAGTACCGAGGCGGCGATCCCGCTTTCCAGCGCTGGCAGGTCCAGGCCTTCAAAACCCAAGAGGCCGCCGAGCAGCATCGTACCGACGAAGGTGCAGGGCAGCGCCCAGCGCGCGGCCCCTTGTTGTTGTGCGGCCCACAAACCGACAGCCAGCATTGCCAGCAAGTGGTCGAGCCCGCCGATGGGGTGGCCGAGGCCGGCGATCAGGCCATTGTCGCCATGGCCTGGGTGGGCGAAGGCCAGGGCCGGGGTCAGCAGCAGGGCGAGGGCGCCGAGGATGCGTTTGAAGGTCATGGATAAGCTTCCTTGTGGTCAGTCGGAAAGATCAGGCGGCGGTCAGCAGACCCTGGCGCTCGATGAAGGCGATGATGTCGTCCAGGCCCTGGCCGGTCTTCTGGTTGCTGAACACGAAGGGCTTGCCATTGCGCATCCGCCGGGTGTCGCTGTCCATCATTTCCAGGGATGCACCCACCAGCGGTGCCAGGTCGATTTTGTTGATCACCAGCAGGTCGGATTTGCAGATGCCCGGTCCGCCCTTGCGCGGCAGCTTGTCGCCGGCCGAGACGTCGATCACATAGATGGTCAGGTCCGACAGCTCCGGGCTGAAGGTCGCCGACAGGTTGTCGCCGCCTGATTCCACCAGGATCAGGTCCAGCCCTGGAAAGCGCCGGTTCAACTGGTCCACCGCCTCAAGGTTGATCGACGCATCTTCGCGAATCGCCGTGTGCGGGCAGCCGCCGGTTTCCACGCCGATGATCCGCTCTGGCGCCAGGGCCTCGTTGCGCACCAGGAAGTCGGCGTCTTCGCGGGTGTAGATGTCGTTGGTGACCACTGCCAGGTTGTAGCGTTCACGTAGAGCCAGGCACAGGGCCAGGGTCAGGGCGGTCTTGCCGGAACCTACCGGGCCGCCGATACCGACGCGCAGAGGTTGTGTATTCATATGTGTCTCCTAGGAACGGAACAGACGGCTGTACTGGCGCTCATGGGCCATGCACGCCAGGGACAGGCCAAAGGCGGCGCTGCCGTAATGGTCGGGGTCGATGTTCGAGGCGTCGTGCTGGGCCTGTTGCAGCAGCGGCAGCAGCTCGCTGGTCAGGCGCTGGGCGGCTTGCTGGCCCAGGGGCAGGGTTTTCATCAGCACCGCCAGTTGGTTTTCCAGCCAGCTCCACAGCCAGGCGGCGAGGGCGTCCTGGGGGGCGATATGCCAGGCGCGGGCTGCCAGGGCCCAGCACAAGGCCAGGTGCGGCTCGCTGCGCTGTTCAAGAAAGTCCCGGGCGGCACGGTCGAGCTCCGGCAGGCCGGCGAGCAATTGCTGCAACGAGTAGCCCATCTGCCGGCTTTCCTGGTACAGCTCGCGGGTTTCCCGGCTGGCGCGATGCTCTTCACAGCGTTGCAGCAACGCGTTCCAATCGTCAGCGGCTGCTGCGCTGCAGTGCGCCAGCAGCAAAGGCGCTTCGAAACGCGCCAGGTTCAGCAGCAATTGATCGCTGATCCAGCGACGGGCGTCGTCGGGGTTCTTCACCTGGCCGTTGTCCACCGCCATCTCCAGTCCCTGGGAATAGCTGTAGCCGCCAATCGGCAACTGCGGGCTGGCCAGACGCAGCAGCGCCCAGGCCGGGTTCATGTGCGCACGCCAAACTGATGCAGGCGCGGCGCGTAGTTGAAATCTTCGTCGCCGTGCCGGGAGTGATGGTGACCGCCGCCATAAGCGCCGTGTTCCGGCTGGAACGGGGCTTCGATGGGTTCGGCGCGGGCGCCCAGTTGCTCGAGCATCGCCTTGAGCACGTAATCGTCCAGCAGGCGCAACCAGCCATCGCCCACTTGCAAGGCGACATGGCGATTGCCCAGGTGATAGGCGGCGCGGGTCAGTTCAAAAGCATTGGCGCAGCTGACATGCAGCAGTTGTTCGGCGCGAGCGCAGACGCGCACGATGCGCCCGTCTTCGGCCTGCAGGCATTCGCCGTCGTACAGCGGCGGTTGGCCTCGTTCCAGGAACAACCCCACATCTTCACCCTCGGCACTGAAACAGCGCAGACGGCTTTTGCTGCGGGCGTCAAAGGTCAGGTGCAGCTCGGCGTCCCAGCGCGGTTGAGTGTCGATTCTGCGGTGAATCACCAGCATCGGAGTGCTTCCAGCAATGAACAGTGCTGTGTTTAGAGCAAGGGGCTTGCCAACCGAAAGAGATGTAGGAAATAGCTGGGATGGCGTTTCAGGATGGGGCGGATTGCGTGCCATGTTGGTGCGCGCCGAGATGTAGCGCACCATTATGCGACGGGCGCAAAAAGAACCTGTGGGAGCGAGCTTGCTCGCGAAGGCGTTGGTTCAGTTGGCATTGATGGGGACTGATGCACCGCTATCGCGAGCAAGCTCGCTCCCACAGTGGGGTACATCCGGGGTTTATTCGGTGCTGCCCAGCCCTTGCCAATGCTTGAGGCCAATAAAGATGAACCGCAGTTGCTGGGTAATCTTCGCCTGGGGCGTGAGGTGTTCGGGGAGGGCTTGGGCGGGTGGGTCGATGATGTCGGGCAGGGTGGCGAATACGCTCTTGACGATGAGGTCGGCCATCACGCCCAGGGCGGCCAGGTCCAGGTGCTGCAACTTGGGCATCAAGGCCAGGTCGGCGGCCAGGTCCGAGCTGATGTCTTCGCGCAATTGGGCGATGGCCTGGCGCACCGGCAGGGAGCCGCCGTATTGCTCGCGGGCCAGGAACAGGAACTGCGATCGGTTGGCCTGCACCACATCGAGAAAGATCCGCACCGAGGCATCGATAATGCCGCCCATGACGAATTCGTTGTGGCGTACCAGGCGGATGGTTTCGCGGAAGGTCTGGCCGACTTCGCTGACCAGTGCCAGGCCCAGTTGGTCCATATCGTCAAAGTGGCGGTAGAACCCGGTGGGCACGATGCCGGCTGTCCGGGTGACTTCCCGCAGGCTCAGGCTACCGAATCCCCGGCCACACTCCATCAAATGACGGGCTGCATCCATCAGGGCAATTCGGGTCTGTTGTTTCTGTTCGGCGCGGGGCAGCATCGCAGGGCTGGCTTCTGATTCACGGGAGCGACGCACTCTAGCAAATCGGCTTTGCCGACGTCGAACGGTAGAGAGGGGGGGCGGGAAAACGCAGGGCTTGAAAAGTCAAAAGCCCGATTGCAGGAATCGGGCTTTTTTTTGGGCCACCATGGGCTCAGCTCACTGTGCCATTGCGTTCGATCGTGCGATCACCACCGCCTTCGGCCACGGTTTCGCCCAGTTTGGTGCGGGAAGACCCGTCTTCAGCAAGGGTCTGGCCAGGGGTGCGGTCGGAACCGTCTGCGGCAAGGGTCTGGCCAGGGGTGCGGTCAGAACCGTCTGCGGCAAGGGTCTGGCCAGGGGTGCGGTCGGAACCGTCTGCGGCGAGGGTCTGGCCAGGAGTGCGGTCGGAACCGTCTGCGGCAATGGTCTGGCCAGGAGTGCGGTCAGAACCGTCTTCGGCCAGGGCATCACTCTGTTTGGTACGGTCATAACCGTCCTCAACCAGGCCTTTTTCTTCCAGTTTGTCACGGCCACCTTCGGCAACAGTCTGGCTGTAGACAGAGTGGCTGTCCTTGACCTGTGGCGTAGCTTGTTCGGAAGCTGGCAGTGCGAAGGCAGTCGAGGCCAGCAGTGAAAGGGACAGGCTCATCAGTAATTGGCGTTTCATGATCGTTGCTCCTTGGGAGGGCGATAAAGTGGGTACGAGGGCAATGCTACTCTCGATAAGTCGATATAAAAGTTCATAAACGCAATGGTAATAATCAACGGAATTGATTGTTCAGCGCGAAGGCTCTAGAACGGGCGTTTCCGAGGTGCCGTTTTGCACCGAGGTGGGTATTTTGTACCCACTGTTGCCTCGCAAATGTGCGGATGCGGTAACAGTTTGTTGGCTGATCGGTCAGGATCCTGGCATTTTTTTGTGCCGTTCATCGGCACCTGTAGGCTGTTTTACCAGTCCAACCCTTTATGACGAACCGGCTGCAGGTTCGTGTTTCCAACGGCGTCGCGGTTGCGGACGCTGACTTGTCATCAGGAGCCTTGTGCATGACGCGCACCTCGAAAATCCTCGCCTGGAGCTTTGCCAGCCTTGTTGTCCTGCTGGCCGTGCTGGTCCTGGTCATCGCGTTCTTCGACTGGAACCGCATCAAGCCCACGCTCAATGCCAAGGTTTCCGAGGAGTTGCATCGCCCCTTTGCCATCAACGGCAATTTGGCGGTGGCCTGGCAGCGTGAGCCGGAGGAAGGGGGCTGGCGAGCCTGGTTGCCGTGGCCCCATGTGGTGGCTGAGGATTTGAGCCTGGGCAACCCTGACTGGTCGAAAAACCCGCAAATGGTCACGCTCAAGCGTGTCGAGTTGCGCGTGTCCCCCTTGGCCTTGCTGGCCCGGCGTGTGGCGATCCCGCGCATCGACCTGACTGAGCCCAATGCCAACCTGCAGCGCCTGGCTGACGGACGCGCCAACTGGACCTTCCAATTCGATCCGAAAGACCCGGACGCCGAGCCGTCCAGCTGGGAGGTGGACATCGGCGCCATCGGCTTCGACAAAGGCCACGTCACCCTTGACGACCAGACGCTCAAGACCCGGCTCGACCTGTTGATCGACCCGTTGGGCAAACCCATCCCGTTCAGCGATATCGTCGGTGACAAGGCCGCCAAAAAAGCCCAGGACCAGGGCGCCACACCGCAGGACTACGCGTTCGCCTTCAAGGTCAACGGGCAGTATCACGGGCAAAACCTGGCCGGCTCCGGCAAGGTCGGTGGTTTGCTGGCCTTGCAGGATGCGTCACGACCCTTTCCGCTCCAGGCCCAGGCGAAGATCGCCGAGACCCGCGTCGAACTGGCCGGCACTCTCACCGACCCGATGAATCTCGGGGCCCTGGACTTGCGCCTGAAACTGGCCGGCAACAGCCTCGCCCATCTCTACCCACTGACCGGCGTGACCCTGCCCGATTCGCCGCCTTATGCCACCGATGGCCGCTTGATTGCCAAGCTGCATGAGCCGGGAGGGGCGCTGTTTCTCTATGAGGCGTTCAACGGCAAGATCGGCGACAGCGATATCCATGGCGACCTGGCCTATGTCGCCAGCCAGCCCCGGCCGAAACTCAGTGGCGCGCTGGTCTCCAATCAACTGCTGTTCAGTGATCTGGCGCCGCTGATCGGCGCTGACTCCAATGCCGAGCAAAAGGCCCGGGGCGGCGCCAGCAAGCAGCCGACCGACAAGGTCTTGCCCGTGGAGGAGTTTCGCACTGAGCGCTGGAGCGTGATGGACGCCGATGTCGAGTTCACCGGCAAACGCATTGTCCACAGCGAGC
Organism: Pseudomonas ogarae; assembly: GCF_014268695.2. Taxonomy (NCBI): domain Bacteria; kingdom Pseudomonadati; phylum Pseudomonadota; class Gammaproteobacteria; order Pseudomonadales; family Pseudomonadaceae; genus Pseudomonas; species Pseudomonas ogarae. Next base: position 931,866 of record NZ_CP077086.1, read on the forward strand.
AGTTGCCGTTTACCGACCTTTACACCCATCTGGTGCTCAACGATGGGCAGTTGAGCCTCGAGCCGCTGCGCTTCGGCGTGGCCGGTGGCCGCCTTGATGCACAGATCCGCCTCAACGGGCGCACCCGGCCCCTTGAAGGCCAGGCGAAGCTGACGGCGCGAGGTTTCAAGCTCAAGCAACTGTTCCCTGGTTTTGAGCCGATGAAAACCAGCTTCGGCGAATTGAACGGCGATGCCGATATCACCGGGCGCGGCAATTCGGTGGCGGCGTTGCTGGGCACTTCCAATGGCACGCTGAAAATGCTCATCAACGATGGTGCCATCAGTCGTGAGCTGATGGAGCTGGCGGGGCTGAACGTCGGCAACTACGTGGTGGGGAAAATTTTTGGCGACAAGGAAGTGAAGATCAACTGCGCGGCGGCGGACTTCGACATCAAGACGGGTCTGGCAACCACGCGCCTGTTCGTGTTCGACACCGAGAACGCGATCATCTACATCGACGGCACGGCGAACATGGCGACTGAACAGTTGGACCTGACCATCACCCCCGAGTCCAAGGGCTGGCGCCTGATTTCCCTGCGCTCGCCGTTGTACGTGCGGGGCTCGTTCGCCAAGCCCGCCGCCGGGGTCAAGGCAGTGCCGCTGATGCTGCGCGGCGCCGGGATGGTGGCATTGGGTGTGATCGCTGCACCGGCCGCCGGCTTGCTCGCGCTGGTAGCGCCCAGCGGTGGTGAGCCGAACCAGTGCGCGCCGCTGCTGGAGCAGATGAAGGCGGGCAAGGCACCGGTGACGGTCAAGCCCACCCGATAAGCCAGGCTTGCGGCGAGGCGACTGGCCTCATCGCGAGCAAGCTCGCTCCCACAGGGGAATACGATTCCATGTGGGAGCGAGCCTGCTCGCGATGGCGGTACTAGAGATCAGCCAGAATGTCGGCCATGTCATCGGCATGCTCTTCTTCCTGGGCCAGGATGTCTTCGAAGATGCGCCGGGTGGTCGGGTCTTTTTCGCCGATGTACTGGATGATTTCCCGATAGCTGTCGATGGCGATGCGTTCGGCCACCAGGTCCTCGTACACCATTTCCTTGAGGGTGTTGCCTGCCACGTACTGGGCGTGGGAATTACGGGTCAACAGGTCGGGGTTGAACTCCGGCTCGCCGCCCAGCTGCACGATGCGCTCGGCGAGTTTGTCGGCGTGTTCGGCTTCCTGGTTCGCGTGCTCGAGGAATTCACTGGCCGCCACGCTGGCCTTGAGGCCGGTGGCCATGAAGTAGTGGCGCTTGTAGCGCAGCACGCAGACCAGTTCGGTGGCCAGCGCTTCGTTGAGCAGGCGGACAACTTCCTGCCGATCGGCGCCGTAGCCTTCGGTCACTGCACCGTTCTGCACGTTCTGCCTTGCACGTTCACGCAGGGTGGTTACATCGGATAAGTGCATGTCGCTCATCTCGTTCTCCTGGAGGCTGATCCGGTGGGAGCGTCACGCTCTGATGGCGCGATCACTCTAAGTCTGAGCGACACGGTCCTGGAAAAGTTTTACCGAGTTTTTCAGCGCATAGCCGGACAGCCGTGCTTCCTCCCCCAGCCACTGGAAGAACGCCCGCACCGGCGGATGGCGTTCGCGGCCCGGGACGCACAGGGCGCTGTAGCCGGCACCATTGACCTGGACGTCCGGGCGATAGCCCACCAGCAAGCCACTGGCGATGCTTTCGGAAGCCAGGATATTGCTCGCCAGCACCAGGCCTTGCCCGGCAATCGCTGCTTGCAAGGCGTAATGCTCCTCGTCGTACTCGCGCATGCATGGCTGCCGGGTGAGCCAGGTTTCCCCGGCCTGGGCGCACCAGGCATCCCAACCGTGGGCGTACAGCTTGGAGTTGTGCCACTGCACGCTGATCAGCGTCGGCACCTGCCGTGCCGCCAGCGCCACCTGTTCAGGCGAGCCATAGACCCCGAAGCTTTCATCGAACAGGCACATACCGTAGAGGTTCGGGTAGGCATCCAGGCTGTAGCGCACCACCAGGTCGACGCTGGCGTCCTGGTGCAGGTCGATCACCTCGCAGTGGGTGTCCAGGCGCACGTTGATGTTCGGGTGACGCGCATAAAACCGCCCCAGGCGAGGCACCAGCCACAGGGCGGCAAACGCTGCGGTGGTGGACAGTGTCAGGTGGCTGGTGCTGCGTTGTGGGCGCAGGGTGTCGACGCTTTGTGCCACTTCCAGCAACGCCCCATGCAGGCTGTGGAACAAGCGTTGCCCGCCGTCGGTGAGGCGTACCTGGCGTGGCAGGCGTTCGAACAGCACCAGCCCCAACCAGGTCTCCAGGGATCGAATCTGATGGGAGACCGCCGTAGGCGTCACCGACAGCTCCGCCGCAGCCGCCTTGAAACTGAGCAGCCGCGCGGCAGCCTCGAAGGCGCGCAGGGCGTTGAGCGGCAGGTTGGCGAACATCTGAACTCTCCTGAAAACTATGGATGAAATTAACTCATCCTGATGAATTAGCGCTCATTTGTCTGCTAGCAGTGCTGGGCTTCAAGCTGCAAGGCACAAGCAGTATCGATTGTAGCCGGATAAAGGAGATTCAGATGAGTAAGATTCTTGTGGTGCATGGCAGTCCCCGTGGCGAGCGTTCTCATTCCCGGCGCTTGGCCGAGGCCTTTGTTTCGGCGTGGCAGGCCGCCCATCCACAATCCCAATTGACCCGTCGCGAAGTCGGACGGACAGTGATTGCGCCGGTCAACGAAGCGTTCATCGCCGCGGCGTTCTACCCCGAGCCCCAGGCTCGACCATTGATCATGCAAGCGGACCTGGCCCTGAGCGATGCCTTGGTCGAGGAGTTGCAAGCCCATGACCGACTGGTGATCTCCGCGCCCATGCACAACTTCAGCGTGCCCAGCGGCGTGAAGGCCTGGATCGACCAGATCGTGCGCATCGGGCTGACGTTCAACCACAGCCTGGATAACGGCGTGTCGCACTACGAGCCGCTTGTGCTGGGCAAAAAGGCCCTGATCGTGACCAGTCGCGGCGATTTCGGTTTCGGCCCCGGCGGCCAGTTGGAAAGCATGAACCACGCCGACACACTGTTGCGCACTGTCCTGGGGTTTATCGGCATCACCGATGTGACGGTGGTGGCGGCCGAAGGCGAAGAGTCGGCCGAGCGCAGCTTTGCGTTGTCCTGCGCCGAGGCCGAGGAGCGTTTGCTGGCCTTGGCGCAGTCCTTCTGAGAGGGGCTGCTGCGCAGCCCAACGGGAGCAAGCGCCCTCGCCACGGATTCATCTGGATGTCATAGACTGGTCATCATCGGTACCGATGCTGACCCCTCTTGATCACAAGGATGTCGCCATGTCGCAGCGCTGTGCCACTCGTTATCCGCTGGTACTGGTCCCGGGCATGCTCGGGTTCATACGCCTGGTGTTGTATCCGTACTGGTATGGGATCGTCTCGGCGTTGCGTCGCGGCGGGGCCGTGGTCGTGGCGGTGAAGGTTTCGCCGCTGCATTCTTCCGAGGTGCGCGGCGAGCAATTGCTGGCACGGATCGAGGAGATCCTGCGGCAAACCGGTGCGCAGAAGGTCAATCTGATCGGCCACAGCCAGGGCAGCCTCACCGCGCGCTATGCAGCCGCCAAGCGCCCGGACCTGGTGGCGTCGGTCACATCGGTGGCCGGCACCAACCACGGTTCCGAACTGGCCGATTACCTGCAACTCCACTACCCGGCCGACAGTGCCAAGGGGCGTGTGCTCAGTGCCGTGCTGCGGCTGATCAACGCCCTGATGAGCCTGCTGGACACCGGCTATCGTGGGCCGAAGCTGCCGGTGGATGTTCACGCTTCCCACGCCTCCCTGACCACCGCCGGGGTGGGGGTGTTCAACCAACGTTATCCACAGGGCCTGCCGGTTACCTGGGGCGGGAATGGGCCGGAAGTGGTCAATGGCGTGCGCTATTACTCGTGGTCCGGCACCTTGCAGCCGGGCAAGACCGACAAGGGGCGCAACCTGTTCGACGGCACCAACCGCAGTTGCCGTTTATTTGCTCGCACCTTTGTAAGGGAGGCGGGGCAATGCGACGGCATGGTCGGACGCTACAGCTCGCACCTGGGCACGGTCATCGGCGATGACTATCCGCTGGACCACTTCGACATCGTCAACCAGTCGCTGGGGCTGGTGGGCAAGGGGGCCGAGCCGATCCGGTTGTTTGTCGAGCATGCCGAGCGGTTGAAGGCTGCCGGGGTGTAGGGCTTCGGATCGAGTTGCCCTCCATCGCGAGCAAGCTCGCTCCCACAATGGACCGAGCGCTGCAAATCCCCTGTGGGAGCGAGCTTGCTCGCGATGGCGATAGACCAGGCACAGGAAATCGAGCAGATGAGGGTGTAACAGGCTTTGTCTACACTGCACCTCATCGCCACACCCTCGTGTGGCAGCCAGGAGAAACACCATGAAGATGCTGCGTGTGCCTTTGTTGATGATCGGTTTATTGCTGTGTTCCCAGAGCTTCGCCGAGACGGCGCAGCAGAACAAGATGACCACCTGCAACGCCGACGCCACCGCCAAGGCCCTCAAGGGCGATGAGCGTAAGGCGTTCATGAGCAATTGCCTCAAGGCTACCCCGCAGGAGCGCATGAAGAGCTGCAACGCCACCGCCACCGAGCAGGCGCTGAAGGGCGATGCCCGCAAGGCGTTCATGAGTGAGTGCCTGAAGAAAAAGTAGATGTTTGACCTGTAAGGTCCCATCGCGAGCAAGCTCGCTCCCACATGGACCGGGCAACGCCGATCTACTGTGGGAGCGAGCTTGCTCGCGATAGGGTCGGCGCAAAATTTACAAAAAAAACCTGAACTGCGATCAAGGTCGGCCGACACAATCCCTAGTGCTGCCAGCGGATCGCTGGCAGACTGCCGATCCTTTCACGCCGTTTTGTCCTGAGGCTGTATGCCAACGTTTTCTCAGCGTCATGTGTTGTTGGTGATCAGTTGGGTGATCATTTTTGGTGGGCTGTTGCTGGTGCTGCCGTTGCGTCTGTTGCCGAGTTTGCTGGCCGGGCTGCTGGTGTTCGAACTGGTCAACATGCTCACGCCGCAGTTGCAGCGATTGATCGAAGGCCGCCGCGCTCGCTGGCTGGCGGTGGCGTTGCTGGGCACGCTGGTGGTCAGTGTGCTGACGTTGATCTTCGCTGGCGCCTTCAGTTTCCTGCTGCATGAAGCGGAAAACCCAGGCGCGTCCCTGGACAAGTTCATGGCGGTGGTCGACCGTGCCCGTGGGCAGTTGCCGCCGTTCATCGACGCTTACCTGCCGGCCAGCGCCGCCGAGTTCCGGGTGGCGATCGGTGACTGGGTGAGCAAGCACCTGAGCGACCTGCAACTGGTGGGCAAGGACGCCGCTCACATGTTCGTGACGTTGCTGATCGGCATGGTGCTGGGGGCCATCGTTGCCCTGCAGCGCATCCCCGACCTGACCAAGCGCAAACCCCTGGCCGCGGCGCTGTTCGATCGCCTGAACCTGCTGGTCAAGGCGTTTCGCAACATCGTCTTCGCCCAGATCAAGATTTCCCTGCTCAACACCTTCTTCACCGGGATTTTCCTGGCGGTGGTGCTGCCGCTGTTCGGCATCCAGCTACCGTTGACCAAGACCCTGATCGTGATGACGTTCCTGCTGGGGCTGTTGCCGGTCATCGGCAACCTGATGTCCAACACCCTGATCACCATCGTCGCCTTGTCGTTGTCGATCTGGGTGGCGGTGGCGGCGCTGGGTTACCTGATCGTGATCCACAAGCTCGAATACTTCCTCAACGCACGTATCGTCGGCGGGCAGATCAGCGCCAAGTCCTGGGAATTGCTCATGGCGATGCTGGTGTTCGAAGCCGCATTCGGCCTGCCGGGGGTGGTGGCGGGGCCGATTTATTATGCGTATCTCAAGAGTGAGTTGAAGCAGGTGGGGATGGTTTGATCGGGTAGTTGTATTGCCTGGTCTACCGCTTTCGCGAGCAAGCTCGCTCCCACATTCGGCCGCATTCCTTCTGAAAGAACCCGGTCAAACTGTGGGAGCGAGCTTGCTCGCGATTCAGGCGCCTCGGTCCTGGATCAGACCTGGCTCCCATAGCGCTTCATCGCCTCGATCGCCAACCCGCTGCCGATACTGCCGAAGATATTGCCTTCCACATGCCGCGCCTGGGGCAGCATCGCCGAGACGCTGTTGCGCAGCGCCGGGATGCCGCTGGAACCGCCGGTGAAGAACACCGTGTCGACCTGATCGACCCGCACGTTGGCATCGTTGAGCAACTGCGTGACGCTGCCGCGTACCCGCTCCAGCAAGCCGTCGATGGCCGACTCGAACAAGGCCCGGCTCATGTCCACGCTCAGGCCTGGCTCGATCCGATCCAGCGGCACGTGGCGCTGGTCGGCGTGGGTCAGCTCGATCTTGGTTTCTTCCACTTCCATCGCCAGCCAGTGCCCGGCGCGCTGTTCGATCAGCTTGAACAGCCGGTCGATGCCGCCGGTGTCTTCGATGTCGTAGCGCATGCTGCCCAGGGCGAGGGTGGATTTTTGCGAGTACACCGCGTTGATGGTGTGCCAGGTCGCCAGGTTCATGTGGTGACTGGTGGGCATGTAGGCGCCACTCTTCATGCGGCTGCCGTAGCCGAACAGCGGCATCAGGCCGGCCAGCGAGAGTTGCTTGTCGAAATCGGTCCCGCCGATGTGCACGCCGCCGGTGGCGAGGATGTCGTCGTGGCGGTTGTCGTGGGTGCGGCGCTCGGGGGACAGGCGCACCAGGGAGAAGTCCGAGGTACCGCCGCCGATGTCGACGATCAGCACCAGCTCTTCTTTCTCGATGGTCGATTCATAGTCGAATGCCGCCGCGATGGGCTCGTACTGGAAGGAAACTTCCTTGAAACCGATGGCGCGGGCGACGTCCACCAAGGTGTTTTCCGCTTCCTGGTCGGCCATTTCATCGTCGTCGACGAAAAACACCGGGCGCCCCAGCACCACTTCTTCGAATTCCCGACCGGCGGTGGCTTCGGCGCGTTTCTTCAGTTGGCCGATGAACAGCCCCAGCAGATCCTTGAAGGGCATCGCAGTGCCCAACACGCTGGTGTCGTGCTTGATCAGCTTGGAGCCCAGCAGGCTCTTGAGCGAGCGCATCAGCCGGCCTTCGTAGCCTTCCAGGTATTCGTGCAGGGCCAGGCGGCCATACACCGGGCGACGTTCCTCGAGATTGAAAAAGACCACCGAAGGCAGGGTGATCTTGTCGTCCTCCAGCGCGATCAACGTTTCCATGCCGGGGCGCAGCCAGCCGACAGTGGAGTTGGACGTGCCAAAGTCGATGCCGCAGGCACGGGCCGGGGATGCGTTTTTCATGTCTTTCGGGTTCCAGTTGAAAAAACGGCCGCGCAGTGTATGTCAGTGCGACGCGGATTCGAAGGCCGGTTATCCGCTAATTCGCAATCGTCGGCCTTGAAAGCGGCCCTTATACCCCCAAACTTGCTGGCATGGGCCTGGTAGCACACGGCGGTACAAGAACCGCCACCGGCTGCCGATAAACTTCTGACGCACCGTCCGGTCACAAACCTTGAGATTGGTCAAACTCCGAGGCTTGTACCACGAGCATGCTGTGCATGGCGGTGCTATATCGATAACGGATGGTGATCCTTCAATGGACTTCAAAGACTATTACAAGATCCTGGGTGTCGAGCCGACGGCCGACGACGCCACGATCAAGGCCGCCTATCGCAAACTGGCGCGCAAGTACCACCCGGATGTGAGCAAGGAAAAGGACGCCGAGACCAAGTTCAAGGACGTCTCCGAAGCCTATGAAGCGCTGAAAAGCGCCGACAAGCGCGCCGAGTACGACGACCTGCGCCGCTACGGCCAGCATGGACAGCCGTTCCAGGGCCCGCCGGGTTGGCAGAGCCGTGGTGGTTTTGGCGGCCAGGACACCGGCGATTTCTCGGACTTCTTCAGTTCGATTTTTGGTAATCGCGGGCCGGGTTTCGGTGGCGGACAGTCAGGTCGCAGCGCCGGCCGTCGAGGGCAAGACGTGGAAATGGAATTACCGATCTTCCTGGAAGAGACCCTGTCGAGCGAGTCGAAAAAGGTCAGCTTCCAGGTGCCGCAGTACAACGCGGCCGGCCAGCACGTGAGCAACACCAGCAAAAGCCTGAACGTGAAGATTCCACTGGGCGTGACCGACGGCGAACGCATCCGCCTCAAGGGCCAGGGTGCGCCGGGTATCGGTGGCGGTGCCAATGGCGATTTGTACCTGACCATTCGTTTCGCGCCGCACCCCAAGTTCGACGTCGAAGGCCAGGACCTGATCATCACCTTGCCCCTGGCACCGTGGGAATTGGCGCTGGGTACGGAAGTGGCGGTGCCGACCCTCACCGGCAAGATCAACCTCAAGGTCCCGGCCGGCAGCCAGAACGGCCAGCGCATGCGCGCCAAGGGCCACGGCCTGCGCAACAAGGCCGGCGAGCGCGGCTACCTGTTCGTGCAACTCAAGGCCGTGATGCCCAAGACCAGCGACGAGGCGGTCAAGGCGTTGTGGGCGGAACTGGCGAAGAAAGCCGCGTTCGATCCGCGGGAGAGCTTCTGAACACATCACATGTGGGAGCAAGGCTTGCCCGCGATGAATGCAACTCGATCTCCAGGAGTTGAGGCACCTCTGTCGCGAGCAAGCTTTGCTCCCACAGATCCCGTTCACAAGGGTAGGCGGGGCTAGACTCGACAGTGACAGCATTGGGAGAAGCAGACCATGAGCAACCCGATCATTGAACTGAACCTGAGGGAGTTCTGCGAGGCCGCCTCGTTGGCGGACGTCCATGTCATCGAAATCGTCGAGCATGGGATCCTCGAGCCTGAAGGCACGGTGCCGACGGACTGGCGTTTCACCGATTACGAACTGCTCCTGGCCAAGCGTGCCGCCAAGCTGCGTCACGACCTGGACCTGGAGTGGGAAGGCGTCGCCCTGGCCCTGGACTTGCTGGAAGAGGTGCAACAGTTGCGCACCGAAAATCGCCGGCTGCGGCAGCAACTGAAACGTTGGGTGGGGTGACAGCGGTTTGGCGAGTCATATCCCGTCGAAAAAGCGATAAATAGTTACCACATCCAGCACTGAGGCACTGAGTAGGCTCGGGTTTTTCCACATCAAGGATGACCCGACATGCCAGAACCCATTCTTGGCTCTGTGCGCCCTGAAAGCCGCGGCCTGCACTTGGACCTGCTCAAGACCCGCATTCCCGGCTGGTACAGCGGCGCTATCGTGCAGCGCCAGCAGGAACTGAGCGACCAAACGCTGGAGCTTCCAGATTGGTACGTGAAGGCTTCCCACGAAACCCGAGCCCGCCTCAAGCACAGCCACGCCCACTACCGCGAAACCTTGAACCAGATCGACAATGTGCTGGGCAATGTCCAGGACATCCGCGCCTTTGCCGAGCCGCTGCTCAACCAGGCGATCCAGGATGAGTTCAAGCGCAAGCTGAACGTCAACCAGGTTTATTTCGTCCGCAAGTACGGGCGCCAGGCGCGCGGTGATTTTTTTGGTGCGTTGGTGCTCGACAGCGAGGGCAGCCATTTCGATCGCTACGAATACCACGGCACTTCGTTGCTGGAGGCCGCGCTGGCCAATTTCGACGCCGACGAAGAGCGCAAGCCCGGCTGTGACGACTGCAGCCTCATTACTACGGTGCGGCCGTTTTATACGGGCGAGGTTGTTCCGGCCATCAACGCCTTTCGCGCCGGGGCGTTGCCGATCACGCCTGAGGCTTTTGCCAGGCTGTGCCGCAAGCTGGACTTGGGGCGCCGGTATCAGGAACACATCAACGCCATCGTACGGCCGATCGACCATGAGGCGCGTGGCCAGTTGGATCGTCAACTGCGCGCTCATCACCAAGAGGGATTGGCGCTTTGTGTCGAGGTCGCCTGGGCCAAGGGTGACATCAGTCTGGCCGCTTATCGAATGTTGCAGCAGGTGGTCAGCGACCAACGCGAGGCCATGCTCGATGGGCGGGCGGTGACGTTCACCTCATTGCGCATTTTCGGCATCGGCTTGGTTGGCCCGCTGTTGATCGGGCCCGACCGGGAGAGCAGTCGTCGGGTGGAACGGGTGGTGGCCTACCTGCCGGGCGACCCTGAGCATCCTCTCAAGGAATATGCGTCCAGCGGCGAATTCATGGTCGATCTGCGCCGGCGTTTGCATCGCGTCGCCTACTGGCGCTTCTTCAGTCGCTTTGTGCCGTTGCGCCAACTGGGCGGATTTTTCCAGCGATTCAACCGCCTCTATCAGCCTGGCGCGCCAGCGGATGATCAGGCCGATTACCCGCTCAAGTCGAAATTGCCGGCACTGCCCATGGAGACGTCCTCCATGCCTGACCCCTTGTGGGAATCGCTGCGTCTCAGGCAGATCCAGAAGATCCAGGTCGATGCCCGGGCGGTGGCGGTGCCCACTGGTGATGAGGACAAGAAAGCCCGTCTGGCGCGGCTGGACAGTTACCTGGATGCCGTGGTCGATGTCTTCAACCTGGCAGCGTTCGTGGTGCCAGGGCTTGGGCCGTTGATGCTGACGGTAGGCGCTGTGCAGATGTTCAACGAAGCGTTCGAGGGCATCGAAGCGTTCGAACGCGGGGAGACCAGGGAAATGTGGGCGCATTTCTCCAGCGTGGCCCTCAACACCGCGTTCGTCGCCACCGGTGCGGCGGTGCTGCCGCACATTCAGTGGTCGAGCACGGTGGAGCAGTTGGAGCCGGTCCAACTGGCCAACGGTGAATCACGTCTCTGGCGCCCCGACCTGACGCCTTACCGGAGTGCGCTGGAGTTGCCCGCGACTTCGCACCCGGATGCTCAAGGGCTGTACCTTGTCGACGGTCGAGAAGTCGTGCCGCTGGGCGGCCAGAATTACCAGGTGCAACAGGACCCGACGACCCAGCGCTATCGCATTCGTCATCCTTCCCGCGGGCCAGACGCCTATCAGCCGGCGCTGACGGACAACGGCAGCGGTGCCTGGAGCCATGAATTGGAACGGCCGCGCAGCTGGGAAGGGGCCACGCTGATGCGCCGGCTTGGTCACTGCGTCAAGGGGTTCAGCGACGCAGAGTTGGAGCAGATCCGTACGGCCAGTGGCACCAGCGAGCAGGTGCTGCGGCGGCTGCATGTCGAGGGCGAACCGATGCCGGCCTTGCTGGCCGACACGATCAAGCGCTTCGACCTGTGCCGGCAAGTCGACGATTTCATCGGGCAACTGCAAAGCGAAGATCCGCTGCACTATGAACACGCCGATCCGATGACCCAGTTGCATCTACTCACGGGCTACGGTCCGTGGCCAAAAGGGCTCAAGCTCAAAGTAGTCGACGGTGCGGGCAAGACGCTTTGGGAATACGTTCGCCCATCGGAAGAAGGGGACCGGGTTCGCGACGTCATCATCCCCGAGAGGAAAGTCCGCACACCTTGGGTGTTGAAGAATCTGATCGAGACGGTGGACGCTGCGGGGGGCGATCTGTTGGCGGGCACGAGCCCGGCGATTGCGAAAACCAATATGGACGCCCGGATCCAGCAGCTGCGCAAAACACTCGCTGCCGTGGTGGTGCGGGAAAAGGTGTACGTGTTCAACGATTTCTACGCCAAGGAAGACGTGTCGAGCGAGCCGCGTGCAGCACTGATCAAGTCGCGGTTTCCCTCGGTTCCAGCGGCGGTCATCGAACAGGTGGTGGCGTTTGCCAACCCGGCCGAGCAACAGCAAATGGCCGCTTGGGACTTCGCGGATACGACCCAGACCAAACCCATCCCGCTGCGTATCGCCGAAGAGCTGCGGGACTACCAGCGAGCGCTGCGCTTGAACCGGGGCTACGAAGGGCTCTATCGCGAGGCACTGGCCACGGCCGACACCCCCCGACTGGTGTTGGCGACCCTGAAGACCTTGCCGGGCTGGAACGACGCGGTGCGCATCGAGCTGCGCGAGGAGGATTTTTCAGGCGCCTTGATCGACAGCGTCGGCGCCCAGGAGGCAATGCAGACCAAAGTCGTGGTCAAGGACGGTGAGCGCTACAAGACCTTCGACGATAACGGCAATGAACTGAGCCATTGGGATAGCCTTTACGATGCCTTGCAGCATGCGCTCCCGGATGCCGAGCGGCGGGCCATGGGCCGCCCTTCGGTTCATCACGGCGCCCTCCTGCAGAAGGCTGTCGGTGCAACACCATTGAGTCGAGCTTCGCTGGCGAAACACTTGAAGATGCAACCGCGCAAGTCATCCTTCAAATCACCGATGCGCCTGGCCTCGGGCAAGGTTGGCTACCCCATGAGTGGCGTGCGGGAGTGGCTGGGCCTGGGCCGGTCACCCGAGCGTCGGGTGCTGGATTTGTACCCGGACTATACGAACGAGCAAGTCCAGGCCCTGTTGCGGTCCCTGGGGGATCAAGCCGTTCCCGAGCTCAAGCGGCGCAAAGTCGAGCTGGATACGCTGATCCGCGATCTGGACCGCTGGGCCACCACCCCAGTATGGCTTGATGCGGGTAATGATCGTGTCGAGCAACTGCTGCCCGCGATCAAGCGGGGTGTGGCTAATCGAATTCAATGGTGCTGGCGGCGCCAAGGCCCGATCGTCGCGGCGGTGGATGGCAGCAGAGTCGGCTATGAGCTTAATCTGAGCGGAGTGGCGTTAGGGACGCTGCCAGGTCTGTCGGCCGACTTCAGCCATGTGGTCTCGCTGAAGCTGCGTAGCATGCGCTTGGCGGAACCCTCCTGCGACAAGTTCCTCAAGAGCTTCTCCGCGCTCCGTTGGCTGGACATGTCGTTCAACCGCCTGAACGATCTTCCCCCCTCGGTGGAATTGATGGAGGGGTTGACCCGGCTGCACTTGGCGATGAATGAAATCACCCTGTCCGCGCGTAGCATTCAGATCCTTGAAGGGCGTACCCAGCTGAAAATTCTCGACCTGAAATGGAACCCCCTGGGTCAGTTACCGGATTTCAGCCGGTTGCCCGACCTGCGTGGGCTGAATCTGAACGGTACCGATATCGGCACTTGGCCGACTGGCCTGCGCGACCTGCCGCTGGAAGAGCTCGATTTGCGCAACAACGAGCTGACCGAAGTGCCGACCGAGCTGACGGATCCGCCGGCCGAGCGTGCTCACGCCACGGCACGGGTCAATGGGGTGACCTTCGTGCAGAACAATCCACTGAGCGAGGCGACCCAGCAGCGCTTGCGTGATTATTGGGCGAACCTCTCAACGTCGAATCCCGAATGGGTGACCTTTCGTTCGCCCGGCGCGTTTGAACATGTCCCAGGGGGAAGGCTATCGGATGTGGAGCGATGGCTGCTAGGCCTGCCCAGGGAGCAACTGCAGGACAAAAATACGCTGTGGCGGAGCCTGGAGGCTGAAACGCAATCCAGGGAGTTTTTTCAGCTGTTGAACCGATTGGCCGGCTCCTACCAGGACGTGGAAAATTATCCGGACCTCCAGGCGCGTGTCTGGCAGATGCTTGAAGCGATGAGGGATTCCACCGACTTGCGCCGTGAACTGTTCGACCTGGCTGGCGCGCCGACGTGTGAGGATCGCGCTGCATTGTCCTTCAGCTACCTGGAAATCAAATTGATGATTCACAACGCCAAGGCCCTGACGGTGGGAGAACAGGAGGCTGTGGCGCTGATCCGGCTGGCCAAGGGGCTGTTTCGCCTTGACGAAGTGGAGCGCATTGCCCTGCAGGATATTCAGCAGCGGCGTGACACGATCAATACCCGTGAGGATCTCACCTCCGCGCAAAAGAACCGGCTCATCAGGCAGATCGAAGAGGTGGAGGTGCGCCTGGCCTACCGTGTCGGTCTCAAGAATCGACTGGAACTGCCCGGACAGCCCAAGGGTGGGCGCTTTATCCAGCTGGCCGGTGTTACGGCAGAGATGCTCAATGCGGCGGCAGCCGAGATCCTGGCGCTGGATGATTCACCGAAGCAATTGCAGTCGCTGGTTGGCCGGGACTTCTGGATCGATTACGTGAAGCAAAAACGCGCGAGCCTTTTCCAGGCGATGAATGATGCCCTCATCGCCAATCAGCTTGCGCTGGATGAGGCGAAAGCGGCCGGAACCCTGGAGGAGCCTGACTATGTCAGCCAATCCGAGACACTGGGCTTGCAACACAAGGTCAAGGAAGCGGAGCTGATCCAGTTATTGACCGAAGAGGAGCTGGACGCCTTGGTGGAAAGCACGGACCTGTAAGACGACTCCGTTCCCGCCTGGATCAATGAACCCTGTGGCGAGGGAGCTTGCTCCCGCTCGGTTGCGCAGCGACCGCAAAAACGAGGGCTGCTGCGCACCCCAGCGGGAGCAAGCTCCCTCGCCACGGGGGATGGGGTTGCCAGGCTGGCTTTCTTTCAACTCAAAACAGGAAATAGCGCTGCGCCATCGGCAGCACTTCGGCCGGTTCGCACCACAGCAATACGCCGTCGGCCTTGACCTGGTAAGTCTGTGGGTCAACGTCGATGCTCGGCAGGTAGTCGTTGTGGATCAGGTCGGTCTTCTGCACGTCGCGGCAGCCTTTGACCACGGCGATTTTCTTCTTCAGCCCAAGCTGTTCCGGCAACCCGGCTTCGGCGGCGGCCTGGCTGATGAAGGTCAGGCTGGTGGCATGCCGCGAGCCGCCGTAGCTTGCGAACATCGGTCGGTAGTGCACCGGTTGTGGCGTCGGGATCGAGGCGTTGGCGTCACCCATCAGGCTGGCGGCAATCGCCCCGCCCTTGAGGATCAACGTCGGCTTGACGCCGAAGAACGCCGGGCGCCACAGCACCAGGTCGGCCCACTTGCCCACTTCGATGGAGCCCACTTCATGGCTGATGCCGTGGGTGATCGCCGGGTTGATGGTGTACTTGGCGATGTAGCGCTTGATGCGGAAGTTGTCGTTGCCTTCGCCGTCGCCGGGCAGGGCGCCGCGTTGCTTCTTCATCTTGTCGGCGGTCTGCCAGGTGCGTGTGATGACTTCGCCGACGCGGCCCATGGCCTGGCTGTCGGAGCTGATCATCGAGAACGCGCCGAGGTCGTGGAGAATGTCTTCGGCGGCGATGGTCTCGCGGCGGATGCGGCTTTCGGCGAAGGCCACGTCTTCGGCAATGCTCGGGTCCAGGTGATGGCAGACCATCAGCATGTCCAGGTGTTCGTCGATGGTGTTGCGGGTGAACGGCCGGGTCGGGTTGGTAGAACTGGGCAGCACGTTGGCGAAGCCGCAGGCCTTGATGATGTCCGGCGCGTGACCACCACCGGCGCCTTCGGTGTGGTAGGTGTGGATGGTGCGGCCCTTGAAGGCGGCGAGGGTGGTTTCGACGAAGCCCGACTCGTTGAGGGTGTCGGTGTGGATCGCCACCTGCACGTCGTACTGGTCGGCCACGCTCAAGCAGTTGTCGATGGCCGCCGGCGTGGTGCCCCAGTCTTCGTGCAGCTTCAGGCCGATGGCACCGGCCTTGACCTGTTCGATCAACGGCTCCGGCAGGCTGGCGTTGCCCTTGCCGGTGAAACCGATGTTCATCGGGAAGGCATCGGCGGCCTGGAGCATGCGCGCCAGGTGCCATGGGCCGGAGGTGCAGGTGGTGGCGTTGGTCCCGGTGGCCGGGCCCGTGCCGCCGCCGATCATGGTGGTGACGCCGCTCATCAGCGCTTCTTCGATCTGCTGCGGGCAGATGAAATGGATGTGGGTGTCGATGCCGCCGGCGGTGAGGATCATGCCTTCGCCAGCGATCACTTCGGTGCTGGCGCCGATGGCGATGGTCACGTCGGGCTGGATGTCCGGGTTGCCGGCCTTGCCGATGGCCGCGATGCGTCCGTCCTTGAGGCCGACATCGGCCTTGACGATGCCCCAGTGGTCGATTATCAGCGCGTTGGTGATCAGGGTGTCGACGACCTCGGCAGCCAGCAGCTGACTCTGGCCCATGCCGTCGCGAATCACCTTGCCGCCGCCGAATTTCACTTCTTCACCGTAGGTGGTGAAGTCCTTTTCCACTTCGATCCACAACTCGGTGTCGGCCAGGCGGACCTTGTCACCGACGGTGGGGCCGAACATGTCGGCGTAGGCTTGTCTCGAAATCTTCATGTGCTCGCCTTGAGGTTCTTAAGTCGTATGCAGTCCATTGTGGCGAGGGAGCTTGCTCCCGCTCGGTTGCGCAGCAATCGCCAAGAGAGGGCCGCTACGCAGCCCAGCGGGAGCAAGCTCCCTCGCCACAGAAACGCTTTAGTCCAATTCGCCCATGACCCGCCCGGCAAACCCGAACACCCGGCGATGCCCGGCCAGGTCCACCAGTTCCACCTCGCGGCTCTGGCCCGGTTCGAAGCGCACCGCGGTGCCAGCCGGGATGTTCAGGCGCATGCCACGGCTGGCGGCGCGGTCGAAGGTCAGGGCGTCGTTGGTCTCGAAAAAGTGATAGTGCGAGCCGACCTGGATCGGCCGGTCGCCGCTGTTGGCGACGTTCAGCGTAAGTGTGCGGCGGCCGACGTTGAGTTCGATGTCGCCAGGCTGGACCTGGTATTGCCCTGGAATCATTGCGGTTGCCCCAAAGTCTTGTAGTAAATGGCGGTCGGTGTGTAGGTCCCGTCCGGGCTTTGGCAGTAGTCCGGCAATTCGCCGACGCGGATGTAGCCCATGGCCCGGTAGAAGGCTTCGGCCTCGGAGCCGGCCTCGGTGTCGAGGTACAGCAGGCCGCGCTTGTGCTGACGGGCGCCGAGTTCCAGGGCGCTCATCAATTGCTGGCCCAGGCCCCGGCGGCGCGCCTCGCCGCGGACCAGCAGCTTCTGCACTTCGGCGCGATTGAGGCCGTTGGGTTTCTGGCACAGGGCAAGCTGGACGCTGGCCTGAACCTGTTCATCCTTGACCACCACCCACAGCAGCAGGTGGCCCTGGTTGAGGCTGGCCTGGACCTCGTCGAAATAGGCGCGGGCCTGGACGGCATCGAGATCGGCCATGAATCCCACGCTGGCGCCGTACCCAACGGCGTCGAGCAACAGATCGATCAGGCCTTGACGATAGTGCGCAAAGCTTTCGGCGTGGACTCGACGCAACTGGGCGGCGTTCATTGGCTTTTCACTCCTTGTTGACGGCAGGCGGTAGCGCCCCGGGGTTGAGGTTCAACTGCATGAAGGTCAGGTCCAGCCAGCGGCCGAACTTGGTCCCCACCTCGGGCATCTGCCCGGTGATTACGAAACCGGCCCGCTCGTGCAGGCGAATCGACGTCGTGTTGCCGCTCTCGATGGCGGCGACCATGACGTGTTTGCCGCATGCCCTGGCGCGCTCGATCAATGCGCTCATCAACAACGGGCCGAGACCATTGCCGCGCTGGTCGCTGCGCACGTAGACCGAATGCTCCACGGTGTGCCGGTAACCATCGAAGGGTCGCCAGTCGCCGAACGAGGCATAGCCGAGCACGTTTTCATTGCCATCGACGATCACCAGCACCGGATAGCCCTGGGATTGCCGGGCGCTGAACCAGGCTTGGCGATTGCCCAGGTCCACGGCCTGTTCGTTCCAGATCGCCGTGGTATTCAGGGCTGCTTCATTGTAGATGTCACGGATCGCTGGCAGGTCCGGGTATTGGGCGTCACGAACGTGATGCGTCATTGCGTGGCCTCAGGCGATGGGCTGGTGGACGGTGACCAGTTTGGTGCCGTCGGGAAACGTCGCCTCGACCTGAATCTCGGGGATCATTTCCGGGATGCCTTCCATCACCTGCTCGCGGCTCAGCAGCGTGGTGCCGTAATGCATCAGCTCGGCGACGGTCTGGCCGTCACGGGCGCCTTCGAGCAGGGCCGCGGAAATATAGGCCATGGCTTCCGGGTAGTTGAGTTTCAGGCCACGGGCCAACCGCCGTTCGGCGACGAGGCCGGCGGTGAAGATCAGCAGCTTGTCTTTTTCGCGTGGGGTCAGGTCCATGTGCAATCCATAAGGGCAGATAAAATTTTTTCGCGGTAAACCCATTCCACTGTGGAGGCGGGCCTGTGGGAGCAAAACCTGTGAAAGCAAAACCTGTGGGAGCAAAGCTTGCTCGCGATAGCAGCGCCTCGGTCGATCAGAAGGACCGCGTTATCGTTCATCGCGAGCAAGCTTTGCTCCCACAGAAATTCATTGTTTGCATGCCATTGCTCCCACAGAAAAGCAAATTCAGGTACTCCAGATTCGGGGAGGCACGGCCTCTCGTCCAAGCAATGTAGGCCTGAGCAAGCGCCACAATTCAATCAACCACCCCCGCGCCAGCAACGCCTCGCTCGCGAGGCAGCGGGCCACGACCAGGCCGGGCAATTGGGTCAGGTCACCACGTACGTCATGGCCCAGGGATCGGCACTGCTCCAACAGCTCGCTGTCGATCTCGCCGGTCACCAGCAACGTGGCAAACACCGGATCGCCGCCCAGCCCGATGGGTGAGTCCAGCAACCCATCACCGCCCACAATGCGCTGGCGTTCGTGCCACAGCAACTGGCCGTCGCGGCGAATGTCCAGCCGTGACTGGAAATGCCCCAGGTCGAACCGCTCGCCGCTGGCCGGTCGGCCGAGGGCAACCATGTCCCAGTAGAACAGGCGCCCGTCGCCCTGCAGGTCGATGCTCGTGCTGAGTTCGGCCTGGGCCGCGCTGAAGACGATGGTTTCCTGGGGCAGCCATTCCAGGGTCGCGCCGGGGGCGACGCCCAGGCTCAAATGTTGATACGCCGGGCCTGCCGCGCGATACCACTTGGCTGCGCCGGGGCTGGTCAACTGCGCCCAGGCGTCCGGGCCGACGTGGGCCGAGATGTCCAACCGGTCACCGCCGGCAATCCCGCCGGGTGGGTGGACGATGATGTGCTGGCACACCTCGGGGCCCTCGGCGTACAAGTGCTTCTGCACCCGCAGCGGACCGTTGTGGCGGCGCTGTACCGGGCGTGTGCAATCGCCGAATCGGGCGTAACCCAGTTCCAGCTCTGCGTGCCAGCTGGGGGTGAACAGGGCTGATGGCGATACAGGTAGATTCATGATTTTCTAATTATCGTCGGGACGCTAAGACTAGATCGTAACCAGTCCGCGCACACCCTCGGCTTCCATATTTTCTCCGCGCCCCTGCTGCACGATCTCGCCCCGGGACATCACCAGGTATTGATCGGCCAGCTCGGCGGCGAAGTCGTAGAACTGCTCCACCAGCAAAATCGCCATGTCGCCCCGGGCCGCCAGTTTCTTGATCACCACGCCGATCTCCTTGATCACCGAGGGCTGGATGCCTTCGGTGGGCTCGTCGAGAATCAGCAGGCGTGGACGGCTGGCCAGGGCCCGGCCAATGGCGAGTTGCTGTTGCTGGCCGCCGGACAGGTCACCGCCACGGCGCTGTTTCATTTGCAGCAGCACCGGGAACAATTCATAGATGAATGCCGGCACCTCCTTGGCTTCGGAGCCGGGAAACCGCGACAGGCCCATCAGCAGGTTTTCTTCCACCGTCAGCCGCCCGAAAATTTCCCGACCCTGGGGCACGTAGGCGATGCCGGCATGCACCCGTTGGTGTGGCTTGAACGTGGTGATGGCTTTGCCTTCCCAGTTCACCGCGCCTTCCTTGGCCGGCAACAGGCCCATCAGGCATTTGAGCAGGGTGGTCTTGCCCACGCCGTTGCGCCCCAGCAGGCAGGTCACCTCGCCGACCTTGGCGTCGAACGACAGGCCACGCAGGATGTGGCTACCGCCGTAGTACTGGTGCAGTTTGTCGACTTGCAGCATTTTCCAGATTCTCCTCAAGTCCCTTGTGGGAGCAAGCTCGCTCCCACAGGGAACAGTGTTTGCAGGTCTAGCGACCGAGATACACCTCGATCACCCGCTCATTTTCCTGCACCTGTTCCAGCGACCCTTCGGCCAGCACACTGCCCTGGTGCAGCACGGTGACGTGGTCGGCAATCGCGCCGACGAAGCCCATGTCGTGTTCCACCACCATCAGCGAGTGCTTGCCCGCCAAGGACTTGAACAGCTCGGCGGTGAACTCGGTCTCGGCGTCGGTCATGCCCGCCACCGGTTCGTCGAGCAGCAGCAATTGCGGGTCTTGTACCAGCAGCATGCCGATCTCCAGGAACTGCTTCTGTCCGTGGGACAGCAACCCGGCGGCGCGGTTGACCGAGGTGGTGAGGCGGATGGTCTCGAGCACTTCGTTGATACGGTCGTGCTGCTCGCCAGTGAGTCTCGCCCGCAGGCTGGCCCACACCGACTTGTCGGTCTTGAGCGCCAGCTCCAGGTTCTCGAACACGCTCAACGCTTCGAACACCGTGGGCTTCTGGAACTTGCGACCGATGCCGGCCTGGGCGATCGCCACTTCGCTCATGCTGGTCAGGTCCAGAGTTTCACCAAACCAGGCCTTGCCATGGCTGGGGCGAGTCTTGCCGGTGATCACGTCCATCAGCGTGGTCTTGCCGGCGCCGTTGGGGCCGATGATGCAGCGCAACTCGCCGACGCCGATGTACAGGTTCAAATCGTTCAAGGCCTTGAAACCGTCGAAACTGACGCTGATGTCTTCCAGGGTCAGGATGGTGCCGTGGCGGGTGTTCAGGCCCACGCCGGCCGCTTGGCCGAGGCCGATGGCGTCGCGGCTGCTGCCGGCGTCCTGGCTGGGTTGCGGCGGAAAGAAGGCGGGTTCGAGCATGAATTCGGCACTCGCTGTGATTCTCATTGTTCACCTCTTTTCTTCAGCAGACCGATCACGCCCTTGGGCAGATACAGAGTCACGACGATGAACAGCGCACCGAGGAAAAATAGCCAGTACTCAGGAAACGCCACGGTGAACCAGCTCTTCATGCCGTTGACTACGCCGGCACCCAGCAGCGGTCCGATCAGCGTGCCGCGCCCGCCAAGGGCGACCCACACGGCGGCTTCGATGGAGTTGGTCGGCGACATTTCGCTGGGGTTGATGATGCCCACCTGCGGCACGTACAACGCCCCGGCCAGGCCGCACAACACCGCGCTCAGCACCCAGACGAACAGCTTGAAACCACGGGGATCGTAGCCGCAGAACATCAGGCGGTTTTCCGCGTCGCGCAGGGCGGTCAGCACTCGGCCGAACTTGCTGCGGGCCAGGCGCCAGCCGATGAACAGGCTCGCCACCAGCAACAACACCGTGGCGAAAAACAGCACCGCCCGGGTGCCCGGCTCGGTGATGCCAAAGCCCAGGATCGAGCGGAAATTGGTGAAGCCGTTGTTGCCGCCAAACCCGGTTTCGTTGCGGAAAAACAGCAGCATCCCGGCGAAGGTCAGGGCCTGGGTCATGATCGAGAAATACACGCCCTTGATCCGCGAACGGAAGGCGAAGAAACCGAACACCAGCGCCAGCAAACCCGGCGCCAGCACCACCAGGCACATGGCCCAGAGGAAACTGTCGGTGCCGGCCCAGTACCAGGGCAACTCGGTCCACGACAAAAAGGTCATGAACGCCGGCAAGCCATCGCCGGCGGCCTGGCGCATCAGGTACATGCCCATGGCGTAGCCGCCCAGGGCGAAGAACAGGCCGTGGCCCAGGGAGAGCAAGCCGGCGTAGCCCCAGACCAGGTCCAGCGCCAGGGCGACGATGGCATAGCAGAGAATCTTGCCCACCAGGGTCAGGGTATACGCCGAGACGTGCAGAGGGTTGTCCGCCGCCAGCAGCGACAGTAGCGGCAGGCTCAACAGCACGACCAGGATCACCGCGCCGACGGCGAGGGTAACTTTGGGACCGGCCTTTTGCGTGGCCGTGAGCATCAGGGGCTGGTTCATCAGTCGATTACCCGTCCTTTGAGCGCGAAGAGGCCTTGCGGACGCTTCTGGATGAACAGAATGATCAGCGCGAGGATCAGGATCTTGCCAAGCACGGCGCCGATCTGCGGTTCGAGGATCTTGTTGGCTATGCCCAGGCCGAACGCGGCGAACACACTGCCGGCCAACTGGCCGACGCCGCCGAGCACCACCACCAGGAACGAGTCGATGATGTAGCTCTGGCCCAGGTCCGGCCCGACGTTGCCGATCTGGCTCAGCGCCACGCCACCGAGCCCGGCGATGCCCGAGCCGAGGCCGAAGGCGAGCATGTCCACCCGCCCGGTGGGCACGCCGCAGCAGGCGGCCATGTTGCGGTTCTGGGTCACCGCGCGCACGTTCAGGCCCAGGCGCGTTTTATTCAGCAGAAGCCAGGTCAGCACCACCACGAACAACGCGAAGGCGATGATTACGATGCGGTTGTATGGGAGCACCAGGTTCGGCAATACCTGAATCCCGCCCGACAGCCAGGCCGGGTTGGCGACTTCGACGTTCTGCGCGCCGAACACCAGGCGCACCAGTTGGATCAACATCAGGCTGATGCCCCAAGTGGCGAGCAGGGTTTCCAGCGGGCGCCCATAGAGGTGGCGGATCACCGTGCGCTCCAGGGCCATGCCGATGGCGGCGGTGATGAAAAATGCCACCGGCAGGGCGATCAGCGGATAGAACTCGATGGCGTTCGGGGCGAAGCGCTGGAACAGCAACTGCACCACGTAGGTGGAATAGGCGCCCAACATGAGCATCTCGCCGTGGGCCATGTTGATCACCCCCAGCAGGCCGAAGGTGATGGCCAGGCCGAGGGCGGCGAGCAGCAGGATCGAACCCAGGGACATGCCGCTGAAGGCTTGGCCCAGCAACTCGCCCACCAGGAGTTTGCGTTTGACCTGGCTGAGGCTGGTTTCGGCAGCAGTGCGCACAGCGGCATCGGTTTCGACACCGGGCTCGAGCAAACCTTCCAGGCGCGTGCGGGCCAGTGGATCGCCGGTTTCCCCCAGCAGCCGGACGGCGGCCAGACGTACGTTCGGGTTGGTGTCCACCAGTTGCAGGTTCGCCAGGGCCAGGCTCAGGGCGGCATGCACATCTTCGTCCTGCTCGCCGGCCAGTTGCCGATCGAGAAACGCCAGTTGCGCCGGGCGGGCACTTTTTTGCAATTGCTGCGCGGCAGCCAGGCGTACGCGGGCGTCGACGGCGAGCAGTTGATGGCTGGCCAGCGCGGTTTCGATCAGCCCGCGCAGGCGGTTGTTCAGGCGCAGGGTCTTGGGTTGACCCTCGACGGTCAACTGGCCCTGTTGCAGGGCGTTGATCAGTTCGACGCGCGCAGGCTCCGGCTGCGCGGCCCAGCTTTCCAGGAGCTTGGCCTGCTGGGTCGGGTTGGCGGCGACGAAGTCTTCGGCGTCGCCGGCGTGGGCCTCCAGTGGCAACAGCAGCACCAGGGCGAGGATGAGGCGGTAAAGGGCGGTGGGCATAGAGAGTCGCCTTGCGCGGACAATGTGGGAGCGAGCTTGCTCGCGATGGCGGTGGGTCAGTCACGTCAGTGTTGAATGTGAGTCCGCTATCGCGAGCAAGCTCGCTCCCACAGGGATTTGTGTCGGACCCAAGCGTCATGCTCGGGCCGACACCCATGGGCTCAGTTGCTCTTCACCGCATAGTCAGGCTTTTTGTCGTTGCCAGCGATGAACGGGCTCCAAGGCTGGGCGCGGATCGGGCCTTCGGTCTGCCAGACCACGTTGAACTGACCGTCGGCCTGGATCTCGCCGATCATCACTGGCTTGTGCAGGTGATGGTTGGTCTTGTCCATGGTCAGGGTGTAGCCCGACGGTGCGGCGAAGGTCTGGCCGGCCAGGGCTTCGCGGACTTTGTCGACGTCGGTGGACTTGGCTTTTTCCACGGCTTGCGCCCACATGTGGATGCCGACGTAGGTGGCTTCCATTGGGTCGTTGGTCACTGCTTTGTCCGCGCCTGGCAGGTTCTTGGCCTTGGCGTAGGCTTTCCAGGAATCGACGAATTTCTTGTTCGCCGGGTTCTCCACGGATTCGAAGTAATTCCACGCTGCCAGGTTGCCGACCAGTGGCTTGGTGTCGATGCCGCGCAGTTCCTCTTCGCCCACCGAGAACGCCACGACCGGTACGTCGGTGGCTTTCAGGCCCTGGTTCGCCAGTTCTTTATAGAACGGCACGTTGGAGTCGCCGTTGACCGTGGAAATGACGGCGGTCTTGCCGCCGGCCGAGAACTTTTTGATGTTGGCCACGATGGTCTGGTAATCGCTGTGGCCGAACGGGGTGTAGACCTCTTCGATGTCTTTGTCTGCCACGCCTTTGGAGTGCAGGAACGAGCGCAGGATCTTGTTGGTGGTGCGCGGGTAGACGTAGTCGGTGCCCAGCAGGAAGTAGCGCTTGGCACTGCCGCCTTCTTCGCTCATCAGGTATTCCACCGCCGGAATCGCCTGCTGGTTCGGCGCTGCGCCGGTGTAGAACACGTTCGGCGACATCTCTTCACCTTCGTATTGCACCGGGTAGAACAGCAGCCCATTGAGCTCTTCGAACACCGGCAACACGGATTTACGCGATACCGACGTCCAGCAGCCGAACACCACGGCGACCTTGTCCTGGGTCAGCAACTGCCGACCTTTTTCTGCGAACAGTGGCCAGTTCGACGCCGGGTCCACGACTACCGCTTCAAGCTTCTTGCCGTTCACACCGCCCTTGGCGTTGATCTCATCAATGGTCATCAGCGCCATGTCCTTGAGGGACGTCTCGGAGATCGCCATGGTGCCGGACAGCGAATGCAGGATGCCGACCTTGATGGTCTCGGCGGCCTGGACGGTCCAGGCCATGCCCATCGCGGCAATGCTTGCCGAGAGTGTAAAAGCCTTGATCAAGCTACGACGCTTCATTGTGCGATCTCCATGGACTTATGAGTTTTTTGGGTGGCAGATGCAAACGCTGAAAGCGCTTTTGCAAGGGGTGTGCCCGGTCGGGGGAAGGCTCTGAAATGCGGGGTTGGCGTGGGACGTGTACGAGCGGTTGCACCATGAGTGAACGCATTGCGGGGGCTGGTGCGAAGAGGTGCGCCACATTGGGGCGAGAGAATTGCGATGCTTCTGTGGG
The DNA here is from genome assembly GCF_014268695.2 of Pseudomonas ogarae. Taxonomy (NCBI): domain Bacteria; kingdom Pseudomonadati; phylum Pseudomonadota; class Gammaproteobacteria; order Pseudomonadales; family Pseudomonadaceae; genus Pseudomonas; species Pseudomonas ogarae. The sequence goes on from NZ_CP077086.1 coordinate 956,692, forward strand.
AGCGAGCTTGCTCGCGATAGCGGTGTGTCAGTCACCGCTAATTTGACTGATCCATCGCTATCGCGAGCAAGCTCGCTCCCACAGGCGATTTTTGTGATTCAGGAAAAGACGCCGCTCAGCGACGGCGCATCAGGCCGATGAAGAACAACCCGCCGATAGCGGCGGTAGCGACACCAATCGGCAAGTCTTCCGGCGCGATCAACGTCCGCGCCGCCACGTCCACCCACACCAGGAAGAGGCTGCCAAGCAGCACACAAGCCGGCAGCAACCGACGATGCTCGGCGCCCACCAGGCGCCGGGCAATGTGCGGCACCATCAGCCCGACAAAACCAATCGAACCGCTGATGGACACCAGCACGCCGGTCATCAGCGAGGCGATCAAGAAGATCCACAACCGCACCTTCGCCGCGTTCAGGCCCAGCGTTACGGCGGTCTGTTCGCCGGCCATCAGCGCGTTCAGCGGCCGGGCCATGCCCAGCAGCAACACCAGTCCCAGCATCACACTGGCCGCCGGCACGGCCAGCAGTTCCCAGCGGGCCAGGCCCAGGCCGCCGAGCATCCAGAACATCACTGCCGAACTGGCGCGATGGTCACCGAGGAACAACAACAGATTGGCCGCCGCCATCATCACAAAGGACACCGCCACGCCGCACAACAACAGGCGATCACTTTCCAGGCGACCCTGGCGGGCAGCGATGGTCAGCACCAGCAGCATGCTCAGCAGCGCACCGATGAACGCCGCCAGCGGCAGGGTCAGCAGGCCGACAATCTCGCCGACATGCAGCACCACGATGACCGCCCCCAGGGTCGCGCCAGAAGTGACGCCCAGCAGGTGCGGGTCAGCCAGCGGGTTGCGCGTGACTGCTTGCAGCACCGCACCGATCAACGCCAGCCCGGCGCCGACCAAGGCACCGAGCAGCAGCCGCGGGACGCGGATCAGCCAGACGATATGCTCCTGGCCGGGCGTCCAATGGACGTCACCCACTCCGAAGGCCTTGTTCAGCAGGATGTCCCAGACCACGGCCACCGGCACCCGCGCCGGCCCGAAACCCAGGGACACCACACACGACACCAGCAGCAGTGCGCCGAGGACCATCAGTAGGGCGCCGTAGCGACGACCGTTCATTGGCCGTGAAAACCCCGCGCCAGGGTTTGCACCGCCAGCACGTTATCGATGCCCGGCGTGGCCTGCACGTAGGGAATCACAATGAAGCGCCGTTGCTGGATCGCCTCCACCGATTGCAGGGCCGGGTTGTTCAACAGGAATTGCTGTTTCTGCTCGGCGCTGACTTCGCCGTAGTCGACGATCACGATGACCTGCGGGTTGCGCTCGACCACGTTCTCCCAGTTCACCCGGGTCCAACTGGTTTCCACGTCATCGAGGATGTTGCGCCCACCGGCCGCGTCGATCAGGGCCTGGGGCATGCCCAGGCGCCCGGAGGTCATGGCGCGGTCTTCGCCGCTGTCGTACAGGAACACACGCGGTTGCTGGGCGGGCAGGTGCTTGCGCACGTCGGCCACTTGGGCCTGCATCGTGGCGATCAGCGCGTTGGCGCGATCCTGCACGTCGAAGATCTTCCCGAGGTTGCGCAGGTCGTTGTAGGTATCCTCCAGCGAGGCCGCAGGACGCTTCATCACGAACGCGCAGGATTCGGTCAGTTCGTAGACGTTGATGCCCAGCGGTTGCAGGGTCTGCGGGGTCAGGTCGCCGCCCACCCGCATGCCGTAGTCCCAGCCGGCGAAGAAAAGATCGACGTTGGCATTGAGCAGGGTTTCCACCGAGGGGTATTTGGCGGCCAGTTCCGGCAGGCCATCAAGGATCCTGGCCATCTCGGGCGTCACCGATTTCCAGCCGCTGATGCCGCTGTAGCCGACCATGCGCGGTTTGAGCCCGAGGGCGAGCATCATCTGGGTCATGTTGATGTCATGGCTGACCGCGTGCCGAGGTGCCTCGTTGAACACCACCTGGCGGTTGCAGCTCTGGATCGTCAACGGGTAGTGAGTGGCTTCGGCCAAGGCGTGGGCACTGCCCAGCAGCAGGGGCAGCAACAGCAGGGAACGCAAGGTCATGGTTGGGTTATCCAGGTGATTCGTGGGTAGCCGGACAGCGGGTGTTCATCCACCAGGGCTTCGATGCCGAACACCTCGCGCAACAACTCGACGGTAAGGACATCCTTGGGCGTGCCGCTGGCGACGATGCGCCCGTGTTCGATCACGTACAGGCGGTCGCAGAAGGCGGCGGCCAGGTTCAGGTCGTGGAGGCTGGCGAGGGTGCCGATGCCCAGGCCCTTGATCAGTTGCAGCAATTGCAATTGATAGTGGGGGTCGAGGTGGTTGGTCGGTTCGTCGAGGATCAACAACTGCGGTTGCTGGGCCAGGGCCCGGGCGAGGATCACCCGTTGCTTTTCACCGCCCGAGAGGGTGGCGAATGCATGATCGCCAAAGCCTGCAAGCCCGGCCGATTCCAGAGCCTGGAGCACTAGCCGACGGTCGCCGTGATTGTCGCCGTCGAACAGACCTTTGTGGGGTGTGCGGCCCATGGCGACCACTTCCTCGACCGTCAGGCCGAAGGCGTCGGGAAACTCTTGCAGGACCACGGCGATGTGTTGGGCGCACCAGCGCGAGGACTGTTTCCAGACGTTGTGATGCTCGAGTTTCACCTCGCCATGTTCCGGCCGGCTGAAGCGATAGGCGCAGCGCAACAGGCTGGTCTTGCCGCTGCCGTTGGGCCCGATCAACCCGACAAACTCCCCGGCCGCCACCTGCAATGACACGTCACGCAGCTGGAACTGGTGATGACAATGGCCATGGCCCAGGGGCGTCCAGGCGAGGTGGGAGAGGGTCAGGGAGGTCATGCAGCTACTCGGCATTTGGTGTGAAACACAGTCTCATTGTGAGAGCGGGCTGTGTGGGAGCAAGGCTTGCCCGCGATGAAAACGACGCGGTCTCTTGAGGACCGCAGCGCCTGGATCGCGAGCAAGCTTTGCTCCCACACAGCCCGCTCCCACAGTTTGAACTGTGTTCGTGGTTTGGAAAGCGGTCGCGATTGTAGAGGTTTCGCACCGCCTTCCGTTAACGCACTGTCTTCAGCTTGAAGATGAAGCAATCTCAGGCTGGCGATTGAGCCGGGTGACGAGGCGATCCAGCAACCACACCACCACCAGCGACGCCCCCACCAACGGAAATACCACCGCCAGGGCCAGCATGATGAACACCCCGGTCTTCCAGGTCGGCAGGTCGTGACGCAGCGGCGGCACGCCGAACTTGCCCTCTGGCCGGCGCTTCCACCAGATCACCAGGCCACTCACGGCGCTGAGCAGGATCATCAGGCAAATCAGCAGCACGATGATCTGGTTCAGCGGGCCGAACATCTTGCCTTCGTGCAGCATTACCCCGGTTTCGGTGGCACGGGCCACGACGCCGTAGTGCTCCCAGCGCACATCGGCCAGGACCTTGCCGGAGTACTGGTCCACGTGCAGGGTGGCGTCGTTGCGCGGGTCGTCGGCAAACACGGCAACGGTGAATACACCGCTGGCAGTGGTCGGCAGGGTGATGCTGTACCCGGGCGTGACCTGGCGTTCAGTGGCGATGTCCTGCACCGCTTGCAGGCTGACAGTCGGGGCGGCGGGGCCTTCGTGCATGTCGCCGTGGCCCATGTGCTCGGCATGGTCGCCGGACATCGGCATAGGCGTGTTTTCCACCGCCCACGGCACGGTCTGGCGGTGGGCGTTGTTGAGGCTGCCGGCCTCGACGTCGGACTTGGGCACGTCATTCCACATCGCTGCCGGGAAGCGGTTCCAGAGGTTGGCGTATTGCTTGCCCCAGAAGCCGGTCCAGGTCATGCCGCTGAGCAGCATCACCAGCAGCAATGCAGCGCCCCAGAAACCGACGACCACGTGCAGGTCACGCCAGAACAGCCGCCCGCGCGCGCTCCAGCGCGGCCACAGCACTCCGGCTGACGATTGCCCGCGCGGCCACCACAGGTACAACCCGGAGACCACCAGCACCACGCCCCAGCCGGCGGCCATTTCCACCAGCCGGTCACCGACCGTGCCGATCAGCAGCTCGCCGTGGATGGCCCGGGCCATGGCTTGCAGGTTGTTCTTCGCATCCTGCTCGCCGAGGACATCACCGTGGTACGGGTCGATGAACACATTCAGTTCCCGACCCTGGTCGATCACCACGAATTGCGCGCTGCGCTCGGCATTGACCGGTGGCAGGTACTGTTTGACCTGGCCTTCGGGGTAGGCCTGGCGGACTTGCTTGAGCAGGTCGTCCGCCGCCAGGGTGTGATGCCCGGCCGGCACGTTCAGCAGGCTGGCGTACATCAGCGGATCGAGTTGCGGCTTGAACAGGTAAATGATCCCGGTCAGGGCCAGCATCACCATGAACGGCGCCACGAACAGCCCGGCATAAAAATGCCAGCGCCAGGCCAGGTTGTAGAAATTGGGTTTCGGTTGGCTCATCAGAAAGCGCTCCGCAGGGCAAATGGGGTTGTTATGTTTTTGGCGGTTGCTGCGCAACCGATCGCGGGCAAGCCTTGCTCCCACAGGTATTCCCATTGCTGAGGGAGCACAATTTGTCCCTTAGCCATGACAAATACTGTGGGAGCAAGGCTTGCCCGCGATGCTTTTAGAAACTCATATCCACCTTGGTCCAGAGCGTGCGCCCCGGTTCGTTGATGGCCTGCGGGTCGCTCGCCGGGTAGCCGAACCCGGCGTTGCCGGCCAGGTTCAAGTGCTCGGCGTAGGCTTTGCCGAACAGGTTGTCGACGCCGCTGCTGACCTTCCAGTGCTGGTTGATGCGGTAGGCGCCGTTGAGTGAGAACACGCCGAAGCCGGAGCTTTTGCCGTAGTCCTTGCCCACCACGTTGCCCTTGTTCTCGTCGACCCGGTGCTGCGCCGCCACCACACGCCACAGGGCGCCGGCGCTCCAGCGGTCTTCGCTGTAGGTCAGGCCCAGGCGTGCATCCAGCGGCGGCATTTGCGCCAGGGCGCTGCCGTCGCTGCTGTTCTTGCCCCAGGCGTAGGCCAAGGTGGCGTCGGCTTTCCAGCGCTCGCTCAGCTTGTAGGCCGCACCCAATTCACCACCCATGATCCGTGCATCGATGTTCTCGGCCCGGGAGGTGGTGCCCATCATCCCAGGGGTGTAATCGAACAGGATGTAGTCGCGCACCTGGCCGACATAACCCGACGCCCAGGCTTCGAGGGTTTCGGTCTTGTACTGCAGGCCGAAGTCGAGCTGGGTGGTTTTCTCCGGTTTGATCGCGTCGAAGGCATTCAGCGAGCCGCTGGGGCCGACATTCGCCGAGAACAGCTCCCAGTAGTCCGGGAAGCGTTGCGCGTGACCCACGCCTGCATAGAGGGTGGTGGGGCTGTCGTCCAGGTCATGTTCGTAGCGGACGAAACCGCTGGGCAGCGTGTCGGCTCGGGTGTCATCGGCGGTGGGATTGGGGCGGGCCGACATGCCGGAACCGATGCTCTGGCGGTAGTCCTTGGCCGAGGCACGGTCGAGCCGGGCGCCGGTGATCACCCTGTCGCGGTCGGCGGCGTACCAGGTCAATTCGCCGAACACGCCGTAATTGTGGAAGTCGGCGTCCTTGGTGTACGGCAGGTCTTTGTAGGTATCCACGCCCATGCTGCTGCGTTGGCGATGCTCGTTGGTCTGGGCGTCCAGGCCGCTGATCAGTTGCACATCGGCCCAGCGCCAGGTGGCCTTGATGCGGGCGCCGAGGGTGCGGCGGTCGACGTTGGAGGCCATGGGCCCAGCCATCATCCCAGTGCCGGACGGCGTGCGCAGCGTGTAGTTGTCCATCACGTGGTCGGCGTAGTTGTAGTAGACCTGGGCCTCGACCTTGTCCAGCACCTCGCCGATGTTCGAGCGCTCGAAACGCAGCCCGAGGCTTTCGCGCTTGAACTGCGAGCCGTCCATGCCGCGCCCGGCGTAGCGTGCTTCACCGTCGCCCTTGCCGGCGGTCAATTCCAGCAGGGTATCGGCGTCCGGGGTCCAGCCGAGGGTGACGTCGCCATTCCACTTGTCATAGCGCGATGGCACCGTGTCGTTATTGCCATCGCGGTAATCGTCCGAATGCGCGGTGTTGCCGATCACCCGTACATACCCCAGCGGCCCACCGGCGGCGGCATCCACCACTTTGTCGAAACGGCCGTTGGAACCGGCCAGCACACTGGCGTTGACCCGGGTGCCGAGTTCGCCGAACTGTTCCGGCTCGCGCTCGAACAGCACGGTCCCGGCCGATGCGCCTGGGCCCCAGAGCACTGTTTGTGGGCCTTTGATAACCGTGAGCTTGTCGTAGGTTTCCGGCGATATGTAGGACGTCGGCGCGTCCATCCGGCCTGGGCAAGCACCCAACAGCATGCTGCCGTTGGTGAGGATGTTCAGCCGCGAGCCGAACATGCCGCGCAACACCGGGTCACCATTGGTGCCGCCGTTGCGTACCAGGGCGAAGCCCGGAATGGTCTTGAGGTAGTCGCCGCCGTCACTGGCCGGCACCGGTTGGCGCGGGTCCTTGGGGTTGGTGACGACGGTCAGGGGCGAGCTGGGGGCGATGGCGGTGATGACCGTCGGGCTCAGTTCTTCAATCTGATTGTCGTGATGCTCGTGCTCATCGGCGAATACGAGTGGAGTGAGCAGCAGGCCGCACAGGGCGGCGATGGTCTGGCGTAAACGAACCCGTGGCTCGTTCAGTGGGCAGCGAACCTGGGCAGCGCCCAAAGCGATGTCAGCAGAAAACCTGGACATGATAATTCCATCGAACAAACGTAGACGACACGGTCGGGCAGCCTGAAGCTGTCTTGTACGACCGGGGTGAGTAAGTGTCGGGCTTACGCGTCGAGGGGCGGTGCGCGGGTGCGGGCACCGGGGAAGAACGCAGGCCGGGCATGGCCCAGGCGTGGGGAAAGGCTGGTGTAGGTGTTGGTGTGGGGTGTGTCGAAGACCGCGAAGGTGTGACCGCCAGGCAGTGCGGGGCAATTGAACAGCAGACTGCAATAGCCGCATTTTTCCCACAACGCATGGTGCTCGCTCTGGGGCGGGCAGTGTTCGGCTGCCGGCGCTTCGTGCGCCGACATGTCCATGCTCATCTCCATGGACACAGGCATGGACATGCGCTGACCCATCGGCATCGACTGGGAAATCAGCGGACCGATAAAGATCATCAGCATGGCGAACAGGCTGATCCAACTGCCGCGTGTCAGGCTCATGGGCTGACGGCGGGGCATGGACTGCCTGGCGCGAAGAGGTTGCACGGGCGGCTACGACTACTGGGCGTGCATGTGCGTCTTGGTGCCGTCGGGTGCTTTTTTCTGCACCGCAACCTCGACCGTGACATCCCCCGCTTTTTCGAAATGCAGGGTCATGGCAAAGCGTTTGCCATCGCTGAGCAGGCTGCGGTCCTTCAGGTCCAGCAGCATCACGTGATACGCCATCGGCGCGAAGGTGACGGTCGCACCGGGGGCGATATCGACGACGGGCACCGGCTGCATTTTCATCAGGTCGTTTTGCATCACATGCTCGTGGAGTTCGGCCTTGCCGGCAATCGGCGAGTCGACGCTGAGCAGCTTGTCGGCGGTGGTGCCGCCGTTGTAAATCACGAAATACGCGGCCACGGTCGGTGCGTTGGGTGGCAACTCCTGGGACCACGGATGGGCGATCTCAAGCTCGCCCACCTTGTACTGGTGAGCCTGGGCGAAGCCGACGGGAAGCAATAGGGCAGCCAGCAGGATAAGTCTGTTCAACATGGCAATTCTCCGGAACGATTCAGGGCGCAGTTTTATGCGGGAAGAATCAGGCCAGAGGCGAGGCGCGGGGATTGAGGCTGGGCCATTGCTGACGTGGCGTGGGGCTGTCGAGCTTCGAATGGACGGCACCGCGATGGGCCAGCTGTGCATCCAGATACAACTGCGGGACATGCCCGGCGAGCGCCACCAACGGGGCTGAACCTGAGCAGCACCAGCAATGTTGCATGGTCGAGTGATTGTCTTTCTGTGGCGTGCCCTGTTCGAACTTGCCCAGGGACACCGCGACCATTTTCGTGCCGCTGGAGGAACAGAAACTGCCCCACAGCAGTTGCTCGGCTGGCGAATTGGCGGTTGCACCGCCACTGTTGGAAAGCGGCATGGCAAGCATGTTGAACAGCACTGCGAAGCAGGCGATCCAGGCAAATGCAAGCCGTTGTCGGGACATGGGGCAATCCGCTCGATGGGCGATCAGGTGGCGGTATTTAGCCTGATCGGGGTTGAGAAGTAAAAAGGCCACGTGCGGTATAGGGTCGCAGGGCTGGTGTTAACAGTAGCAACAGATCTTCGAGTGAGTGCTTTTGTGGCGAGGGATTTTGATCAGTTGGTACTCGATTGTTCTATATCTTCATTAAGAGTGGCTTGCATCATCCCTTTTGCCTGTGCGACGTCGTTAAGGGCCGCGCGAATCAGTATCCCATCACCGGCATCCTCTTCGAAACAGGCACCAGATAAGCGACCATTTCCTCATATGTATTGAGATAGGTTGCAGCGTCGAAACGCGTGAGTTTTTCGACCATGACTGACTCTCCATTGGTAATGTCATCCTCCTTCTGACGGTGCATGAGATCCTTGTGGCGAGGGAGCTTGCTCCCGCTGGGGCGCGAAGCGGCCCTAAGCCGGACATTGCGGTGTTTCAGGAAAATAGCGTTCACCTTCTTTGGGTCTGCTGCGCAGCCCAGCGGGAGCAAGCTCCCTCGCCACGGGGCGGCGCCTGTGCGCAGGTTAGTCGACCGGGGAGTCCAGCATTACCGGCGCGCCCGAAGGCGCCCTGCGCACAACCACCATTAAGAGCAGGGATGAAATACCTGACTGACGAAGCTTGTGAACCCGCTGAAAACCTCGGGCGACTAAACCCGATCACTGAAGGGCAGTGACGGGAATCAAGTTACCGAGGGCCTCCAAGGCGCACAAGCCGGCGGATTCTGGCGTAGTTGTAGGCAGCGACGCAAAGTGATGTAGCCTGCTGACGTAGTTCTGACAGAACAGGCTTGTAGGACGGTGCAGTTTTCTGTCAGATCAACTGCCGCAGCCCCTGCAACACCTCATCCACCGTCCCAAACTCCCGATCCACCCCCGCCAACACCGGCCGCTTCAACACCAACACCGGCACCCCCCGCTCCCGCGCCACCTCCAGCTTCGGCTCGGTGGCCGTGCTGCCGCTGTTCTTGCTCACCAGCACATCGATCTGCCGTCGTTCGAACAGTTCGCGTTCGCCGTCAATGTGAAACGGCCCACGGGCACCAATCACTTCGCAGCGCTCATTGCCGGGGTAAATGTCCAGGGCACGCAGGGTCCAGAATTGCTCTGGTGGGATTTCATGCAGATGTTGCAGGGGTTCGCGACCGAGGGTGAAGAGGGGGCGATGGAAGGGTTTCAGGGCCTGGATCAGGTCAGCCCAGTCGGCCACTTCGCGCCAGTCATCGCCGGCCTGGGGTTGCCAGGCCGGGCGGCGCAGGGCCCAGCAGGGGATGGCGCAGGCGCGGGCGGCGTGGGCGGCGTTGTGGCTGATCTGGGCGGCGTAGGGGTGAGTGGCGTCCAGCAGCAGGTCGATGCCCTCGGCGCGGATGAAGTGCGCCAACCCTTCGGCGCCGCCATAGCCGCCGACGCGGACCTGGCAGGTCAGGTCGGTGGGGATGCGACCGATGCCGGCCAGGCTGTAGATGTGTTGGGGGCCGAGGGTGCGGGCGATGGCCAGGGCTTCGGTGACGCCGCCCAGCAGCAGGATACGTTTCATAACAAGGCTCCGGCGTGGCCGACAATTCCACCTTGGCGGTCGATGGCGAAGACTTCGACCTGGACCTGGGGCGGCACCACACTGCGTGCGAAAGCCAGCGCATGCTCACACACCGCGTCGCCGAGGGCGATGCCGGCGGCGCTGGCCATGGCCAAGGCCTGTTGGCTGGTGTTGGCCGCGCGGATGCCTTGCTGCAACGCCTCATCGGCACCGATGGCGGCGGCCCACTCGGCCAGTTGTGGCAGGTCGATGCTCGAGTGACGGCTATGCAGGTCCATGTGGCCGGCGGCGAGTTTGCTGATTTTGCCAAAGCCGCCGCAGAGGCTGAGCTTTTCCACCGGCACCTTGCGCACATGTTTGAGCACGGCACCGACGAAATCACCCATTTCGATCAGGGCGATTTCCGGCAGGTTGTAGACCCGGCGCATGGTGTCTTCGCTGGCGTTGCCGGTGCAGGCGGCGATGTGCAGATAGCCGTTGGTTTTTGCCACGTCGATACCCTGGTGGATCGAGGCAATGTAGGCCGCGCAGGAGAACGGCCGGACGATGCCGCTGGTGCCGAGAATCGACAGGCCGCCAAGGATGCCCAGGCGCGGATTCATGGTTTTCAGCGCCAGGGCTTCGCCGCCCTCGACATTGACCGTGACTTCGAAGCCGCCGGCGTAGCCGCTTTCCTCGGCCAGCCGACCCAGGTGGTCGTTGATCATTTTGCGCGGCACCGGGTTGATCGCCGGTTCACCGACGTTCAGCACCAACCCCGGTCGCGTCACCGTGCCGACGCCGCGACCCGCGACGAAACGTACACCGGGCTCGGCGATCAAGCGCACCTGGGAAAACAACAGGGCACCGTGGGTCACGTCCGGGTCATCGCCCGCGTCCTTGATCGTCCCGGCTTCGGCGCCTTGTTCGGTCAATCGGCAGAACTCCAGGCGCATCTGCACCTGCTTGCCCTTGGGCAGTACGATTTCCACGGCATCGGCTTCGGTGCCGCGCAGCAGTAGTCGAGCGGCCGCCAGGCTGGTGGCCGTGGCGCAACTGCCGGTGGTCAGCCCGCTGCGCAAGGGGGCGGGTTGTTCGGCGGTTTCGTCACGCATCGAGAGGCTTGACCAGGTCGAGCAAGGTAATTGGCAGAGCCTGGCGCCAGGTGTCGAATTCGGCCAACGGCTGGGCCTGGGCGATGTGGATGCGGGTCAGTTCGCCGCCGTGACGTTCGCGCCAGTGCATCAGGGTCATTTCGCTTTGCAGGGTCACGGCATTGGCGACCAGCCGACCGCCGGGCTTGAGTTGGGCCCAGCAGGCGTCGAGCACGCCTTCGCGGGTGACGCCGCCACCGATGAACACCGCGTCCGGCCGCTCCAGGTTCTCCAGCGCCTGGGGGGCTTTGCCGCGAATCAGTTGCAAGCCGGGCACGCCGAGGGTGTCGCGGTTGCGTTCGATCAAGCCTTGGCGGCCTTCGTCGGCTTCGATGGCCAGGGCCCGGCAACTGGGGTGGGCGCGCATCCACTCGATGCCGATGGAGCCGCTGCCGGCGCCGACATCCCAAAGCAGCTCGCCGGGCATCGGGGCGAGGCGGGCGAGGGTGATGGCGCGCACGTCGCGTTTGGTCAACTGGCCGTCATGTTCGAAAGCGGTGTCCGGCAAACCGGCCAGGCGTGACAGGCGCGGTGTCGACGGTTCGGCCCGGCATTCGATGGCGATCAGGTTCAGGTCGGCGACGGTGTCATCGGACCATTGCTCGGCGTAACCGTCGATCCGTCGTTCCGCCGCACCGCCCAAATGTTCCAGCACAGTCATGGTGCTCGGGCCGAAGCCGCGCTCGCGTAGTAGCGTTGCCACGGCGGCGGGGCTGTGGCGGTCGTTGCTCAGCAGCAACAGCCTGACGCCGGTGGATAAGTGGACATTGAGCGCCGCCAGGGGCCGGGCCACCAACGACAGCGTGACTACGTCCTGTAGCGGCCAACCCATGCGTGCCGCCGCCAGCGAACAGGAGGAGGGCGCGGGGATGATCAGCATCTGATCACTCGGCACCTGTTTCGCCAGGCTGGCGCCCACGCCGTAGAACATCGGATCGCCGCTGGCCAGCACGCACACCGGCTCACCCTGCCGAGCAAGCAGCGGTTCCAGGGAGAACGGGCTGGGCCACAGCTCCCGTTGGCCGCGGATGCACAGCGGCAGCAGCGCCAGTTGCCGGTCGCTGCCGACAATGCGTGACGCCCGCAGCAAGGCATGGCGAGCCGTTCGGCCCAGGCCCTTGAAGCCGTCTTCACCGATGCCCACTACGGTCAGCCAGGGGGTCATCTCTGTTCCTCGAATAATTGGGTTGATCGACAGGCGTGTTGCCGCCGCGAACCGGGCCGCCATCATACCGCGCCCCGGCGGATCAGGCGCCTGGTGCAACACCATCTTCACCGCCAGACTGCTATCGCGAGCAAGCTCGCTCCCACAATTTTGATTGAGGGTGTTCACAGAACTTGGGTCCGCCACAAATCCTCTGTGGGAGCGAGCTTGCTCGCGATAGCGGCGGTCCATTCACATTGCCGTCTCAGGCAGACCGCCTTCGCGAGCAGGCTCGCTCCCACAGTTTGGAGTTGGGGGCGTTCGGAAATTGTGTGTCCGCCGTCAGCAATCCGACCGGCAAGCTTTTCATGACCCCCGGCAAAGCAGGCATAATGGCGGCCTTCGCCGATGCGGCGTTTCTTATTTGTCGGTTTTCCCTTGAACGAACGTCCATCCTCCAACGTCGTACGCCCCTCCGGTTGCCCGGGGTTGCTGCGTGTCGTCCAGGCGCTGGACGGGGGGATCTGTCGGATCAAGCTCGATGGCGGTGCCATCCAGGCGGATCAGGCCGACGTCGTGGCGTCGGTGGCCGAGCGGTTCGCTGCAGGCGTGATCGAGGCGACCAACCGGGCCAACCTGCAAATCCGGGGGATCGGTCCCGGGCACGATGCGCTGATCCAGCCATTGCTGGCCGCCGGGCTTGGCCCGCGCAAGCCGGCCGGCGATGACGTGCGCAACCTGATGCTCAGCCCTTCGGCCGGGATCGACCGGCAGATGCTGTTCGACACCCGGCCGTTGGCGGCGCAGATCCTCTTCACCCTGCAAACCCACGAACGCTTCCCTGAGTTGTCGGCCAAGTTCGCCGTGCAACTGGACGGTGGCGAAGCGTTGGCGATGCTCGAACATCACCACGACCTGTGGTTGTCGGCCCTGGTCCGTGATGGCGAGCCTTGGCTGGCCTTCGGCTTGGCCGGTTGCCCATTGGATAAACCGGCAGGCAGGGTGCCCCTGGCTCAGGGGCATGCCTTGGTGGTGGCGGTGCTGGAGCTGTTCCTCGACCTGGCCCGCCCGGACCAGATCCGCATGCGTCACTTGCTGGCTGAAATCCCCAGCGATGAATTCATGACCCGATTGGCCCGCCGCGTGCCGCTGCAAACTTGCCTGGATTGGCAGCGGAGCGTGTCCATCGACGGACTGCATATCGGCGTTCATCCCCAGCACGACGATCGCGTCTACGTTGGCGCGGCGGCGCCCCTTGGCCGACTCGACGCCGGCATGCTGCGGGGGGCGGCGCAATTGGCGCGGGAGAAGGGCGACGCAAGCCTTCGTTTCACCCCTTGGCAAAGCCTGTTGCTGCCCAACGTGCGCCGCGAGGACGCCGACGAAGTGCTGGCGCGGCTTGAAGGATTGGGCCTGTTGTGCTCGGTCGATCAGCCCCTGGCACAACTTATCGCCTGCACCGGTTCCAGTGGCTGCACCAAGGCCCTGGCCGACACCAAGGCCGACGCCCGTCAACTGGCCGAGCTGCTGCAACGCCAGGGCCAGACCCTGAAAGTCCATCTGTCGGGCTGCCCGCGTTCCTGCGCGGCAGCCCATATCGCGCCCATCACCTTGCTGGCGGTCGCCCCCGGTCGTTATGACCTGTATTTTCGCGATGCCACGCTGCCGGGTTTCGGCGCGTTGCAGGCACACAATCTGACTATTGATGCGCTCGGCCACTGGCTCGACGCTCGCCCCCGGAGCCCCCTTGATGCTTGATTACATCCGCGACGGTCAGGAGATCTATCGCAACTCCTTCGCGATTATCCGCGCCGAAGCCAACCTGGCGCGCATTCCGGCCGACCTGGAAAAACTCGCGGTGCGGGTGATCCACGCCTGCGGCATGGTCGAGGCCATCGATGGCTTGCAGTTTTCCGAGGGCGCGGGCACGGCCGGGCGCCAGGCACTGGCCGCCGGTGCACCGATCCTGTGCGATGCGCGGATGGTCTCCGAAGGCGTGACCCGGGCTCGTCTGCCGGCCAACAATCCGGTGATCTGCACCTTGCGCGACGAGGGCGTGCCGGCATTGGCCCTGGAACTGGGCAACACCCGTTCGGCGGCAGCGCTGGAGTTGTGGCGCCCGCACCTGGAAGGCAGCGTCGTGGTCATCGGCAACGCGCCGACCGCGCTGTTCTACCTGCTGGAGATGCTCGATGCCGGCGCGCCGAAACCGGCACTGATCCTCGGCTTTCCGGTGGGCTTCGTCGGCGCCGCCGAGTCCAAGGCGATGCTGGCGGCCAACAGCCGCGGCGTGCCGTTCGTGATCATGCAAGGCCGCCTGGGCGGTAGCGCCATGGCCGCCGCCGCCGTCAACGCCCTCGCTACGGAGATTGAATGATGCAGCAGCCTGGACGTCTGATCGGCCTCGGCGTGGGCCCCGGTGACCCGGAACTGATTACGGTCAAGGCCCTGCGCCTGCTGCGCGAGTCGCCGGTGGTGGCGTACTTCGTCGCCAAGGGCAAGAAGGGCAACGCCTTCGGCATCATCGAGGCCCATTTGCAGGACGCGCAGACGTTGCTGCCACTGGTCTACCCGGTCACCACCGAAGCGCTGCCGGCGCCGCTGTCCTATGAACAGGTGATCGCCGACTTCTACGACACCGCCGCCGAGCAGTTGGCCGTGCACCTGGATGCCGGTCGCGACGTGGCCGTGATCTGTGAGGGCGATCCGTTCTTCTACGGCTCCTACATGTACCTGCACGATCGCCTGGCCGAGCGCTATGAGGCCCAAGTCATTCCCGGTGTGTGCTCGATGCTGGGCGGGGCCTCGGTGCTCGGTGCGCCGCTGGTCTATCGCAACCAGAGCCTGTCGGTGCTCTCCGGCGTGCTGCCCCACGACGATCTCAAGCGTCGCCTGGCCGACGCCGATGCGGCGGTGATCATGAAGCTGGGGCGCAATTTCCCCAAGGTTCGCCAAGTGCTTCAGGAATTGGGCATGGACGGACGGGCGCTGTATGTCGAGCGGGCGACCATGGCCAACCAGAAAATCGTGCCGTTGGATGAAGTCGAGCCGATGTCTTCGCCGTACTTCTCACTGATCATTGTCCCGGGCGAACGGTGGCAGGGTTGATGACTTCTACCGCGCCGGCCATCGTCATCCTCGGCCCGGGCAGCCTCGCAACGGCCCGGCGGATCCAGCAACGCTATCCCGAAGCCTTGATCCACGGCCTGGCCGGAAGGGTCGAGGGCGGGGATCGCCAATACCTCGAGTTCGGCGCGACGTTGCGCGAGCTCTACCAACAGAACACACCGATCATTGTCCTGTGCGCGGCCGGCATCGTCATCCGCACCCTGGCGCCGTTGTTGCTGGAAAAAGGCGTCGAGCCGCCGGTGCTGGCGGTGGCCGAGGATGGCAGCGCCGTGGTGCCGCTGCTGGGCGGCCTGGGTGGGGTCAACGTCATGGCCCGGGAGATCGCGGCAATGCTGCAGGTGGCGCCGGCGATTACCACCAGCGGCGAATTGCGTTTCGGCACCTGCCTGCTCAATCCGCCAAGTGGCTACAGCCTTGGCGACCTGGAGCAGGGCAAACGCTTCGTCTCCGACCTGTTGGCCGGTGAACCGGTGCGTATCGAAGGTGCAGCGCCGTGGTTGGATCAGGCGCAGTTGCCGCAAGACCCGCAGGCGCGGCGCACGATTCACGTCGGCCATGCCGAGCGTGAGGCGAGCGCCCATGAACTGCTGATTTATCCGCGCAGTGTCGCGGTGGTGGTGAGCGCCGAGATGGCTGACCTGCCGGGTGCCGTTCGTGCCGCTTTGCAGCAAGCGAACGTGGCGCTTCAGAGCCTGGCGTGCCTGGTGGCGGCGGATACGCTGATGGCCAGTGTGGCCTTGCGTGAAGCGGCGCTGGAACTCGGGGTGGCGCTGCGCTTTGTGGCGATGACCGGCGATGCCGTCACCTTGGCGCGCAGTTCGGTGCCGGCGGCGAACATCCTTTCGGCGACGGACAACCTGGCCATCGCCGTTACCGCGCAACCCTTGGAGGTGGCCCAAATCGGTCGCCCGCGGGGACGCCTGGCAGTGATCGGCCTGGGGCCTGGTGCGGCCGAACTGATGGTGCCGGCGGTGAAAGCCGAACTGGCGCGGGCCACCGATGTGCTCGGTTACGAAACCTATGTGCGCATGGCCGGCCCGTTTCGCGACGATCAAATGCTGCACTGCACCGACAACCGCGAAGAAATGCAGCGTGCCCGACATGCCTTTGAATTGGCCGCGCAAGGCCGTTCGGTGATCGTGGTGTCGTCCGGCGACCCGGGGGTATTCGCCATGGCGGCGGCGGTGCTCGAAGCGTTGCACGAGTCCAGCGATCCGGCTTGGCATCAGGTGGACCTGGAGATCCTGCCCGGTGTGTCCGCCTCCCTCGCCACCGCCGCCCAGGCCGGTGCGCCGTTGGGGCATGACTTCTGCATGATGTCGCTGTCGGACAATCTCAAGCCCTGGTCGATCATCGAAAAACGCCTGGACCTGGCGGCCGAAGCCGATCTGGCGTTGGCTTTCTACAACCCGATTTCCCGTGCGCGACCGTGGCAATTGGGGCGAGCGCTGGAGATCGTCGCCCAGCACCGCACGCCAGAGACGCCGGTGGTGTTGGGGCGCGACATCGGTCGTCCGGGCCAGACCCTGCGTGTCACCACGTTGGGGCAGCTCACGGCCGAGCAGGTGGATATGCGCACCATGGTCCTGATCGGCTCCTCCACGACCTGTGTGTTCCCGCGCGCGTCGGGTGGAAACTGGGTGTATACGCCACGTTGGTATGGGATCAAGCCTGCCTGAACCGTGACATTGAGGGCATGGTTTTTGTGGCGAGGGGATTTATCCCCGTTGGGTTGCGAAGCAGCCCCTCGCCACAGAAGTCATGCAGACTTGAAGTGAACGGCATTCACTTCCTGAACGGGGCTTTTTTTATTTGTCGCCCGTATAAATAAAAGAGCAAGTTGTTGTCCTGATGCTTCTTTGAAATGCATTGAAAGCCTTCCCGTTTGAACTGCTGGGTTTTAAGCGTTAGTTTGCGTGCCTGATAGGTTTCGGTGTGCACTTGTCAGTACTTGGCATAGGTTTAGTTGTCGCCAAGTTAAAAAATATCAATGGAATGAACGTTCGCCAGAGCACCTTCTGGCGACAATGCTTTTATACGCCTGTTCTTTTTCTAGCGGACAGGCCAGGGAGTGTCTTTTTCATGCAGGAAGCAAACATCAATACGGGTGACAGTGCGCTCGGTTTCATCAGCCTTTTCAAATTGGCCGACCTCGAAAGGGCACTGTTGCCCTACAAAAACACTGAACAATACGATGCGGTCATTCGTTATTACTTTGCCTGTATCGGTATGCCGGATTCCCATCGGCTGCTTGAGCCACTGGGGCTCTTGAAGCAGACCCTTGCCCAGCTCCTGGGCAATCGCAGGGTCAAGCGCAGCCAGGGCGCGCGTGCGTCGGGCCCGGTCGGAGCCGCGGTGGACTTGCCGCGCATCTACGACAAAGTCGAACGTCATGAAGCGCGCCTTCAGTTCAGTACCGAGCAGATGAAACAGGTGCCAACGGAGGTTCCCAAGACGTTGCACTTTGTCTGGCTCGGCGGCGGACTTGGCAACATTCAGCGCGATTATCTAAATGTGTGGAGAGAGGTTTTGGCCAAGCAGGGCTATACCCTGAATCTTTGGTATGACAGCGATGCGCTGCTGGCCTGGCAAACCAACAAACTGATTGTCGAAGCGGCCAAGGTCGATGTTTTTCTACAAGGGGTGGATGAACGTATTTCCGAAGTTGAACTCGGTGCCTTGTACAACGAGCGGGCTATTGTTCTAAGACACCAGATGCATGCCCATATCAGTGCAGCCGTGGCTAACGGCGGATCAGCCGACGAGGCCCGGATAGACCTACTGTCCCGCGCCTACGGCCAGGATATGCAAGTACTGCGCAAACAGTTGGAACACAATCGTCGCAGTGTCCTGGACATGAACGGCTTCAAGTTGCGTGATCTTGCCACGGGCGAAGTTTCGCTGCAGTTGCAGGATGTCTATGACCGGGAGATGTGTTTGCGCGGCAATATGGCGGCGGCCTCTGATGTGGTGCGCGTTGAGGTCCTGTATGCCGAAGGCGGCAGTTATACCGATGTCGATCACCTTCCGCCGCTGTCGCAAACCCTGGGCCCAGTCGATATCAGCGGTTTTGACCGTGATGCCCGCCTCGGTGTCCTGCAACTGCTGCTGAACAACAACCCCGAATGGATGCCGGGTCGCCAGGCGTCTTCCCGTTATTACGCGCACATTGGCAACGAGCATTTTCCGGCGCTGCAAGCCTTCGCGCAGAGCCGGCCAGGCCTGAGCCAGGTCTTCGGGCAACCGACGGATCGGCTTGCCCGTCCCTTCGCGCTGCGGGCCTTGGCCATGGAGCAATCGTTATCCAATGCGTTTCTGATGGCCCATCCGGGTTCTGCGGTCCTCAACAGTGTGATCGAGCGTTTGCGCGCCAACTACGCGTTGATCGATGCCTCGACCCAATTGGCCACTCAGCGCGATATCCCATTGAGTGATGTTGCTGGCATGTTGAGGCTGGTGGAGGAGGTGTTCGAAAAAACCAATGGATCGCTGACCGGACTGTCGATGGCAGACGTGCCGAGCGCGATAGCGCTGATCTCGGCCATCGCGACCCACTTCGGCGATGGCATTCGGTTCGACAGCGAGGGCACCATCTACCTGACGGGGCCCGGCGCCATGCGCGATGGTATGGCCGACTATGCGAAAGCGCACTTGAGCGCCGCCGTGGCCGAGACCTTGCGCAAAGAGGCGGCCATTGCGCCCAACTGGACGGTGAATGGTGCCACCGAAGAGGAGCAGGATCACTCCTGGAAAGAAAATGAAACCGATCACGAGAAATGGGTCAGCAACGAGCAGACGAGTTGGCGTGAGGGGCTGTACAGCACCCGTTACAGCGGTGATATGGCGCAGTTGCTCAAGCACTCGACCATCGAGTTCCAACAGGGCTGGCCGCTGATCGAAGGGCGCGCGGTACTGCTGACCGATGTGCTGGAGCGACTGGTCGAGGGGCTTGGCGAACCGTTCATCGAGGCGATGAGCCAGGGACATGACGGTGAAATCCGCTTCGAGAAACCGCTGCCGCTGAGTTTCGATGATCGCCAACTCATCCGGCGCCAGCCGGCCGATGCGCTGGTTCCGGTGTTCCTCCGCGACGCGCACATGCAAAGCCTGGGGATCGATGAGGTGCTGGGCGATATCGCCAGTGGCGCCCGTCGTCTCATTGAGGCCAGCCCTGTGCAAAGGCTGTCGCTGGGCCTGCTACTTGGCTTGGATGCCCTGGATAACCAGCGTTTCAGCGCGGTCACCAGTGAGCTGGAGAACCTCGCCAACAGCGTTGTCGAACAGGGCGTGTCCGGCCGTTATGCGCTTATCGAGCGGCAAATGTTCAAGCGCAAGTCGGCCGGGTTCATGAACGGCTTGGTGAGCGATCCGGCAGATGCGCCGCTGCCGTCCGACAGCGCGCTGGCGCTGAAGAAAACCGCCTTGAAGCAGGCGCGGACGCTGTTCCAGTGGGGGCGTCATGTCGCGCGAATCCAGAAAGCGGCGACCCTTGAGCACCGCCTTCAGGTGGTTGAACGCTCGGCGCAGGTGCTGGACGGATTCGGCCACAACGGCGTCCAGATGGTCCCCCAGGATTTGCTGCTCGGCAGCGATGGCGAGACGATTGGTGGGCGTTGCTATCCCCTGGCGTTGGTGATGAGCGCGGCGCTTGCCCAGGGTGACGTCGCCTCCGGGCACTTGCGCGAGCGCTTCTTCCTGGCAGTACTCGAACCCGGACAAGCCGACTCCCAGGCCTTTGTGCAAAGCCTGGAAGCCCTGCGGGACGTATCGCTGGGCGAGGTGGGCACGCGGCTTGGCCAGGCCGACCTGGACCAGGTCACTGCCGCACTCGAAAGACACGTCGCGCCCCGTACGCTGATGCTCAACTCGGACAACCATTCGATGCTGGTGGCCAAGACCGCCAGCGGAGAACGCGCCAGCTATCATTTTTTCGACCCCAATTTTGGCCTGTGCAAATTCGACCATGTGGACGGGCTGCAACGTGCGCTGGAACACTTTTTCCAGACCGAGGGCATGGCTCGCTATTACGCCGCCTATGGTTCTGAAACTCGACCGCAATTCGATCTGATCGACCTGCACAGCGCAAAGATCTCGGCCTTGGAGCTGTCTGACGGTTTCACGGTGGAACACCTGCTCAAGCCCGATCCCTTGCCAGGAAAACCGGCGCTTGAGATTCGCCAGCGCTTGAACAGGGCCTATGGAAAATCCCTGGTCGACAATTCGCACCTGGGCAGCAGTTTGCTGGCGCTGGACAGCCATTGGTGGGGACAGCAGATCGCCCAGGCAACGGTTGGTTTGCAGGCGCTGCATGACTCGCCGACGCCGCTGGTGCCCTTGTTCGAAACGCTGGAGGTCACGCCCGAAGGCCAATACCGAGTGAGCTTGATCGATCCCGCGCAACCGCAACAGCAGGTCCGCGTGCTCAGTGACGATCAGCGCCTGCTGCGGATCAAGACCTGGCTGTCGGAACAGTTCTCGACCCTGGCGCGCCAACCTGTGCAGACCGGTGGCGTCGTGGATCCGACCGAGGCCGGCAGTGTCCATACCCTCAACGCAGGCTTCACCATCCAGGCCTTGATGAACGCCTTGCGCGGGCGGGAAGGGAATGACCGAACGTTGACCACTGCCGTGCGCCTGCATGCCTACGTCAACTATGCGCAGTTGGTGCATGGCAATGTCATGGACGTGGCGGGCCTGGTGCAGTTGGCTCGCACCGCCCTGGCGGAAGAACGGCTCATTGCCGGCACGTGTGCGCCGGTCGTTGGCCAGGCTCTGGGGCATGCGGCCAACGAAGGCGTCGGCGCGGTGTTGGGGCTGGCCAATGTCGGCTTTGATATCTATCAACTGAAGACGGCGCAAACCGGCATCGAAAAAGCGCAATTCGGTACCCAACTGACATTCGACTCTGCCAGCCTGGCCTTGACGGCGGGCGGTGTCGGGGCGGGGTTGGCCGGGGCATCGACCGCTGCGGCGGTGCTCGGTGGTGCGGGCGTGATTCTGGGTGGGGTGGCGGTAGGGGTGGCCGCCCTGGCCCAGGGCTTTGCCACCATCGCTCGCGAGGCACGGCAAGTCGGTCAGTGTTTCGACGACCTGGAACAGGCCTATCGCGGTGACGCCTACCACTACGATCACACGCTGTCCGCGTGGGTGGCACGGCCTTCACTGATCGTCAGAAGCATCGACTTGACGGAGGGGACATTGCAGCTCGACAGTCCGAAGCTGTATCCCCTGCATGATCATTTCGGGGTGCCGGGCTTCGATCCCGATGAGGCGCGGGCGATCGACATCCGTCGAGAACTGGGGCTGCCCGGACGGATCGGGTTCGCCCCGCCCGCAGGACAACCCATCGTGTTGCCCTGTACGCCGCAAACCACTTACGGCTATGAATACAAGGCCCTGCCCTTCGCCCGCTGGCGCCATGATCCTGGCTTCGACACGGCCCGGCGGCTGGAAAAAAGACAAGCGGACGGCACGTGGTTGTTTCTGTTTTCGTTCTATTCCTTTCCTTCCGACTACATCCTCAATCGCTTGAATCCGGTGTATGGCGAAACGGTCATCCGGGTGAACCTGGATGCGCTGGAGCGGACACTGGTGATTCCCGTGCTGCCAGAGGCCTGGCACGGAAAGTTGTCCTATCGGCTCAGGGGCGCGGGTGCGCGCTGTACCGTGACGCTCAATCCCGGGGTCGATATCAGCCTTGTCGCACCGAACCAGACGTATTGCCGCTGGGTATTGCAGGCCACCTGGGCCAATGACCGAGATATCCAGGTTTCGTCTTCCGACGAGCTGTACATCGGCAACGTCCGTGTCACCCGAATCGGCCGGCAGGAAGTGCTGATTCGCACGGCCGACCAACTGTTCAGTGTCACCCAGGGTAAACGTCAACTGGACCTCCTCGAACAGACGGTGCCTGAAGGGCTCGATGAACAGGCGCTGCTTGACCACTACAAGGGCCTGGCGCGCGAGCATCGATTGACGCTGCCCTATACGCCGGTCCATCACTATCTGATCCCGTTCGAGGATCCCCGGCAACCGCGCTACACCACGGCCTGGTATGACGCGGGCGACGACCGCTTTCTCTATATTCGCGACGACATGGCGGTGCTCGGCGACCCTCAGCTGTCAGTCGTCATGGGCACGTCGGCGTATTTCTACGATCCCGACGGGTTCCAGATCTGGCAGACGGATTGCGCCACGGGTTTGCTCAAGTGTCGCTACCTGTTGTTGCTCCAGGAGGGGCAAAGCACCATTCGCAGCCTGGAAGCGGATGCGGAAGGGGTGATTCATGTGGTGCAGGAATACCTCCTCGATGATCAAACCATCCGGCAATACCGCTACCTGATTCATGACGGGCAATTGCTGTTGAGTTCCGTTACTTACGACACGGCGCCGCAACTGCAGGCACTGCTGTTGACCAGCGATACCCTGACCGAGTGGTCGTCCGTACTCGGCAACTTTCTGCGGCTGCCACCCGGGCCTACGAATAACGGGGCGACGACTGTCGATTGGCAGCCGGCTCCGTACGTTTCGATCTGCTGGACGATTGCGCCCGATTCCCGAGACCTGGCGTGGGTACGCAGCAGCGATCGACGGCTGATCCTTGCGCAACCCGCCAGGCCTCATCCCCGTGGCTGGGATGACTCGATCAAGAACCTGGACGGGCTGATGTTATTGCCGATGGCCGACGACAGCGATGTGTTCTTCGTTTACCAGCGCATCACCTCCAACCAGACGCTCTGCCGACTGCAACGCAGCGTGTATGACGGTCGGGCGATGTGGACCCAGCAATGGGTGCAGCCTGAGGGGCTCAAGCAAATCCTGGCCGTCGACGGGGGGTATGTGGCGCTCGATGAAAACGGGTTGTTTTTCAACCTGGGCGCGCAAGAAACATTGCAGTTTGCTGGCGTGAGCGAACAGTGGCTCAAGGGGCGCGCCCGATGGTGGCAGGCTCTGGAGCCGTTGGCCACGCGCTACCCGGGCAAGGATTTTGCCATTGCCGGTCTGCGCAACGTCGCCGGTGACGGCAACCTGTGTGCCTGGTATGTGAACAGCCGATTGTTGTTGTGCGATCCGGGACTCGACAAGGAAGTTCGCTTGCTTGGCGTGACGCCCGACAATCAGTCGGTCTGGCTGTTCGATCAGTCGAGCGGTGAAGTATTGAACCAGGCATTCTTCGACCCGCAGCGGCTTGACCAGGCATTCGGCACTGGCTCGCAATTGTTGCCGGGCGGCAGCCTGCCGGCGTATCAACGGGAGTGGGCGAGCTGGCGGTTTGCCGAGGTCACGCTTGAGGGCAGCGGTTTGCGCGGGACCAGCGTGGACGGCGTGGCGTTGGCGCTGCGTTATCAGGAAGCGGGGACCATCACCGGGGTCAACCACGACTGGGTGAGCGCCCAGGGCGAACACCTGGTGGAAGCCCTCCAGCGCCTGCTGGAGCAAGCGCAGCATGCGGAGTTCGTGTCGGTGGAATCGGAGCCTGGAAGCCTGCAATGGTATGACGTGCAAAGTGCCCGGCTGCTGCGGGTGACCGGCAAAAACCTGCCCAGGAACTTTACCCTGCTCGGCACTCAGGCTCAGGTTAACGTGCTGCTGCACAAGCATCAGGATGGACGAGTGCTCATCTATCCGGACAAGCGCAGCATCGGGCCGTTCGATTATGTCCAGCGCAACGCCCAGGTGCTGGTCGTCGAAGGGGCGAAGGTCGGCCGCGATCTCTTGCCGCTGATTCCCGATGAGGTCAACACGTTGATCCTGCGCTTGGGCCAAGGCGCGGTGACGTGTCATTTGACGAAGACGGAGTGGCTGAAACTGGACTCGGTCATTGTCGACTGTCGACATGCCCTGGGTGAACCACCCGCCACGGCAAGCACATTGATCTGGGCATTCGATGAGCCTGGAAAACTCGTGTTCGAGATTGTCCAGGCGCATCTGGTCATTGTCGATCCGGACAGTGAGCACTGCCTGATCTTGCGTGATGTGTGTTCCGCCGACCCGGTCTTGCGCGGTGAACTATGCCTGGGCTTCAACGCTGCGCAGGCCCTCCCGGTGTCGACGTTCGTGGCACGGTTACGGGACCTGGGTGGGGTCGGCAGTGCAACCCTGAAGGAGCTGCTGGCGCCGGCGCCGGTCGAAGGCTAGGCGGTCCACCTTCAGGGGACCAGGTAGCCCCTCACCCCGGTAAAAATGATCTGCGCCGCCAAGGCGCAGACAAACAGCCCCATCAGGCGGCTGACGATCTGCAAGCCCTGGTCGCCCAGGATTCGTTCGATACGGCTGGACAGGTAGAGCACGACACCGACGGTGAAACTCGCCAGGGCGATGCTGATGATGGCCATGAGTTTGTCATCCCAGTGCGGCTGGCTCACGCCCATCACCAGCAGGGCGCCGATGGTGCCGGGGCCGACGGTCAACGGAATGGTCAGCGGGACGATGGTCACGTCCTGCTGCACGTTGTCGGTCTGTACGGCCGACTTGCCCTGGGCCATGCCCAGGGCCGAAATGAACAGCACACTGCCGGCGCCGATACGGAAGGCATCCACGGTGATGCCGAACACGCTGAAAATCACCCGCCCGAACAAATACAGCAACACGCTGGAGACCAGCGTCGCCGTCGCGACCTTCCAGGCCAGGCGGCGTTGTTCCTTGCGCGAATAGCCGCGAGTCAACCCGATAAAACACGACAGCACGAAGAAGGGGCTATAGAGCACCAGCATCTTCAGGTACACGCTGAATAGTACGTGGAGCATGGTTCGGACTCATTGCGAAAGACATCGCCGGAGTCTATCAGCCTCTGAATCGACTGTCGGCATTTGATTGGATGTAGTGAAAGGGTGTTTTTTATTCGATGGGTTGTGTCTGCTTTTGTTTGAATAATATTAGTTTGGTGGTTTTTATTTTGAGGTTACAAGTTGAGAGTTGTTGTATTTGGTTAGGTTGATTAGTGTGGGGCTGCAGGTCATGGAGTGACTTGCTTGATAACTTAAGGAATAACTTATGAGTTTTGAAGTGTGTGACAGCAGCGTGGCCGCCTGTGTGGCGCGTCTGGAAAGTTATGATATCTATCCAGATATCAGTCCCCGCTCGTTGTATTCGGGTGATATCGAGCCTCCGGCGAAGGGATCGGTTGTCGGTGAAGGTATCCTGGCCTTCGCCGGTGGTCTTTCTTCGCAACACCAGGAAGATGCGCAGCATGCCTTTCTCTTTGCGTCCCTGGTCGCCAACAGGCAATACCCTCTCGAATCCCAGGGGCGAGAGTGGTACTACAAGTTTGTAGAAGTCATGACGAACGCCGGTTGGGTCGCCACGCAGCGCTTCTATGATGACCTGAGCGTCGCCGGTAACACCGTTCGGATGGACAAACTGGTGTTGGACATCCTCGCTTCCGTAGTGTCGGGTATTGCCCTCGGAAGCGCGACTTCGGCGTTGCTGTTGAG
The DNA here is from genome assembly GCF_014268695.2 of Pseudomonas ogarae. Classification (NCBI taxonomy): domain Bacteria; kingdom Pseudomonadati; phylum Pseudomonadota; class Gammaproteobacteria; order Pseudomonadales; family Pseudomonadaceae; genus Pseudomonas; species Pseudomonas ogarae. Next base: position 982,302 of record NZ_CP077086.1, read on the forward strand.
GGTTGCCGACAGTGCAATCACTGCCCTGCAGAAGAAGGAAAAGACCCTGACCCTTTTCGAGCGAAACCTGCTGGAACATGGGGTGGGCGGAATGGCGGCCGGTACCTGTGTCGAAATCGACGGTGAAGTCAGCATGCTGCTTGGCACTGTGCGCTTTATCCGGCGCAACAGCGCGACCCAGGTCTTGTTTGCAGATTGGAACAGTCGTGAAGTGAAGTTGTATAAAGGTGAGTCGGTTTTCAGGAAAGTGCCGAGTATTGTCGAACGAACCAGAGGCATCATTATTGGTCGGCTGGGTAATCATGCCGTCAGCAAGATCGAAGAGTACGAAATCTAAGTTTCATTTCAATAAGGCAGCCGGATGATCGGTTGCCTTGTTTTTAGGAAGAATAAAACATGGACAAGGAATATTCGGTTTTTGTTAACGCGGCGGCGATTGTTTTAGTTTCCTCCACTGTTCGGGGAACAGGGGTTGAAGACTTGATGAATTCGGTCTTGCTCGCGCAATTGGTGGCTAACAAGAATCTGCAGCGCATACCAAGCGCTGATTGGTACGCTAGTTATATGGACGTCCTGAGTGTCGCCTGGATAGCGGGTGCCAAACGCCGAAAGGACCTGCTACCGAAACAAGACGCTGCCAGCTCGCCATTGGAGTGGGTTACAGCAATACCCCTGGACGATCGGCCGGACCAGCAACAGCAGATCATGGCGGTGTTGGACCGTGTCGCCGCTTTACCCGGCTCGCTGCCGGCGCTGAGTATCCTGCGCAAGCATATGCAAAAACCAAACGAACCTGAGCCGACGCAGAGCCCTTCAGCGTCCAGCCCCGTGCGCTTGTTGGTGATCGTGGCGCACAGCCCCGTTTCGATGACCGGTATCTGTTTGCAATTCAGCACAGGGAAAGCGATCAATGCCAACCCTTGGGGGCAATGCTTTGATGGCAAGGACATCGACGGTTGTGTGTCGGCGCGTTATTTGCGCATGCAACTGAGCGAAACATTGTTCGCGCCGGCCCGCGAGGTTATCGCCCGTAAGGTAGGGACTGTGGTGGACGACAACGTGGTGGATATCACCGGGGTTATCGAGGATTCGGTTGTTCGTCCTGCCGAGGAGGTCGGGCGATGACCGGGCCGATTCCATCCGCTGCGGTCGTTGGCGGCAGTGTCGTTTCGTTCGCGGCCGGTTTGCCCGCGTCCCAGCGCGAAGACGTGTACTTGAGCACGCTGTATGCGCAACGGGCCACCTGGACGGCCTACCGTGCCGGACTGTCAGGGAACTGGTTTGGCTATTACTGCAACCAACTCAAATTCCTGGGATGGGACGTACCGCGCCCGCAGACGCTGCCAGCCATTGAAAGTCCGATGGGGGTGGGAGCGACACAACATATCGAGGCCGGTCTTGGCGAAGCTTTTCACGCCCCGGCCAGTGGTGCGTTGGTGGCATTGGAGAGCAATCCCAAAGCGCTAGAGCTGTTCGAATCAACCAGCCTGTCGCGCGACACAGGCATTTTCCAGATGATTCCCTGCGTGCCGAACGGTACCCATAGAATTGCAATGGGCGTGTATCACTGCCAGTTCCAACTGCGTCGACAGATGTCTCGATTCTTGTTCATCGAGCGTGGCGACTGGGTGCGCAGCAGTGTCGAGCAAATGACTGTCATCAACTTCAATACGCTGTACTACGCCACCTTCAGGGAAAAGGTAAAACGTTCGGTGATGTCCCAAACATCCACCTACCTCAGTGCCTTGGAACTCTGAGGCGTGCTCTCTCGCTGGCTTGGATTGGTTCAATAAGTCGATGCAGTCGGTTTTTGCTGATCGCGCTGGGCCACCCAGTGTTCGATCAGCTCACGCAACTGCGACAGCTCCACCGGCTTGGCCATATGCCCGTCCATCCCGGCCTGGCGCGCGCGCTCCTTGTGCTCGGCCAGGATATGCGCGGTGAGCGCCACCACGGGGGTGCGAGTCCTCTGGTTGCCCATTTCCCAGGCACGCAGTTGCTGAGTGGCGGAAAACCCGTCGAGGATCGGCATCTCGCAGTCCATCAGGACCAGGTCGTAGCGCTGCTCCTTCATGGCCTTGAGGGCTTCTTCGCCGTTGCTGGCAGTGTCGGGTTGCAGGTTGAGCTTGCCGAGCATGCCGCGGATGACCTTGGTGGAAATGCTGTTGTCCTCGGCCACCAGAATGCGGAAATCGCTCGGCACCTTCACCGGAAGGGGAGGGCCGGCGTTCACCTGCACATTCGTCGCCAGGCCCCGATTGCGCTGGTTCAGCTCGTCCGCCAGGGTGGTCTTGAGGGTATAGCCGGCCACCGGTTTGGCGAGGATGCGCTTGACCCCGCTGTTGCGTGCCACGATCTTGCTCGGCGCGTTGCTGATACCGGTGAGCATGATCAACAGGATGTCGTGGTTCAGGCTCGGGTCTTCCTTGATCTTGGCCGCCAGTTGCATGCCGGTCATGCCTGGCATGTTCTGGTCCAGCAACACCACGTCGAAATAGTCGCGCAGGTGGGCCTTGGTGCGCAGCAGCGCCAGGGCTTCCTTGCCCGATGGCACCGCACTGACGTTCAGGCCCCAGGCGCTGCACTGTTGCACCAGTACTTTGCGGCAGGTGTCGTTGTCGTCGACGATCAATACCCGCGCCCCTTGCAGCGGGCCATCGAGGTCGGAAGTCGGATGTTCGAGGCGATCCGGGTCCAGCGGCAGGGTCAGCCACAGGGTACTGCCCTGGTTGCTGCCGCTTTTGATACCGAATTCCCCGTGCATCAGCACGATCAACTGACGGGCGATGACCAGGCCCAGGTTGCCCCCAAGGCGCGTGGCCGACAGGAAATTCTTGCTGTGCAGCTCGGCGTGCATCAGCGTGTCGCGCTCTTCGGCGTCCATCGGCGTCCCGCTGTCCTGGACTGCGATGCGCAGGCGCGGCTGATTGCTGCGCTCGTCGAGGGCGACGACGATCAGCACTTCGCCCTCATCGGTCTTCTTCAGGGCGTTTTCCAGCAGGCTCAGCAGCGCCTGGCGCAGCCGCGTCGGGTCACCGCTGATCACTCGTGGCACCTGGGGCTGGATGAAACTGATCAGCTCGACATTCTGCTGTTCGGCTTTGGCCCGGAAGATACTCAGGCAATCCTCGATCAGTGCATTGAGGTCGAACTGCACGTCGTCCAGTTCGATCTGCCCGGATTCGAGCCGGGAAATGTCGAGGATCTCGTTGATCAGGGTCAGCAGTTCATTGCCGGCGCTGTGGATCGTCTGCACGTAGTCGCGCTGCTTGACCGACAACGGGGTACCCAGCAGCAGCTCAGTCATGCCCAGCACACCGTTCATTGGGGTGCGGATCTCGTGGCTGATCTTGGCCAGGAACTCGGCCTTGGCATTGATCTCGGCATTGCTCGCCGCCAGGTCGCGGCTGATGCTGAACCGGCTTTCGTTGATCGAGCGCTGGCGCTCGCCCAGGGCGACACTCATCAACAGGCCGCTGATGCAGATGAAGATCAGCAGGGTGATGATCAAGCCCTGGGGAGGGACTTCCGTGAGCCCTTGCAGGGCCGGAAGGATGATCAGCGTGCCCAGGTTGAAGACCACCATGGCCGCGACGAACAACCGGGCCGGGCGGTAGCCCTTTTGCCAGTGCCAGGCGCTGACGAACAGCATGCTCAGGCCGGCCAGGGCCACCAGGGCATAGGTCATGATATTGAGCGGCAGCGTGTTGACGAACAACAGCAACAGGCTGCACAGCATGACGAACACGATGTCCCCCAGCAGCAGCCGGTTCAACGGGTGCGGTCCCAGGGGCGCGAAGAAACGGTAGGCGAACATCAGGCCGCAGGGCGCGGTCAGCAGCAAGGCCAGGTAGGCCCCGGGCGTCTGGACGGCAGGCCAGTCGGGCAGCCAGGGCCCGGCCAGGTTCAGCAACAGTGCGAGGCTGAGCATCAGCAGCCCTTCACAGGCTGCCAGCCACAGGCAACTGCGTGAGCGGGTGTAGGCATAGCGGGTGAGGTTGTGCAGGATCAGCATGGCGATGCAGCCGAACAGCAACCCATAGATCAGCGTCTGGTTCTGATCGGCCGCCGCCACGACGGCCGATTGCAAGATGACGTAGGGGCGCAGTTCGTGGCGCGAGGCCAGTCGCAGGTAGACATCCAGCGATTTATCGCTGCGTGGCAGGGGCAGCATGAAATCGCTGCTCGGTACCACCGGTTCGGTGTGCGGCGTGGCATTGCCGCTGACCTGTTGGTCAACCAGGGCGTCGCCGTCCAGCACATAGAGGTTCAGGCGTGACAGGTCGGGGGCGAAGATGCGCAGGATCTGTTCATGCCGGTCGGGGGCCAGGCGGAAACGCAACCACAATGCCCCGCCGGGCTCGGCGGCCTTGAGGCGGTCGAGGTCGATGGGGCTGAATTGATTGGTGTAGCGGGCAGAACGGATGTCGCTCAGCGTCAGGTCGCCCTGTTCGTCGAGCAATACCGCCCAGCCACTGCCTGGCGCGGCCTGGGCCGGGAGCATGCAGAGCAGCGTCAGCAGGGTGACGGTAAGGCCTATGGCAATCCTGAGCCAGCGCACGGCGAAATCCCTTCGTAGGTTGATGCCAGATTATAACTATGCGCGGCGCCGGAACAGTCAGGCAAGGGCCGCAGACCCTTGCCTGGCTGAATGGCTGGGTTATTCCAGATTTTCGCCACGCTCGCGGGCAATGGCACGGTAGCCAATGTCCTTGCGGTAGAAGCAACCTTCCCAGTCGATCTCGGCGGCAAGCTTGTAGGCCTGCTGCTGAGCTTCGTCGACACTGGCGCCCATGGCGGTGGCGCAAAGCACGCGACCGCCAGCGGTGACCACTTGCCCATCCTTCAACGCCGTGCCTGCATGGAAGACCTTGCCTTCCAGGCGGGCCGCGGCGTCCAGGCCCTGGATCGCGCTACCCTTGGCGTAGTCGCCCGGGTAACCGCCAGCCGCCAGTACGACACCGACGCTTGGGCGCGGATCCCACTGGGCTTCGACCTTGTCCAGTGCCTGGGCCAGTGCGGCCTCGACCAGCAGGACCAGGCTCGATTGCAGGCGCAGCATCACCGGCTGGGTCTCAGGATCGCCGAAACGGCAGTTGAATTCGATGACTTTTGGGTTACCAGCCTTGTCGATCATCAGGCCAGCATAGAGGAAACCGGTGTAGACATTGCCTTCCTCGGCCATGCCGCGCACGGTCGGCCAGATCACCAGGTCCATGACGCGTTGGTGTACCTGGGCGGTCACCACCGGGGCTGGGGAGTAGGCACCCATGCCGCCGGTGTTCGGGCCGCTGTCGCCGTCGCCGACACGCTTGTGGTCCTGGCTGGTGGCCATTGGCAGGACGTTCTTGCCATCGACCATGACGATGAAACTGGCTTCCTCGCCGTCGAGGAACTCTTCGATCACCACGCGGGAACCGGCGTCACCGAAGGCATTGCCGGCGAGCATGTCGCGCACGGCGTCTTCGGCTTCGGCCAGGGTCATGGCAACGATCACGCCTTTACCGGCAGCGAGGCCGTCGGCCTTGATCACGATCGGTGCGCCTTTCTCGCGCAGGTACGCCAGGGCCGGTTCGATTTCGGTGAAGTTCTGGTAGTCGGCGGTCGGGATCTTGTGACGCGCCAGGAAATCCTTGGTGAACGCTTTCGAGCCTTCCAACTGCGCGGCACCAGCAGTCGGGCCGAAGCAGTCCAGGCCACGGGCGCGGAACAGATCGACCACACCGGCGACCAGCGGCACTTCCGGGCCGACGATGGTCAGCGAGACGTTCTTTTCGGCGAAGTCGGCCAGTTGCTCCAGGGCCAGCACGTCGATGGCGACGTTTTCGCATTTGGCTTCGATGGCGGTGCCGGCATTGCCCGGTGCCACGAAAACCTTCTGCACACGGGGATCCTGGGCCACTTTCCAGGCCAGGGCGTGTTCGCGGCCACCGCTGCCAATGATCAAAACATTCATTTCAAAAAACCTCGGATGACGCTGATTCTGGATGCAGCGCTAAAGCTGCCTTTCTGTGGGAGCGAGCTTGTGTGGGAGCTGGGCTTGCTCCCACACCAACCCAGCTCCCACAGTGGGTCGGTGTATCAGTGACGGAAGTGACGCATGCCCGTAAAGACCATTGCGATGCCAGCCTCATCGGCAGCCGCAATCACTTCAGCGTCACGCATCGAACCACCCGGCTGGATCACGGCCGTGATGCCGACCTTGGCCGCGTTGTCGATGCCGTCGCGGAACGGGAAGAACGCATCGGAAGCCATGACCGCGCCTTGTACCTGCAAACCGGCGTGTTCAGCCTTGATGGCGGCGATGCGGGCCGAGTTCACGCGGCTCATCTGGCCAGCGCCGACACCGATGGTCTGGCGGTTCTTGGCGTAGACGATGGCGTTGGACTTGACGTACTTGGCGACTTTCCAGGCGAAGATCAGGTCGTTGATTTCCTGCTCGCTCGGGGCGCGCTTGGTCACGACCTTGAGGTCTTCGCTGCCGATCATGCCGATGTCGCGGCTCTGGACCAGCAGGCCGCCATTGACGCGCTTGTAGTCCCAGGCCGGTGCACGATCGGCCGACCATTGGCCGCAGGCCAGCAGGCGGACGTTGGCCTTGGCGGCAACGATGGCGCGGGCTTCTTCGGTGACCGACGGGGCGATGATCACTTCGACGAACTGACGCTCGACGATGGCCTTGGCGGTCTCGGCGTCCAGCTCACGGTTGAAGGCGATGATGCCGCCGAAAGCCGACTCGGTGTCGGTGGCGTAGGCCAGTTCGTAGGCCTGGCGGATGCCGCCTTCGGCGTCCGGGCTCACCGCCACGCCGCACGGGTTGGCGTGCTTGACGATCACGCAGGCAGGCTTGACGAAGCTCTTCACGCATTCCAGCGCGGCGTCGGTGTCGGCCACGTTGTTGAACGACAGTTCCTTGCCTTGCAGCTGGGTTGCGGTGGCAATGCCGACTTCGGCGGGCTTGGCTTCCACGTAGAACGCCGCGCTCTGGTGCGGGTTCTCGCCGTAGCGCATTTCCTGGGCCTTGACGAACTGGGTGTTGAAGGTGCGCGGGAATTCGCTGCGGCCTTCGGTCGACAGGGTCTCAGCAGCCTGGTTCACGGTGCCCATGTAGTTGGCGATCATGCCGTCGTAGGCGGCGGTGTGTTCGAAGGCCTTGAGCATCAGGTCGAAACGCTGGGCGTAGGTCAGGCCACCGGCCTTGAGGTTGTCCAGTACGCTGGCGTAGTCGCTGGCGTTGACCACGATGGCTACGTCTTTGTGGTTCTTGGCCGCCGAGCGGACCATGGTCGGGCCGCCGATGTCGATGTTCTCGATGGCAGTCGGCAGGTCGCAGCCGGGCTTGTTGATGGTAGCTTCGAACGGGTAGAGGTTGACCGCTACCAGGTCGATCGGCTTGATGCCGTGTTCGTTCATGATGGCGTCGTCGATGCCGCGACGACCCAGGATCCCGCCGTGGATTTTCGGGTGCAGGGTCTTGACCCGACCGTCCATCATTTCTGCAAAACCGGTGTAGTCCGCGACTTCCACTGCGGCAACGCCGTTGTCCTGCAGCAGCTTGAAGGTCCCGCCGGTGGAGAGAATCTCGACGCCCAGCTGTTGCAGCTCGCGGGCGAATTCGAGGATCCCGGTCTTGTCGGAGACGCTGATCAAGGCGCGGCGGATCGGCAGGCGGGTGGTCTGGTCGGTCATTTCAATTTCCATCAAAAGCAAGGGAAGTCAGCAAAAAAGGCGACCGTTTTTTACGCGGGCGCCTTTCTGGTTTGATTGAATGCTTACAGCAGATCGTACTGCTTGAGTTTCTTGCGCAGGGTGCCGCGGTTCAGGCCCAGCAGCTCACTGGCCTTGGTCTGGTTACCCTTGACGTAGTTCATCACGCTTTCGAGCAGCGGCGCCTCGACTTCGGAAAGCACCAGGTTGTACACATCCGTGACGGCAGCGCCCTCAAGGTGGGCGAAATAATTGTGCAGCGCCTTCTCGACACTCCCGCGAAGGGTCTGGCCTTCTTCGCTGGGCGTATTGAGGTGCTGTTTCAAATTCACGTTGTCGCTCACGGGTGTTGTTCCACTCACTAAAGTCTCGGTCATCATCGTCATGCGGCCACCCCTTCGTCCCCTGTCAGGCTCTTGTAACGCTCAGCGAAGAACGCCTGAACGTCGGCGCATTGTGCTTGTGTACCATCCAAACGATTGAAACGGGCGCGAAACTCCCTGGCGCCCGGCAGGGTTGCGAGATACCAGCCCACATGCTTGCGAGCGATGCGTACACCCATGACTTCTCCGTAGAAGGCATGTAGCGCGGCCAGATGCTCTAGCAGAATACGTTCCACCTCGGACAACTGCGGCGCCGCGAGCTTTTCGCCCGTGCGCAGGAAGTGTTCGATCTCACGAAAAATCCATGGCCGCCCCTGGGCGGCCCGGCCGATCAACAGGCCATCGGCACCGGTCGCGTCCAGCACGTACCGGGCCTTCTCGGGCGAATCGACGTCGCCGTTGGCAAAGACCGGAATCGACACCGCCTGCTTGATCGCGGCGATGGTGTCGTACTCGGCTTCACCGGTGTACAGGTCGGCACGGGTGCGGCCGTGGATCGCCAGCGCCGTGATGCCCGCCTGTTCGGCGATCTTCGCCACTACCAGGCCATTCTTGTTCTCCCGGTCCCACCCGGTGCGGATCTTCAGGGTCACCGGCACATCGACCGCGGCGACGACCGCCTGCAGGATCTCGGTGACCAGCGCTTCATCTTTCAACAGTGCCGAGCCTGCGGCCTTGTTGCAGACCTTCTTCGCCGGGCAGCCCATGTTGATATCGATGATCTGCGCCCCCAGCTCGACGTTCGCCCGGGCCGCCTCCGCCAGCATCTGTGCGTCGCCACCGGCGATCTGTACCGAGCGGGGCTCGGGATCGCCTTCGTGGATCATGCGCAGACGCGATTTGCGGGTGTTCCACAAACTCATGTCGCTGGTGACCATTTCCGAAACCACCAATCCTGCGCCCAAGCGCTTGCACAGCTGACGAAAGGGCTGGTCGGTGACGCCCGCCATAGGGGCGAGAACCAGGCCGTTCTGCAATGTATATGGGCCGATGCGTACCGCCGACATAGGACTTCCCTGAAGTGGGGCCGGATCATGAGACTTCGAAAAAGGGTTGGCATGATACCCGCTCTCGATGACTGGATAAAGATCGAATTGGATAAAATCTGAACAGCTATTTTGTTATCGCCAGCGGTTTGGTCTGGGTGGGGTCAGTCAGAAAGCTGCCGTCAATCGGCCGACCCTGGCCGGTTTCATTCGGGGGAATGGAAGCTCAGGCTGTAGTTCACCGCCTTGGGCCCAGGGTCCAGGATATCCAGTGCGATGTGAATGGGCGTCTGGGGCGGCATTTCGCCGCGGTCCTGGAGGTCGCCACCCAGGTACTCCCCGGCCTTGAAGCGGCGGCTGGCGATCAGGTGCCCGTTGAGATCGGCAAAGCGCAGTTCCAGCAGCGGAAAAGGTTGGGAGAAGGGCGCACGGTTGTAGATGATCGCGTCCACCACCAGGGCACCGCTGAAGTCCGGATGGCTGCGCACCACCAGGTTGCTGCTCTTGATCTTGGCGATGTCGACCTTGGACGGTACGTCGCAGCCGATGGTCGGGCAGATTTGCAGGAACCATGGCCGGTACTGGTCCTGACGGGCCAGTTCCTCGAAATGGTAGGCGATGTACTGGCCGCCCAAGGCCGCGGCGGCGAGCAATATCAGCAGGCCCCATAACATGCGTCGCCCCCAGGGCGAGCGGCGTTTGCGCCAGTCCAGTTGCAGCGGGTCGTCGTCCAGGTCGTGGAGGGCTTCGGCGCGTATTCCCGGCTCCTGGCGTTCCCGTGACTTGCGCAGTGGCACCGGTGGCTCGGGTTCGTCGTCGTGGTCGTCGGTGGCGGACAGGCGTTCGAGGTGTTCGTCGGGCTCGTCGTCCGGCGCCAGGTGGAGGGGGGCGACAGGCTCGTCGTCCGGTTCCAGGGGTTCAAGGGCCAGGGACAGGGACGGCTCGGTGCGTGGCGGCCGGGCCGGTTCGTGGGGCTCGAACGGTTCGACAGGGGTATCGAGGATGGCTTCGGCGCGTTCGCTCAAGGTTTCGCTGTACAGGCTGTCGGGCCAGGCTTGCTGTTCGCCAGAGAGCGAGTCGCGTTGCGCGCTCAGGTTGTCTTCCCGGCGCCGGCCGGTGTTTCCCGGCGCGCGATTGTCGCGCCGCTCCAGGCGCGCCAGTTCCTTGTCCAGGTCATCCAGATCCAGCTCGGCGGCGCTCCATTGTTTCTGGCTGATCGCCCGGGGCGGGGCTTCGACCGCAGGTTTGGAGGTCGGCGCGACGGCCGGCGCCGGTTGCTTGGCAGTGCGTTGTTCCAGCAACTGTCGCGCGGCATTGAACACTTGCAGGCACGAGCCGCAACGAACCACCCCGCGGGCCACGCTCAATTGAGCATGGCTGACGCGAAAACGGGTATGGCAATGCGGGCACTGGGTGACGAAGCTGTCAGTCATGCGGCAATCCGGTGGATACAGGCGCTCATTCTAGCGCCGACGTCCGGTGATGCGCACCCAGCCATCGCGATTGGCGATGGGGTCCAGGTCAAAGTCCGCGGCATAAGCGGCGGCGACTTCTTCACCCTGTTCGGCCAAGATGCCCGACAGCGCCAGGCGTCCGCCCGGCTTGACCAGGCTCGACAGTTGCGGCGCCAGGGACACCAGCGGGCCGGCAAGGATGTTGGCCACCAGCACGTCGGCCTGGACCTGTGGCAAGTCCTGCGGCAAGTACAGCGGGAACAGGGCTTCGGCAATGTTGTTGCGCCCGGCGTTGTCGCGGGAGGCTTCCAGGGCCTGGACGTCGATGTCGGTGCCGACTGCTTCCCGGGCGCCCAGCAGGAGCGCGGCAATCGCCAGGATCCCCGAGCCGCAGCCGAAGTCGAGCACGTTGCAACCCTTCAGGTCCTGGCCGTCGAGCCATTCCAGGCACAGTGCGGTGGTCGGGTGGGTGCCGGTGCCGAACGCCAGGCCCGGGTCCAGCAGCAGGTTGACCGCGTCCGGCTCTGGCGCGGCATGCCAGCTTGGGACGATCCACAGGCGCTGGCCGAAACGCATCGGCTGGAAATTATCCATCCAGCTGCGTTCCCAGTCCTGGTCCTCGATCACTTCGCTGTGATGCTCGGGCAGCGGGCTGCCGGTCAGCAGCTCGAGATGGGCCAGTACGCTGGCCGCCTCGGTGCCGCCTTCGAACAGGGCCAGCAGGTGGGTGTGGGACCACAGTGGGGTGGTATTGAGCTCCGGCTCGAAGATCGGCTGGTCTTCGGCGTCCATGAAAGTCACCGATACAGCGCCTACTTCAAGAAACGCGTCTTCATAGGTTTCGGCTTGTTCCGGGCTGATGGCCAGACGTACTTGCAGCCAAGGCATGGCGGGCACCTTTGAAAAAAATCTACAGGGGGCAGCGCTGGGCTGCAAAGGCGCGCAGTGTACGCCAGGTCGCGGGCAAAGTGGATAAGCGAGTCTTGCGCCGTCAGGGTGGGTGTTTCGATATATATATGTATGCCATGGGCGTATCGCCGGGCGGATAAGGTGCCGGTCCACACAGCAGGGAGGAATGTGTATGGACATCACTGCCGAACGGCACAGCAACATGGCGCGCACGGGGCTGGTCTCTTCCCCGCAGGCGGCGACTGCACACGTGACCCTGGAGAAATTGACGCGTTGGCAAGTGGCTATCGACGCGCGACTGCAAACCCAGATGAGCTTGCTGGAGGTGCTGGAAGAGTACCTGCTGGTCGAGCTGCGCACCCATTATCACCAAGGCAACATCGATCCACACTTCATCGACACCCTGCTCGACACGGTGTTGCAGCGCATGATCGACCAGGCGCCTGTGGTTTATGAAGAAGAGCAGGACTTGCCCTACCGTTGGCCCGAGGGGGTAGACCTGGGGTTCGCCCCCGAGCGTCGTGAGTTCGTTGCCCGGGCGGTGGAAAGCGCGGCGGTGAGGTTTGTCTGTCACTACAAGGACTATCTGCGGCGGCATTGGCGAATCGTTTCGCAGGATGCCTCGCTCGAGGCGTTGGTCAGGCAAAAACTTGATGAGCATCGGTTCGCGGTCGACGGGCTTTTCCAGCCTGACCATCTGGCCGGCCTGGACGTCGATGAATTGCGAGAACAGATCGAAGAACTCCAGGACGCCTGGCGCCAGACGAGTCGCTTGACGGCGTTGGCCACAAACCGTGAGCGGCGGGATCTTGGAGCGCTCGCGCGATTGCAATTGCCGCATTGGCTGCGGGGTTTGAGCAATCCTGATCGTGAACGGCTGCGAGCGTTTGAAAACCAGGCCGCGCTGGCGCAGGTACAAGTCGATGAGCTGGTCGATGGCCTGGGTTCGCTGCGGGCCTTCGCTCGGCAATTGGCCAGGGACTATGCCAGGGATGAATTGGACATGGTGGTCGAGCCTGACAGCATTCGCGTGCAGTTACAGTGGCGAACGGTGATGGGGCAGCCGGTGCACACCTACAACCTGAGTGAGCTGGTGGCGGCAGGCCCGGTACGGCCGGACGCGGTGTCGGTGTTCCTGGTGGAAAATGGCGGCATGCTGCGTAACCAGTCCCTTTCGCCGGACTTCATTGGCCGATTGTTGGCAAACGTCGATGCGCCTGCCGGGTACCTGCAAGCACTGGCCGATCGATATGAGCGGGCGGACCTGAAAGCGGCCATGCTCGATTGGTTTTTGGCGCGCCTGCAGCACAGTGCGTTTATCGCGCGTTGTGCGGGCCAGTTGTCGGCGACCGGCCATGACTCGCTCAGTGCTCTGTGGGGGAGCGACGTTGCGACGCCAACCGCTAGCGTGTGGCGTGTCGCCGGTCTTGTGCTTCCCAATGGCCTGAAGTGTGCCGATCCTCTTCTGTTCTACCGCGAGGACGTGGGCGACGACGTCAGTGGCCTGCTGCTGTATGCCCCCGGCAAACCCGATGGTCAGGAGTGGGTCGAATTGACCTCGCTTCGGGCGCTGAGCGGGGAGGTCGGTGCCTGGACCCAAAACGAAGCCGGTCGCGAGTATCTGCTACAGCAACTCCCTGCGACCGATCATGGACGGGCCCGGGAGTATTTTGCCAGCGTGGCGGAGAAACCGGCTTCATGGGACTTGGGCAAAGATCTCAGGGGCCCGGTGACGGGGTTCAGGGCCTGTCTTCAGAACGCTGTCTTGACCGGCCTGGCCAATAACCTGACGCAAGTGGAGCTGAACGAGTCGCCTCGTTGGTACTCGGCGTTGCCGCTGGAGTCCCGGCGCAACATCAGTGGCTTGAACCAGGAGTTTCTGGTTCAGCGGCAGGTGTTCGATGAACAGATGGCCGACTATGAAGTCTTCATCGACTTCGCCAAGCGTACCTTCGCCCATTTGATTGCGCCGTACCTGCGTAGCAAGGGGGTGCTTGAAGCGGTCGATCCGGCCACTCTGCTCATCGACTACAGCCCAGGGCTGGCAGCCGAGAAAAAAACCGCCAGCCTGCTGGACCTTGCCATCTTCGGATATGAGCACAACTCGGATATCGACGATCCCACAAGAGGCGTGCGCTCTTCCGTCGGCCAGGATTTGAAGCAGGTCCGCAGCGCCGAACTGGCGTCATACATTCGCGTGGCTTACCTGGGGGAGCGATATGCCAAGCACATCCGCGCCAGCTTTCTCGATGCCAAGGACCCTGAGTATTCGAAACGCCGCGAGGCCTACCGCTACATGCTGTTGGCCCGGATGGATCGCGACCTGCGTGTGGCCCATGGCAAGTCGATGTTGAGCACCGACGAATTCCAGTGGCTCACCCGGCAAGTCACGCTGCTGAGCGATGGGCGGCCGATGAACAGCGCCACGCATCCTAGTGCTGCCGTGACGCGTGAAGGCGTGATCAAGTTGACCGTCGGCGGTCATGTCGTGCAAGGGGTCTACGTTTTCACTTACTTCGATCCTAAGGTTTTTTACTGGTTGTACACACCCGATGCTCCGGACGGGATCCTGTTTCGCAAGTACCTGGATTTCTCCGGGAGCATCGCCGTGCAACTGCATCATTACTTACTGGAGCGGGTCGCACTGAGCGCGCGTGCCGCTGCAGGGCGTTCGCTGGTGGCGCTGGCGACCGGGAGCACGCGTGTCGATACGGTGCGCGAATTCAATCGGGTCATGGACATCAGCGCTGAATTCGATGCCTGCATCGAGCGCGCTGTCACCGATGTGGAGGACATCACCACAAGTCGTGCCGAAATGATCAGGGATCAGGTGTTCAAGGGCCTGATCTTCGCGGCGGCTCCTGTGTGCATGGTCTACCCCCCGTTTGCCTTGTTGCTGGACATTGGCTTGGTGGCTGTCAGCGCCGGGCAGGCGGTCGAGGCGCATGGGCAGGGCGACACGGAAGGCGCGCTTGGCCACTGGCTGGCCGCGACCTGGGGGACGCTGTTCGCCACGCTCGGTGCCGCAAGCATGGCCACGCTGCTGGGGCGCGCGGCCAGGAACCTGAAGTTCGCGGTGAAACCTCTGTCGTTGTCCGCTCAACGCTTGAGGCGCGCGACATCAGGCATCGCCAAAGAGGCTGGGCCGGTGATCCCGCCCATACGCCTGAAGCCGCAGCAGGCGGTCAGCGGAACACCGGAGCACTTGCAGCCGGTGATTGAGGAGGGGATTTTTTTGGGCACCTATCGCAGCCCGCCCAGCGCAACGCAACCGCTAGGTGCCCACTATATCCGGAGCAAGGGCCGGTACTACCAGGTGATGGAGGATCCCTACTTCGGCGGGTTGTGCCTGGTGGATGCCAGGCGTCCCGGCGCGTTGTACAAGCTGCCCATCCGCAGGCTGGCGAATGGCAAATGGACCCATAACAAAGTCGGCTTGAGAGGCGGCAATGACCATGTGCGCAACCTTGGGCGAGTGGGGGAGTTGCGCGAAGCGTTTCCCGGGCATGTCTTTCCGGACGCAACGCGGGGGGCGTTGCAGGGCGAGGCTGTGGTGGCAAGGTTCAGCGAGACGGCGGACAACTATCTGTTCTCGCTGAATGCGCAAACGTGCGTGATCGCTTCGTTGTACAACCCTGCCACCAAGATGGGGGCGGTCATTCATTTCGATCACAACATCCGTGCGCTGATCGAGCGCAGCGTCCGGGACGTGACGCGGCGCCTGGGGGGATCGCCCAAGGATATTCGTGCCACGCTGGTGGGTGGGGATTGGCTGACGGGGGCTGACATTGGTGAGCCGGTCCGGTTGGTGATGAGGCGCCAGGGTCTGCAACCCACCTGGGATCACTGGTCGTATTCTTCCTGCTTTGGGAATAACTATGGTGTTGCGCTGGATCTGCGCAGTGGTATCACCTCAGTATTCAAGACCTCACAGAGTCAGGTCGAACGCTACTACGTACCCGTGCTGGCGAGGGCGAAGCAGGGTTCTGGTCCGGTATCGGTACGTGCGCGCGGGTTCATGACGCGCTTGCGCAGCGAACCGTTGGTGGCCAATGCCGACGGTGCCGTTCGCACCCACCAGGGCCGGCCGGCGACTGCGGCGCAACTTGCCTTGCAGGAATTTTCTACGGTGATGCTGGGCTGATGCCGCTGCCTGCATCGTGAGCGACAGGCAAAAAAAAGACCCCGGCCAATGACCGGGGTCTTTTTACATTACTTGAAGCATCAGTGCTGGTTGCCCAGCTTGTGTTCCAGGTAATGGATGTTGACGCCACCTTTGCAGAAGCCTTCGTCACGTACGAGGTCGCGGTGCAGCGGGATGTTGGTCTTGATCCCGTCTACCACGATTTCGTCCAGCGCATTGCGCATGCGCGCCATGGCTTCGTCACGGGTCGCCCCGTAGGTGATCAGCTTGCCGATCAACGAATCGTAGTTCGGCGGAACGGCATAACCGCTGTACAGGTGCGAATCGACGCGAACGCCATTGCCGCCCGGGGCATGGAAATGCTTGACCGTGCCTGGGCTTGGCATGAAGGTTTTCGGGTCTTCGGCGTTGATCCGGCATTCCAGCGCGTGACCGCGGATGACCACGTCATCCTGGGTGAACGACAGCTTGTTGCCGGCGGCGATGCTGAGCATCTCCTTGACGATGTCGATACCGGTGACCATTTCCGAAACCGGGTGCTCCACCTGAACACGGGTGTTCATTTCGATGAAGTAGAAACGACCGTTCTCGTACAGGAACTCGAAGGTACCGGCGCCGCGATAGCCGATGTCGATGCAGGCCTTGACGCAACGCGCCAGGACTTCCTCGCGAGCCTGCTCGTCGATGCCCGGTGCCGGCGCTTCTTCGAGGACTTTCTGGTGACGACGTTGCAGCGAGCAATCGCGGTCGCCCAGATGGATCGCATGGCCCTGGCCGTCGGACAGCACCTGGACTTCGACGTGACGTGGGTTGGTCAGGAATTTTTCCAGGTAGACCATCGGGTTGCCGAACGCCGCGCCAGCTTCGGAACGGGTCAGTTTCGCCGAGGAAATCAGGTCTTCTTCCTTGTGTACCACGCGCATGCCGCGACCACCGCCGCCGCCAGCGGCCTTGATGATCACCGGATAACCGACTTCGCGACCGATGCGCAAAGCGGTTTCTTCGTCTTCAGGCAACGGGCCGTCGGAACCCGGAACGGTCGGCACACCGGCAGCAATCATGGCGTGCTTGGCCGAGACCTTGTCGCCCATCAGGCGGATGGTGTCGGCTTTCGGGCCAATGAAGGCAAAACCGGAATTTTCGACCTGTTCGGCGAAGTCGGCGTTTTCCGCCAGGAAGCCGTAGCCAGGGTGAATGGCGGTGGCGCCGGTCACTTCGGCAGCGGCGATGATCGCCGGGATGTGCAGGTAGGAGTGCGCAGCCGACGCCGGACCGATGCAGACGGATTCGTCCGCCAGGCCCAGGTGCATCAGTTCTTTGTCGGCCTTGGAGTAAACGGCGACGGTCTTGATGCCCATCTCTTTGCAGGCACGCAGAATCCGCAGGGCGATCTCACCGCGGTTAGCGATCAGAACTTTTTCCAACTTCGCAGTCATCAAAGGCTCTCCGCGGTTCAAACGATGGTGAACAGCGGTTGGTCGTACTCAACCGGCTGGCCGTCTTCGACGAGGATGGATTCGATCACACCGCTGGTTTCAGCTTCGATGTGGTTCATCATCTTCATGGCTTCGACGATGCACAGGGTGTCGCCTTTCTTCACGGTCTGGCCGACTTCAACGAAGGACGGCGAGGATGGCGAAGACTTGCGATAGAACGTGCCCACCATTGGCGAACGGGCGACAGTGCCGTTGAGCGCTGGCGCAGCCGGTGCGGCTGGCGCTGCTGCGGCAACCGGCGCTGCTGCTGGAGCAGGCGCGGCGGCTGGAGCGTGCATCGGTGCCGGTGCATAGAACTGCTGGGCCGGGGTCTTGCTGTGGCGGCTGATGCGTACGGACTCTTCGCCTTCCTTGATCTCAAGCTCGTCGATGCCGGACTCTTCCAGCAATTCGATCAATTTCTTAACTTTACGGATATCCATGAATCATCAACTCCCAAGGGTCGGTCAGGGGCGTTTAACGCTTGTTTTCAAGCTGGTGCCTGTTTATCAAGCTGCTCTAGGGCGGCCTCCAGGGCCAGTCGGTAACCGCTGGCGCCAAGGCCGCAGATCACTCCCACTGCTACATCCGAGAAGTAGGAGTGATGGCGGAAAGGTTCGCGTTTGTGCACGTTGGACAAATGCACTTCGATGAATGGGATGCTCACCGCCAGCAGCGCGTCACGTAATGCGACGCTTGTGTGTGTAAAAGCTGCTGGATTGATCAAAATGAAGTCCACGCCTTCGCCGCGCGCGGCATGGATACGGTCGATCAATTCATATTCGGCGTTGCTTTGCAGATAGAGCAAATGATGGCCGGCGGTGCGGGCCCGCTGCTCCAGGTCCTGGTTGATCTGCGCCAGTGTCACGGCGCCGTAGACGCCCGGTTCACGGGTGCCCAGCAGGTTCAGGTTGGGTCCGTGCAGGACCAATAGGGTCGCCATCTGCTGTTCCTTGTTATCTGTGAGCAGGTATCAGAACCTGGAGACTATGCCGCAAAGCCTTTGTGACTGTCCAGTTCTCTGCAATAGCCAGCACGATGACCGATGTTTGCGCGAAATTTGTGACCCAGGTCCCTGATCCAGTCATACGGTTGGAGCTGAACCCCTGTGGGGAGCTTGCTCGCGATGACGGCGGCCCATTCAACCTCGATGCAAGCTGACCCGGCGCTTTCGCGAGCAAGCCCGCTCCCACAGGGGATTTGTGGTGAGCACAAAATTTATGCCTGCTGAAGATCCAGTGTGGGAGCGAGCTTGCTCGCGATGACGGCGGCACATTCAGCGTCGATGCAAGCTGACCCGGCGCTTTCGCGAGCAGGCTCGCTCCCACACTGGATCTGAGGTCTAAACCCGAAACGCTTGTACTGCCGTGTGCAACCGCCCACCGAGGACCAACAGGTTGTCGCCTTGTTCGCGCCCCTGGCCGATGCGCAGCAGGTTGTCGCCGCCCAGTTGGTGAATCCGCTCGCTGTGATCGCGTATTTCGCTGACGGCGCCGCTTTGTTGGGCGGTGACGTCGGCGATGCGTACTGCCGTGTCGGAGATGGTCTGGATGGCACCGACGATTTCATCCAGCGCGCCGTCGGCTGCTTGCGCCTGGTTGGCTGTGGCTTCGGCGTGTTCGACCTGGGCGCGCATGCCGTCCACTGACTGGCGCGCAGCCTGTTGCAGGCGGGCGATCAGCGTCTGGATTTCGGCGGTGGCGCCGGCCGTGCGTTGGGCCAGGGAGCGGACTTCCTCGGCCACCACCGCGAAGCCCCGGCCCATTTCCCCGGCGCGGGCGGCTTCGATGGCGGCGTTGAGGGCCAGCAGGTTGGTCTGGTCGGCAATCGAGCGAATCACCGTCAGCACGCCGCCGATAGTGGCTGACTCCTCGGCCAGTTGCTCGATCATCTGCGCGTTGCCTTGCACTTCTCCCACCAGCGCATGCAGGCCTGTGAGGCTCAGGCCGATGACTTTCTGCCCTTGCTCCACCGCCTGCCCGGCGCTGCGGCTGGCGTCTGCGGCCTGGCTGGCATCGCCGGCCACTTGCTGGATCGTCGCTTCCAGTTCGCTGAGGGAGTCGCGGATCAGCGCCGTGTCGCCAGCCTGATGCTCGGCCCCACTGTGCAGCTCGCCGCTCAGCTCGGCCAGGGTCCGGCTGCTACCCGCGACCTGTTCGGCGTTCACCCGAATGGTGCCCACCAGGTCCACCAGATAAGCACGCAGACGATTGAGCGAGGCCTCGATGTCTTGCAATTCGCGGTTGCTGGCGCCCACGTGGATATCACGGCTGAAGTCGCCCTCGGCCCAGGTCGACAGGGCCGGGGCCAAGTGCGTCAAGGTGCGGGCCAGGCGCCGTTGCAAGGTGTCGATGAGCAGCGCGATCAGCAGGATCAGGCCAATCATTACCCCTTGGATCAAGCGAACCTCTCCCTGGATCTGCCCATGCTGGGCCCGTACCGACGGCTCCATGGCATCGATCGCCTGTTGCACATCGGCGATTTTCAGGTGCGTGGCGCTGCTCAGTTCGGTGCGTTTCTGGATCAGTTCACGGGTGCGGGCCAATTCCGCCGGGTAACGGGCGAGCAGGCTGTTGAGTTCGCGCTTGAGGGCAATGCCAGCATCTTCGGCGGCGGTTTTTTCCTGGGTTTCCAAACCCATCAGCGCGGCGAAATCATCGCTGCCTGATTCGCTGCTGGCGGTGACGCCCAGCAGCGGCAGGCTGTCGAGGCGTTCGGCCTCTACACGGATGCTCGCCAGTTCCCGTTCGACATCGGCGGCCAATTCGCTACGGCCACTGCTGACCAGTTTGTCCCGCGTGAGGGACAACCGGCCCAGGTGCTGAGAAGCGGCAAACAACGCCGGCAAGTAGGCTGGGGCGCCATTGGCGTATTGGGCCAGTTGGTCGAGGCTGGCGCTCAGTTCACGCTCGGCCTGCAGCAGCAAGGCCTGCGGATCGCCGGCCAGTTTGCCGGCGGCCAGCAGATCGGTCTTGCTGAAGCCGTCGAGGTTCGACAGGCTCGGGCGCAGGGGGGTGGCCAGTGCCGGGGGAAACTGATCGAGGTCCTTTTGCAGGGCCTCCAGGGCCTGGGTGGCCGCACTCAGGCGCAAGGCGTCGCCGCTGGCCAGGTAGTCCTCGATGTTGCGCGCGACTTCGCCCTGGAACTGCCGTGACAGGCCCAGGTAGCGCTCCATCAGCAGATAGGGTCGTTCCAGGGCGATCTGCGACCACCACAGCGTGGCCCCAAGGCCCAGGCACACGGCAACTAAAAGAAGGGTGTTGAGATTGGTCAGCAGCTTCAGGCGCATTAAAGGTCTACCAGGGGCAGAATCGTAAGTGCCTGAAGTTATTGCGTTTGCGTTACAGGTTTATGACCGAATCGGTCGATTCCGATGAAAAGGTGGCACTTTGCTTTGATTGGCGGGCGCTCTGTACCCGGTTGCGCCCGGCATGCTTGGCGCGGTACAGCGCTTCGTCCGCCTGGCTGGCCATCATCAGGCTGTCGGAGTCATCGCTCATCTCCACCACGCCGGCGCTGAAGGTGCACCACAAATCATGGGGCTGGGCCGGGTAGTGGATTTCGGCAAAGCGCTGGCGAATTTCATCCAGCACTTTGCAGGCGGCGTCGATGTCGGTGTCGGGCATGACGATGGCGAACTCTTCGCCGCCGTAACGACCGATGAAGTCGGTCTTGCGCAGGCGCTGCTTGAGAAACAGCGCCAGACTCTTGATCACCCGGTCGCCCATGGGGTGGCCGTGGCTGTCATTGACCCGTTTGAAATGGTCGATGTCGAGCATGGCAAAGCTCAGGGGCTTGCCTTCGCGACGAGCGCGAAAGCTGCAATCCTCGAGCAGTTGCAGGATATGGGTGTGGTTGTACAGGCCGGTGAGGCTGTCGCGTACCATCCGCGCCTTGAGGTTGCGTGCCCGGGCGGCACGGTTGCGCACCGTGGTGATCAGGTGCCGGGGCTTGATCGGTTTGGTCAGGAAGTCGTCGCCGCCTTCGCTCATGGCGTCGAGTTGCTTGTCCAGGTCGTCTTCGGCGGACAGGTAGATGATCGGCACGCTCACGTAGCGGTCGTTGTGGCGGATCACCTTGGCCAGTTCCGTGCCGGTGCAGGCCGGCATGTACATGTCGAGGATGATCAGGTCGGGCTGGAAGTCCGCCAGCTCGGCCATGGCCTGGATCGGCTCGATCAGCGTGCGGGTGATGATGCCGGCGCTGTTGAGCAGGCGTTCGGTGTGCATGGCTTGGGCGCGGGAGTCATCGATGATCAGCACTTTGTACGGATCGTACTGGGCGACGCAGGTCAGCACTTCGATCTTTTCCAGCAGGCTCGAGGCTTCGAGGGTGCCGGTGAGAAATTCCTGCCCACCGGCGCGCACCGCGGCCAGGCGTGTGGGCGTGTCGGTTTCCAACAAGCTGAAGAACAACAGCGGCAGCGGTTGCTCCAGGCCTTCCTGGGCTTCGGCGGCCAGTTTCAGGCCGGCGCCGGGGGCGCTGAAATCCACATCCATGACAATCGCCGCCGGCAGGCGCTCGACCATCGAGGCGCGGAACGCCGCGACGCTGTCCAGCGCCTGGGCGCTGAGGCCGAAGAACTCCAACTGCTTGGCCAGGCGCTCGGCGCGGTCATGGTCCTGCAGCAACACGTAGATGGGTTTGCGCAGCGGCGGCAGGAAGGTTTGTTCCAGCTGGTCGCCGTGGCGCAGGCCGGTACGAGACAAACGCTGCATCAAACGGTTGATTTCGGTGATCAGGTGGCTGCTCAGGCGCCCGCGATTGGCGTCCACCGCTTGCAGCGACTGGCTGATGCCCTGGGCCAGTTGGGAATGCTCGGGCTGTTCGAAGCGCTCGGCAAAGCGCAGCAGGCGCAGATTGGCTTCACTGAGCTCTGAAAGGTCGGTGCTGGACCACTCACTGCGTTGCAGGCGCTGCCAAATCTCCAGGATCTGACGAGCCTGATGAATTACCCGCTGGGCAAAGTGGTGCTTGAGGCGCTCACGGCTGGGGTCTTCTGGCTCGGTCATATCCTGACTACTAGTTAGGGTGCATGCTGAGATCGACTGGTGGCTCTATGCTAGCACCTCTTTTCCTTCGCATGAGTGTCATACGTCAATATTCTGTCCAGTCGCGAAATTCAGTTCGTGACTGGCCAGTCTCGTAGGCCGATGGCACCGCTTCCTTTATAGTGCTGTTCGATTGCCCTGTCGCGCCCGGCATGATTGGCGCCGCATTATCGCGTTTCAAATCAGGCACGATGGCGTAGGGTTGTGGTCGAACCGAGAACTCAAGTGATTGAAGGGATATCGCCATGCTGGACTGGAAAAACCGCGCGGGCAGCGCGCCTGAACGTGCCGCCGAGCCGAAATCGTCCACCCGCAGCTACCTGGGTGGGCTTTTTTTCAGCCGCGCACTGGCGACGCTGATCGGCCTTTACCTGCTGGTGACCATTGCCGTCGGCTGGTATTGGAGCCAGGAGCCTGCGCTGTTCCCTGTGCAGCAGAACGCCCAGGCCGCGGCCGAGAAAGATGGCCGGCAGATGGTGGTGGGCTACACCACGGTCGAAACGCTCAAGACGGTGGCCGGGACCCTGCTGACCAAGCAAGGCGGCTACATCTCCAATGACCGCTTCCCGCCTGGCCTGTGGATGGACAACATGCCGAGCTGGGAATACGGCGTGCTGGTGCAGGTCCGCGACCTGAGCCGCGCCTTGCGCAAGGACTTCGCCCGTTCCCAGTCCCAGTCCGCCGAGGACGCCGACCTGGCCAAGGCCGAGCCGCGCTTCAACTTCGACAACCGCAGTTGGGTGCTGCCCTCCAGCGAGTCTGAATACCAGGAAGGCATCAATTCCCTGAGCCGCTACCAGGCGCGCCTGTCCGACCCAAGCCAGAAAAGCGCACTGTTCTACGCCCGCGCCGACAACCTGAACAACTGGCTGGGGGATGTCGGCACTCGCCTGGGTTCGTTGTCCCAGCGTCTGTCGGCCAGCGTTGGCCGGGTCAAGCTCAACACCTCGCTGAAAACCGAAGTCCCGGCCCCGGGCCAGGTGCCGCAGGTGGACGAAGAGGTGGTCGAGACCCCGTGGCTGCAAATCGATAACGTGTTCTATGAGGCCCGTGGCCAGGCGTGGGCGTTGTCGCACCTGCTGCGCGCCATCGAAGTGGACTTCGCCGATGTCCTGGCGAAAAAGAACGCCACGGTCAGCGTGCGGCAGATCATTCGTGAACTGGAAGCGTCCCAGGAACCGGTCTGGAGCCCGATGATCCTCAACGGCAGCGGCTTCGGTGTATTGGCGAACCACTCGCTGGTCATGGCCAACTACATTTCCCGAGCCAACGCAGCGGTCATCGACTTGCGACAACTGCTGAACCAAGGTTGATTCATGAGCGAAAGCCCCCGGGAGGTCGCTCATCGAGTGGCCTCGGATGCCGAGCTGATTGCGTGGGTCGATGAGCACGACAACCTGCTCGGCAGCCTGGTGCGTTCAGAGCTGCGTGAGCGCGGCCTGATCGGACGCGGCACCTACATCATGCTGTTCAATTCGTCCGGTGAGCTGTGTGTTCATCGGCGCACCCTGAGCAAGGCCATCTACCCTGGTTTCTGGGACGTGGCGGCGGGCGGCATGGTGCAGGCCGATGAGACCTACGCCGAATCGGCTGCCCGTGAGCTGGCGGAAGAGCTGGGCGTGAGCGGCGTGGAACTGACCGCCCATGACCATTTCTATTTCGAAGACCCTGGCAGTCGCCTCTGGTGCTCGGCGTTCTCGGCGGTGTGGGACGGCCCGTTGGTCCTGCAGCCCGAAGAAGTCCTCGAAGCGCGTTTCCTGCCCCTCGAGCAGGTGCTCGATGAAATCCAGCGCAAGCCTTACTGCCCGGACTCCCTGGCGGCGCTTGAACGCTATTTGCGCGTCCATGGCGGCAGCGTCGCAAAGAAGCTATAAATTGGCGCTGATTGGCCCTTAGCAAGTCGGCTTTTTGCCGTTACACTGCGCGACTTTTCAAGCTGAACCGTGTCTGCGGTCCAGTAGCGCTGCCCCTGCCTGAGTGGGGTTTCGCGGTCGAGGCATGTTCCCCCTCGACCAGTCTTTGTCCTCCCAAGAGGATTGCCGGTGGCCAAAAAAGCCGCATCCTTCGCCGCCTTGGGCGGCTTGGTATTTTCTACCGACGCCGGTCGTCATTGCCCTGATTGCCGTCAGCCGGTGGATGCCTGTATCTGCAAGCAGACCGCCATCCCTGCCGGTGACGGCATTGCGCGCGTGCGCCGTGAAAGCAAAGGTCGCGGCGGCAAGACGGTGACCACGATCACCGGCGTGCCGTTGGCCGAAGACGCGCTCAAGGAACTGGCCACCACGTTGAAGAAGCGCTGTGGCACCGGTGGTGCGTTGAAAGACGGCATCATCGAGATCCAGGGCGATCACGTCGAGCTGCTGCTGGCGGAACTGGTCAAGCACGGCTTCAAGGCAAAGAAATCCGGCGGCTAGCAGCTTCTGTGAAAACCACCCTCGGCTTGACCCGAACCCGACGTTCGAGGTCGCCCGCATGGTTTTCACAGAGCCTGTTCTGAACGGGTTTCTAAACTCATCGCTGGGAGCAGGGTCTACCTTGCTAACAGGCAATTCGTCATTTTCACTCTCTAGACTGCCCCAGCCTCCGACCGGATGGTGCATTTTGACTTCTTTATAGGGGACTTCGATGTCCGTACGACGCACACGCAAAGACGATGGCAGCCAATGGACAGTTGCGGACAGCCGCAGTGTTTACGGGATTCGCCATTGGGGGGCCGGGTATTTCGCGATCAATGAAGCCGGTCGCGTCGAAGTCCGTCCGAACGGCCCCGACAGCTCGCCCATCGACCTGTTCGAGCAAGTCGACCAGTTGCGCCAGAGCGGCCTGTCGCTGCCCTTGCTGGTGCGCTTCCCCGACATCCTGCAAGACCGTGTGCGCCAGCTCACCGGCGCCTTCGACAGCAACATCGCGCGCCTGGAATACCAGAGCAAGTACACCGCGCTCTATCCGATCAAGGTCAACCAGCAGGAAGCGGTGATCGAGAACATCATCGCCACCCAGAACGTCTCCATCGGCCTGGAAGCCGGTTCCAAGCCGGAGCTGCTGGCGGTCCTGGCCCTGGCGCCGAAGGGCGGCACCATCGTCTGCAACGGCTACAAGGACCGCGAATTCATCCGCCTGGCGCTGATGGGCCAGAAGCTCGGTCACAACGTCTTCATCGTCATCGAGAAAGAGTCCGAAGTCGGCCTGGTGATCGAAGAGGCCGCAACGCTTAAGGTCAAGCCCCAGGTCGGCTTGCGCGTGCGCCTGTCGTCCCTGGCGTCGAGCAAGTGGGCCGATACCGGTGGTGAAAAGTCCAAGTTCGGCTTGTCTGCCGCGCAACTGCTGTCGGTGGTCGAGCGCTTCCGCGCGGCCGGCCTGGATCAGGGCATCCGCCTGCTGCACTTCCACATGGGCTCGCAGATCGCCAACCTGGCGGACTACCAGCACGGCTTCAAGGAAGCGATCCGTTACTACGGTGAGCTGCGCAACCTCGGCCTGCCGGTGGATCACATCGACGTCGGCGGTGGTCTGGGCGTGGACTACGACGGCACGCACTCGCGCAATGCCAGTTCGATCAACTACGACATGGACGATTACGCCGGTGTCGTGGTCGGCATGCTCAAGGAGTTCTGCGATGCCCAAAGCCTGCCGCATCCGAACATCTTCTCCGAAAGCGGCCGCTCGCTGACCGCTCACCACGCCATGCTGGTGGTGCAGGTGACCGACGTCGAGAAACACAACGACGACGTACCGGTGATCGACAACAAGCAGGAACTGCCGGAAACCGTGCAATGGCTGGTTGACCTGCTGGGCCCGACCGATATCGAGATGGTCACCGAGACTTACTGGCGCGCCACCCACTACATGAGCGACGTGGCGACCCAATATGCCGACGGCAAGCTGACCCTGGCCGAAAAAGCCTTGGCCGAGCAGTGCTACTTCGCCGTGTGCCGGCGCCTGCACAACTCGTTGAAGGCCCGCCAGCGCTCGCACCGGCAGGTGCTGGATGAGCTCAACGACAAGTTGGCCGACAAATACATCTGCAACTTCTCGGTGTTCCAGAGCCTGCCGGACACCTGGGCCATCGGCCAGGTGCTGCCGATCCTGCCGCTGCATCGCCTGGACGAAGAGCCGCTGCGCCGCGCCGTGCTGCAAGACCTGACCTGCGACTCCGACGGCAAGATCAAGCAGTACGTCGACGAGCAGAGCATCGAGACCAGCCTGCCGGTTCACGCTCTCAAGCCGGATGAAGACTATCTGCTGGGCATCTTCCTGGTGGGCGCCTACCAGGAAATCCTTGGGGACATGCACAACCTGTTTGGCGACACCGACTCGGTGAACATCTACCAGAACGCCGATGGCAGCGTGTACCACGCCGGTATCGAAACCCACGACACCATCGAGGACATGCTGCGCTACGTGCACCTGTCGCCGGAGGAGTTGATGACTCACTACCGCGACAAGTGCGCCAGCGCCCGCATTAGCGCCGCCGAACGTACCCAGTTCCTCGATGCCTTGCGCCTGGGGCTGACGCGTTCGTCTTATCTGTCTTCTTGATAGAGCCCTTTTGGCGGGAGATGCTCCCTTAAGGTTGGCGCGATTCATTGTGGCGAGGGAGCTTGCTCCCGCTTGAGTGCGAAGCGCTCATCAAAGGGGGCTGCTGCGCAACCCAGCGGGAGCAAGCTCCCTCGCCACAGGGTCACATCAGCTCTAACTTTTGTCTGATCGGCAATGCCCTCCGGGGCTGTCAGAAAATGCACCGCGTGTTGCGGTTTTTTTCGGACAGTCCCGGAGGGCGTTTTTATTTGTGCCGTCGTTATTTCTGAACGTCGGTGCATTTAACCGGCGATGTCCTTATTTCGTGTAGTCCCTTTCCTAACTTGTACTTGGCCCCTCTACTCGGCCATGGCTCTCGGCGAGAATCCCCGACCGCCCCTCCTGTAGAGAAACGCCGATGTCCGATCCAGCCAGCGAGCCAGCCTTTCGTCTGGAGATAGCCGGTCTGCCCGAGCCTTTAGACGTCGTGGCCTTCACGGGTAGCGAAGCGATCAGCGAACCCTTCGTCTATGAAGCGCAGCTGTTGTTGCGCGACGCGAACCTGGACCTGGCGGGCCTGTTGTACCGCAGCGTCTGGTTGAGTTTCGGGGTCCCAGGCCGAGGCGTTCATGGGCAGCTTCATGAGTTGGTCCAACACCGTCATGGCGCCGGCTGCCGGGTGCGTATCGGGCCGAAGCTGGCCTGTCTGGCGCAGCGTTTCAGCCAGCGGGTCTTCAGCGCCCGTTCGGTGCCGCAGATCATTCGCCAGGTGCTCAAGGCCCATGGCATCAGCGGTCGCAGCCTGTGCCTGGATTTGAGTGGCGATTATCCACTGCAGGATTTCTGTACCCAGTATCGAGAGTCGGACCTGCAGTTCCTGCAGCGCGTGTGCGCCCAGGCGGGTATCCACTTTCATTTCGAACACACCCGGGACGGGCATTGCCTGGTGTTCGCTGATAATCCGCACGGTTTTCCCCCTGCCGGTAAGGCGGTCTACGCGGACGACGACCCGATTGCCGCGGTGCGGTCCTTCAGTGTGCAAACCGATGTGTCGGGGGAGCAGGTCGCCCAGGGCCGCAGCGACTTGATGACCCTGCACGGTGGTCAGGTGCTGACGCTGACGGCCCATCCGTTTGCCGGCTGGAACCGGCGCTGGCTGCTGACGAAGGTCGAGCACCGCGCAGAGGCGGGGGTGTACGGCAATCATTTCAAGGCCATTCCCCGGGGTGTGCTGTTTATGCCAGACGAGGTCCCGGCAAAACCGCGCATGGTGAGCCGGCAACGTGGCTGGGTCGTGGCGGTGGACGAACCGTCGGAGCTGGGCGCGGGACGCGTAGCGGTGCAGTTTGACTGGCTTTACCAGGGCGAAGGTTCCAGCCCCAGTCATTGCTGGCTGCCCTTGGCGCCCGAACTGGCCACGGGCGTGGCGGGTGCCCTGAGTGACGGCACCGAGGTGCTGGTGAGCTTTATCGAAGGTGATCCGGATCGGCCAATGATCAGTGCATTTCTGGATGTGCCTGCCTCAGTAGAGGTTGTGGATGAGTTATCCACCGGCGGAACACATGGGCCATCGGTTGCCGATCCGCTCCTGTTGTCTGCAATCCGTGATGCGGAGCCTTTGGTCTTGTTGTGCTTGTTGCCCGAAGGCGGGCCTTTCAGCCCCTGCGCCCAGCCACTATGCACCTGCCGTATGCTCATGCGGCGCGGCGCGGGCATTGCTCGATGAACGCCGCGACCCACTCTGGATCACCGCCGCAATGGCTGCTGCTCGACGTACCGAGTGCGCCTGGCGCTGCGTGGCTTGTGCACACGCAGTTCGCCAAGGCCCGATGCTTTGCCTTGTTTGAAAACACCGAGCTGCATGGGCTGCGAGAGCACGGTCCGCTGCTGGTGGATCTGCGCCATTCGCCTGCGCTGGTCAGCCTCTGTCGTCTGGACCCACGCTCGTGGCCGGGGTTGTTGTTGGTCAGCCCATCGCCCGCTGCGCAATTGCTGGCGCATCTGCGACGCATGCTGACGGTGACCCTGGGTCTGCATCACAAAGCCTTGTTGAGCTACTACAACCCACACATCGCCAGCTATTTCTTCGACGGTTGCGACCCTCAAGAACTCAGTTGCTGGCTGGGCCCGATCAGCCTGTTGCGCTGGTTTGGCGGCACGTGGGCCGATCGGGCGATCGGCAGCCAGGGGTGGCAACAACTGTCCAACCCGGGGCTGTCGGTGGCGGCGCTGGAGAAAGAGCACGGCCTCAGCGACCGACAGCAGGACCAGTTGCAACGATGCCTGCTGGAGCGTCACGCCTGGCAATGGTCCCGTTCCACCGGATGTGATTACCAGCGGCTCTGGGGGGATTTGCAGCAGGGCCTTGCCCTGGGATTTACCGAGCGTGCGGTGCTCGATGACTGGCTGTGGTTGCGCCTGCAATACCCCGATGCCCGGCCAGTGTCTGGCCTGACGGGCGGTTCGCAGCGCGAGAGACTCGATCAACTGCGGCGGCGCTGGCAGGGCAGCCAGGATTGAACGTTAGTGGTCTGATGCTCCGAGCCAGCGGTCGTGCCGCTGCAAGTGCCAGGCGAATGCGCCGAGGGTCAGGCTGCGCAGGGCCATGAACAGCAGGAAGGTGATCCACAGCCCATGGTTGCCCAGCCCTTGCAGCGCCCAGGCGATGGGCAACACCAGCAGCAGGGTCAGCAGCATGCCGTTGCGCATTTCCCGGGCACGGGTGGCGCCAATGAACAGCCCGTCGAGCAAGTAACTCCAGACCGCAATCAGTGGCAGGGCCGCGAGGTAAGGCAGGTAGTTGTAAGCGGTGGCGCGCACGTCGGGTATGTCGGTCTGCATGTCGATGAACAGGTGGCCGGCGAGCAGGAACAGCAGGGCAAAGCCGAGGCTTGCAATCAACGACCAGCCGCACGCCACCACCAATGAGCGGCGCAGTGCCAGGCGATCGCGGGCGCCAATGGCATGGCCGCACAGCGCTTCGACGGCATGGGCCAGGCCGTCCAGGGCATGGGCTGTCAGCAACAGGCCGTTGAGCAGCAGGGCATTGGCCGCCACGGTCGCATCCCCCAGGCGTGCGCCTTGCACGGTGATCAGGAAAAACACCGCTTGCAGCACCAGGCTGCGGATGAAAATGTCTCGGTTCACCGCCAGCAGCGGGCGCCAACTGTGCCACAGCCCCAGGGCGGCCCAGGCGATCTGCCCGGGCCAGGCGCGCAGTGTGTTGCGGGCCAGGGCCAGGCCGACCAGCGCGCCGGTCCACTCGGCGATTACCGACGCCCGGGCCGAGCCGGTCACGCCCCAGTCCAGGCCGATCACGAACCACAGGTTCAGGGCGATGTTTATCAGGTTGGTCACCAGCAGGATCGCCAGCGGGGCCCGGGCATTCTGGGCGCCGAGGAACCAGCCTACCAGCGCATAGCTGGCCAGCGCCGCCGGCAAGCCGAAGAGCCGGGTGTGGAAGAAGTCCCGGGTCAACTGGTTGAGCTCGGCGGACGGTTGCATGAAGTGCAACGCCACGTCGCTCAACGGCACGCCGATGGCACCGAGCAGCACCGCTAACCCCATCGCCAACAACAGTCCTTGCAGCAACACTTGTCGCAACGCCGCCCCATCACCACGCCCGGCAGCCTGGGCGGCGAACCCGGTGGTACCCATGCGCAGGAAACCCATGGCCCACGCCAGCACCGTATACAAACTCGCCCCGACCGCCACCGCGCCCAACTGATGAGCATGGGGCAAATGGCCAATGACGGTGCTGTCCACCAAGGCCACCAGCGGTACGGAAATGTTCGAGAGAATCATTGGCGCAGCCAGCGCCCAGACCCGGCGATGGGTAAGGCGGTCGCGCCAGTCGGTGGTCAGGTTGGACATGCGGGCTCCTTGATGGAGCGCGATTGTAGCGGGTTCTCGCCTGATCGTTCTTTGCGTAAGTCGGACCTGTTTGTGGCGAGGGAGCTTGCTCCCGTTGGGTCGCGTAGCGGCCCTGTTTTTTCGGGGCCTGCTGCGCAGTCCAGCGGGAGCAAGCTCCCTCGCCACAGGTGCCGTGTCCGGCGCGGGCCCTGTGGTGCTGGAGCGATGGCTAGACTAGTGAATGATCCAACTCAACAACCACAACCCCAGCACCAGCCAGATGATGCCCATGACGATCGAGGCCCGCATGAACGCGCGGATCGCCGAGTAGAGCAGCATCAGCCCGAGGATCAGCGCGATGATGCTGATGATCGAGGTGTCCATGCCCAGGGTGCGTGACAGCCCATCGACAAAATTGCCGCCGGCATTGGCCAGGGTGTTGAAGAGACCGCTGAGCAGGTCGACGATGAAACGGATCACCGAACCGAGCGCCTGGCCGAGCCATTCGAAAAAGCTTTCTACCTGCATATGTGCATCCTGATGGGAGGGAATCTGCGCTGAGCCGTTGGCTCCTGATTGTAGGAGCTGTGGCGGCCGAGTTGGTTCGATTATGGGGCAAACCGTCGCTGCGTACCGAGACTCTTGCCTTCCCTGGTCATCCCCCTGAAGCTATGCGCATTCAGGAGAACCCGATGAACCTTGTTGAACTGACCGAACGCCTGCATGCCATTCGTGACCGTAACGACTGGCGGCAATTCCACAGCCCGAAAAACCTCGCCATGGCCGCCAGTGTGGAAATGGCCGAACTGGTGGAGATTTTCCAGTGGCTGACCGAGGACCAGTCGCGCCAGTTGCCGGCGGACAAACTGGCCCACGCCGGGCAGGAGGTCGGTGACATTGTGTTGTACCTGTTGCTGCTTTGCAGCGAACTGGGCCTGGACATGGACGCCGTGGTGCGCAGCAAGCTGGCCGACAGCGAACGGCGGTTCGGCCAATGAGCGACCGTCATTTCGATCAGCTCGCCACGCGTTTTGCCGAAAAAATCTACGGTGGGGCCAAGGGCGCGATCCGCCTGGCAGTGCTTCAGGCCGATCTGCTGGAAAGCTTGCCACAGCGTCCGTTGCGCGTGCTGGACATCGGCGCCGGCCTGGGCCACATGTCGTTGTGGCTGGCCGAGCGCGGTCACCAGGTGACCCTGGCCGAACCGGCCGAGCCCATGCTCGAAGGCGCCCGCCAGCGCTTTGCCGAGGCGGGCCAGAGCGCCACGTTCATCCAGGCGCCGTGGCAGGACCTGCTCGGCCTGCTCACTGAACCCTACGATTTGGTGCTGTGTCACGCGGTGCTGGAATGGCTGGCCGAGCCCCACGCGATCCTGCCGGTGTTGCACCAGCTCACGGTCCCGGGCGGTTGGCTGTCCCTGGCGTTCTACAACCGCGACGCGCTGGTCTATCGCAACCTCCTCAAGGGGCATTTCCGCAAGTTGCGCAAAAACGACATGGCCGGTGAAAAACAGAGCCTGACGCCGCAACAACCCCTTGATCCGCGAGAATTGGCGGCGCAACTTGAAGGCCTGTGGCAGGTCGAAAGCCAGAGTGGCGTGCGGGTTTTCCATGACTACATGCCGGTGGAGTTCCAGGGCCGCGTGGAGCTTGCGCAGTTGCTGGAAATGGAACTGGCCCACCGTCGCCATCCGGCGTTTGCCGGGTTGGGACGTTATCTGCACTGGATCTGCCGTCCAGTGTGACCGGAGAGCGAAATGAAAGGTCGTTCAGGGTTGTTGATGCTGTGCCTGGGACTGGCGGCTTGCCAGGGCAGCAACCCCTATGTCGCCACGTCCAATCCGCTGCCGCCGGCGCCGCCCGAGGCCGCCACGGTGTTCGACCGTAGCGCTTACCCTGCGCCGCCCCGTGACTACGGGCGCTATCGCAGTTGGGCCTGGCGCGACGGGCGCCTGCCACCCGGTACCGCCTGGGCGGATTCGGCCCAGGTGGCCGAAGCGGTGAGCAATGCCCTGGACCAGCGTGGCCTGCGCCCGCTGCATGACAACCGGCCCGCCGACTTGTTCGTCAGCGCCGACCTGCGCCTGGAGACCCGCGTGCGCCAGGTTCGGGATGATTATGATGCCGGCTACTACGGCGGCTATAACCGTTATGACCGCTACGGTCCGGGTTATGGCATGTACCGCCCGGTGCCGATGGTGCGCACGTATCAGGAGCAGGTCGTGGTGGTTCGGGTGGATCTGTTCGATGCCCGCACGGGGCAACCGGTGTGGAGCGCCAGCGCCGAGACCGGTCAGCGGGGCAGTCAAAGCGAGCGCACCGATGCCATTCGTGCAGCGGTGGAAAAAGCCATGTCGGCGTATCCTCCAAGTTGATTACGCAACGGAGAAAAACCATGTTTCGCCGTCTCGCTCTACTGGCCTTCACCCTGTTGTTGGGCGCTTGTGCCTCTAACCAGGTCAACCATGATTTCGACACCAGCCGCGATTTCGCGGCGTATCGCAGTTGGAGCTGGAAAGACCCGGCGCTGCAATATCGCCCCGATGACCCTCGCATCAAGAGCGACCTGACCGAACAGCGGATCCGCCAGGCGGTGGCCGATCAACTCGACCAACG
This sequence comes from Pseudomonas ogarae, assembly GCF_014268695.2. Taxonomy (NCBI): domain Bacteria; kingdom Pseudomonadati; phylum Pseudomonadota; class Gammaproteobacteria; order Pseudomonadales; family Pseudomonadaceae; genus Pseudomonas; species Pseudomonas ogarae. Next base: position 1,015,396 of record NZ_CP077086.1, read on the forward strand.
CGGCCTGCGCCAGGCCCCGGCTGGCGGGCGCGGCGATGTACTGGTCCTGGCCTATCTGATCGTCGAGGACCGCCAGCAGCAGGTCACCACCCACTATGGCGGCGGTTGGGGCAGCCCTTGGAATGGCTATTGGGGCGGGCCGATGTACAACGAAACCCGCAACATCAGCTACAAGGTCGCCACCGTGCAGATCGATCTGCTCGATGGCAAGGACGGCAAACTGGTGTGGCGTGGCAGTGATGAACGAATGCTCAGCAACTCGCCCAACCCGACTGATCGCAACACGGCCGTGCGCGAGACGGTGGGGCGGATTCTGTCCAACTACCCGCCGCACTGACCACGGCGCATTCAAGATGGATGCAATCTGACCCACCGCCATCGCGAGCAAGCTCGCTCCCACAGGGATTTTGTGGCGGACACCTGCTCTGTGAACACCCCGGAACAAACTGTGGGAGCGGGCTTGCTCGCGAAGACGGCTGCACAGTCAACATTGATGCAGACTGACCCACCGCTTTCGCGAGCAAGCCCGCTCCCACAGGGATGTACGGTGAACACCATCGACTTGCTCAGGCCACCGGCCGCCACTCTCCCACCATATGCTCCAACTCCCCAGCCCCCATCAGTTGCAGTTGCCCACTGGAGCCTGCCGCACTCGCCAGCAGCGTGACTTCACTGGGCAGGCGCACCGGTTTCTTGAAGGTCACATCGATCTCGACGTTGGCCTCGGGCAAGTGGTCATCCAGCGCCGCCAGGGTCCGGGCCTTGTTCCACAGGCCATGGGCGATGGCGGTGGGGAAGCCGAACAACCGGGCGCTGATGCCGCTCAGGTGAATCGGGTTGTAGTCGCCAGACACCTTGGCGTATTGCCGCCCGATGTCTGCCGGTGCGGTCCAGTGCGCGACTTCAATCAAGGGCTGGCTGGTCTGCGGCGAGTCCTCCACGAGTGCCCCGTCGAGCTGGACACCTTTGCAAAGCATCTGGCTTTGGGCCTCCCACAGCGTCCCCAATTGATCATCGAGGCGTGTCACCAGGTCGAATACCGCGCCCTTGGGGTGGGCTTGCAGGTTCTCGACGTTGACGCTGGCCCGAACCTGGCCAACCCCGCCCATGGGCCGCAATACACGAATGCGGTTGCTCAAGTGGATCAGCCCCAACAGCGGAAATGGAAAATTCCGCGCGGTGAGCAATTGCATTTGCAGGGCGAACGCCAAGACGTGGGGATAGGTCGGCGGCAGCAGTCCGTTATCGACGAAACCGCAGACTTTGCGATAGGCCGCCAGGCGTTGCGGGTCGACCTGAAGCACCTGGCGCAGGCCTTCCTCGGGCAAGGTCGTTCCGGTGACCTTGCGCCGTGTCGCCGCTTTCGAATAAAGCCCGGACATCGATGGCGGGCTGCTGACTTCGTGCCATTGGATCGTCATGGTCACGCTCCCAGAAGGCTTTGCCCGCATACCCGCAACGCCTGCCCGGTCACGGCACCCGTGCCCGGTTGTGCGAGCCAGGCCACGGCTTCGGCGACATCCTGGGGCAGGCCGCCCTGGCCCAGGGAGCTCATGCGCCGCCCGGCTTCGCGCAAGGCGAAGGGGATGTCGGCGGTCATGCGGGTTTCAATGAAGCCCGGCGCCACGGCGTTGATGCTGATGCCCCGTGGCTGCAGCAGCGGCGCCCAGGCCTGGGCCAGGCCGATCAGCCCGGCCTTGCTCGCCGCATAGTTGGTCTGCCCACGGTTGCCGGCAATGCCGCTGATGGACGCCAGCAGAATCACCCGGCCATTGTCGCGCAGGGTGCCGCTGTCGAGCAGGGCCTTGGTCAGCACTTGCGGGGCGTTGAGGTTGACGGCCAGTACCGCGTCCCAGAACTCCGGGGTCATGTTGGCGAGGGTCTTGTCCCGGGTGATGCCGGCGTTGTGCACCACGATGTCGACGCCGTCGGGAAGGTGTTCGATCAACTGGGTGGCGGCGTCTTCGGCGCAGATATCCAGGGTGACGCTGCGTCCGCTCAGGCGTGCCGCCAGGGCGTCGAGGTCGGTCTTGGCTTGCGGGACGTCCAGCAGGATCACGTCGGCGCCATCGCGGGCCAGGGTTTCGGCGATGGAGGCGCCGATCCCGCGGGCTGCGCCAGTGACCAGCGCCTTGAGCCCCGTGAGCGGTCGGGTCCAGTCCTGGACCTGAGTGTCACAGGCGTTGAGGCGAATGACCTGCCCGGAGATGAAGGCACTCTTGGGCGACAGGAAAAACCGCAGCGCACCTTCCAGCTGGGCTTCGGCGCCGTCGCCGACGTACAACAGTTGCAGCGTCCCGCCGTGGCGCAACTCTTTGGCCAGGGAGCGGCTGAAACCTTCCAACGCTCGCTGGGCACTGGCGGCGAACGGGTCGGCAAGACTTTCCGGCGCGCGACCGAGAATGACGACATGGGCGCTGTGGTCGAGGTTTTTCATCAGCGGCTGGAAAAATTCCCGCGGCTGCTTGAGCTGGTCGGCCTGCGCCAAATGGCTGGCGTCGTACACCACCGCCTTGATTTTCGGGCCATGGCCGGGGATCCACTCGGTGGCCAGGGTCGGCTCGCCGCCGTAGATGAAGATGGTGTCGGTCAGGCGCTTGGCAAACGTGCCGATCTGTTCGGTCAACGGCCCGCCGCCCAGCAGCAGTGCGCCTTCGATCGGCCGCAGGCGCCCGGCCTGCCAGCGTTCCAGGCGCACCGGCGATGGCAGGCCGAGGGACCCGACCATGCGCCGGCCAATGGGCGAATTGGCGAAGTCGATATAACGGTCAGACATGGAACACACTCCGGCTGATGAGGTTCCAAGTGTGGACCATGATTGGCAATCAGTCGTTCGATCGGCGAGATAAAGCCTAAGCTTGAGCGGGAGCGCTTTTTCCAGGGCACCGAATCCCTGTGGGAGCAAAGCTTGCTCGCGATGCAGACACCGCGTTTTTCAGGTAGGTCGCGTCATCGTTCATCGCGAGCAAGCTTTGCTCCCACAGGGTTCGGTTGAGTCTTCATAGGGCACTAGACCTACACAGGGGAGTTCTTCATGACACAACTACGCCGCGTCGCGATCATCGGTGGTAACCGCATTCCGTTCGCCCGCTCCAACGGGCCCTATGCCACTGCCAGCAACCAGGCGATGTTGACGGCTGCCCTCGAGGGGCTGATCGAACGCTACAACCTGCATGGCCTGCACATTGGCGAGGTGGCTGCCGGTGCGGTGCTCAAGCACTCCCGGGATATGAACATGACCCGCGAATGCGTGCTCGGTTCGCGGCTGTCACCGATGACGCCGGCCTATGACGTACAACAGGCCTGTGGCACCGGGTTGGAGACAGTGCTGCTGGTGGCCAACAAGATTGCCCTGGGCCAGATCGACAGCGGCATTGCCGGCGGCGTGGACACCACGTCGGACGCGCCGATCGCGGTCAATGAAGGGCTGCGCAGGATCCTGCTGCAAGCCAATCGCGCCAAGACCACCGCCGACAAGATCAAGACCTTCCTGCAACTGCGTCCCCAGCACCTCGTCCCCGACCTGCCGCGCATCAACGAACCGCGCACCGGCCTGAACATGGGTGAGCATTGCGAATTGATGGCCCAGACCTGGCAGATCCCCCGGGAGGCGCAAGACCAGTTGGCCCTGGAAAGCCATCAGAAAATGGCCGCGTCCTATGCCGAAGGTTGGCAGAACGACTTGATGACACCGTTTCTTGGCCTGACCCGGGACAACAACCTGCGCCCGGACCTGACCCCGGAAAAACTCGCCTCCCTCAAGCCGGCCTTCGAGAAAAGCGCCAAGGGCACGATGACCGCGGGCAATTCCACGCCACTGACCGATGGCGCTTCGTTGGTGCTGCTGGGCAGCGAAGAGTGGGCCAAGGCCCGAGGCCTGCCAATCCTGGCGTACCTGCGCGATGGCGAAACGGCGGCGGTGGATTTCGTCAATGGCGCCGAAGGGCTGTTGATGGCCCCGGTGTACGCCGTGCCGCGATTGCTGGCGCGCAACGGCTTGACCTTGCAGGACTTTGATTACTACGAGATCCACGAAGCGTTCGCCGCCCAGGTGTTGTGCACACTGAAGGCCTGGGAAGACCCGGACTACTGCAAGACCCGCCTGGGCCTCGACGCGCCGCTGGGGGCCATCGACCGCAGCCGGTTGAACGTCAAGGGCAGTTCCCTGGCCGCCGGGCACCCGTTTGCCGCTACGGGCGGGCGCATTGTCGCCAACCTCGCCAAGTTGCTCGATGCGGCCGGGCGAGGTCGCGGGTTGATTTCCATCTGCGCCGCCGCTGGCCAGGGCGTGACGGCGATTATCGAGCGCTGAGGACGGCGCCGTCCTGGCGGGACGCCAGTTCCCGGTGATGGCTGGCGTAGCGCTCGGCGAGGATCGAGCAGACGATCAACTGCAGCGGGTGATAGATCATGATCGGCAGCAGGATCAGTCCCAGGCCGGGATGGTTGCCGAAAATCAACGCCGCCATGGGCACGCCGGCGGCGAGGGATTTCTTGCTGGCACAGAACACCGCGGCAACTTCATCGGCGCTGCTGAATTTCAGGGCGCGGGCGGTGCGGGTGGTCGCCCACAAGATGATCGCCAGCAGCACGGCACTGCCAAGCACTGCACTCAATAGCACGCCGTGGCCTTGCTGTTGCCAGATGCCGGACACCATCGAGTTGCAGAACGCCGCATAGACCAGCAGCAGGATCACCAGTTTGTCGATGATGCTGGTGTAGCGCTTGTACCTGCCGAAAAAGCCAGCCAACCAACGCCGCAGGAACTGCCCCAGCACCAGTGGCAGCAGCAACATCATGCACAGGTCGAGCAAGGTGGACCCCAGGTCGATGCCACCGGCGCCGCTGCCGACCACGAAACTGACCAGCAGCGGTGTCAGGAAAATCCCCAGTACGCTGGACAGGCTCGCGTTGAGAATCGCCGCCGGCACGTTACCGCCGGCACTGCCGGTCAGCGCCACCGAGGACGAAATGGTCGAGGGCAGGGCGCACAGGTAGAAGAAGCCCAGCATCAGCAGCGTCGGCACATGGCTGCCGACTAGCCAGTGGCTGATCAGCCAGAGCAACGGAAACACGCCAAAGGTGAAACCCTGCACCATCACGTGCAGGCGGATGTTCTTCAAACCGTGGCGGATCTGTTCGCCGGACAGGTTGACCCCGTGCAGGAAGAACACCACGAAGATGCCGATGTTGACCACCCATTCGGCATGCATGGCACCGCCCGTGGCGCCAAAGGTTGGAAAGAAGTACGCCAGCAGCGTGGCGAGCAACATGCCGCACAGGAACCAGTCGGTCACCATGCGTTTGAGGTGTCTGAGGATATGCATAGGGCACCGCAAGTTGTAAGAAAAGTCGACATAGCCTAACGTCGTCCCTACTAGTCGTCTTGCGACATAAGGCCAATCAATGCCGCCTAACGGACACCAACAGCTCGAACGCCGCATCCCCGACCTGGCGCAATTGCCAAGGCCGCTGTACGCCCGTGTCGAAAGCTTGAGCGCCGGCTCCTGGACGCAAGCCCATCGTCATGACTGGGTGCAATTTTCCTACGCCATCAGTGGCGTTCTCGGCGTACACACCGCAGCGGGCAGCTTCTTTGCCCCGCCACAACGGGGCATCTGGATCCCGGCCGACCTGGAACACCATGTGGTGACCTCCACCCGAGCGGAAATGCGCAGCCTGTATGTGCATCGTCACGCCTGCCCCTGGGCCGATGAGCGCTGTCGGGTGCTGGAAGTCACGCCACTGGCCCGTGAGTTGATCAAGGTGTTCTGTCAGCTTCCGGTCGATTACCCGCAAGGCGACACCCAGGAACAACGGTTGGTGCAGGTGTTGCTGGACCAGTTGGCGACTTTGCCGGAGGTGGGATTCTCCCTGCCGCTGCCGCGACATGCCCGTCTGTTGGGGCTGTGTAACGAGTTGATCGAACAGCCTGAGCAGAGCGTCACCTTGCACGCCTGGGCTGAGCGCCTGGGCACGTCGGAAAAAACCTTGATGCGCCTGTTCCAGCGCGAGACCGGCCTGAGCTTTCGCGCCTGGCGCCAGCGCATGCGCTTGTTGTCGTCCCTGGGTTCGCTGGAGCAGGGCGACAGCGTCACCAGTGCCGCGTTGTCCTGTGGGTATGATTCAACGTCCGCGTTCATTGCGGCGTTCAAGGGGATGTTCGGGTTTACGCCGGGGGAACTGTTCAAGCATTGAGTCGTCGCACTTCCTACAGCCGACGATAGACATGGCTGTCAGCTCTTGTCGCAAATGCCTGGGCATTCAGTTAGCAATGCCAGGTTCGGTCTCGGCTATGATTCGGCTCGGTCGATTGATCCGGCACATTGTGTGCATCACAGGTTCATAGGTCGGCAACCCCTCCCCGTGGAGGAAGGATTGCCGTATAACGACTGTCATTCGCGTGTTTGGTAATAAAGGACCCACAATAAAAGCTGATGAAGACTCCAAAACGCATTGAACCCCTGATCGAGGACGGTCTGGTCGACGAGGTGCTGCGCCCACTCATGAGTGGCAAAGAAGCAGCTGTTTATGTGGTGCGCTGCGGTAACGAGCTACGTTGCGCGAAGGTCTACAAGGAGGCGAATAAGCGAAGTTTTCGTCAGGCGGCCGAATATCAGGAAGGCCGCAAGGTCCGCAACAGCCGTCAGGCCCGGGCCATGGCCAAGGGCTCGAAGTTCGGGCGCAAGGAAACCGAGGACGCCTGGCAGAATGCTGAAGTGGCGGCGCTGTTCCGCTTGGCTAGCGCGGGTGTGCGCGTGCCCAAGCCGTACGACTTCCTTGAAGGCGTGCTGCTGATGGAACTGGTGGCCGACGAGTACGGCGATGCAGCACCGCGTCTGAACGATGTGGTGCTGGAGCCGGACCAGGCCCGTGAATATCACGCCTATCTGATTTCCCAGATCGTGCTGATGTTGTGTACCGGTCTGGTGCACGGCGACCTGTCGGAGTTCAACGTCCTGCTCACGCCAACCGGGCCGGTGATCATCGACCTGCCACAGGCCGTGGATGCCGCGGGTAACAACCATGCCTTCAGTATGCTGGAGCGGGACGTGGGCAACATGGCGTCCTACTTCGGTCGGTTTGCCCCGGAGCTCAAGCGCACCAAGTACGCGAAGGAAATGTGGGCGCTGTACGAAGCCGGCACCCTGCACCCGGCCAGCATGCTGACCGGCGAGTTCGACGAGCCGGAAGAAATGGCGGATGTCGGCGGGATCATGCGTGAAATCGAGGCTGCTCGCCTGGACGAAGAACGCCGCCAGGCTGTCCGCGCCGCCGACGATGCCCCGCCCGGCAAGGCCGAAGAACCGCCTCCGCCATGGATGCAATGATCGGTTGAACAGAAACCCGGCCAATGGCCGTAATGCTGCTCAACTTAGAAAAAACGGCGCTTCTTTCAGAAATGGGAAGGCGCCGTTTTTTTGGGGGGGAGTGTGTATATCCATTTCTGCGGTAACGGCGGCTTAGGGTTCCGCCCTTACGGCGGGTCACTTTTGAGAAGCGCAAAAGTAACCAAAACGCTTCTGCCCCACCACTCGGTGCCTCGCCTAGGCTCGGCATGCCTGAACGAAGGCGTTGCTCCGTGGGCCGCCGCGAAGGGCCATCCATGGCCCAGCGCGGCTACCTCGGCATCCATGCCGAGGTGCCCACTGCGCAACACCTTCGTTCAGCCATCGTGGTTAACGGGGCGCCCGAGATCAACGTCCACCGCGAGGCGGCCTGATAGCCGACCTGGTTCTGGGTGATCGCGTTTCTCCTGTGGGAGCGAGCTTGCTCGCGAATGCGGTGGCTCAGCCACATAGATGCTGGACATGCCCCCCGCTTTTGCTTTGCTTTGGATCTTGATCTGGACGCCCCGTTAACCACGCTGGCCGAACGCAGGCATTGCGCAGTGGGCATCCCGGCATGGATGCCGGGATAGCCGCGCTGGGCCATGGATGGCCCTTCGCGGCGGGCCCACGGAGCAATGCCTTCGTTCGGGCACACCGAGCCTAGGCGAGGTGCCGAGTGGTGGGGCAAAGCGCTTTTGGTTACTTTTGGCGCTCTTCCAAAAGTGACCCGCCGTAAGGGCGGAACCCTAAGCCGCCGTTACCGCAGAAATGGATATACACCCTTACCCCAATGGGTCGAAACTGAAGATCCACAGCCTTAAGTGAACAGCATTAGGCCCTGGCCGGTTTTTTTGTGGGCACTCCAAAATCTCATACCCACCGCAGCCCCCTGTGTGCGAGCTTGCTCGCGATAGCGGTGGGTCAGCTTGCATCGACGTTGAATGTGCCACCGTCATCGCTAGCAGGCTCGCTCCCACAGGGGGACGGTGGTTGGCATCAGCTCTTGCAACACCCCGACGCCAGTTCCTTGAGGATCGGGCAATCCGGGCGGTGGTCGCCATGGCAGTGCTCTACCAGGTCTTGCAGGGTGTCGCGCAGTTCGGCCAGTTCGCGGATTTTCTGGTTCAGTTCCTCGATGTGCTGCCGGGCCAGGGCCTTGACGTCGGCGCTGGCGCGTTGGCGGTCTTGCCAGAGGGTCAGCAGTTTGCCGACCTCTTCCAGGGAAAAACCCAAGTCGCGGGAGCGCTTGATAAAGGCCAGGGTGTGCAGGTCATCGGCACCGTAGATCCGGTAGCCGCTGTCGGTACGATGGGCGGCCTTGAGCAGGCCGATGGATTCGTAATAGCGGATCATCTTCGCGCTCAGACCACTCTGGCGGGCCGCTTGGCCGATGTTCATCGCTTGTCCTCCAACTGCTTGGGTGTCCAGAATTTCAACAGTAACGCATTGCTCACCACGCTGACGCTCGACAGCGCCATGGCCGCGCCGGCCAGCACCGGGTTGAGAAAACCGAACGCCGCCAGGGGGATGCCGATCAAGTTATAGACGAACGCCCAGAACAGGTTCTGGCGGATCTTGGCGTAGGTCTTGCGGCTGATGTCCAGCGCCGCCGGCACCAGTCGCGGATCGCCGCGCATGAGGGTGATGCCCGCGGCATGCATCGCCACGTCGGTGCCGCCGCCCATGGCAATGCCGATGTCGGCGGCGGCCAGGGCGGGGGCGTCGTTGATGCCGTCGCCCACCATCGCCACCACTGAATGGCGCTTCAACTGTTGGACGATGGCGGATTTATCCGCTGGCAATACCTCGGCATGGACATTGGAGATCCCCAGCGCCTGGGCCACCACCCGGGCGCTGCCTTGGTTGTCGCCGGTGAGCAAGTGGCTGGCGATGTGTTGCTCATTCAGGGCTTGTACCGCGGCGAGGGCGCCGGGTTTGAGGGTGTCACCGAAGGCGAACAGGCCGAGCACCCGAGGCGTCGCGCCTTGTTCGATCAGCCAGGACAGCGTGCGGCCTTCGTTTTCCCAAGCCTGTGCCGACTCGGCCAGCGAACCGGGCTCCAGGCCCAGTTCGTCCAGCAGGCGTCGATTGCCCAGGGCCAGGCGGCGCCCGTCGAGGCTGCCGGCGATACCGCGTCCAGCCAGGGACTGGCTGTCGCTGACATCCGCCACGTCCAGGCCGCGCTCGGCGCAGCTGTCCAACACGGCTTTGGCGAGAGGGTGCTCACTGCCGCGTTGCAGGGCGCCGGCCATTGTCAGCAGCCCATCGTCATCACCGTCGAGGGCGGTCATGTGGGCGATGCGCGGCGTGCCGGAGGTCAGGGTGCCGGTCTTGTCGAACACTACGGTGTCGACTTCATGGGCGCGCTCCAGGGCCTCGGCGTCCTTGATCAGAATCCCGTGGCGCGCGGCCACGCCGGTGCCAGCCATGATCGCCGTGGGCGTTGCCAGGCCTAGGGCGCAGGGGCAGGCAATCACCAGCACGGCGACGGCGTTGATCAGCGCGGCTTCCAGCGGCGCACCGTACAGCCACCAACCAATCAGCGTCGCCAGGGCCAGCACCAGCACCACCGGTACGAAGACCTGGCTGACTTTATCCACCAGTTTCTGAATCGGGGCCTTGGCGGCCTGGGCATCTTCTACCAGGCGGATGATGCGCGCCAGGACGGTTTCGGTACCCAGGGCCAGCGTGCGTACCAGCAGCCGGCCTTCGCCGTTGATGGCACCGCCAGTGACTTTGTCGCCGGGCTGTTTGGGCACCGGCAGGCTTTCGCCGCTGATCAGCGCTTCGTCGGCGTGGCTCTGACCTTCCAGCACTTCGCCGTCCACCGGGAAGCGTTCGCCGGGCTTGACCAGCACCAGGTCATTCAAGCGCAGGGCGCTGATGGCAACGTCCCGCTCCTGACCATCGACCACCTGGATCGCCCGCTCCGGGCGCAAGGCTTCGAGGGCGCGGATGGCGCTGGCGGTTTGCCGCTTGGCGCGACTTTCCAGGTATTTACCGAGCAGTACCAGGGCGATCACCACGGCCGAGGCTTCGAAATACAGGTGCGGCATGCCACCAGGGCGGGCGATCACCCATTCATAAAGGCTCAGGCCGTAGCCGGCGCTGGTGCCCAGGGCCACCAGCAAGTCCATGTTCCCGGCACCGGCACGCACGGCCTTGAAGGCGGCGACGTAGAAACGTGCACCGAAGATGAATTGCACCGGCGTGGCCAGGGCGAACTGCACCCAGGCCGGGAGCATCCAATGCACGCCGAACGGCTGCAGCAGCATGGGTAACACCAGCGGTATGGACAGTAGAATCGCCAGCACCAATACCAGGCGTTCACGGTTCAGGCGATTGGCCTGCGTGTCAGCGGGCTGTTCGGCCTGCCAGACAGTGGCGTCATAGCCGGCGCGCTTGACCGCATCGATCAGGGTTTGCGGCTCCACCTGGCCGAGCAGTTCGAGGTGGGCCCGCTCATTGGCAAGGTTGACGCTGACCCTGTTCACGCCATCGACCTTGCCCAGGGCGCGTTCGACCCGGCCGACACAGGAGGCACAGGTCATCCCGTCGATGTTCAGCTCCAGGGTTTGCACGGGAACGCTATAGCCGGCCTGTTCGACGGCCTGCATCAAGGCCGGCAGGCTGCCTTCGGGGGCCTGCACACGCGCCAGTTCAGTCGCCAGGTTCACGCTGACGGCGCTGGCCCCGGTGACTTTGCTCAAGGCCCGCTCGACCCGCCCGGCGCAGCTGGCGCAGGTCATGCCGGCAATCGGTAGATCGAACATGGTGGATTCGGACATCGGTCAGGCTCCCTGTAGTGAATGACTACAGGATCAACCTTGCCATGCGGGCAAGGTCAAGCGCCAATCCCAATTTGTGGGAGCAAGGCTTGCCCGCGATGAAAGCACCGCAGCTTTCTGAATGACTGCGGCGCCTGGATCGCGAGCAAGCTTTGCTCCCACAAAGCTTGCCCACCGGGGCAAGTGGTGTATCAGTAACCGAGCCCAGCCTGCTTGAGGTACATGCCTTGTTCATTCATGGCGATGCGGAACTTCAAGATGTCTCCGGCCCTGAGGGTGATGTTCTGCGACCCTGGCGCGAGCATGCCCGGGTTGCACCCCGGCGCCTGTCCCGGGAGCAATTTCAGGCGCAAGGAAAACTGGCCCGGTGGCAGGTTGAACGAGGTGCTTTGCTCCTGGAACAGCCTGGCCGAGAGCTGATCCTGGATGTAGATGCCGATTTCGCAATTGGTCGACACTTCCAGGCGCTCGCGGGAAATGATCACCACGCCATAGTCTTCGCCAGCGGCCGAGGCCTGGGGCGCCACCGCTGAAAAACCGAGCATGCAAAACAGGCTGAACGCTGACCAGCGCATGGCTGAACCTCCGGTGTTAAATCCTTGATGCGTGCAGCTTGGCTGAGCGCGATGCCGATTGCCAGCCCGGCAGTTTTTGTCAGAACTTGACCTTGCCATGATGGCAAGCTTGAGACTGCTGGCAACCTCAATCCCAAGGAGTCATCTCATGCACACTTTCATTGTCCAAGGCATGTCTTGTGGTCACTGCGTCAAGGCCATCACCCAGGCTGTCCAGGCCAAGGACCCGGCGGCCGACGTGCAAATCGACCTGGGTGCCAAGACTGTCCAGGTCCAGAGTTCGTTGCCGGCCGATGCCGTGCTCGCGGCCATCAAGGAGGAGGGCTATGAGGCCAGTGTCGCCTGAAATTTTTTAATCGTTAGCGACCTATCGGAATGTTCAAGAGCGCCCGGCACGGCTAGACTGTCGGGCTGTCGAACGACGCCTGAGCTGGACGCCCGATGAACCTCCGTACCATTCTGATTCTTGGCGCCTTGAGCGCTTTCGGTCCCTTGGCGATCGACTTCTACCTGCCCGCCTTCCCTGCGATGGCCACGGCCTTCGGTACCGATGAAAAACACATCCAGTTGACCCTGGCGGCTTATTTCCTCGGCTTGTCCATCGGGCAACTGGCTTATGGGCCGGTGGCGGATCGCTTCGGACGGCGCATTCCATTGCTGACCGGGGTCGGTTTGTTCACGTTGGCGTCCCTGGCCTGCGCCTACGCGCCGAACCTCGAATGGCTGATCGGCGCCCGCTTCGTCCAGGCCCTGGGTGGATGCGCCGGGATGGTGATCTCGCGGGCGGTGGTCAGCGACAAATGCGACGCGGTGGGCTCGGCCAAGGTGTTCTCGCAACTGATGCTGGTGATGGGCCTGGCGCCGATTCTCGCGCCGATGCTGGGTGGGCTGCTGGTGAACCTGCATGGCTGGCAATCGATCTTCATTGCCCTGACCGTGTTCAGCGCATTGGCGTCGACGGCGGTGGCCTTGTGGCTGCCGGAAAGCTTGCCGGACCATGTGCCTCGGCAACCGTTGTCGGGGGCGTTGCGCCAATATGGCCGGTTATTGACCGACGCCGTCTACCTCGGCCATGCGCTGACGGGGGGCATCGCTATCGCTGGGATGTTTGCCTACATCGCCGGCTCGCCTTTCGTCTTCATCAAGCTTTACGGGGTACCGGCCGAACACTTCGGATGGCTGTTCGGCACCAACGCGGCGGGCTTCATCCTGGTTGCCCAGGTCAACGCCCGGCTGCTGTCCAAGCGCGGCCCGGCGTTCCTGCTGACCCGCGCGGTATGGGTCTACCTGGGCGCAGGGCTGAGCCTGCTGGCCGTCAGTTCATTGCAACCTGCGCAGTTGTGGCCGCTGCTGGCTCCGCTGTTTATCTGCATCGCCAGCCTGGGGTGCATCCTTCCCAACGCCTCGGCTTGCGCCATGAATGGGCAGGGCGCCCGAGCCGGCAGTGCTTCGGCGATGCTGGGATGCCTGCAGTTTTCCGTGGCCGCCGGGGCAGCTGCGTTGGTGGCGGCGCTGCATGACGGCACCGCCGTGCCAATGGCGCTGGTCATCAGCCTTTGCGGGCTGTTGGTGGTGGGCGCAGCGATGCTGACCCGTCGCCTGCAAAATGCCCGGGCGCTGGCCCAGGCCAGTCGCGAAGGCTGACTCAGCCGGCCGCGCGCTGCTGTTGTTCGGGGAAATGATGGGGCGCGAGGATCCGCGCTTGCAGAGTGTTGGCGAAGGCCTGGGCTTCGGCCTCGGTACGGAAGGTGACGACGTGCTGGTCAAGGCGCACTTGCCATTGGGATTTTGCCACTTCTTTTATCAGGATCTTCATTGCTGACCTCCTCACGAAAAGATTGCGTTGCAAAGGCCTCGAGTGTAGACCCGAATGCGATCGCAATTGTGACAAGGATCAATTCTCGGACTGACGGCATGGTTTTTTGTGGGAGCAAAGCTTGCTCGCGATAAATGGCGACGCGGTTTTATAGAGAACCGCGTCGCCTCCATCGCGAGCAAGCTTTGCTCCCACAAGCGCCAGGCCCTCATCGCGGGTCAGAAGCCCTCGAGCACAATCTTGCCCTTGGACTTGCCGCTTTCCAGCAAGGCATGCGCCCGGCGCAGGTTCTCGGCGTTGATGGTGCCGAAATGCTCGCCAACCGTGGTCTTCAGCGTGCCGGCGTCGATCAGGGCGGCCACGCGGTTGAGCAGTTTGTGTTGTTCAAGCATGTCGGCCGTCTCGAACAGGGAGCGGGTGTACATGAATTCCCAATGCAACGACAGGCTCTTGCGCTTGAGCTTGGTCACGTCCAGCGCCTTGGGATCGTCGATCAGCGCCAGTTTGCCCTGGGGCGCGAGGGCTTCGACCAACTGGTCCAGATGCTGGTCGGTCTGGGTCAGGCTGGCGACGTGAGTCACCTGGGGCTGGCCCGCTTCTTTCAACACCTCGCTCAATGGCTGGCTGTGGTCGATCACCAGGTCAGCCCCCAGGCCGCGCACCCAATCCTGGGTCTGCACACGGGACGCGGTGCCAATCACCTGCAGCCCGGTGAGTTGGCTGGCCAGTTGCGTCAGGATCGAACCGACGCCGCCCGCAGCGCCGACGATCAACAGGCTCTGGCCCAGGTCGCTTTGGCCTTCCTGGATTTGCAGGCGCTCGAACAACAACTCCCAGGCGGTAATGGCCGTCAGCGGCAGCGCCGCCGCTTCGGCGAAACCAAGGGTTTTGGGCATGTGGCCGACGATGCGCTCATCCACTACGTGCAACTCGCTGTTGCCGCCGGCCCGGGCGATGGAACCGGCGTAGAACACCTGGTCCCCGGCCTTGAACAGCGTGACCTCGCTGCCCACTGCCTTGACCACGCCGGCCACGTCCCAGCCCAGCACCTTGGCTGCGCCGTCTTCGGGCTGGACGTTCTGGCGGACCTTGGTGTCTACCGGGTTGACCGAAATAGCCTTGACCTCCACCAGCAGGTCCCTGGGACCGGCGACCGGTTCCGGCAGCTCTATGTCCTGGAGCGATTGCGGGTCGGTGATGGGCAATGAGTGGTAGTAGGCGATGGCTTTCATGAAGCGGCTCCGTGAGATGAGTTCGATGAAGGCCATGTTTAGCTATTTATCGTCGAGATAAAACCGGCTAAAAGAACAGGCTCTTTCAATAATTTTTTGATAATGGAGTCGTCATGCTTCGCTTCGATGACTTGCAGTTGTTTGTCCGTGCGGCGGACCTGGGCAGTCTTTCGGCTGCGGCCAGGGTCATGGACCTGTCGGCGGCGGTGGCCAGTGCCGCGTTGAAACGGATCGAGCAGCACCTCGGCGCGCGGCTGTTGGCCCGTTCCACCCGTAGCCTGCGCCTGACGGCCGAAGGTGAGGGTTTTCTCGAATATGCCCGGGCTGCATTGAGCAGCCTTGACGAAGGCCGGCGGTTGTTGACCAGCGGCCAGGATCAGGTCAGTGGGGTGTTGCAGTTGTCCGCACCGTCGGACCTGGGACGCAACCTGCTGCTGCCCTGGCTGGACGCGTTCCAGCGCGAGCACCCCGGGCTGACGGTGCGGCTGTTGCTGGGCGATCGCATGGCCGATCTGTTCAAGCAGCCGGTGGACATCGCCTTGCGTTATGGCGAGCCGGAAGATTCAAGCCTGGTCGCCTTGCCCATTGCCGCGGATAACCGCCGGGTGTTGTGCGCGTCGCCGGACTATCTGGCTCGCCAGGGTGAACCCCATCAGCTGGAACAATTGGCCCAGCACAACTGCCTGTTGTACATGCTTGGCAGTCGGGTCCATGACCGATGGGGTTTTCATGACGGCAAACGGGAAGTGAGCCTCACCGTCAGTGGCGACCGTTTCAGTGACGACGCCGATGTGGTGCGGCGCTGGGCGGTGGCGGGTGCCGGGATTGCCTATAAATCGTGGCTGGATGTGTCCACCGACGTGCTGGCCGGACGCTTGAAAATCCTCTTGCCGCACCTGCAATGCGAACGCGCGCCCCTCAATCTGCTGTGTGCCCACCGGGCGCAATTGAGCAAGCCCATCAACCTTTTGCGGGACATGCTCAAGGCCCGCTGCGGTGAGTTGACGGCTCGTTTTCCACTCTCTACGGGGGCCGGCCATTAGTCGCGGGCAAATAGAGAATTTTCCCTCAGGAACAATCGCCTCCAAAGGTTTCCGGAGGACAGGAAAGCTCGACCGCCCCGCTTATACTAGCGGCCGCCTGCGCCAGAGCAGTAGACGAATGATTCAACAGGGAGTGAATACATGGAACATGCACCTTGCATCAGCCAGATCGCCACGCTGCTGGCTGACCCCAAGCGCAGCGCAATGATGTGGGCCTTGATGGACGGTACGGCCCGCCAGGCCGAGGAGTTGGCGTTGCTCGCCGGGCTGTCGCCGTCCTCGGCCAACGCGCATCTGGGACGCCTGTCCGCCGGAGGCCTGTTGAAAGTCGAAGCCCGGGGCCGCAAGCGGTTTTTCCGCCTGGCAGCGCCTGAAATCGGTGCTGCCGTCGAAGCGCTGGCCAGCGCGACGCTGGTCAGTACGCCGCGGCAGATTCCAGACGTCTTCAAGCGCCGGGTCATGCCGACCAGAGCGCCGTCGGCTCCCGCGTCGTTGATGCGGGCCAGGCTTTGCGACGATCACCTGGGGGGCACCCTGGCGGCGGACCTGTATCAGCGCCTGCTGGATGCCGGGTGGATCGAGCAGTTCGAGCAGCGGGTGATCGTCACCCACAAAGGCGCCAATCAGTTGGCCGAACGTGGTCTGTTCATCCAGGCCCTGGTCCATCGCAACGCCCGCATTGCCTGTGCCTGCCCGGACTGGAGCGAGCGGCGTCCACACCTGGGGGGCGCGCTGGGGGCGGCCTTGCTGCAACTGTTCATGCAGTCGGGTTGGCTGAGCTTGCCCAACGATTCGCGAGCCCTGCAGGTGACGACGCTCGGCCAGCAGGAAATCCACCGGTTCGCCCGGCAGGACACGGTGGAGATGGCAATCTAGGGAACGCTCCCGATGCGTCGCTCAGGGCTGTCGGCAGGTCGTATTCAGCAATAGCCACCTGCGAGGTTCGCGCACACTCGGTCCGGGGAATTATCGGATTGGGGGAGGCAGCATGGACACTCACGGCTACAGCGCGGCGGAACGCCTGGAACGGTTACCCATCAGCGGTTACCACCGGGTCATCTTCATCATCATCGCCCTGGCGTTTTTCTTCGACTCCATGGACCTGGCGATGATGACGTTCCTGTTGGGATCGATCAAAGCCGAGTTCGGCCTGAGCACGGCCCAGGCCGGTTTGCTCGCCAGCTCCAGCTTCTTCGGCATGGTGGTAGGGGCGTCGCTGTCGGGCATGCTGGCCGATCGTTTCGGGCGCAAACCGGTGTTCCAGTGGAGCATCGTGCTGTGGGGGATTGCCAGTTACTTGTGCTCCACGGCCCAGGACATCGAGACCTTGACGCTGTTTCGCATCCTGCTGGGCATCGGCATGGGCATGGAGTTTCCGATTGCCCAGTCGATGCTTTCGGAGCTGATCCCGGCCAAGCGTCGGGGCCGCTACATCGCCTTGATGGACGGCTTCTGGCCGCTGGGTTTCGTGGCGGCGGGGGTGCTGTCGTATTTTCTGCTGCCGGTGATCGGCTGGCGCGACATCTTTCTGGTGCTGGCGGTGCCGGCGGTGTTTGTCCTGGCGATTCGTTTCTTCATTCCCGAGTCGCCGCGCTGGCTGGAACAGGCCGGCCGGGGTGATGAAGCGGACGCGGTGCTCAAGCGAATCGAAGACAAGGTCCGGGCCTCGCTGGGGCATCAGAACCTGCCGGAGCCGATCCGTTTGCCAAGGGTTGAGAGTACGCCGGGTAATTTCTTTTCGGCCCTGGCGCAGATCTGGTCACCGCTGTACCGCCAGCGCACGATGATGATCTGGAGCGTCTGGTTCTTTGCCTTGCTCGGTTTCTACGGCCTGACGTCCTGGCTCAGTGCGTTGTTGCAGCAGTCGGGGTTCGCGGTGACCCAGTCGGTGTATTACACCGTGCTGATTTCCCTGGGCGGGATTCCCGGCTTCTTGATGGCGGCCTGGCTGGTGGAGCGCTGGGGGCGCAAACCGGTGTGCGTCATCACGTTGCTGGGCGGTGGGGCGATGGCGTTTCTGTATGGGCAGAGCGCGGTGTTTGGCGGCAACGTCGGCCTGTTGATCGGTACCGGCTTGCTGATGCAGTTTTTCCTGTTCGGCATGTGGGCGGTGCTCTACACCTACACGCCGGAGCTGTACCCCACCTCGGCCCGGGCCACCGGCTCGGGGTTTGCTTCGGCGGTGGGACGCGTCGGTTCGCTGCTCGGCCCGCTGGTGACCGGGCTGGTCTTTCCCATCACCGGCCAGGGTGGCGTGTTCGCCCTTGGCGCGCTGTGCTTCGCCGTGGCGGCAGGGGTGGTCTGGTTGTTCGGGATGGAGACGCGGGGCAAGACGTTGGAGGAGTTGAGCGAGGCGATAGTCGCCGATTAACACCATCCCCCTTGTGGGAGCGAGCCTGCTCGCGATAGCGGTCCGACATTCAACATCTATGTTGACTGACACTCCGCCTTCGCGAGCAGGCTCGCTCCCACAGGGATTTTCGGTGACGCTTAAGGTTTTACCAGGCGCGCATCCAGGCTGTTCTGGGCCAGGCGCTTAGCCTGGTCCTGGGTCATGCCCAGGTGGGTATACAACGCGTGGAAGTTCTCGGTGACGTAGCCGCCGAAGTACGCCGGGTCATCGGAGTTCACCGTCACTTTCACGCCGCGCTCGAGCATGTCGAGGATGTTGTGCTGCGACATGTCGTCGAATACACACAGCTTGGTGTTGGAGAGCGGGCACACGGTCAATGGAATCTGCTCGTCGATGATCCGCTGCATCAGCCGCTCGTCTTCGATGGCCCGCACACCATGGTCGATGCGCTGGATCTTCAGCAGGTCCAGGGCTTCCCAGATGTACTCGGGCGGGCCTTCTTCACCAGCGTGGGCGACGGTCAGGAAGCCTTCGTTGCGTGCGCGGTCGAATACGCGCTGGAACTTGCTCGGTGGATGGCCCATTTCCGAGCTGTCCAGGCCCACGGCCACGAAGGCCTCGCGGAATGGCAGCGCCTGGTCGAGGGTCTTCTCGGCTTGTTCTTCGCTCAGGTGGCGCAGGAAACTCAGGATCAGGCCGCTGGTGATGCCCAGTTGCTGCTCACCGTCCTTGAGGGCGGCGGCGATGCCGTTGAGCACCACTTCGAACGGGATACCACGGTCGGTGTGGGTCTGCGGGTCGAAGAACGGTTCGGTGTGGATCACGTTCTGCGCCTTGCAACGCAACAGGTAGGCCCAGGTCAGGTCGTAGAAATCCTGGGAGGTGCGCAGCACATCGGCGCCCTGGTAATACAGGTCGAGGAATTCCTGCAGGTTGTTGAAGGCATAGGCCTTGCGCAGGGTATCGACGTCGCTCCACGGCAGGGCGATCTTGTTGCGTTCGGCCAGGGCGAACAGCAACTCGGGCTCCAGCGAGCCTTCCAGGTGCAGGTGCAGTTCAGCCTTGGGCAGGGCGTTCAGCCAGTCGTACATGGTCTTTTCTCATCAGCGAATCGATGGCGGGCATTCTACAGGCGCTGGCCGCCCTGTCGGGTAAAACCTGACCGGCTGATCCACTACACGGCGAGCGGCTCTCGCCGGTAAGCATAGGTGTCGGCGAAGCGCGACAACAGGAATTCGGCGCAGGTAGTCGTTGGGTACTTCGGCGGGTGGGCGTCATCCTGGCAACCGGGCAGGCATTGGATCAGCGTGTCGGGGTGCGGCTCGGCAAAGAACGGCATCGAGTACCGGTCCACCCCCAGTGGGCTGATCACCCGATGCGGCGTGGACAGGTAACGGTCGTTGCTCCAGCGCGCCATCATGTCACCGAGGTTGACCACGAAGGTGCCGTCGATGGGCGGCGCGTCGATCCACTGGCCGTTGACGTTGCGCACTTGCAGGCCGCCGGCGGCGTCCTGATAGAGCAGGGTGATGCAACCATAATCGGTATGGGCGCCGGCACCTTGCTGCTCGGCGCTACTGGCGGTGTCGCGGGGCGGGTAGTGGATCAGGCGCAGCACGCTGACCGGTTCGTTGAAGCGCGTGTCGAAAAAGTCCCGCTCGATACCCAGGGCCAGGGTCATGGCTCGCAGCAGGGTTTGCGCAAGCGCCTGCATGTCGCGGTAATGCTGCTCCATCAAGGCTTCCCAGCCAATCAGGTCGGGGTGGCGGTTCGGGCCACGCAGGGGTTTTTCCGCCAGCACTTCCGGGTGATCGGCCGGCAGGTGCAGGCCCATGTCGAAGGTTTCCTTCAGGTCGCTGGGCTTGGTCGGGTCCAGTTGTTCGGTGGCGACGGCGCCATAGCCACGGTGGTGGCGGGTCTGGGTGATGTCGATCTTGAGTTTTTCTTCGACGGGCAGGCCAAAGAAGCGTTGGGCACTGCCCAGTACCTCGGCGATGCGCGCCGGAGTGATGGGATGGCCCTTGATGTAGAAAAAGCCCCATTGGCGGCAGGCGCGATCGATCTGTTCGGCGACGGTTTGCCAGGCGCCGGCTTCATCGCCGTAGAGCGGGCTGATGTCGATGATGGGAAGGCTGTTCATACTGCTTTCCTGACTTGAAATAGGCACCCCATGTGGGAGCGAGCTTGCTCGCGATGACGGTGTATATGCCGGACCGCTATCGCGAGCAAGCTCGCTCCCACAATGGGTTTTGGGTTGGTTTTTGGGCTGAGGGCTATTTCGGAATCTCAGCCTTCATGCCTTCCACGTAATAATTCATCGACGCCAGTTCCGCGTTGGTGGCGCTCACGCCCGCGGGGATTTTCTCGACGCCGGCCTGATCCTTGATCGGACCGGTGAACGGATGGAAGGCGCCGCTCTCGATGTCGGCGATGATCTGCTCGGCTTCGCCCTTGACCGCTGCCGGCACCAGGTCGCTGATCGGCAGTTTCACCGTGCCTTCCTTCAGGCCACCCCAGTAGTCCTGGGATTTCCAGCTATGGTCGAGCACGCTCTGGGTCGCCTGGATGTAATGCGGGCCCCAGTCATTGACGATGGACGTCAGCACCGCCTTGGGCCCGAAGTGAGCCATGTCCGAAGCGTAGCCCACCGCATAGACGCCGCGTCGCTCGGCAGCCTGGATTGGCGCCGGGCTGTCGGTGTGCTGGAACACCACGTCCACGCCCTGGTCGATCAGCGCGTTGGCGGCGTCGGCTTCCTTGCCCGGGTCGAACCAGGAGTTGACCCACACCACTTTGATTTCGGTACCGGGGTTGTACTTGTTCAGGGCCAGTTGGATGGCGTTGATGTCGCGGATGACTTCCGGGATCGGGAAGGAGGCGACGTAGCCGATCTTCTTGGTCTTGGTCATCTTGGCCGCGAGGAAGCCGCCGACGTAGCGACCCTCGTAAGTGCGAGCCAGGTACGTGCCCAGGTTCTTGTCCTGCTTGTAGCCGGTGGCGTGTTCGAAGATCACCTTGGGAAATTGCTTGGCGACCTTGAGCGTCGGGTTCATGTAGCCGAAGGAGGTGGTGAAGATCAGGTCGTATTTGTCCTTGGCCATGTTGCGGATCACCCGCTCGGCGTCGGCACCCTCCGGCACGTTTTCCACGTAGTTGGTGGTGATCTGCTCGCCGAATTTCGCCGCCAGCTCCTTGCGCCCTTGTTCATGCTGATAGGTCCAGCCGTGGTCGCCGATCGGGCCGATGTAGACGAAGCCGACCTTCAGCGGGTCGGCGGCACTGGCATTCAGGCCGGCGCCCAGGCCGACGGCGGCGACGACGGCGCAAAGCAACTTCTTCAAGGGGCGTTTGTGCATGAACTCGAACTCCATTTTGTTGTGAGGTTGGCTGTGCTGCATCAATGCAAAATGCTGACCAACAAGACAACAAATAGTTAACACCTTGATGCAGCCATCGCGGGCAAGCCTTGCTCCCACAAGTGCAAGGCCAAACCATGTGAAATCCGGCCTGCCCCGACAGATGGGCAGCCCAACCTCATGGGAAGGCAAGCTTGCTTCACAAGTGCGACGCAATACCTGTGGGAGCAAGGCTTGCCCGCGATGAGGCCTTTGAGAACAATAAAGGTGCACCCTGCCTGCAAGCGCCACCCCCTGGTGCATCACCCCGAACGAAACGTTCACCGCCCCCTATAGTCAGTAACTCATGACCCCGCCCACGGTGACAGGCCCGCGATGCTCACTTTGCTCAAGCAAGAAAAACTGCTGTTGCTGGCGCTGATCGCCGCGTGTATTGCCTATCCGCTGGAGCACTGGCTGCTGGGCAGCGGGCAGGTGGTGGCGTTGACCGGCGGCCTGGTCCTGATCGGTTTCATCGTCGCGGCGTCCATGCGCGTGGCCCATCACGCCGAACTGCTGGCGGAAAAGGTCGGTGATCCCTACGGCACCATGATCCTGACGCTGTCGGCGGTACTGGTGGAGGTGGTGATCCTGGCGATCATGATGAGCAACGAGGCTTCGTCGACGTTGGTGCGGGACACGATCTACTCGGCGGTGATGCTCGACATCAACGGCATCCTCGGGCTCGCGGCGCTGATGGGCGGGATCAAGCATGGCGAGCAGGCTTACAACGACGATTCGGCGCGCACTTACAGCGTGATGATTCTCACCGCCATGGGGGTATCGATGGTGGTGCCGGAGTTCATTCCCCGCGAGAGCTGGAAAATCTATTCGGCCTTTACCATCGGCGCGATGATCGTGCTGTACACCTTGTTCCTGCGCATGCAGGTCGGGCCCCACAGTTACTTCTTCAGCTACAGCTACCCGGAAAAACGCCGCAATAAAGAGCCGGTGGAAAACGAACCGCAACCCATCAGCCTGACGCTTTCCATCGGCGCGCTGGTGTTTGGCGTGGTGGTGATCGGCGCCCTGGCCGAAGTCATGTCCAAGGCTCTCGACCTGGGGTTGGAAGGTTCGGGGGCACCGCCGGTGGTCACGGCGATCCTGGTGGCCGCCATCTCCGCCGCACCGGAAATCCTCACCGCCCTGCGCGCCGCCCTCGCCAATCGCATGCAGTCGGTGGTGAATATCGCACTGGGGGCTTCGCTGTCCACCGTGATCCTCACTGTGCCCATTATGGAAGCCATGGCCCTCTACACCGGCCAGCCGTTCCAGATGGCAATGACCCCGGTGCAGACGGTGATGATCTTCATCACTCTGATCGTCAGCGCGATCAACCTCAACGATGGCGAAACCAATGCCATCGAAGGCATGACCCATTTTGTGTTGTTTGCGACATTCATCATGTTGTCCCTGCTGGGTCTCTAGAAGAGCATCGCGGGCAAGCCTTGCT
Organism: Pseudomonas ogarae; assembly: GCF_014268695.2. Lineage (NCBI taxonomy): Bacteria > Pseudomonadati > Pseudomonadota > Gammaproteobacteria > Pseudomonadales > Pseudomonadaceae > Pseudomonas > Pseudomonas ogarae. The sequence goes on from NZ_CP077086.1 coordinate 1,038,382, forward strand.
CCCACAGATCACTGCAAGTCTGTGGGACTCATGAAAATCTGTGGGAGCAAGGCTTGCCCGCGATGGCGTCCGGTCAGGTGCCGGCGATCAATTCCCGCGCCGCCTGGCTGTGATCGGCAATCAGGCCCTTCAAGTCCAATCCCTCGACCTGCCCGTCGATCACCCGCCAATGTCCGCCGATCATCACCCGATCCGCCCGGTCCGCGCCGCACAGCAGCAGTGCGGAAATCGGATCGTGGCTGCCGGAGAAGCGCAGCTCATCGAGCTTGAACAGCGCCAGGTCGGCCTGTTTGCCCACCGCCAGTTCGCCGATATCGCTGCGCCCGAGCAGTTGCGCTGAGCCCCGGGTCGCCCAGCCCAGCACGCGCTCCGGCGTGATCGCTTGCGCGCCGTAGCGCAGGCGCTGGATGTACAGCGCCTGGCGGGTTTCGAGGATCATGTTCGAGGCATCGTTGGACGCCGAACCGTCTACCCCCAGGCCCACGGGAGCACCGGCGGCGGTCAGCTCCAGGGTCGGGCAAATGCCCGAGGCCAGGCGCATGTTCGAACTCGGGCAGTGACAGATGCCGGTGCCGGCGGCGCCGAGACGGGCGATTTCATCCGGGTTGAAATGGATGCCATGGGCCAGCCAGGTACGCGGGCCAAGCCAGCCGACGCTGTCCAGGTAGTCCACGGTGCGCAGGCCAAAGCGTTGCAGGCAAAACGCTTCTTCATCGAGGGTTTCAGCCAGGTGCGTGTGCAGGCGTACGTCGAGCTTTTCCGCCAGTTCGGCGCTGGCGCTCATGATCTGCGGCGTGACCGAAAACGGTGAGCAGGGCGCCAGGGCAATCTGGATCTGCGCGCCGTCGCCGCGCTCGTGGTACTCGGCGATCAAGCGCTGGCTGTCGTCGAGAATCACCTGGCCCTGCTGCACGGTCTGCTGCGGCGGCAAGCCACCGTCGGCTTCGCCCAGGCTCATGGAACCGCGGGTCAGCATCGCGCGCATGCCCAGTTCACGAACACTCTGCACCTGCACGTCGATGGCATTTTCCAGGCCTTCGGGAAACAGGTAATGGTGGTCGGCCGCCGTGGTGCAGCCCGACAGCAGCAACTCGGCCAAGGCCACTTTGCTGGCCAGGGCAAGTTTTTCCGGGGTCAGCCGCGCCCACACCGGGTAGAGGGTCTTCAGCCAGGGAAACAGCGGCTGGTTCACCACCGGCGCCCAGGCGCGGGTCAGGGTCTGGTAGAAGTGATGGTGGGTGTTGATCAACCCCGGCAGGATCACATGCTCGCGCGCGTCGAAGATGTCGTCACAGGGCTGGGCGGGTTGCTGGCCGGCGCTGAGCAGTTCGACGATCACACCGTCCTGCAGGACGAGGCCGCCACGGGCATCGAGGTCGTTGGCCGTGAAAATGGCGAGGGGATTTTTTAACCAGGTACGGGTCGCAGGCATGGTGGCCGGCTCCTCTGAAAGTGGGTTCAGGTTAGCCAGCTCAGTGATGCCCTGTCTGCTGATCCAGGGTCGCCCGGTGGGTAGGGCGAGGAGGGGAGTTTACTCAGGTTGCCGGACACATTTCCAGTGCCCAACTCAGGTTCCTATGTAGGAGAGGGCTTGGTGGGAGCGAGCTTGCTCGCGATGGCAGCCTCACATCCAACATCGATGTCGACTGACCTACCGCTATCGCGAGCAAGCTCGCTCCCACAGGGGATTAGCGGAGTTACCAAGGGATTGTCTCGCCCCGGTAGTTGACGAAGTGATGCCCGCCCTTCCCGGCGAACGCATTCACTTGGTCGATCAACCCGCGAGTGCTGGTCTCGACATCGATGTCCGCGCCTTCGCCGCCCATGTCGGTCTTCACCCAACCCGGGTGCAGCGACAGCACGGTCAATGTCTGCTCGCCCAATTGGCTGACAAAGCTATTGGTCATGGAGTTGAGCGCCGCCTTGCTGGCCTTGTACAGCGCCAGCTCCGGCGCGTCGGGCATGGTCACGCTGCCTAGCACCGAACTCATGAACGCCAGTACGCCGCTGCCGTCGCGGATCTGGCCGACAAAGCGTTGAGCCAGGTTGATCGGCGCCACGGCGTTGGTGAAGAACAGCTGGCCGACTTCCGCCAGCGTCGCGCCGCCCGGGTTCTGGTTGTCCGGGCCTTTGACGCCAGCGTTGACGAACAGCAGGTCGAAGGTCTCGCCCTTGAGCTGTTGGCTCAGGGCGATGACCGCTTGCTGGTCGTCCATGTCGAGTTTTTCGATCCGCACCGGGCCCAGCGCCTTCAAAGCCTCTGCGTTCTGCGGGTTGCGCACGGTGGCGGTGACGTTCCAGCCATCGCTGAGCAGCGTCTTCACCAGACCAAGGCCCAGGCCCCGGGAGGCGCCGATGATCAATGCGTTTCTTGCCGAATTCATGAGAGGCATCCTTGAAAGGAAAAGGTCATGGATTTAATGGACAGCGTTGCCCGAGCCGTTGTTTCAGCTCGTGACGCAACGCGTCGAGTTCGGTGATGCGGGTTTCGATCAGGTTCAGTTTGTCTTGCAGCAATTGCGTCACGGCGCAGTCCGGATCGGGGGCGTTCCACAGGGCGGCGACGCTGGCGCCAATCTCGCCCAGGGTAAAGCCCAGGCGCTGGGCGGTCTTGATATAGAGCACCAGTTGCACTATGTCGGCGGGGTAGTCGCGATAACCATTGGCGCTGCGCGACGCCGCGATCAGGCCCCGCTGTTCGTAGAAGCGCAGCGTGTCTCGACTGACGGCGCAGGCCTGGGCTAATTCACCGATGCGCATTGTGGAACTCCAGAGGGCTTGACCTTGGAGCATACCCCAGGCTTTAGCCTCTTTGCTCCCCAATTATCTGGAGCAAAGTGTATGTGGACTTCGATGCAATACCGCCGGGTGGTGCTTGGCAGCGCCTGGTACGACCTGATCGTGTCGGCCGCGCTGGTCACGCCGTGGAGCTTTGCGGCGCTGCATGGTGTGTTGATGAGCTTGACTCAGCTATTTGACCTGCCTGGAGAACTGCCGCCGTTTGCGCCGGCGCATGTGCTGATGGTGAATATGCTCGGCTCGATTGTCTGCGTGTGGTCAGTGCTACGGATTCGGGATCCGCAGGCACTGTATGGGCGTTATGACGCGGTGGGGCGTTTCTTGTTTGCAGCCTGGATGCTGTATGCGCTGCTTCATGGGGCCAGTGCGGTGTTGTGGGTTTTCCTGTTTTTCGAGGTGGTGTGGGGCTTGGTTCAGGTATTGCCTGTTCGGGACTCATCGCGGGCAAGCCTAGCTCCCACAGATCACTGAAAGTCTGTGGGACTCAGGAAAATCTGTGGGAGCAAGGCTTGCCCGCGATAGGCGCGCCGCAGTCTATATCAATGCCCCGCCTGCCAAGGTTGCCCCAGGGACACCGGCGCATACAGCCGGGTACGCACGGCATCCCGGGACAACAGCACCAGCACCACAATGGTCGCGGCATACGGCAGCATCGCCAGCAGACTCGATGGAATCGCCAGGCCCAACCCCTGGGCCACCAGGTGCAGGATGCTGGCGAGGCCGAACAGGTAGGCGCCGAGCAGCAGGCGCCACACCCGCCAACTGGCGAACACCACCAGCGCCAGGGCGATCCAGCCGCGTCCGGCGCTCATGTTCTCGGCCCACATCGGCGTGTAGGCCAGCGACAGATAGGCGCCGGCCAACCCGGCCATGGCGCCGCCAAACAACACCGCCAGGGTTCGCACCCGCAGCACCGGCAGGCCCATGGCGCTGGCGGCATCGGGGTTTTCCCCAACGGCCTGGATGATCAATCCCGCGCGGCTTTTCATGATCGTCCACGCCACCAGGGCAAACAGTGCAAAGGACAGGTAAACCAGCAGATCCTGGGCAAACAGCATCCGCCCGATCAACGGGATGTCGCTCAGGTAGGGAATGGCCAGCGGCTCGAAGCCGGCCAGCGGTTTGCCGACCCAGGCCGCCCCGACAAAACTCGACAGGCCCACACCGAAAATCGTCAGCGCCAGTCCGGTGGCGACCTGATTGGCGTTGAACACCAACGCCACCAGCGCGAACAATGCCGACAACAGCATGCCGGCAGCCATCGCCAGCAGTACGCCGAGCCAGAGGTTGCCGCTGTTGAAGGCGACGATAAAACCGATCACCGCACCGAACAGCATCATGCCTTCCTGGCCCAGGTTGAGGACGCCGCTTTTTTCGCAGACCAATTCACCCAGGGCCACCAGCAGCAACGGCGTGCCGCAGCGGATCATGGCGTAGAAAATATTGCTCAACAGGTCGATATCCATCACAGCGCTCCTGCCTGTACGGCGGTGGTTCGGGTGCGTCGGGCCCAGCGCAGGTTGAGGCGTGGCCGGTACAGAATCAGTACGTCGCAGGCCAACAGGAAAAACAGCATCATCCCCTGGAACAGTTGGGTGATTGCCTGGGGCAGGTTCAACGACATCTGCGCGCTCTCACCGCCGATGTACAGCAGGGCCATCAACAGGCTGGCAAACAGAATGCCGATGGGATTGAGGCGCCCCAGGAAGGCCACGGTAATCGCCGCATAGCCGTAGCCCGGCGACACCTGCGGCACCAGTTGGCCGATCGGGCCGGTCACTTCGCAGACGCCGGCCAGCCCGGCCAGCGCACCGCTGATCAACAACGCCAGCCACACCAGCGGCTTCTGGCGAAAGCCGGCGAAACCGGCGGCGCGAGCGTCGAGGCCCAGCACCTTGATCTGAAAGCCGACGAAGCTTTTCTGCAACAAGACCCACACCGCCACCAGTGCCAACAGGGCGAAATACAACCCGGCATGGACCCGGCCATCCTCCAGCAGCAACGGCAGGCGACTGGCCTCGCCGAACATCGCCGACTCCGGGAAGTTGAAACCCGCCGGGTCTTTCAACGGCCCGTGAACGCAAAACAGCAGCAGGTTCAGGGCGATGTAATTGAGCATGATGCTGGTCAGGATCTCGTTGGCGTTGAAGCGCGTGCGCAGCCACGCCGTGAGCCCGGCCCACGCCGCTCCGGCCAAGGTGCCGGTGAGCAGGATCAACACCAGCGCCCAGCGACTTTGCAGGCCGATGATGTTCACCGCCAAGGCACTGCCGGCCAAGGCACCCAGCAGCAGTTGGCCTTCGGCGCCGATGTTCCAGATTCGTGCCTGATAGGCCACTGCCAGGCCGAGGGCACACAGCAGGATCGGCAAGGTCTTGACCAGCCACTCGGACACGCCGTACAGATCGCTGATCGGGGCGATCAACAGGGTGTACAGCGTTTGCAGCGGGTCGTGCCCGAGGGCGATAAACAGCAGTGAGCCGCAGCCCAGGGTCAACACGGCGGCCAAGAGCGGCGAGCACCAGAGCATCAGGCGCGATTGCTGGCCGCGAGGTTCGAGAGAAAGCAGCATGTAGAACTCCGTTAAACCGGCGCGGGGGCAGAGGGTTGAGGGGCGTCGAACTGGCCGGCCATCCAGCCGCCGACGTCACTGAGCCGGGTCTCGACGGTGGGTCTCAAGGCCGACAGACGCCCGCCGCACAAGGCGCCGAGGCGGTCGCTGATCTGGAACAGTTCATCGAGGTCTTCGGAGATCACCAGAATCGCCGCGCCTGCATCGCGCAGGGCAATCAGGGCGCGATGGATGGTCGCCGCCGCGCCGACGTCCACGCCCCAGGTCGGGTGAGCGGCCACCAGCAGCTTCGGCTGTTGGAGGATTTCCCGACCGAGAATGAATTTCTGCAGGTTGCCTCCCGAGAGGCTGCGCGCTGGGGTTTTGGTGTCGGGTGTCTTCACGCCAAAGCGACGGATGATCTCCTCGGCCAGGTGTTCGACCTTGCTGCGGCGAATCAGTCCGTGGCTGACCAGGCCCTGTTGGAAAGCGCTGAGCAAGGCGTTATCCGCCAGGCTCAATTGCGGCACGGCGCCATGGCCCAAGCGTTCGGCGGGGACAAATGCCAGCCCAAGCCGGCGACGGGCGTCGGGGCGTAGATGAGCCACGGGTTGCCCGTCGAATCGGATCGTTTCGCCTTGCTGGCGGGCAAGCGGAGTTTCTCCGCTGAGCAACGCCAGCCATTCGTCCTGACCATTGCCCGCCACCCCGGCGATGCCGACGATTTCGCCGCGGCGCACCTCCAGGTCGATCTCCCGCAACGAGCAGCCGAACGGGTCCGGGTTGTGCCATGAGAGCTTGTTGATTTGCAGGAAGGCTTTGTCAGCGCTGACCTTGGGGTAGTCCGTGATCAGTCCGGCTGCTTCGCCAACCATCAATTGCGCCAGCTCCCGGTCCGAGCAGTGCGCCGGGGTGCAATGCCCCGACACCCGCCCGCCGCGCAGCACCGTGGCGCTGTGGCACAACGCTCGGACTTCCCCGAGCTTGTGGCTGATAAACAGGATGCTGCAGCCCTCGCTCGCCAGGCGGCGCAGGGTCACGAACAATTCTTCGGCTTCCGCGGGCGTGAGCACCGAGGTCGGTTCGTCGAGAATCAGCAGGCGAATGTCCTGCATCAGGCAGCGAATGATTTCCACCCGCTGCCGCTCGCCAATCGACAGGCTGTGGACCAGCCGCTGCGGTTCCAACGTCATGCCATAGCGCCGGGAAACCTCGCGGATCCGAGGTTCCAGCTGCGCCGGCGTACCGGCTGCCGCGCCCATTGCCAGGGCAATGTTTTGCGCAACGGTGAGGGTTTCGAACAGAGAGAAATGCTGGAACACCATGCCGATTCCCAGGCTGCGGGCCTGGGCCGGGTTGCGCAGGTTGACGCGCTGGCCCTGCCAGATCACTTCACCCGAATCGGCGGGGGTGACGCCGTAGATAATTTTCATCAGGGTACTTTTCCCCGCACCGTTTTCCCCGAGCAGGGCGTGGATCTCGCCGGGTTGGATGCTCAGGTCGATGGCGTCATTGGCCAGGCAACCGGGGTAGCGTTTGCTGATGTTGCGCAATTGCAGGCGCGCGATGGAATCGGGGTTGGACATGACAGGTTCGGGCCGATGGACAGGAATGCTTGTGGATAAAGCAATTTCCTGGCCATCAGGTCAGGAAATTGCCTTGGCCCCGCCGCCAAGGCCTTCTACGTGTGGCCCGGACGCCTGTCCTAGGGAAATTCTGCACCGGCTTGGCGCACGAGGATTTGGTGCAGGCACCGGTTTGCCCTGAAATGGGTGGTTAAAAATTGAGCAAGCGGCTGCGGGCCATGCCCTTCTTGGGGTGGCAGGAGCCATGAACGGGTTATCCACAGGTTGCTCCACAGTTATTGTGCGCAAGCCGGAAACTCGGGCATAAGCATTGCGTGGCTTTCTTCTAAAGGTGATAAACCGCCGCAAGCGCTTGTTTTGTGGATGGATTTGTCGGTTCGGCGAGACTTTGGTTGAAAAATGAGCAACCCTCTAAAACCCGCATGACAGAAGGGTTACAGAGGGATGTGCTCAGGTTATCCACAGTCGGGTGCACAGTGGATGTGGGCAAGTTGAACGATTGCGGGGCGCCCTGAAAGGTTGCAGCCTTTGAACTCAACGCCCTAACCGAATCCGTCCACGGCTCAGGTCGGCCAGTTGCGTTTGCAGTGTTTCGATCTGCGCTTCACCCACGGCCAACTGCAGGTCTACGCCATTGGCCGTAAAGTGTTCTTCATTGACCAGTCCACCGCATTCGGCGACGCGCAGTTTCACCAAGGGCAGTTCGGCGAACCCGCAGCTACAGTGCAGGGGCACACGGCTGATCAATTCGATTTTCTCGGCGTTTTGCAGGCATTTGTTCGCGCCACCACCATAAGCCCGGGCCAGCCCGCCCGTGCCCAGTTGAATCCCGCCGTACCAGCGGATCACCAGCACTGCGACCTGATCGCAAGCCTGTGCTTCGATCGCGGCCAGGATCGGTCGCCCGGCGGTGCCACCCGGCTCGCCATCGTCGTTGCTGCGGTATTGGTCGCCGAGTTTCCAGGCCCAGCAATTGTGCGTGGCATTCAGGTCGCTGTGCTGCTCGATAAAGGCCTGGGCGTCGGCGGGCCTGGTGATGGGCGCGGCGAACGTAATGAAACGGCTTTTGCGAATTTCTTCGCGGTATTCGCAAAAACCGGCAAGGGTAAAGGGCATGGCGATCTTAGAGCGCTGGTGTCAGGCCGCAGCCCTTGAGAATGATGCGGATCAGGTTGTCGCCAGCCTCGACCATGTCTTGCTTGGTCAACTTGCTGCGCCCGGTCACGCGACAGATCTGGGTGGCGAAGTCGGCGTAATGCTGGGTGCTGCCCCACAGCAGGAAAATCAGGTGCACCGGGTCGATCGGGTCCATCTTGCCGGCATCGATCCAGGCCTGGAATACGGCCGCCCGGCCATTGAACCAGGCGCGATAATCCTGGTTGAAATATTCGGTCAGGCATTCGCCACCGCTGATCACTTCCATGGCAAACAATCGCGACGCCTGGGGTTGGCGACGAGAGAACTCCATTTTGGCGCGGATATAGCGGGTCAAGGCTTCGGCCGGATCATCCTCGGCGGTGAGGGTATTGAAGGTGCTGTCCCACAATTCGATGATGTTGCTCAGCACCGCCACGTACAAGCCGAGTTTATTGGTGAAGTAATAATGCAGATTTGCCTTGGGCAGCCCGGCCTTGAGGGCGATGGCATTCATGCTGGTGCCTTTGAACCCGTGACGGGCGAATTCATCTTCGGCAGCCTTGAGGATCGTCTCTTCATTCTTTTGACGAATGCGACTGGTGGGCTTGCCACCGTGGGCAGGGACTTCAAAGGTCATGGGCGTTTCCGGGCTGGGTCTGTGGGCAAGCAACTGCGTTGATAGCGCACCGGCATCAATCCGACAAGTGCCATCACACTAAAAGCTTCTTGATGGCGATCACCTGCCCCCTGTGGGAGTTAGCGGGTGGCCGCCAGGCTTTCGAGAAAACTCTCCAGCACCAAGTGAGGCCGGCGGCCCTTGCGCGTGACCGACGCCAGGCTCAGGTCATAGAACCGTACCGCTGGTTTCAAGGCTCGCAACCGACCTTGCTGGACCCAGAGGCTGGCGTAATGATCGGGCAGGTAACCGATGTAGCGTCCGGTGAGAATCAGGAACGCCATGCCTTCGCGGTCCGATGCGCTCGCGGTGCAATTGAGCGCCTGGTAATGGGCCTGTATTTCGGCTGGCAGGCGGAAGGTCGGCGCGATGGCGTCCTGGCTGTTGAGGCGAGCGTCCTCAAGTTGCTGGTCATCGACATAAAACAGCGGATGCCCGACCGCGCAGTACAGCAGCGATCGTTCACTGTACAGTGGTTGATATTCCAGCCCGGACAGGGCACTGGCCTGGGGAACTACGCCGACATGCAGGCGCCCATCGAGCACGCCTTGCTCGACTTCGTTGGGGGCGATCATGCGGATCTGGATCTGCACGTCCGGCCCGCGTTCTTTCAATTGCGCCAAAGCGTGGGTGATGCGCATGTGGGGCAGGGTGACCAGGTTGTCGGTCAGGCCGATGGTCAATTCACCGCGCAAATGCTGGTGCAAGCCGTTGACCTCGGTGCGAAAGCTTTCCAGTGCGCTCAATAGCTGCAACGCCGATTGATACACCTCGCGACCTTCCTCGGTCAGGGAAAAGCCCGCGCGCCCACGCTGGCACAGACGCAGGCCGAGACGTTGCTCGAGATCGCTCATCTGCTGGCTGATGGCCGAGCGGCCGATGCCAAGCACGGTTTCAGCGGCGGAAAATCCACCACATTCCACTACGCTGCGGAAAATGCGCAGCAGGCGAATATCAAAGTCGCTGACCTGGGCCAGTGGATCGGGACGACGAACGCTCATAGTTTAGTGATCCGCCGACTGAAGGTTACAAAAGTTGGATTTCACCGACTTTATCGCCGTGGCAACTTAGCTGCAAGAACGCTTTCGATCCCCTGTCGCTTATGATCTGCGAGGTTTTGTCGATGAACATGCCCGAACACGCTGTCGGTTCCCTGGCCAGCCAGCTCAAGCTGGATGCCCACTGGATGCCTTACACCGCCAACCGCAATTTCCAGCGCGATCCGCGCCTGATCGTCGCTGCCGAAGGCAGTTGGCTGGTGGATGACAAGGGGCGCAAGGTGTACGACTCGCTGTCGGGCCTGTGGACATGTGGCGCCGGCCACACCCGCAAGGAAATCCAGGAAGCGGTCGCCAAGCAACTGGGCACCCTCGATTACTCGCCGGGGTTCCAGTACGGCCATCCGCTGTCGTTCCAACTGGCGGAAAAAATCACCAGCCTGACCCCGGGCAATCTCAATCATGTGTTCTTTACCGACTCCGGCTCCGAGTGCGCCGATACCGCGGTGAAGATGGTCCGCGCCTACTGGCGTCTCAAGGGCCAGGCGACCAAGACCAAGATGATTGGTCGTGCCCGTGGCTATCACGGCGTGAACATCGCCGGCACCAGCCTCGGCGGTGTCAACGGCAACCGCAAACTGTTCGGCCAAGCCATGATGGACGTCGACCATTTGCCTCACACCTTGCTGGCCAGCAATGCCTATTCCCGTGGCATGCCGAAAGAGGGTGGCATCGCCTTGGCCGATGAACTGCTGAAGCTGATCGAACTGCACGATGCGTCCAACATCGCCGCAGTGTTCGTCGAACCGATGGCGGGTTCGGCCGGCGTGCTGGTGCCGCCTGAGGGTTACCTCAAGCGCCTGCGGGAAATCTGCGACCAGCACAGCATTCTCCTGGTGTTCGACGAGGTGATCACTGGTTTCGGTCGCACCGGTTCGATGTTCGGTGCCGACAGCTTCGGCGTGACCCCGGACCTGATGTGCATCGCCAAGCAAGTCACCAATGGTGCGATTCCCATGGGGGCGGTGATTGCCAGCTCCGAGATCTACCAGACTTTCATGAACCAGCCGACACCTGAGTACGCGGTGGAATTTCCCCACGGTTATACCTATTCGGCACACCCGGTGGCCTGCGCGGCTGGCCTGGCGGCGCTGGACCTGCTGCAGAAGGAAAATCTGGTACAGAGCGTGGCCGAGATCGCCCCGCATTTCGAGAATGCATTGCACGGCTTGAAGGGCGCGAAGAACGTCATCGACATTCGCAACTATGGCCTGGCCGGCGCGATCCAGATCGCCGGGCGCGACGGCGATGCCATCGTGCGTCCGTTCGAGGCCGGCATGGCGTTGTGGAAAGCCGGGTTCTATGTGCGGTTCGGCGGCGACACGCTGCAGTTCGGGCCGACGTTCAACAGCAAGCCGCAGGATCTGGATCGCCTGTTCGATGCGGTCGGTGAAGTGCTGAACAAGCTCGACTGATACGTCCTTCTATATAGCTTTCGATAACGGGCGTCCGGTCACGGGCGCCTGTGGAAAATTTTGGAGTCCCCATGAGCCTCATCCCGCATTTGATCAATGGCGAACTACTGAGCGACAGCGCTCGCACCGCCGATGTGTTCAACCCGTCCACTGGCCAGGTCATCCATAAAGTGCCGTTGGCTGATCGCGCGACCATCCAGCAGGCCATCGACGCCGCCAAGGCGGCTTTCCCGGCCTGGCGCAATACACCGGCGGCCAAGCGCGCGCAGGTGATGTTTCGTTTCAAGCAATTGCTGGAGCAGAACGAGTCGCGCATCGCGCAGTTGATCAGTGAAGAACACGGCAAGACCTTGGAAGACGCGGCCGGTGAGCTCAAGCGCGGCATCGAAAACGTCGAGTTCGCCTGTGCAGCACCAGAAATCCTGAAAGGCGAATACAGCCGTAACGTAGGACCGAACATCGACGCCTGGTCAGACTTCCAGCCTCTGGGCGTGGTGGCGGGTATCACGCCGTTCAACTTTCCGGCGATGGTGCCGCTATGGATGTATCCGCTGGCGATCGTCTGCGGTAACTGCTTTATTCTCAAGCCGTCCGAGCGTGACCCGAGTTCGACGCTGCTGATCGCCCAGTTGCTGTTGGAAGCCGGTTTGCCCAAGGGCGTATTGAGCGTGGTACACGGCGACAAAGCTGCAGTGGACGCGCTGATCGAAGCGCCGGAAGTGAAGGCGCTGAGTTTTGTCGGTTCGACGCCGATTGCCGAATACATTTATGCCGAGGGCACCCGACGCGGCAAACGCGTCCAGGCGCTGGGTGGGGCGAAGAACCATGCGGTGCTGATGCCGGATGCGGACCTGGACAATGCCGTCAGCGCACTGATGGGCGCGGCGTACGGTTCGTGCGGTGAACGCTGCATGGCGATTTCGGTGGCGGTGTGTGTCGGCGACCAGGTGGCGGATGCATTGGTCTCCAAGCTGGTGCCGCAGATCAAGGCGCTGAAGATTGGCGCAGGTACCTCCTGTGGGCTGGACATGGGGCCGTTGGTGACCGGTCAGCATCGGGATAAGGTCAGCGGCTATATAGAAGAGGGTGTGGCGGCGGGCGCTTCGCTGGTGGTTGATGGTCGCGGCTTGAGTGTGACCGGGCATGAGGAGGGTTTCTTCCTGGGTGGCTGCCTGTTTGATCGCGTGACACCTGAGATGCGTATCTATAAGGAAGAGATCTTCGGGCCGGTACTGTGCATCGTCAGGGTCAATAGCCTGGAAGAGGCGATGCAGTTGATCAACGATCACGAGTATGGCAATGGCACCTGCATCTTTACTCGCGATGGTGAGGCGGCGCGGTTGTTCTGCGATGAGATCGAAGTCGGCATGGTGGGCGTCAACGTTCCATTGCCGGTGCCGGTTGCCTATCACAGCTTTGGTGGTTGGAAGCGTTCGCTGTTCGGTGACCTGCACGCCTACGGCCCGGACGGCGTGCGTTTCTATACCCGTCGCAAGGCCATTACCCAGCGCTGGCCGCAGCGGGCCAGCCATGAGGCTTCGCAGTTTGCGTTTCCCAGCTTGTAACCGGTAAGTGAAGAGGCCGGCGCCCTTGGGCGCCGGCCTCTGTGTTTACGGGGCTTTTTGACTGATGTGACAGAATTGTGAAGAAAGGTATTGACGGCAGATTCTGGAAGTCTATAATTCGCCCCACTTCCGGCGCAGTCGAAACGGAAAACTCCTTGAGATTCAATGAGTTAAGTAAGTTTCGAAGGTGTTGGGCTTCAGGGCATCGAAGCCCGGAAGGAGCAGGTAGAGCGGTGTTGTTTGGCTCTATCGGCGGTTCGATCTTCTCGGTCGAAAGCGGTGAAAAAGAGGTGTTGACAGCAGCGAGTAACGCTGTAGAATTCGCCTCCCGCTAACGAGAGATCGGAAGCGCAAGTGGTTGAAGTTGTTGATGTTTCCGAAGCGAAACTTTGAAAGCTTCTGAAAATAACCGCTTGACAGATACACGGGGCGCTGTAGAATGCGCGCCTCGGTTGAGACGAAAGACTCAGCCAACCGCTCTTTAACAACTGAATCAAGCAATTCGTGTGGGTGCTTGTGGAGTCAGACTGCTAGTCAACAGATTATCAGCATCACAAGTTACTCCGCGAGAAATCAAAGATGTAACCAACGATTGCTGAGCCAAGTTTAGGGTTTTCTCAAAACCCAAAGATGTTTGAACTGAAGAGTTTGATCATGGCTCAGATTGAACGCTGGCGGCAGGCCTAACACATGCAAGTCGAGCGGTAGAGAGGTGCTTGCACCTCTTGAGAGCGGCGGACGGGTGAGTAATGCCTAGGAATCTGCCTGGTAGTGGGGGATAACGCTCGGAAACGGACGCTAATACCGCATACGTCCTACGGGAGAAAGCAGGGACCTTCGGGCCTTGCGCTATCAGATGAGCCTAGGTCGGATTAGCTAGTTGGTGGGGTAATGGCTCACCAAGGCGACGATCCGTAACTGGTCTGAGAGGATGATCAGTCACACTGGAACTGAGACACGGTCCAGACTCCTACGGGAGGCAGCAGTGGGGAATATTGGACAATGGGCGAAAGCCTGATCCAGCCATGCCGCGTGTGTGAAGAAGGTCTTCGGATTGTAAAGCACTTTAAGTTGGGAGGAAGGGCATTAACCTAATACGTTAGTGTTTTGACGTTACCGACAGAATAAGCACCGGCTAACTCTGTGCCAGCAGCCGCGGTAATACAGAGGGTGCAAGCGTTAATCGGAATTACTGGGCGTAAAGCGCGCGTAGGTGGTTTGTTAAGTTGGATGTGAAAGCCCCGGGCTCAACCTGGGAACTGCATTCAAAACTGACAAGCTAGAGTATGGTAGAGGGTGGTGGAATTTCCTGTGTAGCGGTGAAATGCGTAG